>NZ_JBWVBD010000005.1:0-449373 GCF_057221075.1 Ruegeria sp. HKCCD6647-2 | reverse complement strand
CTTTGACCGCTTGACCAACGTATCGTTTGCGATGACCAACCACGAGGAAAGCCAGATTTTTTTTCAGAAGATGTGGTGCCCCCACACGGACTCGAACCGCGGACCTACTGATTACAAATTTATTATGCTTTGTTTATAGTTAAAGGTTTATGGGTTAGTTTATTACTGATGTTTATAATTTTCGGGCGCCTTAGTATGTCAATTGGCAAACAATTGGGTTATTTTTCAACGAGCTAGAACGACGATAGCCCAGAGACACATACAAACTGGCTGAAACTATAGTGCCCAAACTGCCATCTGCAAAGAAAGTTTCGAAAGGCGTCTCCATCTACAAGGTGAAGAACTCGCCGTATTGGATGGTAAGGGTCTGGGACCGACGAAAGAAGAAGTACAGAACCAGATCAACCGGAGAAACATCAGCTGTTGAAGCGAAGGCGATGGCACAAGAGCTGGCTATTAGCATCTTCAAGTCTGAGCCGGTGGTAGACAGCGAATACCGATTTGAAACGTTTGCCAAAAAGTTCCTTCACAAATCTCGCATTCAGGCGAAGGCAAAAGAACTCAGCGCTAACTACGTCAAAACGATGCATTGGGCAGTCACCAACCAGGATTGGGGACTCTATGAGTACTTCAAGGATGAGGACGTTCGAGAGTTGAGGACGTATCATTGGCAACAATATCTGATGTGGGTCGAAAAAAGGCGATCAAATCTCTCCGCCTCTACAAAAAACACCCTTACAGCCACGTTCCGTAATGTCCTGAAGATCGCTCGAGAAGAGGGTGTCATCGGCAATCTCCCGCAAACCAGTCGAACAAAAATGAAAGACAATCCGAGGCCGTTCTTCAGGTTTTATCCTCTAGTTCCTAAGAAAGAGGATGCATACCAAAAGCTCTTGCGCACCGCTAAGAAAATGGCGGAAGAAAAGATCGTGGTACGAGGAACAATTGTGACCGAGGAACTATACGATCTGATCTTGTTTGTTGTGCATTCATTCGTCCGTCCAACGACGACAGAATTGTACGCCCTGAAACACTCAACCGTTATGGTTGGTGACGACGAGCCACGGAGATTGATTCTGACTATCAGAAACGGCAAGACGGGATACCGCTCCTCCAACACGATGGAAGCCGCCGTCTCTGTATACGAGCGGATCTGTGAGAGAAACCCAGAGGCATCGCCGGAAGATTTCTTGTTCTTCCCCAAATACACCAACCGAACTACTGCAAGGGACGTAGTAAAACGACAGTTCGCAGAGCTTCTCAAGCGAGCTGACCTTATCGTGGATGAAAACACCGGAAAGAACTTTTCATTATACTCACTCAGGCATACGGCAATTTGCATGAGGATCGTAAATAGCAAGGGAAAAGTGAATATTTACAATTTGGCCACGACAGCGGGTACCTCCGTGGACCAGATCGAACGCTTCTACACTAAGTATCTACCGGCTTCGAGAGAGCTGGCACTAAATCTACAAAGCTTCGGTGAATGAATGTGAAAAAAGAGTGAAGTTTGTGACTCTGAGAGCTCCACAACCCTAGTTTCGAGCGGAAAAACTCCCGCCACACATGTCAGATATTCCAAATGTGAAGAAGCTACAACCGAGGCCATGGAAGTCATTTTGACATGGCTGACCACTGGCAATGCAGCTGACACTGATCCTAAATACTCCAAAGGTTTGGTGTCAATCTCTAACGGGAAATACGTTGGCTGGTGTACTTAAGACTTTCGAGCAAAGTAGGTTAAGTGAATTTTTCAATCTTGTTCACGTTCTATCAAGCACTTACTAACGCTGCAAAATTACATTGAGGTTGACACGGATGCTCAACGGAGGCTTGTTGATTTGGTGCAGTCAGCATTTCGGGATGCAAGCGCCCCAAAGATCGTAACTGCAGCCCTGTGCAAAGACTGAGACAGATATTCAGGAGCTTGAGACGTGAAGCTGCGTTATGTGAAGGACTATCTGTCGATTACTGAGTTCGATGATATAGAGTTGCCGGATTTCGCTGTGGTAACGGGCGTCAATGGGGCCGGCAAGAGCCACCTGCTTGAAGCAATTGTCAATAGGGCGGTTGAGATCTCTGATCGACCAAATGCGAAGGTGGTGCTGTTCAACTTCTTGAATTTCAGACTTCAGAACGAAAGCAGGGTTTCTGTCCTTCAAATGGAGACCGACAGAAAGAGCGTATGGAGATCTTTCGTTAAGACGAGTAACCGACAGGCCAGCCTGTGTGAAGTTCTCAGGCAAGAATCCGAAGCATCCCTAGGTGACGGTTTATATGAGGGAATGAAACAGATTGCGCTGGATCTAAACAAACCCCTACTTGCTCTTACTTCCGAAGATGTAGGTGACATAGGAGCATTCGACAAGTTGACAACTTTCAAGAGGAACGTTGAAAGTAAAATTCGATCAAATCGGCAACTAGGAAACGAGCCTCATAAAAATGCGATAATAAGCCTGGCTCAAAAAATTAAAACAGGACTTCACGAACTTTGCGAAAGTGATTTTGTAGAGTTCCTCGATTTAACCACCAGCGAAAGTGTCTTACCCAATCAATTAGGAAAGGTTTTTTCCGATTACTACTCCAAACTGGATGCCAACCGATACCGAGCATACCGAAATTCGGAGTTTGGAGGAACCTTGGAGGTTCTTAGCGAAGCGGAGTTTGTTGAAAGACACGGCCCAAAACCTTGGGACGTCATAAACGAGATTTTAGAGCGATTTGGCACGCTGCCTTACAGGGTTAGCACGCCGGAAGGACTTGACAGAAACGATGAATTTGTAGCGGAGCTTCAACATCAGTCAAAACCTGACGTGAAGCCAATGTTTGAGCATCTTTCGTCCGGGGAAAAGATACTCTTTGCACTAGTGGCAACTGTGTATGCATCTACTTCGATCGAGGACTGGCCTGACGTTTTATTGTTGGATGAAATAGATGCATCACTTCATCCGTCGATGATACAAAACTTATTGGACGTAATTGAGAACACGTTTCTGCATCGTGGACTATCTATTGTCCTAGTCTCTCATTCTCCCACAACGATAGCGATAGCGCCCGAAGAGTCAGTGTTTGTCATGAACCCAAGCGGAATGAATCGAATTGTCAAGAAAAGTAGGAAGGACGCCTTGAGCGTATTAACTGAAGGCTATGCAACCCTTGACGAAGGTGTGAAGCTGTTTGATCAAGTCTCCCGCTCCAATCTTGTGGTGCTCACAGAGGGTAGGAACGCAGCTTATTTGAGAGTGTTGCTCGCAAAACAGAAGATCTCCGGAGTTGATATCCTTCAAGGATTAGCTGATCGATCAGGAAAGACACAATTGAAGTCCATGTTCGACTTTTTTGCAAAGGTGCCACACGAAACAAAGGTATTGGTGGTCTGGGACCCAGATGCCAATGAGTACAGATCACTTGCCGAGGAAAATAATACATATCCCTTCGTATTTGAGCGGAATTTAACAAACCAAATAGCGAAGAAGGGTGTTGAAAACCTATTCCCGGAGTCTCTTTTTGACGGTTTCAAAAAAACTGTGACCGACTCGCATGGAAAAGTCATCGAGGAAGTTTTTGATGAAAAAAGAAAGATTGATTTTGAGACATTCGTTGTCGGTAGAAACCAAGCTCAAGACTTCGATCTGTTTCACCCTCTTGTTGAAAAAATTTTGAAAATAAGTGGAGCGTAGGCTTTTTAGTGGAGGCTATATAGAAAGCACAATTAACTCGCACATCGAGATTGATCTCTTTGAAAGATTGACGCATTTTCGCTTCTTAGTTGCACGTTGCCCTGCTCAAGATACGAGGCAGTGGCAACGGCTAATGTTCCTGTCGGTAGTTTACCCATGTGCCGTTGATCACCTCACTTTGCTAGCGAAGCGACATTCGCTAGAGTTTCTACCCATTCGGTTGGCAGAGAGTCAGCGGCAATCTCCAGACGAGCGATAGCTTCGGCTTTGGCGGCATCATGACTTGCAGAACCTTTTTTGCTGATGAGACGATCAACTGAGATCTCCAGAGCGGCGGCCAATGCAACAAGCATCTCGAAAGAGGGTTTGTTAACACCGGTTTCAAACTTACTAAGCGTAACAACCGAACAATCGGCTCGTTCGGCCAATTGATCTTGGGTCAGACCAAAGTTCTTTCTTGCGGCCTTTAGGCGCTTGGGGAAGTTGGCAGAGGCTAGAAGGGCATGTTCTTTGGGTGTCATACCCCTCTGTTGGTATGAATTTTGTTAACCCAACATATCTAATCGTATTAACTTTTACTGAAATTGGTATATAAGGATAACAAGGGCCAAAAAAGAGATACAAATAGGTGGATTTTGAAGCACGCCATAATCAATCAAGGCCAGATTGGTAAGCGTAATCCTCACTGGGTAACGCATGATCAGGAGGCAGATCAACACAGTAAAATAGTGTGTACGCTCGCTAGGGGCCACTTGCTCGTTTGTCTACGTGAAAAGAAAGCCAGGAACCGAAATATGACGTCAACATGGAAAACCAAAACGAGATTGGCGCTACTCGCAGCAGCCGTCGCACTTTCAGGGTGTCGGGTAGATAGTGAATTTGATCTGTTCGTCTCGGATGTTTTTTTGGTTACTGAGGGAAAGAACGATCTTACAACCGCCACAAGGATCAAAATTGAGGCCACGTCACCGTCCGACTGTGAAGAGAACAAAGAGCAAGTAAGAGCCATCCTTTCCGACTTCTATCCAATCAATGATGGCCCGGTTTGCCAAACCGAAGGCTTCGATACGTTCATGGCTTTCGGCGTTCTCGTTCCTGTGATGATGATGCCAAACCAATCCGGCTTCAAAATACCAAACGGCGCTCCCACCGCACTAGGGCTAAAAGACCCAGGCAACAATTCGATTGAAGTCTGGGGACTAGTTTCGCCTTCCAGGTTTAGTGCCATGGAGGAGCGATTTAAGCAGCTGAATTCTTCACTAACACTTGAGGTTGGGAATGTGCAGGTAACGCTAACAAACGACGAGAGACAACCTTACAAAGTGGTTGGACCGGCGTCTTGGATCAATGAAGTCCCATACTTCGGACCGTCAATTCAGCTAGATCCCAGAGACAGAGTGGATTGGCGAGCTTCAGATGTCGCAGTCGGATTTCTGTCCGCAAACGACTTTGTTTGGCTCATGACGATACAAAGGTAGGCGGCTTTCCTTCCCTCTCAAAGCAATTCGGTTTTCAATTTAGCTGGGCATTCTTCCATCGGCTGGAAAGCAATCCTACAGAGTACACACTACAAGATTCAGGCCTACCGCATGTTAAATAATCACTTTAGAATTCAATCAAAAAACCTAAAAGCTTCGGAGCCTGAGCGTGGCTTCAATATGCGAATAGTCATGACCGAACCAGCGTGAACCGTTCTGAGGCGGCAGGCGACGATGCAACCCGACAATCAAATTTATCACCTACCTCAGAGTATTTTTCCGAGCGAAAGGAGCCTCGATTGAAAACTCTTCATGTTTTGGCCAAGGCAGGGCTTTTGGCAACGGTTTCACTTCCTAGTATTTCAGTTGCTGATACCTGCAATCCTGCGCCTACATCGGTCTTCACAGTCATAGGGGTTCAAAGCGATGACACGCTCAACGTCCGCAGTGGACCGACCACAAGGAACCCGGTTGTCACCGAGCTACTGCCAAATGAAGCTGGGGCGATTTTTGGGGGCGAAGTTTTCTTCAAGAACGAAACTTGTCGGGCCCTCTGCCAGCAGGTGAACGAAGGGCGCACTGAGCTTTCTCCTGTCGTAGATGCCCTGTGCTTCCAAAAAAACCAAATATGGTTCAGAATTTTCACCCCAGGAGGCGTTGATGGCTGGGTTTCTGCAAAGTTCCTTGAAACGATTAAATCCGTCCCAAGAACTGCTACTAACCCTGCCTCCACTGATCCCGTGGACACGAACCCTACGCAAGAACGCAGCGGACTTGCAGCAAATGAAACCTCCGATTCAACAACGCCGAAAGCCCCAAACGTCGAAACAAGCAAAGATTCAGCGGCATCAATTGATAATAAACCAGTTGAAACAGCACAGGTTGGTCAAAGTCAGAACCAACGGGCATATAATGCAAACCAGTCAACCAAAATTCTTTCACAAACTACCGAAAATGTAGCGAACGAAAAAGTCAGCGAAGCAAATCAAGCCAAAAAAATTAGAGTCAGCTTAATTTCGTTCGAGCAAAAAGAGTCTTATGATGACACACCGTACTGCCAGATTTCATACGAAATCGAAAATCTGACTTGGGGGACAATGTACGGTTTAAGAATTAAAACTTCGGCCTTCGATGATCGGGGAGCCAAACTCGAAGACCATGGCATTAATGGGCACTACATCAACCCTTTTTCAGGAATCTTTGAAAGCCAGACTAGTATTGCCAGCGGTGCCAGAAAAACCACTAGCAATCTGGACTATAAAGGTCAGTGTCAATACATTAGAGACTTATATGCTATCTCTGTGAGGCCACAGGATTGCAATATAAGAGAAATGCCTGAGACCGGAGATTGCTACGAAATTTTGGATTTAGGTTCACAAATCGAGAATCTGAAATTTCACTATGGCGAACCAAACTAAAGTATCTACGATACTTTGTATCGGAAAATGAGGCAGGGCTTGAATGCCCTACCTCACACTGGAATCTATGCTAATTCACCGAATCCGAGAGAGAAGATTTATTCTTCTGCCTATACCGAAGCTCAATATACTCTGAAATTAATTTTCGCTGAAGATCTGCAAGATAGAATTCGATTCCTTTTTGTTCGCTAACATTTATCAGATGTCGTCTAATGTATTGAATTTCTTCGCTTTCCTCGATTGTACATCCACTATTTTCTAATTTCCGATTTAACCCTCCTTCTATTTTCGACAAATGATCATCAAACATTATGTTGAATCTTGCAGAGCTGCATTCCCAATATAGCACCATAAATGGATTTTTGCTGAAACTCCTATCATCATTCACCTCTTCCACGATTGAAAACAGCTTTTCGATGATATCTGGCTCGAGATTCATGCTCCGAACCAAATCTACAAGTTGCCCAAAATTTGTCGTGGGCTGAGAAAGCTTAAGGTCTTTAACGGCGCCTTCATAGTCCATGTATTCCCAAAGGTGATCCACACATGAATGCTCTTTATCATCCTCAAGTGATTTTCTTTCAATTTCTATTCTTTTGTTCGACAATTTATTCTCCATCGATATATGAAGGGACCGCCCCTTCACTTCAAATACAAAACTATATAGGCAGTAAAAATGTGAAACTGATGATCTTTTATAAAAAATGTAACAAAATCTCATAAGCTATTGATTTTGAATAACTGTTTCTTGAAAAAATTATGTGTCCGCCGCCTTCTGAGTATAATAATATCATAATACATTTAATTGTCATAAGGTTGCACTAAAATGGCCCTGCGAAAACAGGCAAAGATACTGAGCCCGAGGCAAACACAACTTTTGCTGAACTATGTGTCCAGTTTAAGAAATGGAACCAGAAACTCCGCTATCGTTCTACTCTCGACAAAATCCGGCCTCCGAGCCAAGGAAATCGCAGAACTCAAGTGGGAAATGCTGCTGAATCCCGATAAAACTCTCGCTGATGCGATCTGCCTGACGGACTCTGCCTCTAAGGGACGATCCGGTCGGACTATTCCTCTTAACAAAAACCTTAAGCCGGTGCTGCAAGAACTCTTGAATCAGAGTAAAGAGGGCGACGATTTTGCTGTTTCATCTAGTGTAATCCAAACTGAGCGTTCGAACCGCACTTCTGCTCAAGCGGTCGTCAATATGTTCAGTCGCTGGTACTCTGATCTGGGTTTCGTTGGTTGTTCGTCCCACAGTGGTCGACGAACTTTCATTACATCAGCAGCAAAAAAGGCAACCACGGTCGGTGGAAGCCTTCGGGACGTGCAAATGCTTGCAGGTCACTCCAGCCTACAAACGACTCAGAGGTACATAGAGGCGGACACAGATGCCCAACGAAAGCTAGTTGATTTGGTGTAACCGGAAGATCATGGTCCAACGGTCGAAGGGTCACAGCTTAAATTGCTCTATTTCTCAAATTGTTGGTTAAGCCTGCCTTTTTGGCACGATGGTTGCGAAACTTTCTATTGAACCAATTTCGATGAAGACTGGTTCAACCGACGAGATGCCCCCAACAGGTCTTGCTGCAATCCTGTGCTCCTTTTGATATGCGTAGGCAAAATGCTTCATCATCTCTGGCACTGGTGGCTTACGATCCCACTTATAGGGATCGAAGTAGTCGACCGGACCTGAAAATATCTCAGCCTGACCAATTGTCTTCTTGATAGACTTTTTGACCCTTCTCACAAACAGGTCCTTGTCATGAATGACCAAAGCAGCGTCGGCTTCGAAATCCGTTGGCATCCGCCTGTCTAACTCTAGGCAACTAGAAAACAGATAGTAGTCAGGGACTGTTAAACTAACCGTAATCGCCCCGCCGGTTATTGGCATCTTTTGTCCGTGATACTCTATGTGTTTTTTCCCATCCAATGCCTCTTGAATCGCTGGTATCCTGAATACCTTCTCGGTCTCTAAGTCCTTCATTGACTTTAGAAGGCTTCCCTTGGAGTAGAAGGAAGCAGGTGCCAGTCTAATACGACCATAGTTGAGCATCGGCTCCAAAAACTCACGCCGGGAGAACTTCACGATAGTGTTGTTTTCCCGAACTGGAAGACCGTCAAACATCGTTACCCCTAACGGGGTACCATGCTCAAAATACTTAAAAATCTCCGCTCTTGCAGTATGTAAAAGGCTCTCCTGAAGACCACCCCGGGAGTTACAGGCTTCTATTATCTGGGTGAATATCCGAAAGAATGATTTGTCCCCACGAGCATTGTCGACTTCGGGCGTTATTTGTCCTTTTTCATTCAATCCGCTGATGTTTCCAAAGATATCGACAAACCTCTGAGACAATTCTTCATCATCACAAAAGAGCAGATAAGGGTTGTTATAATATTCTAATCTCCACCACTCATGCCTCACCAACTTTCCAAAATTTGCAGAGCGCTCAGCTTCAATTTCATTTCTTCTAGTTTCGTACCAATCTAGAGTTTCTTGAACGTCCATAAAGATTTCCAATAGCTATTTGACGTGGAATTCCGATCTCCAAAAATGCTAATCAATGTGCCCGTTTGAGATGCGTATTAGGCGTGTCTCGGCTAGTTGCCTTTGCTCGCTGAGGCGACGCAAGGCCTCATCAGATTCCCAAATCAGCCGATCATATTGTTTTTTTTTAAAGGGTCAGAAGTTCGATCTCTTGAGTTCAGCCGCCGCTCAAAAACCTCTGTCTCCTCTTCTATCAGACGGTCCCATAGAGCAATATTGCCTTCTATAATATTTTTGCGATCTTGATCACTCATTGGTTACTATCTCCTTCAATAGTTTCCGTCATAGACAAGCAGCCTCGGAGATGGGAGCAGAGACAGTCCGAAGAAATTCAACGCCCATTAGGCTTGGTGCAAGAAGTGTCACCTCTACGTCTGGTTCAAACGGGTTAACCCCAAAGGGTTTCGGGATAACGAACTCTAAGCGGTCAAAGATACCAATGGCTTGCAAATCGTGTGCAAGTTGAAGTTCGCTGGTTTCGCTGAGTGACTGGCCGACTGGTGATCCGTATCCTCCACTATCAACTTGATGAACAACGGACTTCCTGATTGTCACCCGTGAAGGAAACCCACCAAGATCCCGCAGCTTGGAAGAAATTTCTGTAGCGATTTCATCCCACTTCTGCCTATCTGGCTGCACAATCGGAATATTTGGAAGTTTGACACCTATTAGCGCAAGATAACTCTGAAGCGGCATTCGGTGACCCACACCAACACCCGAGATTTCCTGAAGCAGTGTTATGTCAGGGCTACGTTCAGACCACACGGTCTTTTGCCATAGGTCATCGAGAGCAAGCGCCTCCGCATGACCAATGCGAGATAAGTATCCCGCAAAAATCACATCTCGGGATCGAAACTGTTCCGCACTGTTGAGCAGCAATCTTGCCCATTTGTCTCGTAAAATTTCGTCGTCTTCCAAAGCAACGTTTCTAGTCCATTCGGCGATCAGCTTTGGCGGTTTTGGCGTGATCGGAATACCTTCACTCTCAGCGATTTCTTTTGATCGTCTGACAGTCTCAGCGATGTATTCGATACTTTGTCGCTGGCCCCAAAGATCAATGCGGTTGGCAATCTGTCTAAATGAGGATGTGAACGGCGAAACAAGGTCAACTAGGGCGTCCGTTACCTTCGCCGGAACATTTACCCCCTTGTTTTCATCGTTCCATTCGATTCTGAAATTGTTCTCATTCATCGGCTCAAACTCACGTCAAAAGCAAATCATTGTGCAATAACAAAGCTACCACTCAAAGGATTTGCAAGGTGTTGAGATCAACTAGGGCCTGTATAGCCCGATAAAAGGACAAACTTCCCGGCCGTAAAAGCAACCTGAAAAATGCAAAAATCTGGGAACTGCGAATTCAGAAGGGTATCGTTACTTTGAACTCCTTCTTGATCCATCCTTTGTCGCCGTTCCTAAGTGCAAGTGCCAACGACTTCCTCAGGTTTCTCTTTCTCGTAGCCGACAGCTCATTATTAAAAAGAGAAATCATCAACAGGCACAACCCCCGCACAACTTGCCGGTTTCGATGGTCCCATTTATTGAGAGAAGGCAAGTCGTTCGAAAAGAAATTTGGTCCCTCAGCCGAAGACATTCGAAACGCCTGTGCGGAACCGTGAACTGCCTTGGACAATGTTGCATACTCTGCCCTAATTACGTCTAACCCAAAGTGGCGAGGCTCACGACCGATATTTTGCGGGTGATCAGCGAAGTAAGTAGCAAGTTCCGAGAACTGAGTCTTGAATCTGTTGCGCTCCCAAAGCGCCAATTCAACCGCATGGTCTTTGAAATACAATCCATTTAGGTAGTTCTCGATGGCTGCTCTTTGCGATTGCAATGCAGACCGCCACTGGCCGCTTCGAGCCAGCAAATAGGCGATTAACAGATCATTCTGCCCCTCAAGCACAAACTGCAACGAACCGTGGCAAAGCCGATCTTCCAAAAGCTCACTACGCCAAGCTTGCATAGCGACGAGCCGGCGAAATGCAGACTTAAATACTGGGTTAGAACCGAGCGCCTCTTCGGTTGCTGTCCATTCAGACTTCCATCTCTGCTCGAAGGCCGAGTGGTTTGCATCGATTTCATTTTCCAATGCTATGAGCTTTTCAGCAACGTATTCAATGCTTGGTTCAGGCGGCTAGAAGAACCCGATGACGCACTAACGTTCTCCCGGACACGTTCGATCTCATCTTGATTGCTCGCCAAATAACTCATGATTTTTCCCATGATGTTACGTGCTGAGTCACGTTGGTTAAATTCGATCGGCAAAGAATGCTCTCTTGTAAATTCGACCCATTCTGAGCGGGTATGCTTAGATAGCTGAGCAAGCGTTGTGATCCCAAAAGCCATTTCAGCCTCAGTTGCGGTCGGCCCACCAGTGACATCGCCTATTGACAGTTTCTTCGTGTCAATGTTCGGGCCTCTCAGAAGGGTTTCACCCAGAGCAATGAGTTCTTTTGCGAGTGAATGCGTCTTCATGTGTCAATTCCAATGCGATCAAGCAACTCTGCTGCGACACCGTCGAATTCTTCTCTTGCGGCACGATCTCCCATGTTATGGACAGACCTCGCCTCTTCTGCGGCTTCCGCCACCCTTACCCTTTCAGTGAGTTGATGAGCAAGAACTTCACCATCAAAAGACTGCCTGATAGACTCAATTGTCTCAGTTCTCTTGCGAGCAGGTCGACCAACACGAGACAAAACAATCCCCCCTAGCTCGATTTCGTGGTCAAGGTCATCGCAAAAGTCTACGATCCGTGATTTTAGCAATGCTATCCCGATAGCAGACAAAAAGTCTGGCGATACTGGCACCACAAAATGTGTCGCTGCTGCGATGGCATTTTGGGTGGGTATCGTAAGGTTCGGCGGACAGTCGCAGATCACAATATCGTATTGATCTAAGACAGTCTTCAGCGACTTTTTCAGCCTACCTTCCCGATTTGGCTTTCCTGCTAGGTCTAAGTCCACTGTGAACAAATCTAGATGCGAGGGTATTAGGTCGAAACCACCTAACAAGTTCTTGACGACAACATCAGGGAACGTTTTTCGATTTCCATCTGCATTCTTGTGGTCACGTGCTCCGAGAAGGTCTGCGACAGTGCCATTTGTGTCTTTGTGACTGTCCCATTCTTCAACACCCATAGCGGAAAACGTTGCGTTGGTTTGTGGATCAAGGTCAACGAGTAAAGTTTTGAGACCGTTTCGAGCACAGTAGTCAGCGAAGTTGACTGATAATGCCGTCTTACCCACTCCACCCTTCAAATTCACCATTGCAACGATTTTTGTCATAATGTGGAGGCTCGCAGATAAACTCTATTTCACAGCAACTTGGCTCAATTGATGAAAGGCCGCAACCCAAAGCAGACACGCTGGGGGAAGTTTCTAAGAGAGGCGGGCACAACAGATCGCTCAGGCCCCCATTCGCCTAGCGATTCTATCCATTGATGACCAACATATCGGCTTTGGTTTCTTCCGAGACGAACGGGATGGAGCGCAAGAAGTAGGACTTAGCCGAGTAACTGATCACGTTTGACAGATCATCGTCTGTGAAGGCTATATCCCGCACGTCGATCTCTTGAATGCGGCTGGTGTTGCGACACCCATCATTCAGTCTGAATCCACTTTCCCGTAGCGCTTGGAACCTGTGCATCACATCAGGATGAACGATCAGAATGGAATGGATATGCGGGAGTTGCGTAAAGTTGTGTTGGTGAAATCTTGAACCGGAGTAATCAACAAACGTCAGCATGTAAGGATGCAGTTTCCGTCTGCTTTTATAGTGGTGGTGCTTAACAGTCTTGTTGAGGATGTGATTGTAGACTCTGGGCACAGATGAAATCACGTACTGCAACTTTTCTTCAATGGTCCCGTTGTCGTTGATGTTGTTGAAGTGTGTAGTCACAAGATAAACACCTGCGACACGATCACTCCTTCGATTGCCAGAAAGTCGGCTGATCCGGTCTTTGAGGCTATCCTTAAGACTTGATACGATGGGTCCCTTAGAGGACATCAGGTAATCTGTATTCATGGTTGTTGTGTTCTTATATAAAAAAATCAATAGCCTCCCCGGTCATCTCAGGGAAACTCTGAGGCCAAATGGCGATGGATTTGGAAACGAAAAACCCCGTTGCGTCAGTGCGCCTTCCAACTCGGACGTGACCTCAATAACGATCACATCTGGAACTATATATGCTTGAAGGTCCAAAATCTTGATCGGAAGACACGAATTATTTTAGTTTTTAGATGCTTAGTGGAAAACTGAAGGTCTCCCGACGAGCGCCAAAGTTGTCTACTTGCATTGTGATTCCCAGCTCGAATGACTCCCCAAGTGTCCCAAAGTGGATCCAAATGTGTTTCGGGAAGTTCTGGTTAGTTCCTCTTGATGATCCCGGGCGGATATCTAGCTACTTTTGCGATGAACAAGCGTTCTCCTTTCGCCCCGTTTGGCGACAAGGTTCACCTACCTAGCACTTGGTAGTAGACTGGAAGATCAAAGGAGCAGTACTTGTTGTAAGTTACACACAGTTTGCACTAAAGCTTTCCCACTCCAAAAAAACTCAACATTTTGTAATCCACTGTTACTCAGAGCTACATTTAGTGTGGTGACTGCCAAATTTTCGAGTCAAGCTCGAAGTGTTGGTTGTTGCGCATTTTTTGTAGCGTTACGTTGGATGACACGAACATGGCGCTGATTCGCAGTGCCGCACCGGCAGCGGTGAAAGCTGTAAGAAAAAGAGGAGGGCAAGAGATGCAATCAGTTGTCTGGGCAGCGCTCAACGCAATCTACTGGGCGGGTAAAGCAGTTTACCTAGCCTTTAAGAAAGAAGACGACTGGCCATAAAACCAGTCGCCTTACAACAAGGGGGTTAGCGAAATCTAGCTTGGCCGCAAGTTCGCTATCCCTCATCTCTTCTTATCAATGAAGACTAGAGTTTGTAAAACTCATAATTCCGCCAAAAGTGTAGACTTCAACTTTTAGTAGAAGAAAGAAAGCTAGGATACTTTTTCTGGTGCTGGGGGGCTCTAACACTCCATGGGGACCTGTCTGAAGAAGACGGCTTCCAAGAAGAACGCTAAAGATAACAGCTTAGACTTAGTATTCGCACCAGCTCTGTAGTAGGCCCCATAAGTAGGTTGCAAAGCGAACACGTTTACCGCCGTGGACGCACGGAGACCGCTCCTCAAAATGAGCACGAAATTATCGAAAAGCATCAACCAGAAGTCATGGATGATGATGTTCAGAACGCCAAATGCAGACACAAAAGTCCGATGCGTTGAGATTGGCGTGGCACAATTCTTCGATGCTGAGAAGACTTGGGAAGCAGCGATTCTCAAATCGATGAAGGTCGGGAGAAGTTTATAAGTGTTTACAACTAGGGCTTACAAACCAAAGCAAGCTGTATTGATCAATAACCTATTGATTTATTTAATATAAATGGTGCCCCCACACGGACTCGAACCGCGGACCTACTGATTACAAATCAGTTGCTCTACCAGCTGAGCTATAGGGGCGCTGGGCGTGCATTACTGTTTCAGCACAGAGACTGCAAGCCCGAATTTGGACAATCCTGGCTTCGCTCGATTTTTCTGATAGCTCGGATCCAAATCGGTTTTTTGGGCAGGTTTGACTGCGCTGCTCGCAGCCTGTAACCCGGATGAGGACGCGCGAGAATTTGGGGTAAAATCTTACATGCAAGTGGCTATCCACGCTGGCGTTTTGTTTTCCGATGAAGGGCGGCTCATCAAACTGCTTCAGGCGAACGCCGCGTTGATAGAACAGAACAAGGGCGTCTTTTGGGGGCCTCGGCGTTACCGGCAAATTTTTCGCCCCGTTCTGAGTAATCCCGGTGGGGGCGATTCCCAGCCCGATACGCTGTCACGCTTTTTGTCTTTGCTACCTGAGGGCAGGGAGGTCGATCGGGCGATTCTATCCTGCGATTCTTTCATAGGTGAACAGGCGTCCGTAATTGCCGATGGCCAGCTTTATCCGCTCGCCGGTCAGCGTATCGCCCATTTAAGCCATCTTTTGGGTGACTTTCCCATCGAGCTTTTTATCAGCCTGCGAAACCCCGGCACGTTCATTCCAAGGGTTTTGATGTGGCTTCCAGAGTCGGAACGTCACAATATTCTCGGTACGACCGATCTGAGCTGCCTCAGTTGGCTGACCATGATCGAAGACATTCGCGACCTGGCTCCTGACGTTCATATTACTCTGTGGAGCAACGAAGATTCGCCTTTGATTTGGGGCGATATCCTACGCGCAATGGTGGGACTGCCGGAGGATGCACCGCTAAAGGGAGAATATGATTTCCTGTCGTCCTTGGTGTCGGATAACGGTAAGTACCAAATACAAAGCATGATCGAGCAGGAGCCAGCACTGCGCGGCAAGGAGTTTCGCGACGCGCTGGCGCGCGTCTTTCAGGCGCACGCTCTGCCCGATGCCATTGAAGAAGAGCTGGACCTACCAGGCTGGAGCGAAGATGTCGTTTCGGCCTTCACCGAGCTTTATGAACAGGATTTGGCGCGACTGCGGACTATGCCTGACATTCGGTTTCTGGGCGCCTGAAGGGCGGGGGCGCTGCGATCTGGCGAAAGTGAGTGCGCGAGAGAAGTGCAAATCGATTTCTGCACGTGCTGGCAACCGGATGCTTGTTTGGCGCGGTTTCCATGAATTCGGGTGCGAAGGCATACCAGTTCTGGGATGCGCAGGACGATTGGATTCTTGTCCCGGTAAAGGGCAGTTAATCAGAATCTGTCTGCAATATGTGTTTGTGTCGGCCGAAACTTCCCAAGATTTAGATAGATTGGGGTAGTATAAAGTTGTTGAAAAACAATGATCTATGCAATTACTAAAAATTTAGTTTGACACATGTGCGAAAAATCGCTGATGCTGTTGGTCATCCGGTCCCCACCGGAGAACCATAAATTTTTGGGAGGAGACAGATGCGGAGACATCTACTTTCCGCAGTGGCGGCGGCTGCCGTCATTGCGGGGCACGGTCCCGTTTGGGCCGACGAAGCCGCAGCACAACGTTGGATCGACGACGAATTCCAGCCATCAACGCTGTCGAAAGACGAACAGATGGCCGAAATGCAGTGGTTCATCGAAGCTGCACAACCTTATGCCGGCATGGAAATCAATGTGCTGTCCGAAGGCATCCCCACGCACTCGTACGAATCCGAGGTTCTGACAAAGGCGTTTGAGGAAATTACCGGTATCAAAGTCAATCACCAGATTCTTGGTGAGGGCGAGGTGGTTCAGGCCGTTCAGACCCAGTTGCAGACGGGCCGGAACCTCTATGATGGTTATGTCAACGACAGTGACCTGATCGGTACGCATTCGCGCCTGCAACTGGCCTATCCGCTGACCGACATGATGGAAGGCGATTGGGCGGCGACAACCTCGCCCACGCTGGATCTGGATGACTTCATGGGCATTCAGTTCACCACCGGTCCCGACGGCAAGCTGTATCAGCTACCCGATCAGCAGTTCGCGAACCTCTACTGGTTCCGCAAGGACTGGTTCGATGACGAGGACAACAAGGCCGCGTTCAAAGAGAAATACGGCTATGACCTCGGCGTTCCGGTCAACTGGTCCGCGTATGAAGACATCGCCGAATTCTTCACCGAAGACGTCAAGGAAATCGACGGCGTGGCGATCTATGGCCACATGGACTATGGCAAGCGTGCGCCCGACCTTGGCTGGCGCATGACCGATGCCTGGCTGTCGATGGCAGGCGCCGGAGACAAGGGTGAGCCGAACGGTGTACCCGTCGACGAATGGGGCATCCGCATGGAAGCGGGCACCTGTAACCCTGTTGGTGCGTCCGTCTCGCGCGGTGGTGCCGCAAACGGGCCTGCTGCGGTCTACGCAATCCGCAAATGGGATGAGTGGCTGCGGAACTATGCGCCTCCGGGTGCGGCGTCCTATGACTTCTACCAGTCTCTGCCGGCACTCAGCCAGGGCAACGTGGCCCAGCAGATCTTCTGGTACACCGCCTTTACCGCCGACATGGTGAAGCCGAAGTCCGAAGGCAACAACACCGTGGATGACGAAGGCACGCCGCTGTGGCGGATGGCGCCCAGCCCGCATGGCCCCTATTGGGAAGACGGCCAGAAAGTTGGCTATCAGGACGTGGGCTCTTGGACCTTCCTGAAATCGACCCCGGCGGATCGTGCTCAGGCAGCCTGGCTCTACGCTCAGTTCGTGACCTCCAAGACTGTCGATGTGAAGAAGTCCCATGTGGGCCTGACCTTCATTCGCGACAGCTCGGTCAACCACGAGTCGTTCACCGAACGCGCGCCCAAGCTGGGTGGTCTGGTCGAGTTCTACCGCTCCCCTGATCGTGTGGCATGGTCGCCGACCGGCATCAACGTTCCGGACTATCCGAAGCTGGCGCAGATCTGGTGGCAGCAGATCGGTGACGTGAACTCGGGTGCCTTCACGCCGCAAGAGGCGATGGATCGTCTGGCCGAAGAGATGGACATCACCATGGCCCGTATGCAGGCCGCGGATGAAAGCGCCGGTGTCTACGGTGGCTGCGGCCCACGCCTGAACGACCCGCAGGATCCTGCCTTCTGGCTGGAAAAAGCCGGCTCGCCCAAGGCCAAGCTGGAGAACGAAAAGCCGCAAGGTCAGACCGTCAACTATGACGAACTGGTTCAGCGCTGGCAGTCTCAGTAAGCCCCTGCAACCCCGGGGGTGCCGTCTCAGGCATCCCCACCTCAAGACCAGTGCCGCGCACTGAAGGACCGGAACCCACGGACATGATCGAACTTCAAGACGCGACCAAAAGGGTCGGCAACGTCATCCATATCAAACCCACGTCCCTGACTTTGCACACAGGCCATTTCAACGTGCTGCTCGGTGCGACAGGATCGGGCAAGACCTCTCTGATCAAGATGATGGCCGGGCTGGACCCGATCGCCTCGGGCAAAGTCCTGATGGATGGACAGGATGTGACACGGCTGAACACGCAAAAACGGCAGATCAGCCTGGTGCACCAGTTTTTCGTGAACTACCCGCATATGACTGTATTCGACAACATCGCCTCGCCGCTGCGCGTGGCAGGCATGGCACAGAGCGAAGTTGAAGGCCGCGTCGAAGAAGCCGCCGACCTGCTGCAACTGCGCCCGATGCTGTACCGCCGCCCGCACGAGTTGTCAGGCGGGCAGCAGCAGCGGACCGCTTTGGCTCGCGCCATCGCAAAGGAAAGCCGCGCGGTGTTCCTGGACGAGCCGCTGGCGAACCTCGACTATAAACTGCGCGAAGAATTGCGCGAGCAGCTGCCCGACCTTTTCGCCGGACGTGGGGCGGTTGTGGTCTACGCCACCTCGGAGCCCGAAGAGGCTTTGCTGCTGGGTGGACATACCGCCCTGATGGAAGATGGCCGCGTCACCCAGTTCGGACCAACAGCCGACATTTATCGCAACCCAGAAAACATCGCGGCCGCGCGGGTGTTTTCTGACCCGCCAATCAACGTCGCCCGCATCACTGTTTCCGGCGCTCAGGCGCAACTGGCTGGCGGAGGTGGCTGGCCGGTTACCGACATGGCCGACGGAGATTATATGGTCGCCGTACGACCCCATCGGGTAACGCCGTTCCGTTCATCCGATGATGATGTGGAACTTACTGGCCGCGTGATTGTGACCGAACTGTCCGGCTCGGATTCCAGCGCTCATTTCCAGCATGGGGATGACGCTTGGGTCTCGCTCGCCGCTGGCGTTCATCCCTATCAGGTCGGTGAGGACCATAGTTTCTACATGAACCCGGCGCATTGCCGGTATTTCGGCCAAGACGGCAAAAGGGTGGCCTGACATGGCACAGATCAAGCTTTCAAACCTGCGACACAGCTACATGCCAACGCCGAAAGGCCCGGAAGACTATGCGCTGAAGGAAATCGACGTGACGTGGCGTGATGGCGGTGCCTATGCGCTGCTCGGCCCGTCGGGCTGTGGTAAGTCCACGCTGCTGAACATCATCTCGGGGCTTTTGACGCCGTCCGATGGGCAGATTCTGTTCGGCGACCGTGACGTTACGGCCCTGCCACCCGATCAGCGCAACATCGCACAAGTGTTTCAGTTCCCGGTGATCTACGACACGATGACCGTGGGCGAGAACCTTGCGTTTCCGTTGAAAAACCGGGGCGTCGATGCTGCAACGATCGAACGCCGTGTTTCGGAGATAGCCGAAATGCTGGACGTCACGGATATGCTCAACACCCGCGCCAGCGGCCTCAGCCCGGACAACAAGCAGAAGATATCGATGGGTCGTGGTCTGGTCCGAGATGACGTGAACGCGGTGATGTTTGATGAGCCGCTGACCGTGATCGACCCACACCTAAAATGGAAACTGCGGTCGAAGTTGAAAGAACTGCACCAGCGCGTCAAAGCCACGATGATCTATGTGACGCATGACCAAACCGAAGCGCTGACCTTCGCTGACGAAGTCGTGGTGATGCAGGAAGGCGAAGTGGTTCAGATCGGCACACCGGTCGAGTTGTTCGAGCGTCCCCAGCACACATTCGTGGGCCACTTCATCGGCTCGCCTGGCATGAACGTTCTGCCCTGCGAGGCCAAAGGCGACCGTGCGATGTTCGAAGGTCACGAGGTGATGCTGGAAGGCCCGACCCATGGCGACGGAGGCCGCACCGATCTGGGTATCCGCCCGGAATATGTGGGCTTTGGCGACACCGGCATCCCGGCGCATGTCACCAAGGTGTCGGACATCGGCCGCCACTATGTGGTCAGCGCAATGGTCGGCAACACGGCCCTCAAGGCCGTCACGGAACACAGTGTCCCCGAGCCGGGCTCACAAGTTTTCCTGAAATTCAAACCTGAACAATCCCGCGTCTACCGCGACGGCTGGATCGCAACCGAGGAGCGGGCGCTATGAGAACGGAAAACCAAAGAGCATGGTTCTTTGTCCTGCCGGTGTTGGCGCTGGTTGCGTTCAACGCGCTGGTGCCGATGATGACGGTGGTCAACTACTCGGTTCAGGAAACCTTCGGCAACAATCAGTTCTTCTGGGAAGGGCTTGGCTGGTTCGAGCAAATCCTGCGTTCGGATCGCTTCCAGGCCGCGCTGGGACGGCAGTTCCTGTTCACCTTCCTGATCCTCATCATCGAAGTTCCACTGGGTATCATCGTCGCCCTATCCATGCCGCGCAAAGGCTTCTGGGTGCCGGTCTGTCTGGTACTGATGGCTCTGCCAATGCTGATCCCGTGGAACGTGGTCGGGTCGATGTGGAACATCTTCACCCTGCCTCAGATCGGCCTGCTGGGATACTTCCTGAATGACGTTCTGGGCATCAACTATGACATGACGCAACAGCCGATCTCGGCCTGGATCACCGTCGTCGTCATGGATGTCTGGCACTGGACGTCGCTGGTCGTGCTGCTGTGCTACGCCGGTCTCGTGTCGATCCCGGATGCCTATTATCAGGCTGCCAAGATCGACGGTGCCAGCCCGTGGTCGGTGTTCCGCTATATCCAACTGCCGAAGATGAAAACGGTCCTGACCATCGCCGTTCTGCTGCGGTTCATGGACAGTTTCAACATCTACACCGAGCCTTTCGTTCTGACCGGCGGCGGCCCCGGCAACTCAACCACCCTGCTATCGATCGACCTTGTGAAGATCGCGCTGGGACAGTTCGACCTTGGCCCGGCGGCCGCGATGAGCCTGATCTACTTCGCCATCACGCTGCTGGTCTCTTGGGTCTTCTACACTCTGATGACAAAGGATGACGCGCAATGAAGAAGCGGTCCCTGATCCCGATCCTCTATATCGCGTTCCTGATGCTGCCGATCTATTGGCTGGTGGCGATGTCCTTCAAGACCACGAACGAGATACTGTCGGGCTTTTCCCTGTTTCCCCAAACCTTTACGCTGGAGAATTACATCACTATCTTCACCGATCCGACGTGGTATTGGGGCTACCTCAACTCGATCATCTATGTGACGATCAACACCGTGCTTTCGGTCTGTGTTGCGCTGCCAGCGGCCTATGCGTTCTCGCGTTATCGGTTCCTGGGTGACAAGCAGCTGTTCTTCTGGCTGCTGACCAACCGGATGGCCCCGGCGGCGGTGTTCGCGCTGCCGTTCTTCCAGCTTTATTCCTCGATCCACCTCTTCGACACGTATCTGGCGGTAGCTCTGGCGCATACGCTGTTCAACGTGCCTCTGGCGGTGTGGATTTTGGAAGGCTTCATGCGCGGCATCCCGAAAGAACTGGACGAAACGGCCTATGTCGACGGCTATTCTTTCCCACGTTTCTTCGTGACGATCTTCCTGCCCAACATCAAGGCGGGCGTGGGTGTCGCGGCGTTCTTCTGTTTCATGTTCTCTTGGGTGGAAATGCTGCTGGCCAAGACCCTGACAGCGGTCGAGGCCAAACCCATCGCCGCCGTGATGACCCGGACGGCATCCAGCGCAGGGTATGAGCTGGGCTTGCTGGCCGCTGCGGGAACGCTGACCATCATCCCCGGCGCCATCGTCATCTGGTTTGTCCGCAACTACATCGCGCGCGGTTTCGCGATGGGACGTGTGTGAGGTTCGATATGCGTAAACTTCTTCTCATCCTCCCCTTCCTGCCAAAAACGGCCTTTGCCCAGGCGCAGGCCGGATGGGGCAATGTCGGCCAACAGGAGGAAAAAGGGTTTTCCTGGACCGATCCGCTGTGGCCAGACTTTTGGATGGCATGGACGCCCGCAACGCTGGCTGTGTTCATAGGCATATTTTCAGCCATAGCCCTGATCGGCGTTCTGGAGGTCCTCAAATTCCGCGATGGGATCGAACGGCGCGGTGTACTGGGCCTGACGACCACTCTGGGGGATCGACTGTTCATAACGCTTCTGGGCTCGGCCTACATTTTCCTGGCATGGCTTGGATTGGTGGGGCAGCCGGTCTGGACACCGCTGTTCCTGTCGATCGGTTGGGGTATTTTTGTGTTCTGGAAAGTTTAGGCTTTGAGAATGGGCGAAAGAATGCTTCTCTGGCGGGCATACCAAAAATGGCGACACCTGGACCGATGCGAAAGAAAAAGACAACGAACCTTCTGACCGAAGTCGAGCTTGAGTTCATGAATGAGCTTTGGGCTCTGGGTCAGGGTTCGGTCCGCGATGTCTTGGATCGCCTGCCGCCCGAACGAAATCTGGCCTATACATCCGGCGCAACGATCTTGCGCATTCTCGACGAGAAAGGATTTGTCGAAAGCCACAAGGACGGCAAGTCGCTGATTTACAAACCGCTTCTGGAAAAGGACAGGTACCAGACGCGGTCGCTGCAGAACCTCTCGCGAACACTGTTTGACGACACACCCGCGACGTTGGTCGCGCGGCTGGTCGACGACGCGGGTCTGAGTGAAGCTGATCTGGAGGAAATTCGAGCACTGGTAGAAAGGAGACTGCAAAATGACGGCGGTTAAACCGGTTCTCGATCTTTATCTGGAGCTGAATCTGGTTCTGGTTTTGTCTTTGCTGATCTGGTTCGCGGCTCGATTTGTTTTTGCGCGCACCTCTATGAGGTACGCTTATTTCGGTCAGCTTCGTGTCCTGAAGGTGCTTCTGGCCTGTATTCTGCTCAGTCCTGTTCTGGCTTTGGGTTGCTCGGTCCTTGTCGAGTTTTTCTGGCCGGGTCGGGCTGTGGCGCTGGGCGACCTTGCCGTGGCGGCTTATCTGCGAGGAGAGATTGCGTTGCCGGCCACGCAGTTCGAGGTACTTTTAAACACGCGCGAACGTTGGATTGATGGGCTTCTTAACGGCAGCTCTTTTGCCGCAACCGCTTTGCTGGCGGCGATGGCAATCGGTGCAGTGATCTTAACCATCCGCGTCGTGGTTGCCGCTATGCGCATTCGCGAAACGATCAACTCAAGCTTTCTATGGCGGCAATCTGCCAAAGTTGATGTAAGACTTTCTGACCGCATCCTTGTTCCGTTTGCCGTGCGCGGTCTGCGCCGCCGTCATGTTGTTCTGCCAAGCCACCTGATCGACAAACCCAGGGAATTGCGCTTTGCCATCGCGCATGAATTCCAACACGTGCGGGCGGGGGACGTGGAATGGGAGCTTATTCTGGAATGCCTGCGCCCCTTGTTTTTCTGGAACCCGGCGTATCCACTTCTGAAATATCAGTTCGAACGGCTCAGGGAATTGGGTTGTGACCAATCCATTGTCGCGCGTCGCCGTCTGGATGCAGCCGATTACGCGAACTGCCTTCTGGATTACTGTGCACGAACGTTCGGCAAGGAACGACCCAATGTTCTTAACGTGGCCTTCGTGGACGGTGGACGCGCCAAACGGGTGCTGCGGCAGCGCGTGCTGGCCTTGGCCGATGCACCGATGCGGCAGCAAAACCTGCAAGTATTGGTTCTGGGGTTCACGCTGGTCTTTGCCGCATTGCTTGCCTTTGGATCGGCTTCGATGCAGCAGTCGGATGACTGGAGCCATGATCGGATCATGCTTTCAACCGTCATCAACCTCGAACGGTTGGCCGTAAGGAACGGCGGCGACTGATTCACATATCTTGCCCGGGAAACGTGAAGGTCTGCCAAGTGTAAGCTCTGCGCTGGTTTGCGATCAGGTCGCAATGATCTGACAAGGGCACTTTCGATAGGCCTGTTTTTGCCGGACCGCCCATTCAAGACGCTGGCCTGAACGAAAGTTTCACTGTAGACTCTCAATCAGATCCCGAAAACGGGACGTTAACGAGGCAGATAGTGGCGGTATCTCATGACTGAGATGGTGTATGGCGCGGTCCAGAACCAGCGCGGCGAACCGATTCTACCAAAATGGTGGCGAACGATTGATCGCTGGACAATGTCCTGTGTTCTGATCCTGTTTGTGATTGGGTTGTTGCTTGGGTTGGCCTCGTCGCCGCCCCTTGCCGGGCGAAACGGGTTCGATCCGTTCCACTATGTCGAGCGCCAGGCCCTGTTCGGGGGTTTGGCGCTGATTGCCATGCTATTGACGTCGATGATGTCGCCAACCTTGGTGCGGCGTCTGGCTGTGCTGGGTTTTCTGGCCGCTTTCGTGGCTCTGGTCTTCCTTCCGGTGTTTGGCACCGATTTTGGGAAAGGGGCGGTGCGTTGGTATTCACTTGGCTTTGCTGCACTGCAACCTTCGGAGTTCCTGAAGCCCGGTTTTGTCGTGGTCGCGGCGTGGTTACTGGCCGCTTCGCAAGAGATTAACGGCCCACCGGGACGCTTGTGGTCCTTTGCGCTGTGCATGGCCATTGTGGGTATGCTGGTAATGCAGCCCGATTTTGGTCAGGCCTGTCTGATCCTCTTTGGTTGGGGCGTAATGTATTTCGTGGCAGGGGCACCCATGCTGTTGTTGGTCGGTATGGCAGGATTTGTCGTTCTGGGCGGCATGTTTGCCTATTCGAATTCCGAGCATTTCGCCCGCCGCATCGACGGATTTTTGAACCAAGAGGTCGATCCGACCACCCAGCTTGGCTATGCCACCAACGCCATCCGCGAAGGTGGCCTGTTTGGAGTTGGCGTGGGAGAGGGGCAGGTGAAATGGTCGCTGCCCGATGCCCATACGGATTTCATCATAGCCGTTGCCGCTGAAGAATACGGTCTGATCCTGGTGCTGATCATCATCGCGCTGTATTCGATTATCGTTGTTCGCTCATTGCTGCGGCTGATGCGGGAACGGGATATGTTCATTCGTCTCGCGGGCACAGGTCTGGCATGCATGTTCGGTGTTCAGGCGATGATCAATATGGGCGTTGCCGTGCGCCTTTTGCCAGCAAAGGGCATGACGTTACCGTTCGTTAGCTATGGTGGCTCGTCGCTGATCGCGGGCGGCATCGCGGTGGGCATGCTGCTGGCCTTCACGCGAACGCGCCCACAGGGTGAGCTTGGCGAAATTCTACGCGGGCGAGGTTGATGAGCAAACCCTACCTTCTGATTGCGGCTGGCGGCACCGGGGGCCACATGTTCCCCGCGCAGGCGCTGGCCGAGGCGATGCTGCACAAAGGATGGCGCGTGCGTCTGTCCACCGACGCGCGCGGCGCGAGGTATACCGGGGGCTTTCCCCATTCGACCGAAATCACCGAGGCGTCATCTGCCACCTTCGCCCGCGGCGGGCTGGCCGCCAAGGCAATGGCCGGGCCCAAAATCGCAGGTGGCGTCACCAGCATGGCGCTTCAGATGATGCGAGATCGACCGGATGTTGTCGTAGGATTCGGCGGTTATCCGTCGATCCCCGCGCTGGGTGCAGCGACCATGTTGAAGATCCCGCGTATGATCCATGAACAGAACGGTGTTCTGGGGCGCGTGAACCAGCTATTCGCCACGCGTGTGGCCAACGTGGCCTGCGGTGTTTGGCCAACCGACTTGCCCGACGGCGCGAACGGTGTCCACACCGGTAACCCGGTGCGCGCCGCCGTTCTGGACCGTGCCGCAGCCGCTTACATTTCTCCGGGCGACTACCCGATGTCGATCCTCGTGATGGGCGGCTCGCAGGGGGCCCGTATCCTGAGTGACGTGGTGCCCGATGCCATCGCCGCGCTGCCCGACGAATTGCGCGGCCACATCCGCGTGGCGCATCAGGCCCGCGACGAGGACGCGGAACGTGTCACCGCTTTCTACGCCGATCACGGTATTGTGGCCGAGGTGAAGCCATTCTTTCAGGACGTCCCGCGTCGCATGACCGAAGCGCAGCTGGTTATCTCTCGGTCCGGAGCGTCCAGCGTCGCCGACATCTCGGTCATTGGTCGCCCGTCGATCCTGATCCCCTTCGCTGCTGCCGCTGGCGATCACCAGACAGCAAATGCACGTGGGCTGGTTCAGGCAGGCGGGGCGATCATGATCCCTGAAAATGCGCTTGACGTTTCCGCGCTGACAGAGCAAATCACCGCAGTTCTGACCAACCCCGAAGCCGCACAGAAAATGGCCCATGCCGCCTTGTCGGTCGGGGCGCCTGACGCCACCGAGCGTCTGGTCGCCCTCGTCGAACAACTGGCGCAGAAGGAGACCACATGAATCCAGCCACCAAATTGCCGCAGGACGTAGGACCGATTCACTTTGTTGGGATCGGCGGGATCGGGATGTCAGGAATTGCCGAGGTGCTGCTGAATCTGGGCTATCGGGTGCAGGGTTCCGACCTCAAGACGTCAAAGATCACCGACCGTCTGGCCGCGTTGGGTGCCGAGATATTTTTGGGCCAGCGTGCCGAGAACCTGAAAAACGCCGCCGTGGTCGTCGTGTCGACCGCCATCAAACCGGGCAACCCCGAACTGGATGAGGCGCGGGCTCAGGGTCTGCCCGTCGTCCGCCGCGCCGACATGCTGGCCGAGCTGATGCGCCTGCGGTCCAACGTTGCCATCGCAGGAACGCACGGCAAGACGACCACGACCACGATGATGGCCGAACTGATGGTGGCGGGCGATTTTGACCCAACCGTGATCAATGGCGGTATCATTCATGCTTACGGGTCGAACGCCCGGATGGGGCAGGGCGAATGGATGGTGGTCGAGGCCGACGAATCCGATGGCTCGTTCAATCGACTGCCTGCAACGATTGCTATCGTCACCAATATTGACCCCGAGCATATGGAGCATTGGGGTGACTTCGACACTCTGCGCGACGGCTTCTACGAGTTTGTCTCGAACCTCCCGTTCTACGGCCTCGCAGTCTGTTGCACGGACCACGCCGAGGTTCAGACGCTGGTGGGCCGCATCACCGACCGCCGGGTGCGCACCTACGGGTTCAACGCACAGGCGGATGTGCGCGCGGTAAACCTGACCTACAAGGGTGGCATCGCGCATTTCGACATCCACCTTCAGTACGAAGACACGGTGATCGAGGGCTGCACCCTGCCGATGCCGGGGGACCACAACGTTTCGAACGCGCTGTCGGCGGCGGCGGTTGCCCGTCATCTGGGCATGAAAGCTTCGGAAATACGCGATGCGCTGGCCAATTTCGGCGGCGTCAATCGCCGTTTTACCAAGGTGGGAGAGATCGGCGGCGTGACTGTCATCGACGACTACGGCCACCACCCGGTCGAAATCGCGGCGGTTCTTAAAGCGGCGCGTCAGGCGACTGAAGGCCGTGTTATCGCCGTGCACCAACCGCACCGATTTTCGCGGCTGTCGAACCTGTTTGACGATTTCTGCACCTGCTTCAATGATGCCGATGTTGTTGCAATTGCAGAGGTTTTTGCTGCCGGAGAAGATCCGATCGAAGGCGCCAGCCGTGACGACCTTGTCGAGGGGTTGATCCGTCACGGTCACCGTCATGCCCGTGCGATTCTCAACGAGGACGATCTGGAGCGCCTCGTGCGCGAACAGGCCCGCCCTGGAGATATGGTCGTCTGTTTGGGCGCGGGTACGATCAGCGCCTGGGCAAACGGATTGCCTGAAAGATTGCGCGGTTAAGTGTCGTTTCTTGTTCTTATTGTCTTGCCACTTATCGGGGCTTGCTTTGGTGTTTTGCCAAACTGGTTGTTCGGTTCCCTGACCCTGCTGTTCCTTGGTTGGCTAGGTTATGAGTATTTCATCGCTTCTTCTTCAATCGAGGCGACAACGCTCAGGTTTTCCTCCCTTTTGCTTGTCTATTCATTGCCTGTATTGTTAGTTGGGTTTTTTCTCGGGCGATGGGCAAGGGGGCCACGTTCACGTAACAAGTAATTGAAAAATTGACGTGCCCGAGTTGCACTGCACAACCCATAGATGTGATATCCTGTCCGCTATCAACGTGTGCCCTCGGGAGGGGACTGATGGACTATTCGATGATCTTTTCCGCCCTTTGGGTGATCTGCGCCACTATCGTGGCCATGCTGCCAATGCGGATGCAGTTTCCTCCGGGCATCGTGTTGCTGATCTGCGCGCCGTTTCTGATCATCTGGCTGGGATATGATTTTGGCTGGTTCATCTCGGTGCTGGCTTTGGCGGCCTTCACTTCGATGTTCCG
Source organism: Ruegeria sp. HKCCD6647-2 (assembly GCF_057221075.1). Taxonomy (NCBI): domain Bacteria; kingdom Pseudomonadati; phylum Pseudomonadota; class Alphaproteobacteria; order Rhodobacterales; family Roseobacteraceae; genus Ruegeria; species Ruegeria sp. HKCCD6647-2. The sequence goes on along the minus strand of NZ_JBWVBD010000005.1, from coordinate 421,342 downwards.
TTATCCTCTGCGCTACTATTGGCGTAAATGGACGGGGCGGGAGGCGCAGAAATGAGCTGGTCAATCGCACTTGCCGGGCTCTGGGGTTTGACAGCAAATGTTCTGGCGATGATCCCCAGCAAGGACAACCACTGGACCCGCGCCTATTTCCTGATTGCCGTCGGGGTCCCAATTCTGGGCTTTGTCACCTATGAAAACGGCCCCTTGGTCGGTTTGGTCGTACTCGCCGCGGGCATGTCCGTGCTGCGCTGGCCGGTGATTTACCTGACCCGTTGGACAAAGTCGAAAATGCAGGGCATGAAGGCGGCTGACAAATAACTGGCCAGCTTCAGGAGATCTGCCATGGTGAACGCCGCCACTCTTGCCTATTTACCGCTTATGACCTTTGTCCTCGGCGCGGTCGCTGGTTTCGTCGCCGGGCGTTGGATCGGTCTGCCTGGCCTGTTGTGGCTGATCGGCCTGACATCAGCAGTCGGGCTGGTGCTGATCGTCATACTGGCAAGCATCGGAACCGGTGAAGAGGAAAAAGCCTTTGGCCCACTGGTTTGGCTCACGGCGGGTGTTCTGCCCTTCTTGTTTGCCGCGATTATGGGCGGTGTTGGCGGGCGTAGTCTGGCGGCTCGGGCAAACACATGAACTCGATGCCGGCCACACGCGGGCGCCTGTCGCAGGCGCGCAAGCTGTCAGATTTCACCTGGCTGCGGGTTGGCGGTCCGGCGGATTTTCTGTTCCAGCCGGCGGATATCGAAGACTTGCAGAACTTTCTGCGGGACTTGCCGGGCGGAACTCCGGTCTTTCCAATGGGAGTCGGCTCGAACCTGATCGTTCGTGATGGCGGGCTGCGTGCCGTGGTGATCCGATTGGGCCGCGGGTTCAATGATATCTCGGTCGACGGCAATACAGTCACTGCTGGTGCTGCGGCTCTGGATGCGCATGTGGCACGCAGGGCGGCGGACGCGGGTGTTGACCTGACATTCCTCCGCACCATTCCCGGTTCCATCGGTGGGGCGGTGCGAATGAACGCGGGATGCTATGGCAGTTATACGGCAGACGTGCTGCGCAAGGCGACCATTGTCACCCGGCAAGGAGAGGTCGTGGACCTCACGCCCGAAGACCTGAACTTTCGCTATCGTCAGTCCGACCTGCCCGAAGGTGCGGTTCTGGTTTCGGCTACGTTTCAAGGCCCCACAGGCAAACCGGATGAGTTGCACGCCCGCATGGAAGCGCAGTTGAAAAAGCGGGATGAGACTCAGCCGACCAAGGATCGCAGCGCCGGGTCTACTTTTCGCAATCCGGCCGGGTTTTCGTCCACGGGGCGGGCCGACGATGTCCATGACCTCAAGGCGTGGAAAGTGATCGACGATGCCGGAATGCGCGGCGCGATCCGGGGCGGTGCGCAGATGAGCGAAAAGCACTCGAATTTCCTGATCAATACGGGTGACGCGTCGGCCGCTGACCTTGAAGGGCTGGGAGAAGAAGTGCGAAAAAAGGTTTACGAAACAAGCGGCATCACGCTAGAGTGGGAAATCATGCGGGTCGGTGATCCGCTGACAGATTAAAGCCCCGACCGTCAGACCAAAACAGGCAAATTCAGGCGACGGATCAAAGGCATAAACGCAGTACGGGCCACCACATAAGGTCCGGGGACATTGAGGCGCACGAAGTGGGACTGTCGAGCAGGACAAACCCCAAAGTGGCGGTATTGATGGGCGGCCCCTCGGCTGAGCGCGAGGTGTCTCTCAGCAGCGGGCGCGAATGCGCAGCCGCCCTAGTGGGAGAAGGCTTTGAAGTGGTCGAACTGGACGCGGGTCCTGACCTCTATGCGCGCCTTTTGGACATCAAGCCGGATGTGGTTTTCAACGCCCTGCATGGCCGTTGGGGCGAGGATGGCTGTGTGCAGGGGCTGCTGGAATGGATGCGAATTCCCTACACGCATTCCGGCGTATTGGCCTCGGCTTTGGCCATGGACAAGCAGCGCAGCAAAGAGGTGTACCAAACCAAAGGTCTGCCGATTGTCCCAAGCGTGATCGTGCCCAAGGTCGAGGTCATCGAAGCGCACGTGATGCAACCTCCCTACGTGGTCAAGCCCAACAACGAAGGTTCCAGCGTCGGCATCTATATCGTGCATGAAAGCGCCAACGGCCCGCCGCAGCTGTCTGACGACATGCCCGAACATGTGATGGCCGAAAAATACGTCGCTGGCCGCGAATTGACCGCGACCGTCATGGGCGACCGACCGCTTACAGTGACCGAAATCATGACAAATGGTGGCTGGTACGACTACGATGCCAAGTACAAGCCCGGCGGATCGTGGCATGTGCTGCCGGCGGAGATCCCTCAGGATATCTTCGACCGGTGCATGGACTACGCTGTACGGGCCCATGATGCGTTGGGATGCAAGGGCGTCAGCCGCACCGACTACCGGTGGGACGAAAGCATGGGCGCAGACGGCCTTTTCCTGCTGGAAACCAACACGCAGCCGGGGATGACGCCCACTTCGCTGGTGCCGGAACAGGCCGAGCATTTGGGCATGACATTCGGTCAGCTCTGCGCCTGGATGGTGGAGGACGCCTCATGCGACCGCTGACTGCCACCCGTGCGCCTGTCATCCTCCGAACCAAGCCTCTGGCCGGGCCTGATGCCAAATTCCGGTCGGCCCCGGGGACCGAGACCGAAGCGCAACCAAAGCTGCGTCTGCGCGGCGCGAAACTCTTTGGCCGCGCCACGCGGCAGTCGGACCCGGCGCCGTCGCGTCTCAGCTATCGCCTTCAGCGCTGGATGCTGACGCCCGGTATTCGTCGAGGCATGAAATTTGGACTTCCGGTCCTGGCCATAGCATCGGCGATTGGATTCTATCTGGCATCTGAAGAACGGCGTGATGCAGTGGGGGCTTACATTGCCGACATCAAGACCTCGATCCAGGAGCGCCCCGAGTTCATGGTTAACCTCATGGCGATCGACGGGGCGGGCACCGGACTGTCCGAGGACATCCGCGAGGTCGTCCCGCTGGATTTCCCGATCAGTTCCTGGGATCTGGATGTCGAGCAGATCCGCGATACGATCACCGGATTGGACCCTGTGAAATCAGCGACGGTGCGCATTCGCCCGGGCGGTATCCTTCAGGTCGACGTTGTCGAGCGGCAACCGGTCGTCGTCTGGCGCACCCGCGACGGGATCGAGTTGCTGGATGAAACCGGTGCTCACGTCAAACGTGTCGCATCCCGGACGGACCATGGTGCTCTGCCCCTGATGGCGGGCAAAGGAGCAGACCAACATGTGCCCCAGGCGCTTGAGATCCTGACGACGGCCCGCAGTCTGGGCAACCGCGTCCGCGGCCTTGTGCGCATAGGTGAGCGGCGCTGGGATCTGGTTCTGGACCGTGGTCAGCGTATCATGCTGCCGGTGGACCGACCGGTACGCGCATTGGAACGCGTGCTGGCTGTGAATGAGGTACAGGATCTTCTGGAACGTGACGTGGCCGTGGTTGACATGCGGCTGGGTCAGAGACCGACCATAAGAATGAACAAAAACGCCAGCGAAGCTTGGTGGAATACAAAAGTGGCAGTGGGTAACGGGCAATAACGACAATGATGACCGATCTGTATCAGTCCCAACGGGCAATGCGTCAGATGCGCCGGCAGGCGATGCAACGAGGTGTCGTTGCCATTCTGGACGTCGGTAGCTCTAAGATCGCCTGCCTCGTACTGCGTTTTGACGGTACAGGTCGATTGAACGAGGACACCGGTATTGGCTCGATGGCGGGACAGACCGGGTTTCGCGTCATCGGTGCCGCCACAACTCGCTCGCGCGGGGTGCAGTTCGGTGAGGTCACCGCGATGCAGGAGACCGAACGCGCCATCCGCACGGCGGTGCAAGCGGCGCAGAAGATGGCCGACATCCGCGTCGATCACGTCATCGCCTGTTTCTCGGGTGCAAACCCGCGCTCGTATGGCTTGGATGCCCAGGTCGATCTGGAAGGACAACTGGTGACCGAAGCCGAGGTTGGCCGTGTTCTGAACGCCTGCGACGTGCCGGACTACGGGGCAGGGCGCGAAGTGCTCCACGCCCAACCGGTGAATTTCGCGCTGGATAATCGCTCGGGCCTGACGGACCCACGAGGCCAACTGGGGCAGACTCTGGCTGTGGACATGCACATGCTGACCGTCGATGCGGTGGCCATCCAGAACATTGTGCGGTGCATCAAGCGTTGCGATCTGGAACTAGCGGGAATTGCCAATTCGGCTTATGTCTCCGGGATTTCCGCTTTGGTCGAAGACGAACAGGAACTGGGCGCGGCCTGTATCGACATGGGCGGCGGCACGACCAGCGTGTCGATCTTTATGAAAAAGCACATGATTTATGCCGACTGTGTGCGTATGGGCGGCGATCACGTGACTTCGGACATCTCCATGGGGCTGGGTGTCCCGGCGGCTGTGGCTGAGCGGATCAAGACCTTCAATGGCGGCGTTCATGCGACCGGCGCGGATGATCGCGACCTGATTGATATCGGGGGCGATACCGGCGACTGGGAGCACGACCGGCGCACCGTCAGCCGCGCCGAGCTGATCGGCATCATGCGCCCCCGTGTCGAGGAAATCCTGGAAGAGGTCCGTATCCGCCTGGACGCTGCCGGGTTTGACCACATGCCTAGTCAGCAGATCGTTTTGACTGGAGGCGGCAGTCAGATCATGGGTCTCGATGGATTGGCCAGCCGCATTCTCGGCCAGCGCGTGCGTCTGGGGCGTCCTCTGCGCGTTCACGGACTGCCTCAGTCAGCCACCGGGCCAAGCTTTTCGTCGGTGGTGGGGCTGAGCCTGTTTGCCGCACATCCGCAAGATGAATGGTGGGACTTTGAAATTCCGGTCGACACCTACGCGGCGCGCCCTTTCAAACGCGCAGTGCGGTGGTTCCGTGACAATTGGTAGAACATTAATTGGGGCCGTGGTTGGGCTTGCACTGACCCCCCACATTTCAACGGCTCAATCTCGGATCACGCCTGAGGCTTTTCTGAACGCCGTGCAGGGCAAGACGGTCGATTTTTATGAAATTCGCAGCGGAGATCTCGTCGGGACCGAGCAGTTTATCAGCCATTCGCTCTCGGTCTGGAGGGGGCAGGGAGACGCGTGCGTCTATGGTCAGATCACGACACCAAATGGGCAGATCTGTTTTCTCTACGACAATGACTCGGATGGTATTCCTGTTTGTTGGTGGCCGTTTCTGCATCAGGATCGTCTGATGGTGCGGCTGGCCACTTTTTCAGGCGCAGAGATTCAGGAAGTTCGCGGCGTCTCCGAAAAAGGTCTGTCCTGCCCAAGTACCCCAATTAGTTGAAGAAACGGGTTGCAGACAGGTAATTTATCCCTCAAGATATCCACAAGGCCCGACAGAGGTCTGTGGCAGGACATTGAGCAGTTTTGCCGGATAGATGACGAACTGCATCGTGCGACGCATTGCCTGAAATGCAATGCGAGTGGTGGCGTGTGTTGTGGTGGTTTAGTGTTGTGCCGCAACATCTGGCGATGAAAGCGAAATGCCGCTGTTTGCCGCCTTAATTCCTCCATATTTTGTGGTTTTTCGCGATTTTTGGCGTGACGTTTGGGGATTCGAAATGTAGACTCGAGCTCGGATAGGTCAGAAAAACACCGCTTTGGCGGGTCAATAATACAGGCGGACAGAGCATGACATTGAATCTTTCGATGCCCGGGCAAGATGAATTGAAGCCACGGATTACAGTTTTCGGCGTTGGCGGTGCCGGCGGCAACGCTGTCAACAACATGATTGAAAAGCAGCTGGATGGCGTCGACTTCGTGGTCGCCAACACGGATGCGCAGGCCCTGCAGCAAAGTCAATCTTCCGCACGGGTGCAACTGGGCGTGAAAGTCACCGAAGGTCTGGGTGCAGGCGCTCGTCCCACGGTCGGCGCAGCAGCTGCTGAAGAAAGCATCGAGCAGATCGTCGATCACCTGGCTGGCGCGCATATGTGCTTTATCACCGCAGGCATGGGTGGCGGTACGGGTACCGGTGCGGCCCCGATCATCGCGCAGGCAGCGCGTGAACTGGGTGTACTGACTGTTGGCGTTGTGACCAAACCCTTCCAGTTTGAAGGGGCCAAGCGGATGCGCCAGGCAGAGGACGGCGTTGAATCGCTGCAAAAGGTCGTCGATACGCTGATCATCATCCCGAACCAGAACCTGTTCCGCCTGGCCAACGAAAAGACCACGTTTACCGAGGCTTTCTCGATGGCCGACGACGTTTTGTATCAGGGTGTCAAGGGCGTGACCGACCTGATGGTTCGCCCCGGCCTGATCAACCTCGACTTTGCTGACGTTCGCGCCGTGATGGACGAGATGGGCAAGGCGATGATGGGCACCGGCGAAGCGACCGGCGAAGACCGCGCAATTCAGGCGGCAGAAAAGGCCATCGCCAACCCGCTGCTGGACGAAATCAGCCTGAAGGGTGCGAAAGGTGTGCTGATCAACATCACTGGCTCGCACGACCTGACCCTGTTCGAATTGGACGAAGCTGCCAACCGTATCCGCGAAGAAGTGGACCCGGAGGCGAACATCATCGTCGGTTCGACCCTCGACACCGCGATGGAAGGCGGTATGCGCGTGTCGGTTGTCGCCACCGGCATCGATGCCAGCGAAAAGTCCGAGGATGTACCGGTCGCACGCCGTTCGATGTCGGCACCGCTGACCCGGACCGTTTCGGCGGAAGAAGCCGCGCGTGAAGAAGCCCCGGCTGCCGAAGTGGCGGCCTCCGAAGAAAATGGTAACATCGCGCCTTCGTTGTTTGAATCGATCGAGGATGTCGAGTTCAAGCCCGGTTGGCACGAGGAACAGCCCGCTTCTGCCGCGCGGGATGATGATGGCCTGCCTCCACCGGCTTACCAGCCCGCAGCGGCGCAGTTCGAACCGCAACCGGAAGTCGAAGAACCGGCGCCGGAAAGCTATGATGCGCAACGCGGCCATTTGCCGGGAACGCCGTCGCCCGAAGCGATCCAACGCTTGCAGGCGGCGGTCAAGAACGTCCCGGCTGCACGGGCGCGGATGGCAGCTGAGCGGCCGCAGGAACCGACGCCACAACCCGAGCAGGCGGCAGAGGAACGCCCCCGTTTTGGGTTCAATCGATTGATCGACCGTATGACGGGTCACGCGGCGGACACTCCGGCTCAGCCAGTGCGGCAGCAGCCCTCTTTCCGCCAAGCTGACGCTACGGCACCTGCTCGGGAAGAAGCCGATCCGGACCAGGAACGCATCGAGATTCCCGCGTTTTTGCGCCGTCAGGCCAACTGATACCGGTCACAAAATCTATTCTAAGGGCCGCCATTTGGCGGCCCTTTTTATTGTAAAAACAATATCCTAACACGGTGTGAGCAGGGTTTTGCCGATCTGTCACATACATGTTTCATTCGGTTGCAAAGAGTGAGTTGAGCCTTTGCCGCGCCTTCCTTAGTTGGGGTGCAACACAGCCAGATAAAGGCTGGACACCACTCGCCGAGGTTCACATTGCAACATACGCTCAAATCCTCAGTCACGTTCAAAGGCGTCGGGCTGCACGGTGGCAAGCCTGCAACCATGGTTCTGAAACCGGCCGCCGCCGGTCACGGAATCTGGTTCAAACGGACTGACATAGAGCTGGGCAATGCGCTGATCCCCGCGATCTATGATGTGGTCGAGCGCACGCCGCTTTGTACCCGTCTGGTAAACGATGCGGGCGTTTCGGTGTCGACTGTTGAGCATATCATGGCCGCGTTGGCGGGATGCGGCATTCACAACGCGCTGATCGAGATTGACGGGCCTGAGGTTCCGATCATGGACGGATCGTCGGTCGAGTTCGTGCACGGCATCATGGCCAAGGGCGTGCGCCGCCAGGCCAGCCCGGTTCTGGCCTACGAAGTGCTCAAGCCGGTAACGGTGGAACGGGAAGGGGCGCGGGCCTCGATTGCTCCGGCTGACGGGCTTGAGATCGAATTCCACATCGACTTCGAAGATGATGCAATCGGCAACCAGACCAAGACGCTGGACATGCGCAACGGAACGTTCGCGCGTGAACTGTGCGACAGCCGCACCTTCTGCCGCCGTACCGATGTCGAAGCCATGCGGGAAAATGGGCTGGCCTTGGGTGGCACACTGGAAAACGCTGTCGTTGTACAGGGTGACGAGGTTCTGACCCCCGGCGGCTTCCGCCACGACGATGAGGCCGTGCGCCACAAGATGCTGGACGCTCTGGGTGATTTGTATCTGGCGGGCGGTCCGATTCTGGGACGGTTCACGGGCGAAAAGTCCGGCCATTCGATGACGAATACGCTGCTGCGCAAGCTGTTCGAAACCCCCGGGGCTGTGCGTCCGGTTCTGTGTACTCCTGAACAGGCAGCGCGTTTGCCTGGGCAAGGGCTTGTTCGCAGCGAAATTCCACAGGTTGCGTGATCTGATCAACTCGGACGACATTTGCGTCACTGCGCGCATAAGGCGTTTTGCACCGGAATTTTATGTGCTAGACCAAGGCCCGATCCGGGGCGAACCCCGATAAGCAAGACGACAAGGATGGGCGGAATGGTTGGCACCAAAGCGGCAGTCAGATTCGCGGGCGCGGTTCTTCTGGCAGCAACTTTGACGGCATGCGGCAATGCCGGAGGCCTGTTCGGCAACAGAGGTGCCGATCGCACTCAGAACCTCGAAGGGTTCACCCCCGAACAGATTTATACACGCGGTGAATACGAACTGTCGCAGAATCGCTCGGACGATGCGGCATGGTATTTTTCCGAGGTCGAACGCCTGTACCCCTATTCAGACTGGGCAAAACGTGCGTTGATCATGCAGGCTTTCTCGTTCCACTCGGACGGCAATTATGCTGAAAGCCGCGCAGCGGCGCAGCGCTACATCGACTTTTATCCCGCAGATGAAGACGCTGCATACGCACAATACCTTCTGGCGCTCAGCTACTATGACCAGATTGACGAAGTTGGCCGCGATCAGGGGCTGACGTTCCAGGCCCTTCAGGCCCTGCGCACAGTGATCGAGGTTTACCCGGACAGCGAATACGCGACATCGGCGGTTCTTAAATTCGACCTCGCCTTCGACCATCTGGCCGGCAAGGAGATGGAGATCGGGCGTTATTACCTGCGTCAGGATCACTATACGGCCGCCATTAACCGGTTCCGTGTTGTGGTGGAGGATTTCCAGACCACGTCCCACACGGCCGAAGCGCTTTACCGTCTGATCGAGGCGTACCTGTCGCTGGGTCTGGTGGACGAGGCGCAGTCGGCTGGCGCAATTCTGGGTTACAACTACCAGTCCTCTGAGTGGTATGAGGCAGGTTACAAGCTGCTGACCTCGCGCGGGCTGGACGCCAAGAGCCGCGGCAACAACTGGCTCAGCCAGATTTACCGCCAGACGATCAAAGGTGAGTGGTTGTAATCGCCATGGCTTCTGGCTTGGGACGCTGAAGACCCGATGCTGCGCGCCCTTGATATACGCGACATGCTGATCATCGACCGGTTGGAACTGACGTTTCAGCCGGGTCTGAACGCGTTGACTGGCGAGACGGGCGCAGGGAAATCGATCCTGCTGGATTCTCTGGGGTTTGTTTTGGGTTGGCGTGGCCGCGCCGAGTTGGTGCGCCAAGGTGCGGCGCAGGGTGAAGTCGTGGCCGAATTCGAACTGTCAGACGACCACCCCGCCCATGCTGTGCTGGCCGAAGCAGGCCTGCCGGATGGCGAGGAACTGATCCTGCGTCGCGTCAACACGGCAGAGGGGCGTAAGACCGCCTGGGTCAACGACCGCCGTTGCTCGGGCGAGGTGCTGCGGGCGCTGTCGGAAACTCTGATCGAATTGCATGGCCAGCATGATGATCGTGGACTGCTGAATCCGCGCGGCCATCGCGCGATGCTGGATGCCTATGCCGGGGCAGATGATCAACTGTCCGCCGTGCGCATAGCCTGGAATGAAATGTCCCGCAGTCGTAAAGCGCTGGCCGAGACCGAAGCTGCGCTTGCCGCCGTGCGCAGCGAAGAAGAGTTTCTGCGCCATGCAGTCGCTGAATTGGATCAGCTTGACCCGCAGCCGGGTGAGGATGCGGATCTCGACGCGCGCCGCCGCATGATGCAAGGCGCGGAACGCATCCGCGATGACGTTGCCCGTGCCTACTCACTTCTGAGCAGTGAAGGCGCCGAAGGGGCCATGGCGGATGCCATGCGCTGGCTCGAAGGTGTCTCGGATAACGCCGGTGGCCAGCTTGAGGAGCCAATTGCAGCGCTGGGTCGCGCAATGATCGAACTGGGCGAGGCGCAGGACGGTGTGAACAACTGCCTTCAAGCGCTGGATTTCAACCCGGCAGAGCTGGAAAGCACCGAGGAGCGCCTGTTCGCAATCCGGGCCCTGGCGCGGAAGCACGAAGTGGCGCCAGACGAATTGGGTCCATTCGCCGACACCTTGCGGGACAGGCTGAACAGGCTGGAGGCCGGAGACGCAGATCTGGCCGACAAACGGGCTGCTGTCGACGCGGCGGAAGCGTCATACGAAACTGCGGCCGCAAACCTCAGCGCGGTACGACGAAGGGCAGCCGGGCAACTGGATGCGGCGGTCATGGCAGAACTTGCACCGCTGAAGATGGAGCGCGCGGTGTTCCAAACGGGAATCACGCCCGCCGATCCCGGCCCGGAGGGCGCTGATGCAGTGGCCTTTACGGTCGCGACCAATCCGGGTGCCCCTGCTGGACCGCTAAACAAGATCGCATCGGGCGGTGAGCTGAGCCGCTTTCTTTTGGCGCTCAAAGTCTGCCTGACCGGCGCAGACAGTGCGCGCACGATGATCTTTGATGAGATCGACCGCGGGGTTGGCGGTGCCACAGCGGATGCGGTTGGGCGGCGTCTTGCGTCGCTGGCGCAGGGCGGGCAGGTACTGGTGGTAACACACTCACCGCAGGTCGCCGCGCGCGCAGCACATCACTGGCGGGTGCAGAAACAAGTGGCGAATGGCCAGACCCTGTCGACCGTTCTGCCTCTATCCGACTCAGATCGCGTGGACGAAATCGCCAGAATGGTGGCGGGCGACACGATTACCGATCAGGCCCGCGCGGCCGCGCGGGCGCTTCTGGACGCCTGAAACCACACCTGTTGCAAAAGCGTGTGATCCGACTTTTCTACGCCCCTCGCGTGGCTTAGTAAGGAGTACGAGATGTCCAAAGGGCGCAGATGACCCAGTCCACCCGCACTGTTTTGCGTAACCAGTTGAACCAGGCCATTGCGGCGCTCAAAGACGCGTGGCGGGTATTGCGCCACCGTGGTCCCAGTCAGGTTCAATTCTGGTTCATCGCGCTGGCCATCGGAATTGCGGCAGGCTTCATGGCACTGGGGTTCCGAAAGGGCATCCGGGCGCTGCAGGCTTATATCTACGACACAGAAGATATCCTTCTGCTGCACAGTCACGCCGAGAAACTACCCTGGATTCTGATCCTGATCACACCCATCGTCGGTGGCCTGATCGTAGGCATCATCCTGCATAAGTTCACCGATGACGGCCGTGTGCGATCCGTTGCGGATGTGATCGAAGGTTCAGCCCTCACCGATGGCCGTGTCGAAACCAAGGCAGGTGTCGCCTCGTTTCTTGCCTCGCTCATAACCCTCAGTTCCGGTGGCTCCACGGGACGGGAAGGACCGGTCGTGCATGCTGCAGGTGTGATCTCGACCTGGGTCAGCAATCGCATCCACGCCGATGGTATTACTGGGCGCGATCTGTTGGGGTGTGCCGTCGCTGCGGCCGTCTCGGCCAGCTTTAACGCGCCCATTGCCGGAGCGCTTTTTGCGCTGGAGGTGGTTCTGCGCCATTTCGCGGTGCACGCCTTTGCGCCGATCGTCATTGCGTCGGTTGCAGGGACAGTGATCAACCGGTTGGAATATGGCGACGTAACTGAATTCCGACTGGAAACGCCGGGATCGCTGCAATTCTACGTGGAACTACCGGCCTTTCTGATCCTTGGCCTGATCTGCGGGCTGGTGTCGCTGCTGCTGATGCGGTCGATCTTTTTTGCCGAGGATTTCGGCACCCATGTCCAGAACCGTCTGTCTTTGCCGCGTTGGCTGCGTCCGGCGGTGTCGGGGGCGATGCTGGGCCTTCTGGCGATCTGGTTTCCGCATATCATTGGTGTCGGTTACGAAACCACGATCCGCGCGCTGGCCGGAGATCTGGTGCTGACAACTGCCATTCTGTTTGCAGTGATCAAAACTGTGGCTGTAGCCATAACCATGGGCGGGCGTATGGGCGGCGGGGTATTTTCGCCGTCGCTGATGATCGGTGCTCTGACCGGGTTGGCCTTTGGTTTGATTGCAACCGGTCTGCTGCCTGACGTATCGGGTACGCACACGCTCTATGCCTTCGCCGGAATGGGTGCCGTTGCGGCGGCGGTGCTCGGGGCGCCGATCTCGACCACGCTGATCGTGTTCGAACTGACCGGAGACTGGCAGATCGGTCTGGCCGTGATGGTTTCGGTCTCGATGTCCACCGCGCTGGCCTCGCGTCTTGTGGACCGTTCCTTCTTCCTGACCCAACTGGAGCGCCGCAACGTGCACCTTGCGGCAGGACCGCAGGCCTATCTGCTGGCGATGTTACGCGCGGGGGCCGTGATGCGGCCAATAGGCGATCCGCGTTCGATCACAAGGGAGGAGGCGCTGGCGCTGATGGAACAAGGCTTATGTGTCCAAGCCAGTGCCACGTTGGAGGCCGCCATGCCCTATTTCGATCGCGCTGACATTCCATGCATCCCAGTTGTTGTCAGAGACGCGGAAGATGCCGAAGAGCCCGTGGGCGCGCTTTATCACGTTGACGCGCTCAAGGCCTATAACCGGGCGCTTGCGGCCACAGCGGCCGAAGAGCACTCGTAATCACCCGCCATAAACGCTTGCGGCGTCTTCCAGGTAATTGTCCCAGGCAAACCAGTACGAGATATGACCCGCCACCCGAGGCAGACGTGTGCCATCCGGGCTAATCAAGGCTTCTTCGGTGATGGTCCAGATCTGGTCAGACTTGTCCTGCAATCCACCAGCCGTGGCGGTGAACTGATGCGAAACGCGTTCATATGCCCGGACACTGCGCCTGGATGGATCGCCGATCAACACCAGTGGCCGGTTTCCTGTCGCGTCGTTAATCACTGGCTTTCCCTTGAATGCGTCCAACGGCCAGGCGCGCGCGGCTCCGAATTGTCGAACGGTGAACACATAATCCTTCTGCCTGTGCTGTGACTGATCGACCAGCGCCGGGAACATCAGCTCGCTTGAGGCGAAATAGTCCCGGTAGACGACGCCAGATCCATAATTGCGACGATGCCCCGTCTTTAGTGACAGGACTTTCGAGTCGGGGTGAGACGTTTTCCAACTGTCCCAGTCGGCAATAACCACCGGGCGCTGTTTCAGCTCGATGCTGCTGTCGGCAAGTGGGCCAACCACAGGCTTGCCTGTATATTGATTCCACAGGGAATGCGTCTGGCGGTCGAACATCAGCTTGTTGGATCGATAAAGGAACCCTGATGAGCCGAAGACAAAAGGCCGTCTCTGTCCGGCCACTTTTGTTTCGAACAGAATGCCCGATCCGCACAGTGTGCAATAAGCCAGCGCAACGGGAACACCTCCGATCACCTCATTGAACATCTCGTGCCAACCCATGATCCGCAGCGGATAGGCCCGTACGTCTCCGTTGATTGCCACACCAAAAACCAGATCATCGCCCCTCAGGTAATCGGCGGATTGGGCAGAGATCAGCTTCGGATTGTCCAGCGACGGAATTCCATCCTTGGTGACCCCGCCCCATGTTACCTCTTCCAGGCGGATTTTCATCTTGTCGCGTTGAAGATACTCCGGCCGCAGAAACAGGTCGAAATTCTGATCTATGCCCAACAGAACCTCTCGTTTGAACGGGATCAGCGACGGGTGAGGGGCGATCTGCGGGTTTCTTTCCTGCCAAAGCATCCATTCGAACCAGTCGGTCCCCAGTTTCTGGCCGGTCAGCGCCTCCATCACTTCGGCAATGTCGCGTTCGCGCCGCCTGCCATAACGCATCGCGGTCAGCAGGGCGGGCACCACGTCCGGGTTGCCACGTTGGGTCAGAAATACCATTCCCGCTTCGAAATCAGTCCGGCCTCCGAACAAAGTAGACCGAACCGCCATGAGCACCGGGTCTTCCTGTGCCCAGAGGATGTCGGGGGCGACGAGGCTGGCTCCCAATAGACCGGCGAAACCGCGACGTGTGACAGACATTGCAACCTCCCAAAGAGTCCATGTTCAGCTTGGACCTTTTTGAGATCACGTTCACTCCACACCCGCGTGACCGAGGCGACGCAAACTCTGCGTCAGATCGAAAAATATTCTGCGGAACAGAGCCGTCAGGTTTTCAGAACAGTGTCCTCATCATCCTTCGCGTGGTCTTCGTCGGATGATTTCAGCGTCAGCGGCGGGTCTTTAACCTCGGCAGCAATAGGGGCAGGGGCGGACACTGATGCGTCTTTGACGCCCAAGGTTTCCTCCGGCCCGGGAACAGGGCGGACTTGCGGTGTTTCCTCTTCGTCGGCCTGATCGTCCGCAGGCATCGGTTCGGCAAGAACGGGTTCCAAAGCCCGGCGGAACACCAGCACGTTGCGCCAGTTCACTGTTGATCCGGTCAGCCCAGTGCGTTCTTCGCTGGGCAGCAACTCGGCCCGCTGATACTCCCAACCGTCCTTGCCCAACTGGTTCAGCAATTGCTCGATCGAGGTGGCAAAGCGCCCTTCAGGTGTCTTTACGCCCTTGGCTTTGGTGCCCTTTTGAGGGGCAGGAACAACTTTGTATTCGTAACGCTGCATCAATCGGTCCTGATTGCCATGTCCCGGCACGTTAACATTTTGGCGCGCAGGTAAAAGCGAACTTCGCGCACCGGCGAAATTCAGCCCGCACTGTTGCCGGAACCCTGCGCTGCCTTGCCGACCAGAGACAGACAAAGCTCGGTGGCCAGCGCCATGTCCTGCACGGAAATCCATTCCATCGGCCCGTGAATGCATTGCATGCCCGTGAAGATATTGGGGCAGGGCGTGCCAAACTCGGTCAGGCGAGACCCATCCGTGCCGCCCCGGATCGGAACCGAGATAGGCTCGACCCCCAAGTCGCGGCAGGCCTCGCGGGCCAGATCGACAGGTGTCATGTCCTTCTCCAACCAATAGCGCATGTTGCGGTACTGGTGGTTAATCTCGCAGGTGATCACGGCGCGCGGTTCCGTGGCCTGTACAGCGGCGCAGACTTGCCGCACCAGATCGCCCTGCGCCTTTAGCGCGTCCAGCTCGAAATCGCGCAAGATCAGCTTGATCTCCATCTCGGAAGACCCGCCGTTCATGTCGGTGATGTGGATGAAGCCTTCGCGCCCGTCGGTGGTTTCGGGCGTCATCGTCGCCTGCGGCAGGGTTTGCACGATCTTGGCGGCCAGATGAGCAGCATTGACCATCTTTCCATTGGCCAGTCCGGGGTGGATCGAGACACCTTGGATTCTGATCACCGCCCGGTCGGCCGAGAAGCTTTCGTACTCGATTTCGCCGACTTCCTGGCCGTCCAGCGTATAAGCAAAATCGGCCTTCAAATCCTTGGGCAGTTGCTTGGTCACGCCGCGCCCGATTTCTTCGTCGGGTGTGAAAGCGATGCGGATTGGGCCGTGTGCGACGTCCTTGTTCTCGATCAGGTGCCGTGCCATGGTCATCAGGATCGACACGCCCGCTTTGTCATCAGCACCCAAAAGGGTCGTGCCCGAAGCGGTGATCAGGTTGTGCCCGATCTTCTGCGCCAGATAGGGGTGTTCGTCGGGTGACAGAACCAGTTCCGGGTCGTCGGGAAAGGTGATGTCACCGCCGTTGTAGCCTTTGATGACGCGCGGCTTGACGCCCGTCGCGTTGAACTGGGGCGCAGTATCCACATGCGCCAGAAACCCGATGGTCGGGCCGGAGGCCGTGCCGGGAATCGTGGCCACAACGACGCTATCCCCTGTCAGTTCCACATCCTGCGCGCCGATCTCGGTCAGTTCCTGTTTCAACAGATTCAACATGTCGAACTGGATCTCGGTGCTGGGTGTCGTTGGGGACGTCTCCGCGCTTTGACTGTCGATGGCTGCGTAACGGACAAGCCGATCTTCGAGTTCCCGATCAAATCTGTTCTGCATGATACCTTACCTCTCTGGTGCCGAAGAAAGAGCGCAAACAGAAACGGAGTCAAGCCGATGGCCTGACTCCGTCAAATTCTGCAAGAGCGCAGGTATTACGATCCCAGTTTTTTGCTCACCAACTCGTTCACGGCCTTGGGGTTGGCCTTGCCGCCGGTTGCTTTCATCACCTGACCCACGAACCAGCCTGCCAGCTTCGGGTTCACCTTGGCCTTTTCGACCTGCGCCGGATTTGCCGCGATGATCTCGTCCAGTGCAGCCTCGATGGCACCGGTGTCGGTCACCTGTTTCATGCCGCGTTCTTCAACGATCTGCGCCGGGTCGCCGCCTTCGGTATAGACGATCTCGAACAGGTCCTTGGCGATTTTTCCCGAAATTGCGTCCGAGGCGATCAAGTCGATGATCCCACCCAACTGTGCCGGAGACACGGGGGACTCGGTGATGTCGTGGTCTTCTTTTTTCAGACGCCCAAACAGTTCGTTGATCACCCAGTTCGCAGCCAGCTTACCGTTACGGTTCTTGGCGACTTCTTCGAAATAGGCAGCCGATTCCACTTCGGCGGTCAGAACCGAAGCGTCATAGTCGGTCAGGCCAAACTCGGTGATGAAACGCGCTTTTTTTTCGTCCGGTAGTTCGGGCAACCGTGCAGCGATGTCGTCGACCCATGCCTGCTCGATCTCCAGTGGCAGCAGGTCGGGGTCGGGGAAATAGCGGTAATCATGCGCCTCTTCCTTGGATCGCATCGAGCGGGTCTCGCCCTTGTCCGGGTCGTACAGGCGGGTTTCCTGCTCGACCTCGCCACCGGCTTCAACGATGGCGATCTGGCGGCGGGCTTCGACCTCGATTGCTTGCTGGATGAACCGCATCGAGTTCATGTTCTTGATCTCGCAGCGGGTGCCCAGATGCGAGAAGTCCTGCGTTTCCTGATACTTCTCATACGCACCCGGCAGACAGATCGAGACGTTCACGTCCGCCCGCAGGTTACCATTTTGCATGTTGCCGTCGCAGGTGCCCAGATAGCGCATGATCTGGCGCAGCTTGGCGATATAGGCGGCGGCCTCTTCGGGGCCGCGGATGTCGGGGCGCGAGACGATCTCCATCAGGCAGACACCGGTCCGGTTCAAATCGACGAAGGACATATGCGGGTCCATGTCGTGGATCGATTTACCCGCGTCCTGCTCCATGTGGATGCGTTCGATCCGCACCATACGCGCGGTGCCGTCGCCCAATTCAACCAATACTTCTCCTTCACCCACAATCGGGTGGTAGAGCTGCGAGATCTGGTAACCCTGCGGCAGGTCAGGGTAGAAGTAGTTCTTGCGGTCGAAGGCCGATTTCAGGTTGATATCCGCTTTCAGGCCCAGCCCTGTGCGCACAGCCTGTTCGACACAAAATTCGTTGATCACCGGCAACATACCCGGCATTGCGGCATCCACGAAGGCCACGTTCGCGTTCGGCTCGGCCCCGAATTGGGTCGACGCGCCCGAGAACAGCTTGGCATTGGATGAGACCTGCGCATGTACTTCCATCCCGATCACCAGTTCCCAATCGTGCTTGGCCCCGGCGATGGTTTTCGGTTTGGGCATTTCGTAGGTCAGGTCGAGCATGGCGCGCCTCTTATCCGCAGAAGTCTAAGCCTGCGTATTAGGCCCGCCTGCCCAAAGGGGCAAGGGGGAATGGGCGCAAATAATGGAAATCCGGGTGCCGAGGGCGGGTGCGCTTAATTGCTGGAAAAATGCAGCCCAGAGGGCGTGAAGGTAACGCTTTTGCCGCTGCGCAGCTCATCGCGGAACAGATCTGCAATTGCCTGCAGGGCGTCACGGTGTCCACGCGCCGCGAAACGCTCGGGCGATTGGATGCGGATGCTGTTGTTGAACCCATCCGCCGCGTGGGCCCAGATCAGCGGGTGCAGCTCGGTCATATGATCCCGGATCAGCCAGTCGGCAGCTTCACGGATCTGCGACCGGGCAAGGTCAGCCTGATCGTTCAGGCCCTTACCTTTTTGCAGGGTGATTGCACAATAGGCAGCCAGCAGATTGATCATCTGCTGATCCGATCGCCGCGCGACGATGTCGTGCAGACCCTCAATGAAATACTCGACATCTACGCGCGCGCAGGCCACCGGATCCAATGCAATCGCGTCGAACTGAACCCAGGTGTAACCACCGGCGCCCCAGACATCCTGCGTGCGTGCAGCGTTCCGCAGGGCCTGAACCTCCAGTTCCTGATAGGTGCCGAACAGGCTGGGCAGAAGATGGCTGCCCATGGCGCGCATGTGTCGGTAATTGTTCGGATCCAGTGCGATCAGTTCCTCGAACTTGTCGGCCACACGGGTCTGAGCCCGGCTCTGGCCCGCAAGCAAGGCACATTCTGCTGCTGCAACCAACGGGCTGTCCGGTGCTGACGCACGGCAAGCGGGCAAAAGGGCAGCAGCCCGGTCAAAATGAGCGGCGCAGCGCGACCAGTGCTGCGGGTGCAACGACGTGTCTCGCGTTGTCCCGCGCCATGCCCAGGCCAAATCGATATGCGCCAGGGCGACGACAACACCAATCATCGGATCACCTGCGTGATCCTTCAATTCGGTCTCAAGCTCCGAGATTCCGCACAGCAGATCATAATCGGCGATGGCCGTACCTTGGGATAACGCATGTTCAACCGCCGTCACGACGTCAGCGCGGGCACCATAAGCCAGCAGGTCGGCGATAGGTTGTCCGCAGGGCGCGACTTTGCGCATCTGATCTGCGGCGCGCATTTCCTGTGACAACTCGGTCCACATGTCCTGGCGGGCCAGGTGGCGACCACGTTCAATCGCCTGACGGCCGACCACTTCGTCAGTTCCCGGTTTCGCAACCGGAATGTTCAGCTTTTCATAAAGAGGGGTGGTTTCATCCGGCATCATCGTCTGAGGCGTTTCGGAAGAAACTGAACCTGAAATGCGGGCGGACAATGCCTTGAATGACCTGAACATGGCGATACTCGAACAAAAAATTACAACGGGTCGAGCTTGGTAAGAATTCGTGGAAAATTCAAGAAATGCTGCGAATTCCTTCTGACTTGAGAACAAACTGGTGCATTTATGGCTGATCGTTTCAAAAAACCCGGAAATGGTGACGCTCCACAGCGAAACCTGCTTGCTGCAGGATGTCCTCAAACTGTCTGTGTGGTGGCAGCGACTCGTCCGGCAATCTCACACGTTTGCCGGACCGAAGGATGGCCGAGACACGGACCGAAAAATCCCAGCGGGTATCGAACCTGAACCGCTCGATCTCCTCGAATTCGAGCTCCCCCTGCCGACTGCCCGTGTACCAGTGAATGGTCTTGGGGCCCATTGAAAGGCCGGCGCTGGTGTCTCGCATAACGTCCAAAACGGCGGGAAGAGTCGGCAGTGCAAGCAGCGCCATCAGCCACCAGGCGGCATCCAGCAGGATCACCATGCCAATCAACACCGCGTATACGCAGATCAGGATTACAACCGTTTGTGATGAGCGGTTCCGGCGGATATAGGTGAAAGTGGTCAAATCGTCGGTCATGCGTCCAGAATGCGCGATACCATTTCGGTTGTATCCCGCGACAAATTTGGTGTTTCCGCAATGCGGGTCAGGTGTTCGCGCATCAGCGCCTGCCTGTCTGCGTCATATCGTTTCCACGTCTGGAACGCGCTGCACATCCGGGCGGTGGTCTGCGGGTTCACCGGGTCCAGTCGGATCAGCCAATCCGTCAGCAGCGTATAACCGGCACCGTCGCTGCGGTGGAATCCGGCGTGGTTCATCGCCAGCGATCCCATCAGCGCCCGAAAACGATTTGGGTTCTTCCAATTGAAGTCCGCATGAGTGGTCAGCTCGCGTGCAATTTCAACTGCGGCGTCAGGTTGAGCCATAGACACCTGCAGGGCAAACCACTTGTCCACCACCAGCCGGTCATGCTGCCATTGGTCATAGAACGCGGCCAGTTCCGTTTCGCCCTTGCCCGCGCGCAACAGGCAGGACAGGGAGGTCAGCTGCAAGGTCATGTTGTCCGCTGTGGCAAAGCCCTCGGCCGCCTTTACACCGCCATCCAGCCGCGTCGTCAGCGCTAATGCGGCGCTGCCCAGAGCACGCTTGCCCGACTGTTCGGCGTCGGGGCTGTATGGGGCATCCACGACTGTCTCTCCGTGCAGTCGCGGCAACAGGTCCTGAATATGCTGCGCCGTGGCCTGCCGTAATGTCTCGACCGCGGTCCAGATTGCCATCGGGTCTGGTATTTTGCCTTGCTGATGCAACTCGGCGGCCAGCTCAGATTGCGTCGGAAGGCCCAGCATCAATGCGCGATAAGCCGGGTCGTGGCTGTCATCGCGCAGCACGGCCAGAAGCCCGTCCAGATAATCAGCATTTGGCGCGGTGTCGTTCAGAATCATGCCAATCAACGCATCCTGAGCCAGCGAGCGCCCCGCCTGCCAGCGATTAAACGGATCGGTGTCATGTGCCAGCAGAAACGCGCGCTCTGCGCTGGACTGATCCTGTTCAACTATCACAGGCGCCGAGAATTCCCGCAGGATCGACGGCACAGGTTTGGCTGCGAGGCCGGTGAAGGTGAAACTCTGTTTGTCCTCCGTCAGTTCCAGAATCTCGGTCTCGCGCACTTCATTGCCGTTTGCGCCCAGCAATCCAACCGCCACGGGAATGACCTGAGGCAGCTTGTTCGGCTGTCCCGGTGTCGGCAGCGTTTTCTGGCTTAGGGTCAGCGTATACGTCCCGTCGTCCCAGTTGTCGGCCACGGAGATCCGCGGTGTTCCGGACTGGCTGTACCAGCGTTTGAACTGGCTCAGGTCACGCCCAGTCGTGTCCTCGAACACCTTCAGCCAGTCTTCGATGGTACAAGCCTGCCCGTCATGCCGGTCGAAATAGAGATCCAGCGCGCGCGCATACGCGTCATCGCCTACCAACCGCTTGAGCATGCCGATAACTTCGGCACCTTTTTCATAAACGGTCGAAGTGTAGAAGTTGTTGATTTCCTGAAAGCTCTCGGGCCGGACCGGGTGCGACAAGGGGCCGTTATCCTCGGGGAACTGGCGCGCCCGCAGGTCGATCACGTCGTGAATGCGTTTGACCGGTGCCGAGCGCATGTCCGAGGTGAACTGGGCGTCGCGGTACACTGTCAGCCCTTCTTTCAGGCACAGCTGGAACCAGTCGCGGCAAGTGATGCGGTTGCCGGTCCAGTTGTGGAAATATTCATGCGCGATGATCGCCTCGATCCTTTCGAAATTCGCATCGGTCGAGGTTTCAGGGCTGGCCAGAACCGCGGAAGAGTTGAAGATATTCAAACCCTTGTTCTCCATGGCCCCCATGTTGAAGTCATCCACGGCGACAATATTGAAAACGTCCAGATCATACTCGCGGCCATAGACGTCCTCGTCCCATTTCATCGACTTCTTCAGCGCCTCCATACCGAAGGCGCATTTGCCTTCGTCACCGGGGCGAACCCAGAGATTCAGTTCGATTTCACGACCCGATCGTGTCGTGAACCGGTCCGAGTGTGCGACAAGCTCACCGGCGACCAGCGCAAACAGATAGGCGGGCTTTGGCCATGGATCGCTCCATTCGGCCCAGCCGTCGCCGCTGCCGGTCGGGTTGCCGTTCGAGAGCAGAACCGGCAGATCCCCGTTGATGCGAACTGCAAAGGTGGACATAACATCGGGCCGGTCGGGATAGTATGTGATCTTGCGGAAGCCTTCCGCTTCGCACTGCGTGCAATACATACCGTTCGACATGTATAGACCTTCGAGCGCGGTATTGTTCCCGGGGTCAATCTCGACCTCGGCCTCCCAGACAAACGGGCCATCCGGCGCTGCGACCGTCAACCCCTTGTCGGTGACCTCGGGGGCAACCTCGATCCCGTTGATTGATGCCCGGATCAGTTTCAGGTCTTCGCCGTGCAGGAAAAACGTCTTGTCCGTGGCTTCGGGATTTGGGCGGAATGCGATGCGCGACGTTACCCGAGTCGCGTTTGGTGCAAGGTCAAACGTCAGATGCACGCTGTCGACCACATAGCCGAAAGGCGTGTAGTCCTTGAGGTAAATGGTGGTGGGGGCAGCGTCGCGCATCAGGGGCCTCGCATCGGTTGTTGCTGGCGCGACGTTATGGGCTCTGATCCGGGGCTGCAAGCCGTGCATCAGAGGTGCGATGTTTTGTTTTGGGGACGTTCGTATCGCGGATTGACCTAACGGATTTCCTGCGAACCGGCGCATGCCGAGTTGTCTATTGGAAACTTTCATCCTAATTCAGGTCAGCATACAGTGGCACACAATCGCGGGAGAGGGCGAACATGAGCGGCAGAGAAACCCGGAACGGGCTGCAGATTGCCTGGGAACTGGCGGATTTCATCGAAAGCCGGGCCTTGCCGGGTACGGGTATACCGACCGAAGCATTCTGGAGCGGTCTGGCCCGCATGGTTGAAGAGCTTGGGCCGAAGAACCGGGAATTGCTGGCGAAGCGGGCCGATATTCAGGGCCGTATCGACGGCTGGCACCTCGCGCGCAAAGGACAAGCGCACGATGCGTCCGCTTACGAGGCTTTTTTGCGCGACATTGGGTATCTGGTCGAGGAAGGAGCGGACTTTCAAATTGAAACCGCTAATGTCGATCCCGAGATTGCCCTGACCCCCGGTCCGCAACTGGTCGTGCCGATCACCAACGCGCGCTTTGCCCTGAATGCAGCCAATGCCCGTTGGGGCAGCCTGTACGATGCGCTTTATGGCACGGATGCGATGGGCGATCTGCCTTCTGGCGAGGGCTACGATGAGATACGCGGTGCCCGCGTTGTTGCATGGGCCAAGTCCTTTCTCGATGAAGCGGTTCCATTGGCTGAAGGCTCGTGGGCTGACGTAACAGGTTTGACTGTCAGGGATGGTGTCTTAACACCCGCCTTGGCAGATACCGGCAAGTTCGTTGGATTCGGTGGCAAAGCCGAAACGCCGGACTTCGTGCTGCTCCGGAATAACGGCCTGCACATTCAGATCATACTGGATCCGTCCAGCAGAATCGGGGCGTCCGACCCGGCGGGCATTGCGGATGTACGACTGGAGGCGGCGTTGTCCACGATCATGGATTGCGAAGACTCCGTCGCCTGTGTCGATGCCGCCGACAAAGTCGTGGCCTATGCCAATTGGCTGGGGTTGATGAAGGGCGATCTGACCGAGGAAGTGACCAAGAATGGAACGACCTTCACCCGCAGACTGTCGGATGATCTGAGCTACACATCCGCCGAGGGAGAAACCGCCACGCTCAAAGGCCGGTCGCTGATGCTGGTGCGGAATGTGGGCCATCTGATGACCAATCCCGCGGTTCTGGATGCCAAGGGCAATGAGATCGGCGAGGGGCTGATGGATGCGCTGTGCACCACCCTGATCGCCATGCATGACCTGAAGCGGGACGGCGGCAACTCGGTCGCAGGATCGGTCTATGTCGTGAAACCCAAGATGCATGGGCCCGAGGAAGTCGCGTTCTCGGTCGAGGTATTCGACATGGTCGAAGACATTCTTGGCCTGCCGCGCAATACCGTGAAGCTGGGCATCATGGATGAGGAGCGCCGGACCTCGGTGAACCTCAAGGAATGCATTCGTGCCGCAAAGTCGCGCGTGGCCTTCATCAACACCGGGTTCCTTGACCGGACGGGGGATGAAATCCATACCTCGATGGAAGCCGGGCCAATGCTGCCCAAGGGCGACATCAAGGACACGCCCTGGATTACATCCTACGAGGATCGCAACGTCGATATCGGTCTGGCCTGCGGTCTGAAAGGCAAGGCGCAGATCGGCAAGGGCATGTGGGCGATGCCGGACCGGATGGGTGAAATGCTGGAGGTCAAAATTGGCCACCCATTGTCGGGCGCAACCTGCGCTTGGGTGCCGTCGCCAACAGCCGCGACACTGCACGCGACGCATTACCACAAGGTTGACGTCCTAGCGCGGCAGGACGAAATCGCTGCTGGTGGTGCACGCGGCACGCTGGATGATCTGCTGACCATCCCGCTGCTGGGCGGTCGCAATCTTCGTGCCGAGGAAATCACACGCGAGGTTGAAAACAACGCACAGGGCATTTTGGGTTACGTGGTACGCTGGGTCGATCAGGGCGTCGGATGCTCGAAAGTGCCCGACATCAATGATATCGGCCTGATGGAGGATCGCGCGACCTGCCGGATTTCGTCACAGGCACTGGCCAACTGGCTGCACCACGATGTGGTCGATGAAGCACAGGTAATGGCAGCGTTAAGGAAGATGGCTGCTGTCGTCGACCATCAGAATGCAAGCGATCCGGCTTATGTTCCGATGTCGCCTGATTTCAATGGAGTTGCCTTTCAGGCGGCATGCGATCTGGTCTTCAAGGGGCGGGTGCAGCCTTCGGGTTACACCGAACCGATCCTGCATGAGCGACGGTTGGAATTCAAGGCAAGTCGGACGTAGAACACCAAAGGCGGAGGGTGCATGCCCTCCGCCCCAATTCGATAATGCAAACGCAAAAGGACACGACATGGCGGTTTCACTGCGCAAGGCCCGGACGATCATCCGCAAAACCCTTGAAAAGGGGCGTGAGATGGAACTGAAACCCCTGTCGGTCGTCGTGCTGGATGCAGGTGGTCATGTCATCGCTTTCGAGCGTGAAGACGGTGCCGCACCTGGCCGGTTCTCGATTGCGCACGGCAAAGCCTATGGTTCGGTCATGCTGGGTATGGCCGGTACGGCGCAAATGCAGCGGGCAGAGGGTCAGGCCTATTTCATGGCGGCGTTGAATGGCGTTTACGGCGGGCAGGTCATCCCGGTTCCGGGTGGAGTGTTGCTGCATGACCGCAAAGGCGCCGTAATCGGAGCCGTAGGTGTGACCGGAGACACTTCGGACAATGATGCCGCCGCAGCTATGGCAGGGATCGAGGCCGCAGGGCTGACAGGCGAGGTCTGAGGGTCTTATTGGTGCTTATCTGCGGGGCGGTCAAACCACGGGCGCGCCGCAATCCATGACGAAACAGCGAACACCGCAACACCGCCAGCCATGTCCGTCAGGTGATGGCCGCCATGCGACAGAATTGCCGGGATCATGACGACATTCAGGGCGAGTGCCGGCAAGAACAATACCGTGCCGCGCAGATACCAGACGACCAACAACGCCATCACCGTATGATAGGACGGGAAGGCAATGGTACCGACGATATCCGAAGGCGAAATCACAGTAAGCCCCTGATCGGCCAGCATACGCAAAGTTGAGGCATAAGCGCTGTTGGTAACCAGGCGAATGGAATCCTCAAGCCCCGCCGGCAGGGAGTAGAATACCGAAGGACCGACGCTGGGCGCCAGCCACCAGATAAACGTAGTCAACAGCAGGCTGATGCTGCCGGCCAGCAAAACCTGGTCGAGAGGGCCCGAGTATCCTGCCAGGGAGAGAAAGCCAATCATTACAAATAACTGCGGCAAAGAGCTGTGGTAAACGTAACTGAGCGTAAATCCGATCCATGGATTGGCTGCGACATGTTCAACAAAGACGGGCCAGGAATAGCCAACCAACGCATCTGCCTGTATGAGCCACTTGTCAAAGGCAAGTTCCGAGATCGGAAACCTCAGATAGATGAGCAGCGTCGTTATTCCGGTAAACCCCAGAAACACACTGTTAGCGATGGCCAGTTTCGCGATCCTGGGCTGGTTTTTGAATCGGCGGATGTAAACTCCGGCCGCAAACAATCCCAGGGTTGGAGCCAAGCTAATTGCAAACGCCCACCATGCTATTGGCTGCGATTTCATTGCGGATAGAACAAAACTCAGCGCAGCCATAAAAACCAGAGTCGCCGCAAGAAAGGCCTCTGGGCGGTTCAGCGTCGCTGGAGGCGTACACTGAACGGACTTATTCGCGCTGGCCGTTACGGTCATTGTAATAACTCGAAAAGCTCTCCTCTAGTCTCATTCCACCAAATTTGGGGCATATCTTTGGCACGGCTGTGCAGATGTTGAGAAATTCACAGAGCAAGCTGCGCCCATGCACTTTGAAAAAACTCGCGAATTTGGCATTAAGGTTCGAGCAGTTAGAGAATTAGGAGAGAATTAGATGGTGCGCCCGATCGTTGGAATAATCGGTAACTCCTATCTGATGAACGATCAGTATCCGACCCACGCGGGCGGTACGATGAATTCGGACGCCATTTCCAACGTCTCGGACTGTATCCCATTGCTGATCCCGGCCGATCCGCGTTTTGTTTCGGTAGAGGAACTGCTGGCAGTCTGCGACGGTTTCCTGCTGACAGGCGGGCGCCCGAATGTTCACCCCGAAGAATATGGTGAAGCCGCAACAGCTGCGCACGGCGATTTTGACCGGGCGCGCGATGCGATCACCCTGCCTCTGGTGCGGGCCTGCGCCCAACGTGGCCAGCCCTTTTTCGGGATTTGCCGAGGGTTCCAGGAAGTCAATGTTGCCTTGGGTGGGACTTTGTACCCGGAAATCCGTGACCTGCCGGGGCGGCAGAACCATCGGATGCCGCCAGATGGAACGTTGGAAGAGAAATTCGCCCTGCGCCATGTCGTGTCATTGACGGAAGGAGGGGTTTTCCACGGGTTGTTTGGCGCACGCGAGGTGATGACCAACACCTTGCACGGGCAGGGGATCAAGACGGTTGGGCAGAACATCGTCGTCGACGGGTACGCACCGGACGGCACGCCCGAAGCAATCTACATCAAGGATGCGCCCGGTTTCACTCTATCCGTGCAGTGGCACCCGGAATGGGATGCGGCCAATGACCCCGTGTCCCGCCCCCTGTTCGAAGCTTTTGGCGACGCAGTGCGTTCCTGGAATAGTTGCAAGGGCAAAGCTCAATTGAAGCGATCGGCCTGATCGCGGCAAACGAACCGACCCAACAACGGACCGGTTCGTCAAAACTTCAAACCAGCAAGTTGAACTGCTTGTTCAGTGGCAACACGCGAGCGCGCTCGCCCGTCAGGTCGAACAAGGCGTTTCCAAGCGCGGGCATGGATGGCGGAGTGCCGGGCTCGCCTGCGCCGCCCATATGCTTGTTGGTTTCCAGCACCCGGACCTCGGTCACAGGGGTGGTGTGCATGCGCAGGGCGTCGTAGTCGGGGAAGTTGAATTGCTCGACCTCGCCATCGCTGAACGTGATCTCGCCATGGGCGGCAGCGGACAGACCGTAGATCATGCCGCTGATCATCTGAGCTTCGACCGTGGCCGGATCCAGCGCCAGACCCATGTCGCAAGCAATCCAGGCCTTGTTGATGCGAATAGTGCCATCTTCATCCACTACTTCGATCACCTGCGCGACAGGCGTGCCGAAGCTGTAGGTCAGTGCCACTCCGCGTCCGACACCGTCGGGTGTCTTGCCGGTCCAGCCGGACATTTCCTTTACGGCCTGAAGACAGCCGGCCGACGGGGCATGCTCACTGCTGGCGAGTTCCAGCCGGAACTCCAGCGGGTCTCGACCGGCGGCATGGGCCATCTCGTCCATAAATGTTTCGTGGAAGAACCCGTTGTGGCTGTTGCCGACCGAACGCCAGAAGCCAACCGGAACCTGCAGGTCCGCGATGTGGCCGCTGATCCTGTAATTCGGCACGGCATAAGGTTGGTTGAACAACCCCTCGACCAGCACCTTGTCGGGGCCGCCGCCTGCCATTCCGGTCACGCGTTCAACGGCCTGATGTGTGCAGGATTGCGATGCGACCTTGCCATCAATCAGCACGGCCTTGCCATCCTTGACCGCGCCACGCATCCGGGCCATCGCGCCGGGGCGGTAAAAGTCGTGGCGCATGTCTTCTTCGCGGCTCCAGGTGGTCTGGACCGGGGTTCCCGGCATCGCCATGGCGACGTGTGTGGCAATCACGCCAAAGTCGAATTCGCCGCGCCGTCCGAACCCGCCACCGAGGTAGGTGGTGTGCACCTCGACCGCTTCGGTGTCCAGATTTGCGGCCCGGGCGATTTTCATCTGCATGAAGGTCGGCGCCTGGTTGCCGCCCCAGAATTCCAGCCGGTCGCCGGAAATTAGCGCTGTTGCGTTCATCGGCTCCATGGTGGCATGGGCCAGATAAGGAACGGAGTATTCCGCGGTGATTTCAGTTGCCCCATCAGGCAATGCTTCGACGTCGCCATCGTCGCGCATGGTCGAATTGGGTTCGTCGTCAAATGCCTTGGCAATCTGCTCGAATAAGCCATCCGTCTCTGGCGGGTAGGGCGCTTCGCCCCAATCCACGTCGATTGCCTCGACCGCCTGCATGGCCAGCCAGGTGTTGCTGGCAATGACAGCGACACCTGTGCCAAGGTCGACGACCTTTTCCACGCCGGGCATGTTTTCCGCCGCGCTGGCATCGAAACCGTTCATTTGGCCGCCCAGTTTGGGGTTCATGCGGACCGATGCGAATTTTAAGCCCTCGGGCCGAACGTCAATTCCAAATTCGGCCGTGCCCGTCGACTTGCCCGGGATGTCTATGCGCGGCTGGGATTGGCCCAACAGACGCCAGTTGGTGGGATCGCGCAGTTCGACCTCGGGCGGCTCGACCTGACCCGCCGCTTCGGCGAGATCCGTGTACGGGATGCGTGTCCCGTCCGGGGCAATCACCGCGCCATTTTCGGTCTTCAATTGCGCGCGGTCCACGCCCAGTTGGTTCGCGGCGGCCTGTTTCAGCGTCTCGCGGGCGGTGGCGCCAGCCATCCTCATCCGCTCGAACCCATCTTTCATCGATGTCGACCCACCGGTGACGTGAAGGCTTAGGACCTTGCCGATCACGCCCAGAGCCTCGGCCAGATTGTGCTGGAAGTCTGTGACGTCATAGCCCTTGTTCGGCAGACCTTCCCCAATCATGGCCGTATTGTAGTAGGCCGCTGCCGCCGGGCCGTGCAGCACGCGGATCTGGTCGAGTTCGACATCCAACTCTTCCGCTATCAGGGCGGCCCAGGTGGTCATCACGCCCTGGCCCATTTCCGCACGCGGCGCGAACAAGGTAACGCCCTGCTGATCAATCAGAACAAAGGGGCTCAGTGCAGTCTCGCCCTTGCCTGGCTTCAGCGGGTTGGCTGCGGGTCGGGTAACGTAATAGGCGCCGAAGGCCACACCGCCCACGATTGCGGCCGATCCGATCAGGAATGTGCGGCGCAGGATTTTTCCGATGCTTGCCATGGCTCAGACCTCCTTCAGCTTGGCTGCGGCGTCGTGAATGGCGGCGCGGATGCGGGGATAGGTACCGCAGCGGCACAGATTGCCCTGCATCGCTTCATCGATATCGGCATCGGTCGGGGTCGGGTTAGTCGACAGCAAGGCAGCTGCCTGCATGATCTGACCAGACTGGCAGTAGCCACATTGCGCGACCTGGTTGTCGACCCAGGCCTGTTGGATCGTTGCCATTGCGTCTGGCGTACCCAGCCCTTCGATTGTCGTCACGTCGCCCCAGACATCTGACAGCGCCACCTGACACGATCGCACGGCCTCGCCATCAATGTGAACGGTGCAAGACCCGCAGGCGGCAACGCCGCAGCCGAATTTGGTCCCTGTCAGGCCGACCTCGTCGCGCAGGACCCACAATAAGGGAACATCATCAGGCAGATCGACCTGATGGGTTTTTCCGTTGATCGATAGGGTGGTCGCCATGGCGCACCTCTCTTGGCTGTGGCTGGTTTCTGACATAATTAATGCAAAGTGTCAGGTTGTCAATTGACAAAAATAACAAAAACTGTCAGGGGTTCAGATATGACAAATGCTAGCGAAGATCCCAGGCAGGCCGCGATTCTGAATTCGGCATTTCAAGCCTTTGCGACCTATGGTTTTCGGAAAACCTCGATGGATGACATTGCCAAGGGGGCCGGGATGTCTCGGCCTGCTGTGTATCTGCATTACAAGAACAAAGAGGCGATCGTTCGCGAACTGACCCGGCTGTATTACGAACAAAAGACCGCTTTGGTGACGCAGGCCCTCACCGGTGATGGAACCGTACCGGGTATTCTGGCCCGGGCGATTCAGGCGCAATCCGAAGGGATGGCAGAAATCCTTGCCTCGCCCCACGGGCTTGAAATGCTGGACACCACCAAATCCATGTCTACCGACATTGTTCAGGACGGAGAGGGCAAACTGACACGCCTTTATGCGGACTGGCTGCGGCGCGAAGATGCCGCCGGTCGCGTACATCTCCCTGTCGGGCCGGATGAAACCGCCGGCACGATTACCGCGGCCCTGAAGGGCATCAAGATGACCGCCTCAGGCGCCGAAGAGTTCGAACAGAGGATTTCTCAACTGGCAGCGCTGCTTGGTGCCGGGTTGGAGCTCAGGTAACACGCTGTCGGATCTTGTATTCCGGTTTGTCCCATAACTTGTTGCCGATGATGTCAGCCAGAATCTCAACGGCCTGTTTCACGTCGCTTTCGTCGATATAGAGCGGTGTGAACCCGAACCGCATGATATCGGGCGCGCGGAAGTCTCCGATCACGCCGCGCTCGATCAGAGCCTGCATGGCGGCGTATCCTTCTGCAAAGCGGAATGAAATCTGGCTGCCGCGCTGGTGAGGGTCGCGCGGGCTGGCCAGTTCCAATTCGGGGCAGGAGGCTTCTACACCCGTGACGAACAGTTCGGTCAATTCGATGGATTTGGCCCTCACGTCGGCCATGTCGGCCATATCCCAGATGTCCATCGCAGAAGACAACGCCGTCATTTGGATCACCGGTGGGGTGCCGACCCGCATCCGTTCGATCCCGGCGCCGGGTCGGTAATCAAGGTCAAAAGCAAAGGGCGCTTCGTGCCCCAGCCAACCGGATAGCGCCGGACGCACCCGCTCGGACAGGCGCGGCGCTACATAGATGAACGCTGGCGCGCCGGGACCTCCGTTGAGGTACTTATATGTACAACCGACGGCAAAATCCGCGTTGCATCCGGACAGGTCCACAGGAATTGCACCGGCCGAGTGTGCCAGGTCCCAAACCGTCACCACGCCATTGGCATGGGCCAGTTCGGTCAGCGCTTTCATGTCATGCATGCGCCCGGTGCGGTAATCGACCTCGGTCAGCATCAGAACGGCGACCTCTTCAGTGATGTGCGAGGCGACATCCTCCGGCTCGACCACGCGCAACTCGTAGTCAGCCCCCAGCGACCGCAGCAACCCATCAGCCATATAGAGATCAGAAGGGAAGTTGCCATTGTCTGACAAGACCACCTTGCGTTCCGGATTAAGTTCCAGCGCCGAGGCTACGGCCTGATAGACCTTGATCGACAGAGTATCGCCGACGACAACACTTCCCGGTTCGGCCCCGATCAACCGGCCGATCCGGTCGCCAAGACCGGTCGGCAGAGCCATCCATCCGGCCTTGTTCCATCCGGTGATCAGCATCTCTCCCCATTCAAGGCTCACCATCTCCCGAACTCTTGCGTCCGTTGCCTTGGGAAGAGGGCCCAGAGAATTCCCGTCCAGGTAAATCATGCCTTCAGGCAGGTGGAACATTGCCTTGGTTTTGCTGAAATCGGTCATGGAGTCTCGTGCGTTTGTATGGACAGGTTGGAATTCTCACTGGCGTATCTGATCCTTCCGGGCCTGTCCATCTGTGTACCGGCCGCCGATCGCACGGGCTGCGACACCCTGAGCTTTTGCCTTCGCACCCAGAAAGCGGTAGGACATGACACGAAAGCGACATGCTTTTCGAGATGTTGCGACAGGAGGAAGACATGCGCAGGATCGATATCCCGCCCGTCTGGCTGATCGGCTTTGCGCTAATTGCCTGGTTGCAGGGTCGAATGCTGCCGTTTGGATTATCGCTGAAAGGCGCCGTAACCGACTTGCTCAGCGGCTTGCTGATTGGTGCCGGGATCGTTTTGGCAATTATGGCGATTGTCGAGTTCCGGCGGCACCGCACAACCGTGATCCCGCACGAAACGCCTTCGGCCATGGTACAGTCAGGGATTTACAAGCGCAGTCGCAACCCAATCTATCTCGGTGATGTGTTGATCCTGGCCGGGCTCATCCTGCGCTTTGATGCGGTGCTGTCGCTGGTTCTGATACCCGTATTCGTCTGGGTGTTGGAGCGCCGTTTTATCGTACCGGAAGAAGACCGGTTACGCCGAACCTTCCGGGCGGATTTTGCCCGGTACGAACGCCAAACACGTCGATGGATCTGAGGCTGTGAGATTTTTGACACAACGTAAAAATTGCTGCGCTTGCGAAACAATCTTTCGCGAGATAAATCAAGTCTTGGCGAAGAATTCAAACCACCTGCGCGAACAGACCGAAAATTAGGGGGACTGCACCGTTGAAGATAGGCACACCGAAGGAGATTTTTGACGGGGAGAACCGGGTGGCGATGACACCGGACTCGGCGCGTCAATTGCAAAAACTGGGCTATGATTGCCTGATTGAAAAGGGCGCCGGTGCGGCGGCTGGGTTTTCGGACGCAGCGTATAAGGAAGCCGGTGTCGAGGTTGTAAAAACCGCGGCGGCCCTGTGGAAGGCGGCTGATATCATCGCCAAGGTGCGCCAACCCAACGAAACCGAACTGAAGCGTCTGACCAAGGGCAAGACGCTGATCTCGTTCTTCAATCCGGCCGGGAATGAAGAGGGGATGGAACTGGCCAAATCCAAGGGCGCAAACGTGATCGCCATGGAGATGGTGCCGCGTATTTCCCGTGCGCAGAAGATGGACGCTCTGTCTTCGATGGCGAATATCGCCGGTTACCGTGCGGTGATCGAAGCGGGCAACAACTTTGGGCGCTTCTTCACCGGTCAGGTGACGGCAGCCGGTAAGGTGCCGCCTGCCAAGGTGCTGATCGTTGGCGCCGGTGTGGCCGGTCTGGCCGCGATCGGGACCTCGACCTCGCTGGGGGCAATCACCTATGCGTTCGACGTGCGCCCCGAAGTTGCCGAGCAGGTCGAATCCATGGGCGCCGAGTTCGTCTATCTGGACTTCGAAGAAGAACAGCAGGACGGCGCGGCCACGGGCGGCTATGCCTCGGTCCAGTCGGAAGAGTTCCGCAACGCCCAACTGGCCAAGTTCCGCGAGCTTGCTCCGGAAATGGACATCGTGATCACCACCGCCCTGATCCCCAATCGCCCGGCGCCCAAGCTGTGGCTTGAGGATATGGTCAAGGCGATGAAGCCGGGCTCGGTCATCGTTGACCTCGCTGCCGAACGGGGCGGCAACGTCGAGGGCACCGTGCCGGACGAAAAGGTCGTGACCCCGAATGGGGTGACCATCATCGGCTATACCGATTTCCCAAGCCGGATGGCGGCGCAGTCGTCGTCGCTCTATGCCACCAACATCCGCCATATGATGACGGACCTGACGCCTGAAAAGGATGGCAAGGTCAATCATGACATGGAAGACGATGTGATCCGTGGTTCGACCGTGACATACGAGGGCGAGATCACCTTCCCGCCGCCGCCGCCCAAGGTGCAGGCGATTGCGACGCAGAAAAAGCCCGAGGTCAAGGAACTGACCGCGGAAGAAAAGAAGGCGCAGGAGCTTGCTGCCTTCAAGGCACAGACCAAACAGCAGTTCACCTTGTTGGGGGTCGGCGGTGCACTGATGCTGTTGGTGGGGCTGGTGGCTCCGGCCAGCTTCATGCAGCACTTCATCGTCTTCGTGCTGGCCATTTTTGTGGGCTTCCAGGTGATCTGGAACGTCTCGCACAGCTTGCACACTCCGCTGATGGCGATCACCAACGCGATCTCGTCGATCATTATCGTTGGGGCCTTGATGCAGATTGGGTCGGGGTCGTTCCTGGTTATTCTGCTGGCGGCACTGTCCGTGTTCATGGCCGGGATCAACATCTTCGGCGGCTTCCTCGTAACCCGGCGCATGCTTGCCATGTTCCAGAAATCTTAAGGAGGCCGGGCACATGGAATTTGGCTTCACTACTGCCGCCTATGTCGTTGCGGCTGTCCTTTTCATCCTTTCACTCGGCGGTCTGTCGAACCAGGAAAGCGCCAAACGCGCGGTCTGGTACGGCATCGTCGGTATGGCGCTGGCGGTCTTTGCCACGCTGGTTGGCCCTGGTGCGGGGCGGTGGCTGTTGTCGCTGCTGTTGATCGCTGGCGGTGGCATGATCGGTCAATATGTGGCGCAGCGCGTTCAGATGACCGAGATGCCGCAGCTTGTGGCCGCGATGCACTCGCTTGTTGGTCTGGCGGCTGTGTTCGTCGGCTTCAATGCGCATTTTGAAGTTCTGAACGTCGCCGAAGTGATGGCGGTCTCGGACGCATCGAAAGAAGTGCTGTACACCGGTCTCGGAGGGTTTGCCCAACTGATCGCCAAGAAAACCCCGGCGGAACTGTCGATCCTGCATGTGGAACTGTTCCTGGGCGTCTTTATCGGTGCCATCACCTTTACTGGCTCGGTCGTGGCCTATGGCAAGCTGGCTGGCAAGGTGACGTCTGCGGCAACCAAACTGCCCGGTGGCCATGCGCTGAACGCGGCAGCGGCCGGATTGTCGCTGATCTGCCTGATCTGGTACACCGCCTCGGGCGGCTTCTTCCCGCTGTTCCTGATGACGCTGGCGGCGCTGTTCATCGGCTATCACCTGATCATGGGCATCGGCGGCGCCGACATGCCGGTGGTTGTGTCGATGCTGAACAGCTACTCGGGCTGGGCGGCGGCTGCCATTGGCTTTAGCCTTGGCAACGACCTGCTGATCGTTGTGGGCGCACTGGTGGGCTCGTCCGGTGCGATCCTGTCCTACATCATGTGCAAGGCGATGAACCGCCACTTTGTCAGCGTGATCCTGGGCGGCTTTGGTGGCCCGCAAGGTGAACAGATGGCTGTTGAAGGTGAGCAGGTGGCCATCGACGCCGACGGCGTGGCCGCAGCCCTGAATGACGCCGACAGCATTATCATCATCCCGGGCTACGGAATGGCTGTGGCGCAGGCACAGCAGTCGGTCTCCGAACTGGTGCGCAAATTGCGTGCCAAGGGCAAAGAGGTGCGCTTTGCGATCCACCCTGTTGCGGGTCGTCTGCCCGGCCATATGAACGTTCTGTTGGCCGAGGCGAAGGTGCCCTACGACATCGTTCTGGAAATGGACGAGATCAACGAGGATTTCCCGGACACGGATGTGGCCATCGTCATCGGTTCGAATGACATCGTGAACCCGGCCGCACAGGAAGACCCCAACAGCCCCATCGCCGGCATGCCGGTTCTGGAATGCTGGAAGGCCAAGCAGGTGTTCGTGTCCAAGCGCGGTCAGGGCACCGGGTATTCGGGCATCGAAAACCCGCTGTTCTTCAAGGAGAACACACGCATGTTCTATGGCGATGCAAAGCAGTCGCTCGACAAACTGTTGCCGATGATCGACTGATCAGGCCAGATATCACGACAAAAGGCGCCCCACTTGGGCGCCTTTTCTGTTTTTGCTGTACCCTGAAGTCACAGGAGGTGACGTATGGAGAAAGTCAACGGTATTGGCGGCCTGTTCTTCCGCGCCAAAGATCCGAAGGCATTGAGTGCATGGTACGAAAAACACCTGGGCGTTAATCACTACGATCCGGTGCCCTGGAAGCAACGTGAAGGGTACACCGTTTTTGCCCCCTTTGCGCAGGATACCGAGTATTTCGGGCGACCGGAACAGCAGTGGATGATCAATTTTCGGGTCGACGACATGGGCGCTATGATCACTCAGCTCGAAGAGGCCGGGATCCAGGTTGAAACCCGCGCAGAGTGGGACAGCGAGATCGGAAAATTCGCCCGTATTCACGATCCGGAAGGGAATCCAATAGAACTCTGGCAACCAAATCAATGAGATAGCGAGCTTGTATACCGATGTATCCTTGTAAGTATATGAAATAAAAAGATAATTGATGTATTGCATATGTGTCGTATAGTGCGCCGGACGAAGCGGAGCCCCAAATGACGCCAATAGACGACCATCCCCTGCGCTATGCGCTGGCCAATGAACTGCACGCGCGCCCTTTCCCGGTGGCGACAATGCCGTGCACGGTGGTCTTTCTGGCAATCAAGAAGCCGGAAGCCGCTGTTGCGCGGGATCGCAGCGAAGATCTGGCGCACCTGATCAACCTGCTGGATCGTCACGGTGCGCAACACCCTCAGCCGGATGCCACGCACTACGCCGGTCAAATCGGGCGCCATTGGCTAAAGTGGGAGCAACATACCGAGTTCGTCACCTACACCGCGATTGCCCAGAACGTGAGTGATCGCGCGTTCAATCCGGCCGATTTCGAAGTCTTTCCGCCCGATTGGCTGATGGCAAGCCCGGGTCAGCGGGTCACGTCGGCTATGGTGCGCGTGATTGAACGCGAAAGTGACGAGGCGGTTAAATCCAAACTGCTGGCTTGGTTCGAACCGGAAAGCCTCGCGGTGGCCCGAGTACTGGATGATACCGCCGTATGTGCCAGCGATTTTCGTATCGACCCGGCGGGCCATATGCGCTTTGCGTTGTTTGTGACCGAAGGCACAGGCGAACGCAGGACGGGCCGGATCGTCCAGCGCCTGTGCGAAATCGAAACCTATAAAGCGATGTCAATGTTGGGGTTCGCGCGCGTCAAACAACTGATGCCGCGTATAGGGGAGTTGGACGGGCAATTGACCCGATTGATGGGGCAGATGACCGACAACTCGGCGCAGCCTGACGCGTTGTTACAAGATCTGTTGTCGACTTCCATCGAACTCGAAACACTCTCGGCTCAGTGCTCTTTCCGGTTCGGAGCCACTGGTGCCTATGAAGCCATCGTCAACCAGCGGATCGAGGTTCTTCGTGAAGAGCGGTTTCAGGGCGGCCAGAACTTTGCCGATTTCATGATGCGTCGATACGACCCTGCGATCCGTACTGTAAAATCCACGGAACGCCGCCTGCAAGCACTGTCCGACCGGGCCATCCGAGCGGGAGAGTTGCTGCGAACGCGTGTGGATGTGGAACGCAGCGCTCAAAACCAGGCTTTGCTGGAAAGCATGGACCGACGCGCCGACCTTGCCCTGCGCCTGCAGCACACGGTCGAAGGGTTGTCGGTGGTTGCTATCAGTTACTATGCGGTCTCATTGGTTAGCTATTTGCTTTATCCGGTCACGCAAGTCGGGATCAGCAAAGGCATGTTGACGGCCGCGGTAACGATCCCGGTGGTACTGGGCGTCTGGTATGGGGTTCGGCAAATTCGAAAGCGGTTGGCATAAACGCCGTTTGCCAATCTCTGCGAGGTCTGTAGAACAGGCGTCGTTTGGCGGATTTCATGAGGATCTTCCGTGATCAGCATTGTGGCCGCATGGCGGGCTGTCGCTGCCATGTTCATCCTGAACGGTGCGCTGTTCGGTATCTGGGCGTCGCGTATCCCGGCCGTCCGTGACCGGCTGGACCTGACTCACGAGGCGCTGGGTTATGGCCTGCTGTTCATGGCCGCAGGGGCCGTATGCTCGTTTCCGATCACGGGGCGGCTGACGGACCGCTTCGGTGCAGTGGCCATCACGCGTGTGGTCGCGGTTCTTTACACGTTCTCTCTGATATTGCTGGCCTTGGCGGGTGGCTTCTGGGCCTTGGCTGCATTCCTGTTCATCTTTGGTGCCTTTCACGGCTCGATGGACGTAGCGATGAATGCGTGGGCAGCAGAGGTCGAGCGCACCTATGACAAGCCAGTCATGTCCTCGTTTCACGCAATGTGGAGCCTAGGGGCCGGGTTGGGGGCGCTCAGCGGGTATGCGGCTGTTCAGATGGGCCTGGCAGTGATCAGCCACTTTCTGCTGGCTGGGAGTATTGTCGTCGCGCTCGCCCTTGCCTTGTCCTGGGTTCGCTGGACATCGCGACGGTCCGAACTGTCAAAAGGATCGGTCTTTGCATTGCCATCCGGTGCATTGGTTCTGGTCGGGCTTACTGCCCTGTGCGGGGCTCTTGGCGAAGGCGCAGTTGCGGATTGGAGCGCGATATTTCTGCGTGATGTCACCGGCGCGGCAGAGAGCGTGGCCGCATTGGGATACGCCATCTTTTCGGTCACGATGGTGTCGTTCCGCCTTGCAGGCGGAGTGCTCATCGCTCGATTTGGGCCGGTCGCAACGGCCAGGTTCGGTGGTGTATGTGCTGCGCTGGGTGTGCTTTGCGTCGTCTCCACCGCAACTCCGCTGCTGGCTTTGGCCGGATTTGCACTTATGGGTGTGGGTTATGCCGTGATCATGCCGCTGGCGTTCAGCCGCTCGGCAAGTGATCCGGACGTTCCGCCTGGGCAGGCCATCGCGAGTGTTGCTACTCTGGGATACGGCGGATTACTAATCGGGCCGCCGCTGATTGGAATCTTGGCCGAGGTGCTGACCTTGCGGCTGGCCTTTGCAATCCTCTTGCCGTTGGCCATCCTGATCGTGGTTTTAGCCGGCGCGCTGCGGCACGCCGACTGAGTTTTCTTCAACGCCCGCGAATGCGCGGATCCAGTGCATCACGCAAGCCATCGCCGAGATAGTTGACGCTCAGCACGGTCAACGAGATAGCAAGGCCGGGCCAGAACACGCGTTCCGGGTATTGTTGCAGATAATCGACGCCGTCGAATAGCAAACGCCCCCAGGTCGGGAAATCCGGCGGGAAACCGAGGCCGAGGAAGGACAAAGCGCTTTCGGTGATGATCGCCGTGGCGATGCCCAGCGTTGCGGAAACCATGATTGGCGATAGCACGTTGGGAAGGATGTGGCGCGTAATGATTTGCGAGTTGCTGGTGCCGATGGACCGGGCGGCCAGAACGAACTCACGCTCCTTGATGGCCAGCACATCGCCGCGCACGATCCGTGCCGTCGGCATCCACGATGTGATCCCGATGGCGCAGACGATCAGGATGAAAATCCCGCGCTCCAGTCCGAAGGCAGCGGACAAAGGCTCGCGGAACAGCAGCATCATGACCAGCAGAAGTGGCAGCAAGGGCAGGGCCAGGAACAGGTCGGTCAGGCGCATCAGTGGGCCGTCCAGCCTCCGGAAGAACCCGGCCAGAACCCCAATGAGCGAGCCCAGTAGCAGCGCCAGAAGCATCGCGGTGATGCCCACCGAAACCGAGGTTTGCCCGCCCGACATCATCCGCGCCAGGATATCGCGGCCCAGTTGGTCGGTCCCGAACGGGTGCGTCCAGCTTGGCCCCTGATTGCGCGCGCGAATGTCGATCTGCGTGGGATCAATGCTCCAGAGATACGGTCCCAGATAAACGCCGGCGACAATGAAGATGAACAGGATCGCCCCGATCATCGCTCCTTTGTGAGTCTTGAACTGGTCCCAGACGTCGCGCCATTGGCTGCGGGGCGGGGTGGCCAGTTCCTCCATCACGTCAGTGGTTGGCAGAGCGGTCGAAGCGGGGGCCAGACCTTCGTCGGGGACCAGGGAATCCGTGCGATCATGATCAGTCATAGCGAATCCTCGGGTCCAGAATGCCATACAGAACGTCTGCGATCAGGTTGAACAGCACGATGAGTACGGCAAAGATGAAGGTCAGGGTTTGCACCATCGGAAGGTCATTGGCCTGAATGGCACCGATCAGCAACTGGCCAATACCGTTCACCTTGAACACCTGCTCGGTGATGATGGCACCGCCGAAGATGGCTGGGATACCCAGCGCGATCACGGTGACCACGGGAATCATCGAGTTTCGCAGCACGTGAACCATGACCACGGTGTATTCACTCAGCCCCTTGGCGCGGGCGGTTCGGACGTAATCCTGATTTAGGTTGTCCAGCATCGAGGCACGCATGAACCGGCTGAGCTGCGCGGTGATCTGAAGCGCCAAGACCATGACCGGCATGATCATCTGCTTCAATTGCACCACGAAGCTGTCCCAATCATTCACCACATGCGTAGTGTCATAGATTGACGGAAACCAGCCTAGCTGAACCGAGAAGATCACGATCACCAGTACGCCCGAGAAGAAGGGCGGAACCGAGAATCCGACCATCGACACAAAGGTTCCCATCTGATCGAACCAGGAATACTGGCGATAAGCCGAATAGATGCCGATGGGCAGGGCGATCAGGATGGCGACCACATAGGCGGTGCCAACAACCCACAGGGTCTGCGGGATACGCTGAACCACGATGTCCATGACGGGCGAGCGGGTCTGCCACGAAATCACGCGCAGGTCACCTTCGGAGAAAGTCGTGCCAAAGATATGGTCGATCAGAACCTGCGGTTCGATCCAGAAGAACTGCACGATCCATTTCCAGAACCGGATATGCATCGGCTGACCGAGGCCAAGGGCCTCGCGCATCTTCTCTTTGACTTCGGGGGGAACGGTGAGCGGTACCTGCGCCATCGGATCGCCAGGTGCGAATTCGAGGAGCAGGAAGATGACGAGGCTGATGAACAGCAGTGTTGGAACTGCCAGGATCAGTCGTCTGATCGTAAAGTTGAGCATTAAGAGGCGCCTTTATATGCGTCTTCTTGTTGGTGGAATGTGCGAAAATCCGCGCCCCGAAAGGGATCGGGGCGCGGCTTTGCAAGCTTTACGCTTAGGAACCGGTTTTACGGTACCAGTCAGCGATGTTCCACAGTTCGCTGTCCCAGACGTTCAGGACAACACCACCCAGCGTGTTCGAATGCGCCGACAGACGGCCACGGTGTACCAGCGGGATCATGCCGCCGTTCTGAACCATGATGTCGTTCAGCTGCTTCGCGATCTCGGCGCGCTGCTCAAGACCGGCGGTCTCGGCCAGCTGACCGTGCAGCTTGTCGAACTCCTCGTTGCAGAAGCGGCTGATGTTTTCGCCCTGCCACTGCGTATCGGGACGCGGAGCCTTGTCGCACAGGCCGTTGCCCAGATAGGACTGCGGGTCAGTGCCGTTGAAGGTGTTGGCGTACATCTCGACGTCGGCGTAGAACTTCTGGAAGGTGTCGGGCGAGCCCGGGTCACCGCCGAAGAAGACCGATGCGTTGATGTTGCGCAGCTCGGTTTCGATGCCGATCTGGCTCCACCATTCCTTGATCAGCGCCTGGAAGTCCTGACGAACGGCGTTGGTCGAGGTCTGGTAGACGATTTTCAGCGGAACGCCGTCTTTTTCACGAACGCCGTCGCCGTTGGTGTCGACAATGCCTGCATCGTCCAGCAGTTTCTTCGCGCCTTCGATATCCTGCGTGTCGCAGGTCATCGTTGTCGAGTTGAACGCAGCCGGGGCCGGAACCCAGTTACAAGTGACCTTACCGGCCTGCCCGTAGCCGATTTCCACCAGCAGCGGACGGTCGATGGCCAATGACATCGCCTTGTAGACAGCCGGATCGGTCAGGAACGGATGCGGATGCGCAGCGGTCGAACGCTCGCCTTCCGGCAGATCGGGCGACGGGTTGGTCTGGTTCAGCATGAGGCGCTCGACCAGCGGACCGAAGCCTGCGACCGGGGTGCCTTTGCCGCCCTCCTGCATCTGCGCGATTACTTCAGGCGCCAACTGCAGGTTCCAGGCATAGTCGAACTCGCCGGTTTCCATGACGGCGCGGCCCGCAGCGGTTGCATCGCCGCCGCCTTTGAAGGTCACGGTGGCAAAGGCCGGTTTGTTCGGATCACGGTAGTTGTCATTGGCCTTGAAAGTGATCACGTCGTTCGGCTTGAACTCGGTGACGACAAACGGGCCGGTGCCGATCGGGTTGAAGTTCTGCTCGGTACATTCAGGAGCTTTCGCGCCCACGCAATCCGCGAACTGTGCGGCCTGAATGATCGGGCTTTCACCACCAACGAACGGGCCGTAGGGGAAAGGAGTCGGCGCATCGAACGTAACTTTGACGGTCATGTCATCCACGGCCTCGACCGAAGTTACGCCTTCGAACTTGGTCACCTGCGCGCAACCGCCTTCGGGGTGCATGCAGTAATCCGCGGTGAATTTCACGTCGGCCGATGTGAACGGCGTACCGTCCGACCAGGTGATTCCAGGTGCGATTTTCCAGGTGATCGAAGTCAGGTCTTCGCTGACGCCACCATTTTCAACGGTCGGAATCTCGGCGGCCAGATAGGGCACCATGTTGCCATCCTGGTCGTACCGGGCCAGAGGCTCGATCACCAGCGAGGCCGATTCCACATCCTTGGTGCCACCCGACAGGAACGGGTTCAGAATCGAAGGCGCCTGCCAGTAGATGATGCTGACATTGCCGTCCGATCCGCGCTCGGCAAAGGCCATCGGGGCCATAGCCGTGCTGGCAATCGCACCAAGCAAAAGGGTTTTGATTTTCATCATACACTCCATGTTGGACACGTGCGTGTCTCGATTATTTCCGCAAGGCCTGCGGACTAGGCGTTGCCGCGTTTGGGTGTAAGGCGCTGAATTGAAACGTAAATGCAATCTACGCTTCGTCAAATCCGTCCTCTCCCAAATACGGTTACGCGGCGTATCGAAACAGAGTTTCCGAAAATTGCAAGCCTTGCCGCAGCGAAATCCTGCAATGGGTTTGACTTTTCCCGCCTCGGCGACTTAGCGTTTGGCAACCAAAAAACATAAGCCGCCAAGGGGAGCGTGCACGTGCTGGATCAGCCAATTGCCCAGATCAAGAAACTTCGGGTCGAATTTCAAACCAAGGACGGGCCCGTGGTCGGGGTCGAAGACGTCTCGTTCGAGGTGAAGCCGGGGGAAACCGTTTGCATCGTTGGCGAATCGGGCTCGGGCAAGTCTGTTTCCTCTCTTTCGCTGATGCGGCTGGTCGAGTTCGGCGGCGGCGAAATCGCAGGTGGTCAATTGCTGTTCGACCGGCGCGATGGCGAAGAGATGGATCTGTCCAAGGCCGATCAGGATCTGATGAAACAGATTCGGGGTAACGAGATCGGAATGATCTTTCAGGAGCCGATGACGGCGCTGAACCCGGTGTTCACGGTCGGTCGGCAACTGACGGAAGGTTTGCGAATCCACAAGGATATGAACAAAACCGATGCCGAGGCGCGGGCGCTTGAACTGTTGCGTCAGGTCCGCATACCCGAGCCCGAACGACGCCTGAAGCAATATCCACATGAATTGTCCGGCGGGATGCGCCAGCGCGTAGTGATCGCGATGGCCATGGCGTGTGAGCCGCGTCTGCTGATCGCAGACGAACCGACAACCGCACTGGACGTCACCATTCAGGCCGAGATTCTGGCCCTGATGGACCGGCTCAAGCGGGAAACCGGCACGGCGGTTATGTTCATCACCCATGACATGGCGGTGGTTGCTCAAATGGCTGACCGCGTTGTGGTCATGTTCCGCGGCAACAAGGTCGAAGAAGGTACGGTCAACGAAATCTTTGAGAACCCGCAGCATGAATACACCAAGGC
Organism: Ruegeria sp. HKCCD6647-2; assembly: GCF_057221075.1. Taxonomy (NCBI): domain Bacteria; kingdom Pseudomonadati; phylum Pseudomonadota; class Alphaproteobacteria; order Rhodobacterales; family Roseobacteraceae; genus Ruegeria; species Ruegeria sp. HKCCD6647-2. The sequence continues at coordinate 378,011 of NZ_JBWVBD010000005.1, read as the reverse complement.
CCTGCTGGCGGCGGTGCCGAAACTGGGAGAGATGCAGGGCAAATCTGCGCCCGAACCAATGAAACTGCTGGGTGTCGAAGGTCAAAAGATCGCGCCCATTCCGGGCACCGAAGATGTGCTGTTAACCGTCAAGAACCTGACCACACGCTTCGCGGTCAAAGGCGGGTTGCTGCGGCGGACCATTTCCAACGTGCACGCGGTCGAGGATGTCTCGTTCACGCTGAACAAGGGGCAGACGCTAAGCCTAGTGGGTGAGTCCGGGTGCGGAAAGTCTTCGGCGGGGCGTTCGATCCTGCGGTTGGTCGAGCCGATGTCGGGCGAGGTCAACCTGGACGGGCTTGATATCATGAAGCTGGATCAGGCCGGTCTGCGCAAGGCGCGGCTGGACATGCAGATGATATTTCAGGATCCATTCGCTTCGCTGAACCCGCAGATGCAACTGGTCGACCAGGTCGCCGAACCGATGCGCAACTATGGAGTGGCATCGGGGTCAGAGCTGCAGGACCGTGTTGCGCAACTGTTTGAAAAGGTGCAGCTGCCGCGCAGTTTCATGCGCCGATTCCCGCACGAAATGTCGGGCGGCCAGCGTCAGCGGATCGCAATTGCGCGCGCCCTGGCCCTGAATCCCAAGCTGATCATTGCGGATGAAGCCGTGTCGGCCCTGGACGTATCAGTGCAGGCACAGGTTTTGAACCTGATGATGGAACTGCAGGCAGAGCTTGGCCTCAGCTATCTGTTCATCAGCCATGATATGGCGGTGGTTGAACGGGTCAGCCATCACGTGGGTGTTATGTATCTGGGGCGGATCGTTGAACTTGGCCCGCGCGCGCGGGTTTTCGAGAACCCGCAGCACCCGTACACGCAGGCGCTGATGAAGGCCGTTCCGATCGCTGATCCGAACAAACGCAAATCGGAAAAAGACTTGAATTTCAAACCGATCCCATCACCAATTCATCCAATCGGCTACAAGCCGGAACCATCTGAATACCGCGAAGTCGAACCGGGCCATTTTATCCTGACCACTGACAGCGGGTATTGATCAGAATGTCAGTACGCCTGACTCCGCTTGAGATCATGACCAAGTTGATCTCATTCCCGACAGTCAGCCGCGTCAGCAACCTGCCGCTGATTGATTGGGTCGAAGATTATCTGCGCGACCACGGGATCGAAGCGCATCGCTGGCCCGACCCGGACCAACCGCACAAGGCTGCTCTGTATGCCCATGTCGGGCCCTGGGAAGAGGGCGCAGTTGTCCTGTCGGGACATACGGACGTTGTGCCAGTAGATGGACAGCCATGGGACACGGATCCGTTCACGGTCACTGAGGAGGGCGGCAAGTATTTCGGCCGCGGCACCTGCGACATGAAGGGATTCGATGCGCTGGCGATCTGGGCACTGGTCGAAGCGCACCACTTCGGCGTCAAACGCCCGCTGCAACTTGCGCTGAGCTTTGACGAAGAGGTTGGATGCACCGGCGCCCCTCCGATGATCAAGGCAATGCAGGGGGTGGTGCCAAAGGGCTCGGCCGTGATCGTTGGCGAGCCGTCGATGATGCAGGCCGTCACGGGCCACAAAGGTGGCTTTGGCTACGATACCCATGTGGTCGGATTTGAGGTTCACAGCTCGATCATGCACACTGGTGTGAACGCGATCATGGAAGCGGCACCACTGATCGATTGGGCGAATGAACAGAACGCCAAGAACAGGGCCGCCCAACCCAGCGAAATCGCGGCCATTTTCAACCCGCCCTGGACCACTTGTCATGTCGGCATGATCGAAGGTGGTACTGCCCATAACATCACCGCCAAGGATTGCCGTTTCATGATGGATTTCAGGGTGGTGCCCGGCGAAGCTGCTTCGGATTGGCGTAAGGCCTATATGGAGCGCGTCGAGGCGGCCGAGGCCCGGATGCAGGCCGTCCACCTGGAGGCGCGCATCGAAGTTGCTGAAACCTTCGCGGTTCCTGCTTTGGTCCCGGAAAAGAATGGCGAGGCCGAGGCATTGGTGCGATCTTTGACCGGCGACAACGCCACTCACGTGGTCAGTTATGGAACCGAGGCCGGGCAATTTCAGGAGGCCGGGTATTCAGCGGTGATCTGCGGGCCCGGTGATATCGCGCAGGCCCATCAGCCAAACGAATTCATCACCATCGCGCAATTCAACGAAGGCCAGAAATTCATGGAACGCCTGGTACAGAGGTTGTCTCAGTAACCAGCCTGTCAGGAGGAGATCAAAGATGCCCGTCAAGAACCGACTTGCCGAAATGCATGGTGAGATCACCAAATGGCGCCGTCATCTGCATGCGCATCCTGAGCTGATGTATGACGTACATGAGACTGCAGGGTTTGTTGTGGAACGGCTCAAAGATTTCGGGGTCGACGAGATCACTCCGGGCATCGGCAAAACCGGTGTGGTGGCCGTGATCCGTGGGCGAGAGGATTCGAGCGGTCGAGTGATCGGCTTGCGTGCCGACATGGACGCTTTGCCCATCGAAGAAGCAACCGGGGTAGAGTATGCCTCGACCGTTTCGGGCAAGATGCACGCCTGCGGACATGACGGCCACACCTCGATGCTGCTGGGCGCTGCGCAATATCTGGCCGAGACGCGGAATTTCGACGGGACTGTGGTTCTGATCTTTCAACCGGCTGAAGAAGGTGGCGCCGGCGGATTGGCCATGTGTCAGGATGGCCTGATGGAACGCTGGGGTATTCAGGAAGTCTACGGCATGCACAACATGCCGGGACTTCCGGTTGGAGAGTTCGCGATCCGGCCCGGTGCTCTGCTGGCGTCCTCCGATGAGTTCGAGATTGTCGTGACCGGCAAAGGGGGGCATGCGGCGGCACCCCATGATGCCGTCGACACAACGCTTGTGGCGTCGCATATTGTCGTGGCTTTGCAATCGGTTGTGTCGCGCACCGTCGATCCGATCAAACGCGTTGTATTGACCGTTGGGACGTTTGAAACCGACAGCGTCGCCTCAAATGTCATCGCCCACACCGTAAGGTTGCAAGGGACTGTCAGGACACTTGATCCGGAGTACCGCTCGATTGCCGAAGTGCGCGTGCGACGGATTGCCGAGGACACAGCCTCGGCCTTTGGTGCGTCTGCTCAGGTGACATGGACACCCGGCTATCCGGTTACCGTGAACTCGGAAGCTGAAACCAACTACGCCTCCGAGGCCGCGCAGGCCGTGGCAGGCAAGGTCAACGACAACACCGATCCGATCATGCCGTCAGAAGATTTCGCCTACATGCTTGAAGAACGGCCCGGAGCCTACATCTTTATCGGGAACGGGGACACGGCCATGTGCCACCACCCGGAATACAATTTCGACGACGACGCCATTCCTGCAGGGTGCAGCTGGTTCGCTGAGCTCGTGGAACGACGATTGCCCGTCGCCTAAATCAGGGAGAATGACATGCCGATCAAGAACCGCCTTGCAGAGATGCACGAAGAAATCACCGGTTGGCGGCGTGACATTCATCAACACCCCGAGATCCTGTATGACACCCAACGCACGAGTGCGCTGGTAGCGGAAAAGCTGAAAGAGTTCGGCTGCGATGAAGTTGTGACCGGGATCGGGCGCACCGGTGTCGTGGGCGTCATCAAAGGCAAGACCGATACTCAGGGCCGCGTGATCGGGTTGCGCGCGGATATGGATGCGCTGCCAATGCAGGAACAGACTGGCCTGGAATATGCATCCAAAACCGACGGTGCGATGCACGCCTGCGGGCACGACGGGCATACCGCCATGGTTCTTGGCGCTGCAAAATACCTGGCCGAAACTCGGAACTTTGATGGCACAGCCGTGGTGATCTTCCAGCCCGCCGAAGAAGGTGGAAACGGCGCTGAAGCGATGTGCAAGGACGGTTTGATGGATCGTTTCGGCATTCAGGAAGTCTATGCCATGCACAACGTACCGGGTGTGCCCACCGGCCACTTTGCCATTCGGTCCGGGCCTTTGCTGGCGGCAGCGGATGAATTTGACATTCATCTGGAAGGACACGGCGGGCACGCGGCGAAACCGCATGATACTGTCGATACCACTGTGATGTTGTCTCAGCTGATCGTTGCGTTGCAGACAATCGTGTCGCGCAATACCGACCCGACATTGCAGGCCGTTCTGTCCGTAACGTCAGTGGAGACTTCGTCCAAGGCATTCAACGTGATCCCGCAATCTGCGCAGATACGCGGTACCGTGCGCACGCATTCCAATGAAATGCGCGATTTGATCGAAATGCGGCTGAAAGAGGTTGTGCCTGGTATTGCAGAAACCTTCGGCGGAACTGCCAAAGTTGGCTATACCCGTGGTGTACCAGTGACGATCAATGCCGAAAAACAAACAGGTTACGCAGCCGAGGCTGCAATCTCCGTCGGTGGCAGTTGCGATCAGGCTCCGATGGTTATGGGGGGCGAGGATTTCTCGTTCATGTTGGAAGAACGCCCCGGCGCCTTCATTGTGCTCGGCAATGGAGACAGTGCCGGGCTGCACCACCCAGAATACAATTTCAATGACGAAATCATCCCGATGGGATGTTCGTGGTTTGCTGAAATGGTCGAGCGCCGGATGCCGGCTGCTTGAGTGAGGAGAGAGAAGAGATGCCAGTCAAGAACCGCTTTGCCGAGCTGCAGGACGAAATCACCGCGTGGCGGCAGGATATTCACGAAAACCCAGAAATTCTGTTTGAAACCCATCGCACCAGTGCGCTGGTCGCCGACAAACTAAAAGAATTCGGTTGCGACGAGGTTGTAACTGGCATTGGCCGCACCGGTGTCGTGGGCGTCATCAAAGGCAAGACCGACACCAAAGGCAAGGTCATCGGTTTGCGCGCCGATATGGATGCGCTGCCGATTCATGAGGCGACCGGGCTGGACTATGCCTCGAAAACCGATGGGGCAATGCACGCCTGCGGTCATGATGGGCATACGGCGATGTTGCTGGGCGCGGCCAAGTATCTGTCCGAAACACGCAATTTCGACGGCACTGTTGTGGTCATCTTCCAGCCCGCTGAAGAAGGCGGCGGTGGGGGCCGCGAGATGTGTGAAGACGGGATGATGGAACGCTGGAACATCCAGGAGGTCTATGGGATGCACAACTGGCCCGGCAAGCCGGTCGGCAGTTTCTCGATCCGGCCCGGTTCGTTCTTTGCGGCAACCGATCAGTTCGATATCACCTTCGAAGGACGAGGTGGTCATGCCGCGAAACCTCATGAAACGGTGGATACCACGATCATCGCGGCCAAAGCCGTGCTGGCATTGCAGACCATCGCGTCGCGAAACGCAGATCCGATCGATCAGGTTGTGGTTTCGGTGACGTCCTTCGAGACCTCTTCAAAGGCGTTCAACGTCATACCGCAGACAGTTCAGATCAAGGGCACCGTCCGCACCATGAGCAAAGAGATGCGTGATCTGGCCGAGAAGCGGATCAACGAGATTTGCAACGGCATTGCCGCGACTTTCGGAGGTGCGGCGGATGTGACGTATATCCGCGGCTACCCGGTCATGGTGAACAGTGAAGAGCAGACCGAATTCGCGGCCAAGGTCGCGCGGTCGGTCTCTGGTGATTGCGAAGTGGCACCCCTGGTGATGGGGGGCGAGGATTTCGCCTTCATGCTGGAAGAGCGCCCGGGCGCCTATATCCTGGTGGGCAATGGTGACACTGCGATGGTCCATCACCCGGAGTATAACTTTAACGACGAGGCGATCCCTGCCGGCTGTAGTTGGTGGGCTGAGATCGTTGAACAGCGGATGCCAGCGGCTTGAAACTTGTGCAGGTAGGGGGCTCTGCCCCCGCCGCGCCTTGCGGCGCGACTCCCCCGGGATATTTTTAGCCAGATGAAGCAGGATCCGATTGCGTGGTCAGGTCCAGCGACTGACAAAGCGTGTCGATTACGTCGTCCAGCGCCGATTTCTGGGTGTTGACGCAAGATTTGGCAGCTTCGCGCGCCGCAGTGAGCGCGTTTTCATTTGATAGCCAAAGGGCCACGGCTTCGGTCAGCTCGGCGGCGGAGCGGGCTTCGACGGCTCCGCCGGTTTCAATCAGCGGCGCGAAGGTTTCGGCGAAGTTGAAATAGCCGGATCCGGTAATGACAGCGGCGCCTGCCTGAGCTGGTTCAAAAGGGTTATGGCCGCCAATGTCCCTTAGGGAACCGCCCAGAAAAACAATCGGGCAAAGGGCATACCAGGTGCCCAGTTCCCCCAGCGTATCCGCGACATAGACCTGTGTTTGTGTTGTGATGGGCTGGCCATCGCTTCGCAGTGCGCTGGTCAATCCTGCCGTTGCGATAAGGTTTGTAACGTCGCTGCGGCGCTCGGGGTGGCGCGGGATCAGGAACAGCAGCAGCTCCGGCCAGCGGCAAAGCAATTCGGCGTGGGCGGCCAGAACGGTTTCTTCTTCGCCTGCGTGCGTCGAGCTCGCGATCCAGACCGGACGGTTTGCAATCTGGGTGCCGATATCGGTCAGTGTCTTTTCATCGACCGGCAGCGGGTCGGACATGGACTTGAGGTTGGTTCCGGGCCGCACGCGATCGGTCGGAGCACCCATGGACAGAAGATTGGCCGCCGTTTGCTTGTTTTGGGTCAGGAATACCCGAAACTGGTTCAGAATGAAGCGTGCGGTTTTGGGCCGTTTTTTCCACCCGGTGACGGATTTCTCGGACAGGCGCGCATTCAGCAATGCCAGGGGAATACCCCGCTTTGCGCTTTCCACGATCAGCCGAGGCCAGATTTCGCTTTCGACAAAAACACCAGCATTCGGTTTCCAGTGATCCAGGAAGCGGCGCACCGGGCCTGCGGTGTCCAATGGCGGGTACTGGTGCCGTGTACGCGGCGGCAGGCGCTTTTCGATCAGCGTGGCTGACGTGGGTGTGCCTGAGGTGATGAGGAACTCGGCATCCGGTAGCCTTTTCGCCAGTCGCCTGATCAGGCTGAGGACCGAGAGGCTTTCACCAACACTGGCGGCGTGAAACCAGATCAGGCGGCCGTTCGGGCGGGGCGCACTGGCATGGCCCAGCCGTTCGCGTTGCCGCTGCGGGGGAACCTCTGCCGCCTCAAGCTTGTTGCGCACCGTTCGCCAAGCCAGCGGTGACAACAGAGAGGTCGCGGCGCAGTAGGTTTTGTAGATCAGCGTCGGACGCGTGTCCCTTGCGGGCATGTCAGCCGCCCGTGTGGCTCATGTGGCGTGTCATCTGACCATCGACAGCTTGGCGGGAATAGTCGAAATCATGTCCTTTGGGCTTGAGGCTGATGGCTGCGCGGATCGCGTCTTCCAGTGGTTCTTCCGTGTCCGGGTGATCGCGCAGCGCGCCGCGCAGGTCGGCCATGTCCTCTTGCCCCAGGCACATATACAGCTCACCCGTGCAGGTCAGGCGCACCCGGTTGCAGCTTTCGCAGAAATTATGGCTGAGCGGTGTGATGAAGCCGATCTTCTGGCCCGTTTCGCCAAGCCGGACATAGCGCGCCGGCCCGCCTGTACGTTCGGCCAGATCAGTCACGCTGTAGTGGTTTTCGTATTCCTTGCGCACATCCTTGAGCGACCAGTATTGATCCAGACGGTCTTCGTTGCCGATATCGCCCATCGGCATGACCTCGATCCATGTCAGATCCATGTCTCGCTCGGCACACCATTCGGTAATGCGCGGCAGTTCCACTTCGTTGAAACCTTTCAGCGCGACCGTGTTGATCTTGACCCGAAGGCCGGCTTGTTGGGCGGCATCGATACCGTTCAACACCTGCTTGAGGCGGCCCCAGCGGGTAATCTTGGCGAACTTGTCTTCATCCAATGTATCAAGCGAAACATTCACCCTTCGGACGCCGGCGGCATACAGATCATCTGAGAAGCGATGCAACTGCGAGCCGTTGGTCGTGAGCGTCAGTTCTTTGAGCGCGCCGGTTTCGAGGTGCCGCGTCATGCTGTTGAAAAAGGTCATGATATTGCGACGCACCAAGGGCTCTCCGCCGGTGATGCGCAGCTTCTCGACACCGAGGCGAATGAAGGTGGAGCACATGCGATCCAGTTCTTCCAGCGTCAGCAGGTCTTTCTTGGGCAGAAAGGTCATATTTTCCGACATGCAATAGACACAGCGGAAGTCGCAGCGGTCCGTGACGGAGACGCGTAGATAGGTGATGGCGCGGGCAAACGGGTCGATAAGCGGTGCTGTCATGGCTCATAGGTAAATCGGCAACCCCGCAGCGGCAAGGGCGAACTGTGCTTTGGGCTGGTACAGATGGGCGCAGGGCGCTACGTATCACGCATGAGATATGCGCTGATACCTCTGATCTTACTTGTATCGGGATGCGATGCGGTCCGCTCAACCTCGGATCGATGGTTCGGAGGAGCCGATCCGCAGCCTGAACCTGCACCCGTTTCTGCTGAGGCCGAGCCCGAGGCGCAGCCGGCGGCCGTTTCTGAGGCAGGATGGGTCGGGCCAAGAACCACAATTGCCGGGCTGGGGGATCCGACAACGCCGGGCCGGTGGTTGCAGACGCCGTTGGTTGAAAGTGAAATCAACGGGCGAGTGGTCGTGCCCAAGACCGGCGCACAGGCTTATGTGACACTGGTGCCCGCAGCCGGACCGGCCGGGGGCGGTAGTCGCTTGTCGCTGGAGGCGATGCGCGCCTTGTTGCTGCCATTTGACGAGCTGGTTGAGCTTGAGGTCTATTCCAACTGATCGCGCAGGTATTTGCCGGCTTCTTTCCGGGCAAAGGGTTTCATGTCGCCGCCGTGCTGGTTCAGGAAAGAAATCACGCGCGCGGGGTCGTGTTTTGAAAGCTCGCGCAACCACCAGGCAACCGCCTTTTGAATGAACCAGTCCCGGTCGGGGACATAACCTGCTGCCCAACCCAATATGCGGTCGCGACGCAGCAGGTCGTCGGGCTTGGGATGGTTTTGCTTGGTCCACGGCAGGGTGGCCACCAAAGCAGCGCGCCGGGTCCACATGCGATCGGAGGTTGTCCAGGTTTCAACCTGATCCAAACGGGTCGGGTCCGCAGTCAGTCGTTTCTGCATGGCCATGCAGGCGTGATCGGCCACCGCCCAAGCGTCGAAATCAGGTAGCCAGCTTTGAAGTTGATCCCAGACTGCGTCGTCGGGTCTGATGCGCGCCTGTGTCAGCAGTTTGGCTGCGGCCAGCCGGCCTTCGTGGATGTCCGTTTGCCACAGAGCCCCGGCCAATGTCACCCGGTCGGGCACGGACAGTTCCCGGCGCCATGCCTTTGTCAGATCGTTCAAAATGGGATTCGAGACACCCAAAAATGGACGCTCGGCTTTGTGATACGCGGCCATCTGCACCGCCCGTTCCGGGTCGGCATGTGCCTTGATCTGATCCAGGTAAGTGTCCGGTGTCATCAGACGGAAACCCCGGTGGGTTTGCCATCGATGGTGTATTGGTTCTTCTCAACCCAATAGGCACGAATATCGTCGTCCGACTTGCCGTCGACCCATTTCTGCATTGTGTCCCGGTCTGCCCTGTACTCCATGAACGGCACCGCATAGCCGCACGAAGTCTGCACTAGGTCTATGGACATATCGTAGATTTGTCGCGCGCTGCGGTGGCCGGGGAAATGCCCGGCGAGCTCCGCCCAAACATCATCGGTGGCGTGGATCGTCCGAGCGGACCCATAGGTGCGCAGGATCAGCGGTCGGGTTGTGAACGAGCACCACATCAGCGTCATACGGTTGACTTCAAGCAGATGCCCCGCAGTTTCATTGCCGCTGCCCGTCAGGTTCATCCATGCAATTCTGTTCGGTCCCAGAACGCGCAATGAATCCATGCCCTTAGGGGAAATATTGACCCGCCCGTCGGATCCCGCGGTTCCAACAAAGAACATGTGCTGTTCTTGGATGAACTTGCGATGGGCATCATCCAGTTCCGGGAATTGCTTGGCCATTTCTCACTCCACCGTCACGGATTTTGCAAGGTTGCGGGGCTGATCCACGTCCGTGCCTTTAGCGACGGCCGTGTGGTAGGCCAGCAACTGAGCCGGCACCGAATACAGGATCGGGGTCAGGTTGTGGTGGATATGCGGCATCCGGATCGTGCTCCAGACGCCGTCTTCAGCTTGCGAGATACCGTCATCATCCGAAACTAGGATCACTTTGCCCTTGCGCGCCATTACTTCTTGCATGTTCGACACCGTTTTGTCGAAGACCGCGTCGCGCGGCGCCATGACGACAACCGGCATATGCTTGTCTATCAGGGCGATGGGACCGTGCTTCAGCTCGCCCGAAGCATAGCCTTCGGCGTGTATATAGCTGATTTCTTTCAATTTCAGTGCGCCTTCCATCGCCAGCGGATACATCAGGCCACGCCCGAGGAACAGGACGTCGCGCGCCTCGGACAGGCGCTGGGCCGATTTCTTTATGGCACGGTTCTGGTCCAGCGCGGTGTTCAGAACCGAAGGCAGTCCGCGCAGGGCAGCCGCGTGATCAGCCAGTTCCTCATCGGTCAGAGTGCCCCGGTCACAGGCGGCCTTGAGCGCCAGCATCAGCAAGACGCTGAGCTGGCAGGTGAACGCCTTGGTCGACGCCACGCCGATTTCTACACCCGCATGAATAGGCAGGGCAATATCGCTTTCCCGTGCAATCGAGCTTTCAGGTACATTCACGACCGAGACGATCTTGTCCGCTTTGCCTTCGCAATACCGAAGGGCTGCCAATGTGTCCGCCGTTTCGCCGGACTGGCTGACGAACAGGGCCAGCGTGCGGCTGGGGATCGGCGGTTCGCGGTAACGGAACTCGCTGGCGATATCGACTTCGACCGGCATTTTCGCGAGCTGTTCGAACCAGTATTTGGCGGTCAGGCAGGCATAGAACGCGGTGCCACACGCCACCATGGTCAGGCGATCCAGTTTGGCGAAATCAAGATCGGTGTCCGGTAGCACAACCTTGTTGCCGCCTGTCGGCAGGTAGGAGCGGACCGCCTCGGCCACTACAACGGGCTGCTCGGCGATTTCCTTGGCCATGAAGTGTTTGTGGCCGCCCTTGTCGGTGCGCGTCTGATCCAGTTTGATCCGGCGGATTTCACGATTGGCGATTTCGCCGGCTTCGTTGCGAATTTCCAGCGAGGTGCGCGTCAGAACCGCTCGGTCGCCTTCTTCCAGATAGGTGATGCGGTCGGTAAGCGGTGCCAGGGCAATAGCGTCCGACCCCACGAACATTTCGCCGTCGCCGTGACCGACTGCCAGAGGGGAGCCCTTTCGCGCCGCAACGATCAGGTCATCCTCACCATCGAACAGAAAGGCCAGCGCGAAGGCGCCCTCCAGGCGGTCGATCGTCTTGAATGCTGCATCGACAGGGGACAGGCCGGCGCCCATGTAATGCTCGGTCAACAGAGCGACGGTTTCGGTATCTGTCTCGGTCTCGAACCCGTTTCCATGTCCGGCCAGTTCGTCGCGCAGTTCGCGGTAATTCTCGACAATACCGTTATGCACGACAGCGACCGGTCCGGCCTTGTGAGGATGGGCGTTATTGACCGAGGGCGCGCCGTGCGTCGCCCAGCGGGTGTGGCCGATGCCGGATTTGCCGGGCAAGGGTTCATGCACCAGCAAATCGCTGAGGTTGACCAGTTTGCCAACCGCGCGCCGTCGTCCAAGCTGACCTTTGTTAACTGTCGCGATGCCTGCGCTGTCGTATCCACGGTATTCCAGCCGTTTCAGTGACTCGACCAAAATCGGGGCTGCTTCGTGCTGTCCCAATACGCCTACAATTCCACACATAAATCAGGCTCCTTTGTCTCGGCGAGCCTTTTTCGCCTTTAACACTTCAAACAATTTCCGAGCATAACCGGGTTTGTTGTCCTGCCGGGCGCGGGCCACGGCAAGGGCATCGGGTTCGACATCCCGTGTGACAACCGTGCCGGTTGCAGTCATTGCGCCATTACCCAGCGTTACAGGGGCAACCAGCATCGTGTTGGATCCTACAAAGACACCTTCGCCGATGGTCGTTTTGTGCTTCATCACCCCATCGTAATTGCAGGTGATGGTACCAGCGCCGATATTTGTCGCTGCGCCAACGGTGGCGTCCCCGATATAGCTCAGATGATTGACCTTGGCGCCTTCGGCGATCTCGGCGTTTTTGATTTCGACAAAGTTACCAATGCGCGCGTTTTCGGCCAGCTCGGTGCCGGGGCGCAGCCGCGCATAGGGGCCGACGATGGCACCGCGGCTGACATGGCACCCTTCGAGATGGGAAAATGCCCGGATCGTGGCGCCACTTTCGACGGTGACTCCGGGACCGAATACAACGTTGGGTTCGATCACGGTGTCGCGGCCAATCACTGTATCTGCCGCCAGGTAAACCGTTTCAGGGGCCATCAGGGTTACGCCCAGATCAAGCAGCTCAGCGCGCGCACGGTTCTGGAAAACAGCGTCGGCAGCGGCAAGATCAGCGCGTGAGTCAACGCCCAAGGTCTCTGCCTCGTCGCACTTGATGGCTGTGGCGGAAAGCCCGCGGGCATTGGCCAAAGCGGGTAGTGCGGTCAGATAATACTCGCCCGACGCGTTTTCATTGCTGACCTGATCAATCAGATCGAACAGCAGAGTCGCGTCACAGGCCAAGAGCCCACTGTTGGTAAACCGAATGGCGCGCTGTTCCTCGGTGGCGTCCTTGTATTCCACAATCTCGACCAGACGGTCGCCATCCATGATCAAACGGCCATAGCGAGGTTGGACCTCGGCGATGTCAAATCCCAGCATGACCAGATCGAATGACTTTCGGGCTTCGACCATGCGCTGCAAGGTTTCGGGATCGATGAATGGCGTGTCACCGAAAAGAACGATCACGTCGCCGCTGAACCCCTCCAGAGCGGCGCGTGTTTGTGCAACGGCATGTGCGGTGCCCAGTTGCTCCTCTTGCACGACAATCTGTGCGGTTTCATCCTCGTCCCGAACGGCTTTGGCCACCATTTCGGCCCCGTGGCCCGTGACAATCACCGTGCGCTCGGGCGACAGAACGGCACCGGCGCGCATGGCATGGATCAGCATCGGTGCCTGGGCAATCGGGTGCAGGACCTTTGGGATTTCCGAATTCATCCTGGTGCCTTTTCCGGCTGCAAGGATGACAAGGGCAATACTCATGAACTCGTTTTCTCTTTTGTTTTGTTGCCGACCGTTTTATCCGCTGGGGGCAAAGGCGCAAGCGGTTCAGCCATCAAAGAAGATTGCCGTTTGCAACAGTACTTGGCGGAAACTCGCCGGAACGGAGGCAGAATGCGCACGGTGATCTTTGATCTTGACGGAACTTTGGCGGACACTTCGGGCGATTTATTGGCCGCTGCCAATCATTGTTTCCGGCACATGGGTCATGGTGATGTTCTGAACCGTCCACAGGACGCGGCGGTCGCTTTGCGCGGTGGGCGCATGATGCTGGCGCACGGGCTGGAAAGGGTAGGGGCCTTTGCCGAGGACACCGTCGCCGACTACTATCCGGTATTACTGGATGCCTACGCGCAGGCCATCGATACGCACACGCAATTCTATCCCGGCGCACTTGAGGCGGTTGAGGCCCTGAAAGCCGCTGGGTACGGTGTAGGCATCTGCACGAACAAGCCCGAAGCCCTTGCCGATCTGCTGCTGACCCGCATGGGCGTGCGTGACCAGTTCTCCTCGCTGGTGGGGGCGGACACATTGCCTGTCCGTAAACCCGACCCTGAGCCCCTGCGTGAAGCCGCACGGCGTGCCGGAGGGCACCCCGAGCATTGCGTATTGATCGGCGATTCCGACACCGACCGAAACACGGCGCGCGCGGCCGGCGTGCCATCGGTGTTGGTCACATTTGGCCCGTCAGGCGAGGATATGGCCGCGTTGGAACCCGAGGCGTTGCTGCATCATTTCGACGATCTCGCAGAATTGGTGCCCGGTCTTATCGGTGCCGCCGCATGATCCCTTGACCCTGCTTCGACGCGGCTCCAAAACTACGCCATGACCGAGACATTCACGGGTAGCTTTACCCAGCAGGAACCCATCCCCGACGAGGCAATCGAAGCCGCTTTGGCAGTAATGCGCCATGGACGGTTGCATCGCTACAATGTGGCGCCGGGCGAATTGGGCGAAACGGCATTGCTGGAACAGGAATTTGCCGCGCAGATGGGCGCGAAATACTGTCTGGCAGTTGCTTCCGGGGGCTATGCATTGGCGACAGCTTTGCGGGCGGTTGGGGTGCAACCCGGCGATCCGGTTCTGACCAACGCGTTTACGCTTGCACCTGTTCCGGGGGCGATCGCCTCGATCGGGGCCAAGCCGATATTCGTTGGGGTCGCCGAGGACCTGACCATCGATCTGGACGATCTTGCGGCTAAACTGCATTCGGCGCGGGTCCTGATGCTCAGCCACATGCGCGGGCATTTGTGCGATATGGATCGGCTGATGCAGATCTGCAATGCGGCGGGCGTCGTCGTGATCGAGGATTGTGCGCACACGATGGGGGCTGCGTGGCGCGGGCAATTGTCGGGTCGGCAGGGGGCGATCGGGTGCTATTCCTGCCAGACCTACAAACATGTCAACTCGGGCGAGGGGGGGCTTCTGGTCACCGACGACGAGGAACTGGCCGCGAAAGCAACCATGCTGTCGGGGTCCTACATGCTGTATGAGCGTCACCTTGCGGCGCCTGGACCCGAGGTTTTCGAGCGGATCAAATATACCACTCCCAACGTTTCAGGTCGCATGGACAACCTGCGCGCAGCCATCCTGCGCCCGCAACTTCGAGATCTCGACCGGCAGGTTCGCCGCTGGAACGAACGCTATGTCGAAATCGAAAAAGGCTTGCGCGGCACGCCGGGTCTGACGATAGTCGAGCGCCCCGAGACCGAAACCTACGTCGGCTCGTCCATCCAGTTTTTGCTGCTGGACTGGCCCCCGGAACGTATCGCAGACGTGATCCGCCGCTGCGCGGCCCGCGGGGTTGAACTGAAATGGTTCGGCGGGGCCGAGCCGACCGGGTTCACCTCACGCTATGACAGCTGGCGGTATGCAGACAGCGAGCGGATGCCATCGAGCGACCGGGTGCTGGCAGGGATCATGGATATGCGGGTGCCGCTGACGTTTTCGCTGGAAGACTGTCAGGTGATCGCGCGCATCATTCGGGCGGAAGTGGGCACCGTCTACCAATCATAATCCAGCGGAGTGCGCCTGCGGCGCACGCTCTATTGTCTGAAATACCGTTCCGGGAGGAGCGGTATTTTTTTGTATTTGCCCCGTCCTCCACAAAGATTGACCGTTTGAGGATTCGCTGCTATTCAGTTATTGAACACTTGTTCATTAAAATGCGAGGGAGAGCGCAAATGTTCATGGCGACGATGCAATTTGATCTGGGTGAGGACGTGAACGCCCTGCGCGAGATGGTTCATCGCTGGGCGCAGGAACGGGTCAAGCCGATGGCGGCCGAAATCGACTCTTCGAACGCTTTTCCCAACGAGCTGTGGAAGGAAATGGGCGACCTTGGCCTTTTGGGCATCACCGTGCCGGAAAAGTTCGGCGGCGCGGGTATGTCCTATCTGGCACATTCGGTCGCCGTGGAAGAGGTGGCGCGGGCTTCGGCCTCGGTTTCATTGTCTTACGGGGCGCATTCGAATCTCTGCGTGAACCAGATCAAGCTGAACGGAAATGACGAGCAGAAGCAGAAATACCTGCCGCGCCTGATCTCGGGTGAGCATGTGGGAGCGTTGGCCATGTCGGAACCATCGGCCGGTTCTGATGTCGTGTCGATGAAGCTTCGCGCTGAAAAGCGCAACGACCACTACAGGCTGAACGGCAACAAATACTGGATCACCAATGGGCCGGATGCGGATACGCTGGTGGTTTATGCCAAGACCGACCCAGATGCTGGCTCGAAAGGGATCACCGCCTTCCTGATCGAGAAAGAGATGAAGGGCTTCTCGACTTCACCCCATTTCGACAAGTTGGGGATGCGCGGTTCCAACACGGCCGAACTGATATTTGAAGACGTCGAAGTCCCGTTCGAAAACGTGCTGGGCGAAGAAGGCAAGGGCGTTGCCGTTCTGATGTCTGGTCTGGACTATGAGCGCGTCGTGCTGGCGGGGATCGGCACCGGGATCATGGCAGCCTGTCTGGATGAGGTGATGCCATATCTGGCCGAGCGCAAACAGTTCGGCAAACCTATCGGAAGCTTTCAGCTGATGCAGGGCAAGATCGCGGACATGTACACGGCGATGAACTCGGCGCGGGCTTATGTCTACGAGGTCGCCAAGGCCTGTGATCGGGGGGATGTCACCCGTCAGGACGCAGCGGCGTGCTGTCTTTATGCGTCCGAGCAGGCGATGGTTCAGGCTCATCAGGCCGTTCAGGCGCTGGGCGGAGCAGGTTTCCTGTCCGACGCGCCGGTCAGCCGTATCTTCCGGGATGCCAAGCTCATGGAAATAGGTGCAGGCACCAGCGAGATCCGCCGGATGCTGATCGGTCGGGAAATGATGAACGAAATGCGCTGAGAAAAGAACGCCCCGCAGACGATGGTGCTGCGAGGCGTTTCGATCAAGGGATCAGAAGCGATGAACGTAGGATACGCCGACCAGCCACGGATCGATCTCGGCCTTGCCGATGTTCGCGCCGTTCAGCGTGACATCCGAGTCGATGTCGAACCAGCGCACGTTCAGACGCACGGCACCTTTTTCGGTGACCATATAGTCCAGACCGGCTTGCAGCGAGACGCCAAAGGAATCATCAACCTTCAGATCGCCCAGAGGGGACTGTTCGTCAAAGAAGATCGTGTAGTTCAGGCCGGCGCCGACATAGGGTTTCCACGCACTGTTGGTCGGGAAGTGATAGTTCAGCGACAAGGTCGGCGGCAAATGCTTGACACTGCCCGCGTCGATGCTGCCACCAAGTGTGATGTCATGCTTGAAAGGGGTCGCGGCCAGCAGCTCGATCCCCAGGTTGTCGCGGATGAAATACTCGGCGGTGAAGATCGGCCGGGTGTCCGAGTCGATGGTCGCGTTGGCGCCTGCCAAAGTGCCGTTGTCGGATTTCGGGTCCAGGTAACCGACACCGATGCCGAGCGTCCAGTCACCCTGCGACTGGGCCAGCGCCGGCGCGGCGACTGCGACAAGAGCGGTGGAAAGTGTCAAAGCGGCGAGTTTTTTGGTCATATTCATGCCTTTGCTTCTGTTGATATGGACCTTTTGACCGTCATCGCTCCAGCCAACTCTGATCTGCATCAAAAAACGTTGAAATCCGAGCCACCCAATCCTGTTCAAATTGGCTTAAAAACAAGGGGTTGGGGGCATGATGCGCACTGAACGCATACCCGGTTTGCTCGGCACGGGTGGCTGGGATGTGCCGGTACAGCTGAACATGGCGCGCCAGTGCCTGAACCAACCTGCCGAACAAGTGGCTCTGATCGACCTCACGTCGGAGGAAAACCGGCGTATCACTTATGGTCAGTTGGGCCGGATGACTGACGGAATCGCGCGGGCGCTTTTGGCAAGGGCGCGGCGCGGCGATCGCGTGGGTGTGTTGCTCAGCCAGTCGCCGTGGTGTGCCGCGGCCCATTTGGCGATCTGGAAGATCGGGGCAATCTCGGTCCCGTTATTCAAGTTGTTCAAGCACGACGCCCTGGCCTCGCGTGTTGGGGATTCCGGTGCGCAAATTGTTTTGACGGATGGCGAGGGCGCTGCTTTGCTGGGCGATCTGGCGGACCCTCTGTTGGTTGATCAAATCGCAGAGGCCACAGACACAATCCCATACGCCGATACAGGGCCAGAGGATCCGGCCGTGCTGATCTACACCTCGGGCACAACGGGCAGCCCCAAGGGGGCGCTGCACGGGCACCGGGTTCTGACCGGTCACTTGCCGGGCGTGTCCATCAGCCACAATCACCTACGTGAGGGCGATTGCCTTTGGACGCCGGCGGACTGGGCCTGGATCGGCGGGCTGTTCGACGTGCTGATGCCCGGGCTGGCGCTGGGCATTCCGGTCGTCGCCGCCCGGCTCGAGAAGTTTTCGCCCGATACCTGTGCCGACGTGATCCGACGCGGCGGGGTGCGCAACGTTTTTTTTCCTCCGACAGCGCTGCGCATGCTCAAGGCGGCGGATCAGACGATACCGGGGTTGCGCTCGGTCGCATCGGGTGGTGAGCCGCTTGGGGCCGAGATGCTGGCCTGGGGACGGCAGGCGTTTGGCCTGACCATCAACGAATTCTACGGCCAGACCGAATGCAATATGGTCGTCTCATCCTGTACCGAGGATTTTCCGGTGCGCCCCGGCTGTATCGGCAAACCCGTTCCGGGCCACGAGGTTGCTGTGATCGATGAAGACGGCGCGCCAACGACAGACGAGGGCGATGTGGCCATCCGGCGCGGCTCGGCTTCGATGTTGCTGGAATACTGGAACCGGCCCGAGGCGACAGCCGGGAAATTTCGCGGTGACTGGCTGATCACCGGGGACCGAGGCGTATGGGAGGGGGACTATCTGCGGTTTGTGGGTCGTGATGATGACGTGATCACCTCGGCCGGTTATCGCATTGGCCCGGCAGAGATCGAGGATTGCCTGCTGACCCACCCGGCGGTGGCGACGGTGGGCGTGGTTGGCAAGCCTGACCCGCTGCGGACCGAGATCGTCAAGGCTTACGTGGTTCTGAAGCCGGGAGCGCAGGCTTCTGGTCAGGAGTTGCAGGATTGGGTCAAGGACCGCCTGGCGCAGTATTCCTATCCGCGCGAGGTGGCGTTTCTGGAGGAACTGCCGATGACGGTTACGGGGAAGGTGATCCGCAAGGAATTGAAGGCGCGGGCGGCAGAGGAGAGACCGTCATGAGTTTTCGAAACTCCGCGTCATTTGGAAAGCGAATTGAGTACTGGGTAATCGGCCTGTTGCTAAAGGATGGTTTCGACGTTTTCGTCCCGCTTGTGGATGACGATGGGATTGACGCGATCATCAGAGGCAAGGAAGGGCAAAAACTCGACTTGCAAATCAAAGCGCGGTCAAAACAAGTGAAATTTGGATCCTCCGCACTTTTTGGTGTGGGGCAGTCGCATCCGGTTGAGCGCCAAGGATACTACTTTCTGTTCTATTCTGAACGCCTCGATGAAACGTGGCTCATGACATCGACCGACTTCATAGAGAATTGCGTGACTACATCTTCAGGCAAGAACGCGGGGCATCGAAGTATTTGGATGAATGGGCGGTCCAGAGTCAGAAACGAGGAATTCCCAAACCCAAGATTCGATGCCTGGCGAATTACCAAACAGGGCCAACACGATTTTTCGCAGCTAAGAATAGCGCTGGGAGAGTAAAATGAAACTCACATCCAAAGCCATGCCCGCCTCAGAGGGCTTCAAGGCAAACCGCACGGCTCATCTCGATGCGCTGGCGCAAATCTCTGCCGCTGCCGAAGCGGCCCGCATGGGCGGGGGCGAAAAATCCCGCGCGCGGCATGAATCACGGGGCAAGATGCTGCCTCGTCGGCGGGTGGCGAACCTGCTGGATCCGGGATCTCCGTTCCTCGAAATCGGGGCGACAGCGGCTCATGGGATGTATGGCGATGCCGCGCCTTGTGCCGGGGTGATCGCGGGCATTGGCCGCGTACAGGGGCGCGAAGTCATGGTGCTGTGCAACGATGCCACCGTGAAGGGCGGCACGTATTATCCCATGACCGTCAAGAAACACCTGCGCGCACAGGAGATTGCCGAGGAAAATCATCTGCCCTGCATCTATCTGGTTGACAGCGGCGGCGCGAACCTGCCCAATCAGGATGAGGTCTTTCCCGACCGCGATCACTTTGGCCGCATATTCTACAATCAGGCGCGGATGAGCGCGAAGGGTATCCCTCAGATCGCTGTGGTGATGGGGTCGTGCACGGCTGGAGGGGCCTATGTTCCTGCGATGTCGGATGTGACGATCATCGTCAGGGAACAGGGCACGATTTTTCTGGCCGGTCCACCTTTGGTCAAGGCCGCGACCGGTGAAGTCGTCAGCGCCGAGGATCTGGGCGGCGGCGACGTCCATACCCGCCTGTCCGGTGTGGCGGATTATCTGGCCGAGGATGACGCCCACGCGCTGGCATTGGCCCGTCGTGCGGTTGGCTCGCTGGGCGGCGCTGCGCTGAAGCCCGCGCTTCAGTTCGAAACGCCCGAAGATCCCGCTTATGACCCCGAGGAAATTCTGGGCGTCGTCCCGGCCGATTTGCGCACGCCTTATGACATTCGCGAGGTCATCGCACGGCTTGTCGATGGCTCACGCTTTGATGAATTCAAGCCGCGCTTTGGTGAAACTCTGGTGACCGGGTTTGCCCATGTCAAAGGTTGTCCGGTGGGGATTATCGCCAACAATGGCGTGCTGTTTTCCGAAGCCGCGCAGAAGGGCGCGCATTTTGTCGAGCTGTGTTCGCAGCGCAAAACGCCGCTGGTGTTCCTTCAGAACATCACCGGCTTTATGGTTGGCCGCAAATACGAAAACGAGGGCATCGCGCGGCACGGGGCCAAAATGGTGACGGCGGTCGCAACGACCTCGGTGCCCAAAATCACGATGCTGGTCGGCGGGTCCTTCGGTGCCGGGAACTATGGCATGGCGGGACGGGCCTATCAGCCGCGTTTCCTGTGGACCTGGCCAAACTCGCGCATCTCAGTGATGGGCGGTGAGCAGGCCGCCGGCGTTTTGGCCACCGTCAAACGCGATGGCATCGAGCGGCAGGGCGGCACTTGGTCCGTCGAGGAAGAAGCTGAGTTCAAACGCCCGACGCTGGAGATGTTCGAGGAACAGTCGCACCCCCTCTATGCATCCGCCCGCCTTTGGGACGACGGCATCATCGACCCGCGCAAAAGCCGCGACGTACTGGCCCTGTCGCTAAGCGCGGCGTTGAACGCCCCGATCGAGGAGACACGTTTCGGCGTGTTCAGGATGTGAGATGAGCAAAATGTTGGAAAGGGTGAAGGCCCGTTATCCCAACGCGCAAACGTTCAAGTTTGGTGACAGTCGGGTTTTGTGTGACGAGTTGTTGGCGCTGGTGCGTTCTGGTGCCAAAACGGCAACCTGCGGTGCGCTCAGGGACTATCCCGAAGGTAGCGCGGAAATGCCGGAGCCGGGCCGTCGTGACATTGCGCTGGATTGGGACGACAACCCGGCGCTTGTTATCGAAACGACCGAAATCACGATCCGCCAGTTTTGTGACGTTACCGAAGATTTTGCGTTGGCCGAAGGCGAAAACCAAACATTGCAAGGCTGGCGTGAAGGACACCGTCGCTATTTCGAGCGAAATGGCGGGTTTGATCCAGAAATGGAGCTTGTGTGCGAGCGTTTCTGCGTAGTTGAAGATTTGGCAAGGGAAGGGTGACCGCCAATGTTCAATAAAATCCTGATTGCCAACCGTGGTGAGATCGCCTGTCGGGTTATGGAAACCGCTCAGTCAATGGGCGTCTCCTGCGTGGCCGTTTACTCGGGCGCGGATGCAACGGCCAAACATGTTCAAATGGCCGATGAAGCGGTGCACATCGGCGGTGCGGCCCCTGCGGAAAGTTATCTGAAGGGCGACGTGATTATCGAAGCCGCGCTCCTCACCGGCGCGCAGGCGATCCATCCCGGCTATGGCTTTCTGTCCGAGAATCCGGATTTCGTGGATGCGGTTGAGGCCGCCGGTCTGACCTTCATCGGCCCTTCAGCAGAAGCGATCCGCAAGATGGGCCTAAAAGACGCCGCCAAAGTTCTGATGGAACAGGCGGGCGTGCCCGTTGTGCCCGGATACCATGGCGACAATCAGGACCCCGAGCATCTGTCGGGTGCGGCGGATGCAATCGGGTACCCTGTTCTGATCAAAGCGGTCGCAGGCGGCGGCGGCAAGGGCATGCGGCTGGTTGAACGACCGGAAGACTTCACAGCAGCATTGGACAGCGCCCGCGGCGAGGCGCGGACAGCCTTTGGCAACGACGCCGTGTTGGTTGAGAAGTTCGTCGCTAAACCCCGACATATCGAAGTGCAGGTCTTTGGCGACGGCACCCATGCGGTGCATCTGTTCGAACGCGACTGTTCGTTGCAGCGTCGGCATCAGAAAGTAATCGAAGAAGCCCCGGCACCAGGTATGACGCCCGAGATGCGTGAAGCGATGGGGCAAGCCGGTGTACGTGCCGCCGAGGCCATTGGCTACAAGGGTGCCGGCACGGTTGAATTCATCGTCGATGCCTCGGACGGGCTGCGGCCTGACCGGTTCTGGTTCATGGAAATGAACACGCGTTTGCAAGTAGAGCACCCCGTGACCGAGGCGATCACCGGCGTTGATCTGGTCGAATGGCAGTTGCGCGTAGCGTCCGGGGAAAGCCTGCCAAAACAACAGGACGACCTCTCAATCCAAGGTCACGCCTTCGAAGCCCGGCTCTATGCCGAAGACGTGCCCAAAGGGTTCTTGCCTGCGACTGGTACGCTGACTCACCTGCGGTTTCCGCAAGGTTGTCGCGCTGAAAGCGGTGTTCGCGCCGGGGACACGATCAGCCCTTGGTACGATCCGATGATCGCCAAGGTCATCGTATACGGACCGACGCGCGCTGTTGCGCTGGAAAAACTGAACCGTGTATTGCGGCAGACTGAAGTTGCGGGAACCGTCACAAACCTGGCGTTCCTCGGCGCGCTTACGCGACACGCGGGATTCGCAGCGGGCGATGTGGATACCGGGCTGATCGGAAGGGATCTGGATGGGCTGGTTGAAGAACCTTTGCAGTCATTGACGGCCTGTGTGGCCGCGGCGATGACGGCTTTGGGGCTTGTGGAATGCAATGAAGAGACAGGGTTTTCCTTATGGGCCCCTTTGCATCGCGCCGTTCAGTTGAAAAGGGACGTCGATATCATCGATCTTGACGTTCAGGTCGACGGGCCCAACCGTCAAATCTGGCAAATCGGTACCGAAATGGTGCTTGCCGAGCGCCAAAACGCGCGCTGGACGATTGCCGGACAACCCATGCCGCAGGTTTCGATAAGTGGCGCCGAAATCACCGTTTTCGAAGCCTATGGATTGTCGTTCGAAGTCATTGACCCGCTCGACAGAGACGCCAGTGCAGCTGGTGATACCAATGTGATCGAAGCCCCCATGCCCGGTCTGGTCAAGGCCGTCTTCGCCTTGGCTGGGCAGGCAGTGCAGGAAGGTGATCGGCTGGCCATTCTGGAGGCGATGAAGATGGAGCATTCCCTGCTTGCCGCCCGCGATGGGGTGGTCGCTGAAGTGCTTGCCGAGGCCGGCGCGCAGGTTGAGGCTGGCGCGGCTCTGGTTCGACTGGAAGACGAGTGATCTGTTCCGGCTATATCACCCGTGGCACAGTCGAGCCATCGGTGGCTTAGAAACTAGGAGAAGCACAGAAATGGATGAACGGGTCGAGATTTTCGAAGTTGGTCCGCGCGACGGATTGCAGAACGAACAGCGTGAAATCCCTGTGGCCGAGAAAGTCGCGCTTGTGGACTGCCTCAGCCGCGCCGGGTTCAACCGGATCGAGGTTGCGAGTTTCGTGTCTCCGAAATGGGTGCCGCAGATGGCCGGCAGCGCCGACGTTTTGGCTGGTATCACGCGAGCGGAAAACGTGCGCTACGCCGCGCTGACGCCGAATATGCGCGGATATGAGGATGCTCTGGCCGCCAAAGCGGATGAAATCGCGGTGTTCGCGTCAGCGTCCGAAGGGTTCTCCAAGGCCAATATCAACGCCACCATCGCCGAATCCATCGAGCGGTTCACTCCGATCCTCGAAGCGGCTCGACACATCGACTTGCCCGTCAGGGGCTACGTGTCTTGTGTCACTGATTGCCCCTATGACGGACCTACTCCGCCTGAAAAGGTGGCCGAGGTGGCGGATCGGCTGTTCGCGCTCGGTTGCTACGAAGTCTCGCTGGGCGATACGATCGGGCAGGGCACACCGGACAAGGTTGCCCATATGCTGCTGGCCGTGCGTGAGCGGGTGCCTGTGACCCGGTTGGCGGGGCATTTCCACGACACGAATGGTCGTGCCATCGACAATATCGATGCCGCGCTGTCGTTGGGCGTGCGGGTTTTCGACGCAGCTGTGGGCGGGCTGGGCGGTTGCCCTTACGCCCCCGGTGCCTCGGGAAACGTGGCGACAGAAGCCGTCGTTGCGCATTTAGAGCGGCTGGGATACCGGACGGGACTGGAAATGACGGTTCTGGACCAAGCCGCGCAGATAGCGCGCGCCATGCGCAAGGGTTGAGGAGCAGATATGTTCGAAACAATCTCATTGACCGCCGATAGCCGTGGCGTTGCGACACTGACATTGAACCGTCCGGACAAACACAACGCGATGTCCGCGCAAATGATAGCCGAGTTGACCCAGGCTGCTGGTCAATTGGGGGCGGATGACACCGTGCGCGTGGTCGTTCTGGCAAGCACGGGCAAAAGCTTCTGTGCGGGTGGCGATTTGGGCTGGATGCAGGACCAGATGGCTGCAGATCCAGCCACGCGATTTGTCGAAGCGCGAAAACTGGCGGAAATGCTGAGCGCATTGAATACGCTGTCCAAACCTTTGATCGGAGCACTGCAAGGCAACGCTTTTGGCGGCGGCGTGGGGCTTGCCGCAGTCTGCGACGTGGCAATAGGTGTCGAGACCTTAAAAATGGGCCTGACCGAAACGCGTCTGGGGCTGATCCCGGCGACCATTGGCCCTTATGTCATTGTCCGTATGGGCGAAGCGCGCGCGCGACGCGTGTTCATGTCGGCCCGGTTGTTTGACGCGTCTGAGGCGGTGGATCTCGGACTTCTGGCGCGGGTGGTCCCGGTCACAGATTTGCAGAGCGCGGTCGAGGCGGAGGTTTCTCCTTATTTGTCCTGCGCACCCGGTGCCGTGGCCTCGGCCAAAAAGCTGGTGCGGACACTGGGACCGCGCATTGACGATGACATGATCGACCACACGATCCAAGCTCTTGTCGAGCGCTGGGAAACCGAGGAAGCGCAAGAGGGAATCGGAGCTTTCTTCGACAAACGAAAACCTGCATGGAATAGTTAGGTTTAACGCCTATTTCATTGACCGGGGATTCGCGAAAACTGCGGATTATTAACAATCAATGGCAAGCCCAGAATTAGCCCCCTGCGCGTTTCTGTTCGGTTGACCCTCTGACCCCGCGCGGATAGAGAATGTCCAGTCAACACGCCAATTGACGGCGCACCCTTTCGGGGCATGCGCAGGAAAGGAGCTATTCGTGGAAGACCTGTTGCGGGAGTATCTCCCGATCCTGGTGTTTCTGGCCGTTGCTGTAGGCCTTGGAATCGTCTTGATTCTTGCGGCTGTTGTACTGGCCGTCCGCAATCCGGACCCCGAAAAAGTCAGCGCATATGAATGTGGTTTCAACGCTTTCGACGATGCGCGGATGAAATTCGACGTCCGATTCTATTTGGTTTCGATTCTTTTCATCATATTCGATCTGGAAATCGCATTCCTGTTCCCGTGGGCCGTGGGCTTCCGGGACATAAGTGATGTTGGTTTCTGGTCCATGATGGTGTTCCTGGCGGTGCTGACCATCGGCTTTGCCTATGAATGGAAGAAGGGGGCCCTGGAATGGGAGTGATGACGGGCGCAAACACCGCCGGCGTCGACAAGGAAGTCGCCACCCAGGCCCTGAACGCCGAGCTGCAGGACAAAGGGTTTCTGCTCACCTCGACTGAGGACATCATCAACTGGGCTCGAACCGGATCACTGCACTGGATGACTTTCGGTCTGGCCTGCTGCGCGGTCGAGATGATGCACACCTCGATGCCGCGTTATGATGCGGAACGGTTCGGCATCGCCCCGCGCGCCTCCCCACGTCAGTCCGACGTAATGATCGTGGCCGGGACACTGACCAACAAGATGGCCCCGGCGCTGCGCAAGGTTTATGATCAGATGCCAGAGCCGCGCTACGTTATCTCGATGGGGTCCTGCGCAAATGGCGGTGGCTATTACCACTATTCCTATTCCGTCGTGCGTGGCTGTGACCGGATCGTTCCGGTGGACATTTATGTACCCGGCTGCCCCCCGACCGCCGAGGCATTGCTGTATGGTCTGATGCAGCTGCAACGCAAAATTCGCCGCACCGGCACTATCGTACGCTGAGGAGAGCGCTGATGAGCGAAGCACTCAAAGAACTCGGCGCGCAGCTTGAACTGAAACGGGCCGATTGTGTTCTGTCGTGGGATGTGACCCATGGTGAACTGAACATAGATGTGGCTCCTTCGAACCTTGTTGAATTCGTTGAGTTTCTCCGATCGGACCAGAATTGCAAATTCTCGACCTTGGTTGACATCACCGGCGTCGACTATCCCGAACGGGCCAAGCGGTTCGATGTGGTCTACCACTTCCTGTCGATGTACCAGAACCAGCGCATCCGCCTGCGGGTGTCGATCCGCGAAGAAGACATGGTCCCCTCGATCGTGGATGTACATCCCTCGGCCAACTGGTTCGAGCGTGAGGTGTTCGACATGTTCGGGATTCTATTCTCGGGCCATCCGGACCTGCGGCGCATTCTCACGGATTATGGGTTCCGCGGCTATCCGTTGCGCAAGGATTTCCCGACCACCGGCTATACCGAGGTTCGCTATGACGAGGCGCAAAAGCGCGTGGTCTACGAGCCCGTCTCGCTGGTGCAGGAATACCGTCAATTCGATTTCATGTCTCCGTGGGAAGGTGCGAACTACATTCTGCCAGGGGATGAGAAACAGGAGACCTAATCATGTTCGAGTTCCTGATCTGGATAATTCTGGTCGTTGCAACAGTCGTTCCGATGATCAAGCTGCTGCCGCATTTCGGGATCAACAAGAACTGGGCGTTTGCATGCATCATCTCTCCGGTCGTGATTGTCCTGCTGTGGATGATGGCCATGAAACTGCAAGAGATGGAGCGACGCTGACATGATGGGCGAACTGATCGTTTTGGGCGCATTGGGCGTCTTGCTTGCAGGGGCTGCTGCCAAAGCGGCCGAAGCCGAAAAGGTCCGGGTGCGGGCCGAGGTGAAAAAGAAGAAACGAGGGCGTTGATGGACGGCTCAAGATACGATGACGGCAGCACGGACGCGCTGAGCGGAGAACAGAAGATCCGCAATTTCAACATTAACTTCGGTCCGCAACACCCTGCGGCGCACGGGGTTTTGCGTCTTGTGCTCGAACTCGACGGCGAGATCGTCGAACGGTGCGACCCGCATATCGGCCTGCTACACCGCGGCACCGAAAAGCTGATGGAAAGCCGCACGTATCTGCAGAACCTGCCGTATTTCGACCGCCTGGACTATGTGGCACCGATGAACCAGGAACACGCCTGGTGTCTGGCCATCGAAAAACTGACCGGGGTCGAGGTGCCGCGCCGGGGTTCGCTGATCCGGGTTCTGTATTCCGAGATCGGGCGCGTCCTGAACCACCTTCTGAACGTGACCACTCAGGCGATGGACGTGGGTGCTCTGACCCCGCCGCTCTGGGGTTTTGAAGAGCGTGAAAAGCTGATGGTGTTCTACGAGCGTGCCTGCGGTGCACGTCTACACGCGGCCTATTTCCGCCCCGGCGGTGTGCATCAGGACCTGCCGCCGGAACTGCTGGACGATATCGAGGCCTGGAGCCACGAGTTCCCCGCCGTACTGGACGACATTGACGGTCTGCTGACCGAAAACCGCATCTTCAAACAGCGCAATGCCGATATTGGCGTCGTGACCGAAGATGACATCCAGAAATACGGATTCTCGGGCGTAATGGTGCGCGGATCGGGTCTGGCTTGGGACCTGCGTCGCGCGCAGCCCTATGAATGCTACGACGAGTTTGAATTCCAGATCCCCGTCGGCAAGAACGGCGACTGCTATGATCGTTACCTTGTCCGCATGGAAGAAATGCGTCAGTCGCTGTCGATCATCCAGCAAGCCATCGCCAAGATTCGCGATTGCCCGGGTGATGTTCTGGCGCGCGGCAAGATTACCCCGCCGAAACGCTCGGACATGAAGACCTCGATGGAAAGCTTGATCCACCACTTCAAGCTTTACACCGAAGGCTTCCACGTCCCCGCCGGCGAGGTCTATGCCGCCGTCGAGGCGCCCAAGGGCGAATTTGGCGTCTATCTGGTCGCCGACGGCACCAACAAACCCTACCGTGCCAAACTGCGCGCGCCGGGCTTCCTGCATCTGCAAGCCATGGACCACGTTGCCAAGGGCCACCAACTGGCCGACGTAGCCGCCATCATCGGCACCATGGACGTCGTATTTGGAGAGATTGACCGCTAATGCTCCGCCGTCTTCATCCCGAACAACCCGAAAGCTTTGCCTTCACCGCTGCCAACCAGCAATGGGCCGAAGCACAGATCACCAAATACCCCGAAGGGCGTCAGGCCAGCGCGGTCATTCCGCTGTTGTGGCGCGCGCAGGAGCAGGAGGGCTGGCTGAGCCGCCCGGCGATTGAATTGGTCGCCGACATGCTGGGCATGGCCTATATCCGCGTGCTTGAGGTTGCGTCGTTCTACTTCATGTTCCAACTGCAACCGGTTGGCTCGGTGGCGCATATTCAAGTCTGTGGCACCACGTCCTGCATGATCTGCGGGGCCGAGGATCTGATAGCCGTCTGCAAGGAAAAGATCGCCGCAAAGCCGCATGAACTGTCCGCCGATGGCAAGCTGAGCTGGGAAGAGGTAGAATGCCTCGGGTCCTGCACCAACGCGCCGATGGCGCAAATCGGCAAGGACTACTACGAAGATCTGACGGCCGAAAGTTTCAGTAAAATCATCGACGATCTGGCCGCTGGCAAGGTACCTACGCCGGGTCCACAAAACGGGCGTTATGCGGCAGAACCACTGAGCGGTCTTAGCAGCCTGAATGAATATGAAGCGGGCAAACCTCAGTACAATGCCAGCGTCGAGTTGGCCGTCGATTTGGGCGATACGGTCAAACGCATCGACGGGACAGAGGTTCCGATCCTGACCCCTTGGCTGGGTAAGGACGGCAAGGCTGCATCGACCAAGGCTGCGCCAAAGCCGCCAAAAGCACCGAAACCGGCCAAGCCTGCGGTGAAGCAGGCTGAGGAAGCCAAGGCCGACAAGGAAGATCAGCCTGAAACGCTGACTGCGGCGCGCGATGGTAAGGCGGATGACCTCAAATTGCTGAAAGGCGTGGGCCCGAAACTCGAGCAAACGCTGAACGAACTGGGCTTCTATCACTACGACCAGATCGCAGCTTGGACACCGGAACAGGTGGCCTGGGTCGATGCGCGGCTGAAATTCAAAGGCCGGATCGAGCGTGACGGCTGGATCGAACAGGCGGCCAAACTTGCGGCGGGTGAGGAAACCGAATTCGCCAAACGTGCCAAGGAAGACGGCACTTACGAAGACTAAACGACGGTGCCCATCCGGGGCATCGAGGTGAGATGGACAAAGACAAGGAACAGGCCATAGCCCGCAAGGGTCGACATATCGGCATTGTCATCGCTGTGACCATGCTGCTGTGGCTTGCCATGACGCTGTTCATCGGACCCGCGCTGGGAATGCCGGGGCGCTATGCGCTGCTTTTTGATCTCGCTGCGTTGGCGGGATTCATTTATGCGGGCGTTAACATTTTTCAACTCTGGCGCATGCGTCAGGACAGCTGAAGGTAATATACGATGCTGAAGGATCAGGACCGGATCTTTACCAACATCTACGGGATGCATGAGCGTACGCTGAAAGGCGCGCAAGCCCGCGGGCATTGGGACGGCACTGCTGGCCTGATTGAGAAGGGGCGCGACTGGATCATCCAGACGATGAAGGACTCGGGGCTGCGTGGGCGCGGTGGTGCGGGCTTCCCCACCGGTCTGAAATGGTCGTTCATGCCCAAGGAAAGCGACGGTCGTCCGGCTTATCTGGTTGTGAACGCCGACGAATCCGAGCCCGGCACCTGTAAAGACCGCGAGATTATGCGCCATGATCCGCATACGCTGATCGAAGGCTGCCTGATCGCGTCCTTCGCGATGAATGCGCATACGTGTTACATTTACCTGCGCGGCGAATATATCCGCGAGCGTGAGGCGCTGCAGGCGGCGATTGACGAAGCCTATGACGCGGGTCTTCTGGGCAAGAACGCTGCCGGTTCGGGTTGGGATTTCGATTTGTTCCTGCATCACGGGGCCGGGGCTTATATCTGCGGCGAGGAAACCGCTCTGCTGGAAAGCCTTGAGGGCAAGAAGGGCATGCCGCGGATGAAACCTCCGTTCCCGGCGGGCGCGGGATTGTATGGTTGTCCGACCACGGTAAACAACGTGGAATCCATTGCCGTTGTGCCGACTATCCTGCGCCGGGGCGCGGATTGGTTCGCGGGTTTTGGTCG
The DNA here is from genome assembly GCF_057221075.1 of Ruegeria sp. HKCCD6647-2. Lineage (NCBI taxonomy): Bacteria > Pseudomonadati > Pseudomonadota > Alphaproteobacteria > Rhodobacterales > Roseobacteraceae > Ruegeria > Ruegeria sp. HKCCD6647-2. The sequence continues at coordinate 347,789 of NZ_JBWVBD010000005.1, read as the reverse complement.
TCAGAACAACGCGGGCACCAAGCTGTTTGCGATCTCGGGTCACGTGAACAACCCGTGTGTCGTTGAAGAGGCGATGTCGATCCCCTTTGAAGAACTAATCGAGACCCACTGCGGCGGCATTCGCGGTGGTTGGGACAATCTGCTGGCGGTCATCCCCGGCGGGTCATCAGTTCCTTGTGTTCGCGGCGAGCATATGCGTGACGCGATTATGGATTTTGACCACCTGCGCAACGATCTGGGGTCGGGCCTCGGCACGGCTGCAGTTATCGTAATGGACAAGTCCACCGACATCATCAAAGCGATTTGGCGCCTGTCGAAATTCTACAAGCACGAAAGTTGCGGTCAGTGCACGCCGTGCCGTGAGGGCACAGGCTGGATGATGCGGGTCATGGACCGCCTGGTGCGGGGAGAGGCCGAGTTGGAAGAGATCGACATGCTGTTCGACGTAACCAAGCAGGTCGAAGGTCACACGATCTGCGCCCTGGGTGATGCGGCTGCATGGCCGATCCAGGGCCTGATCCGTAATTTCCGGGAAGAGATCGAGGACCGCATCAAGGCTCAGAAGTCGGGCCGTATGGGTGCGATGGCAGCGGAGTAAGCCCAATGGAAGTCTACGCCGAATATTCACACGCGATCGCCTCTTTGGTCGTTTTCACCCTGATCGTTCTGTTCCTGTCGCCGTTCTCGGCTCTTGCCAAGGCTGGTAAGGGTCTGGCTCCGGGTGCGACGCCGGAACAGGATTATTCAGACAAGGGGTACCGCCTCAATCGCGCCTATCTGAACGGCACCGAGACACTGCCAGCCTATCTGACGGTGACCGTGGCCGCTATTTTGCTGGGGGCAAGCCCATTCTGGGTGAACTTGTTGGCCTCCGTTGCGCTGGTAGCACGCGTTGTCATGCTGGTGATCCACTTGCGCGGGCTCGGCACCCCACACAGTGGGTTGCGATCGATTTTCTATGTCGTCGGTTGGGCTTGCATGCTGATCCTTGGATTGATGGCATTGGTGGCGGCTTTCTGATGACGCGGAAGGATGCTCAAACTCGGCCTTCGGCACTGGTTGGCACGGCAGCAAGGAACATGGCCGTGACAAAACGAGCGGCATTGGTTGGCGCGGTCGTGGCCATATCTGTCGTGTCGGCCTGTGGCGGCGGTTCATCCAGTGATCGTATCCTGTTTGACGGCAAGTCTTTCCGTGCCAGCGCCAAGGCTGTAGACAAGCGGGCATCGCCCGCCGATTTTCGCGTGACCGTAAGCGGCGTATCGGCCTCATTGGATGGCGCACGCGAAGCTGGACGGTACGAAGGAACCAAGTTCTGCATCAATAATTTCGGCTCGTCCCGGATTTCTTGGGCGATCGGTCCGGATACCGATCCGCAGAACCTGCAGATTGAAAACGACAAGCTGACATTCGCAGGGACCTGCCGTCGCCCATGAACCGCGTTACTGCATATCCGCTTTCCGCTGGTGGGCTGCTATTGCATAGCAATCCAACGGGGACTCGTCTTGGGGAACCCAAGACGAAAGGAAAGCTAATGACTGCTATGAAGACGCTCGCGTTCGCCGTTGCACTGATGGTGCCTGCCGCAGCGGATGCAAAACCGCCCTTGAGGGATGTCAAAGAGATCGACAACGAACTCTATTACATCGCCATCGCAAACGAGATTTCCGATTACTGCCCGTCGATCAGCGGGCGTCGGATGAAGGCGATTGGGGTGATGTGGGGGCTGCGTTCCAAGGCGAACAAACTGGGGTATTCGGACAGGGAAATCCGGGCCTATGTGGAATCGGACGCCGAAAAGGACAGGATGCGCGCCAAGGGCGAGGCCTATCTGGCCCAGCACGGTGTTTCCTATGACAATCCCAATTCCTTCTGCACGCTGGGTCGGGCGGAAATCGAAAGAAACAGCGCCATCGGCGTGTATTTGAGAGCGAACTGAGAGCCATGTCTGACCTCCGCAAGATCAATATCGACGGGCAGGAAATCGAAGTCGATGGTGCGATGACCCTGATTCAGGCTTGTGAGCAAGCCGGGGTCGAGGTGCCGCGTTTCTGCTATCACGAGCGTCTGTCGATCGCCGGTAACTGCCGGATGTGTCTGGTTGAGGTCGTAGGCGGGCCGCCGAAACCGGCGGCCTCGTGCGCGATGCAGGTGCGTGATCTTCGACCGGGGCCGGAAGGGCAACCTCCAGTGGTCAAAACCAACTCGCCCATGGTCAAAAAGGCCCGCGAGGGGGTGATGGAGTTCCTTCTCATCAACCACCCACTGGATTGCCCGATCTGCGATCAGGGTGGCGAGTGTGACCTTCAGGATCAGGCCATGGCCTATGGAATGTCCGGTACGCGCTTCAAAGAAGCCAAGCGCGCGGTGGATGATCTGGATCTGGGGCCGCTTGTCGGCACTGCGATGACCCGCTGTATCAGCTGCACCCGCTGCGTGCGTTTTACGACCGAGGTCGCGGGGATCACCCAGATGGGCCAGACCGGGCGGGGCGAGGATGCCGAGATCACCTCGTATCTGAACCAGACTTTGGATTCGAACCTGCAGGGCAACATCATCGATCTGTGCCCGGTTGGTGCGCTGACCTCGAAACCTTACGCCTTTACCGCACGTCCGTGGGAACTGACGAAAACGGAATCCATCGACGTGATGGATGCCTTGGGTTCGAACATCCGCGTGGACACCAAAGGCCGCGAAGTGATGCGCTTTTTGCCGCGCAACCATGATGGCGTGAACGAAGAGTGGATCAGCGACAAGACGCGGTTCGTCTGGGACGGCCTGCGGCGACAGCGTCTGGACACGCCTTATGTCCGCGAAGCCGGCAAACTGCGTCCGGCTACGTGGCCCGAGGCACTGAGCAAAGCTGCCGAGGCGCTGAAAGGGGCTGAGAAACCTGCCGGGATCGTAGGTGATCTGGCCCCGGTTGAGGCCGCATTTGCGCTGAAGCAGATGATCGAAGGGCAGGGCGGCGTCGTCGAATGCCGTACGGATGGGGCAAGGTTGCCTGCGGGCAACCGGGGGGCCTATGCGGGCACTGCCGCGATTGAGGACATCGACACGGCCGAGCGTATTCTGCTGATCGGCACCAACCCGCGCGATGAGGCGCCGGTTCTGAACGCGCGCATTCGCAAGGCTTGGGCGCATGGGGCCGAGGTGGCTCTGGTCGGGCCTGCTGTCGATCTGACCTATGAATATCATCACGTAGGCGACGACCGGGCAGCTCTGCAACAGGTCGTCGGAATGGGTGGCGATGATGAGATCAAAGGCAAGGCGTCACTGGTCATCGTGGGGCAGGGGGCATTGCAAGAGGCCGATGGCGCGGCAGTTCTGGCCGCCGCGCAAACCGTTGCTGCGAACACGGAAAGTGGCCTGATCGTTCTGCATACCGCCGCCTCGCGCGTGGGTGCGATGGATGTGGATGCCACCAACGAAGGCGGCATGGATGCGGTCAGCTCGGCAGACGTGATTTATAACCTCGGTGCGGATGAAGTCGAAATCGGCGACGGGGCTTTCGTTATCTATCAAGGCAGCCATGGTGACCGAGGCGCACACCGCGCTGATGTTATCCTTCCGGGTGCCGCCTATACCGAGGAAAACGGGTTGTTCGTGAACACCGAAGGCCGCCCGCAACTGGCCATGCGCGCCGGGTTTGCACCGGGTGAGGCCAAGGAAAACTGGGCGATCCTGCGGGCGTTGTCCGCCGAACTTGGGGCGACGCTGCCATATGACTCGCTGGCGCAACTGCGCACCGCGCTGATCGAAGCCGTGCCGCATCTGGCCCGCATCGACGAAGTGATCGAGAACGAGATCCAAGCGCTGGACGCGGGTTCTCTGGGCAAGGCGACCTTCCGGTACGCGATCAAGGATTTCTACCTGACCAACCCGATTGCGCGCGCGTCGCAGTTGATGGCGGAGCTTTCAGCGAAGGCGCAGGCCCGCAAATCCGAGAAGATCGCGGCGGAATGAACCAGAGTTGTTTCATATCGCAGGCAAACGCGACTGCCGGGTGGCAGTACGCTGCGCCCGATTTGTGTGTGAAACCCAAGATTAAGGGTGGCGCAATGGCGGCAGATGCTGTTTACACCAACGCGCCGACCCAGCCGCTTAGTGCGCAGGCATCTGGCCTTTGCATCGCTCGCGGAAAACGGAATACCCACGGTGTGAGGACCAATGGCTGAATTCTTTAACACCCCAGGCGGAATAGCCATCATCATTCTGGCGCAAGTGCTTGCAGTCGTTGCGTTTGTGATGATCTCGCTGTTGTTCCTTGTTTACGGCGACCGCAAAATCTGGGCCGCTGTCCAGATGCGCCGCGGCCCGAACGTGGTGGGCGTCTATGGCCTGCTGCAATCAGTGGCGGACGCGCTGAAATATGTGGTCAAAGAAGTGGTCATCCCTGCCGGGGCCGACCGCACGGTGTTCATTCTCGCGCCGCTGACATCCTTCGTTTTGGCGATGATCGCCTGGGCAGTGATCCCGTTTAACGATGGTTGGGTTCTGTCGGATATCAACGTCGCTATCCTTTATGTCTTCGCCGTCTCCTCGCTCGAGGTTTATGGCGTGATCATGGGCGGTTGGGCGTCAAACTCAAAGTACCCGTTCCTTGGCTCGCTGCGGTCTGCGGCGCAGATGATCTCTTACGAAGTGTCCATCGGTCTGATCATCATCGGTGTGATTATCTCGACCGGTTCGATGAACTTTGGCGACATCGTACACGCGCAGGATGGCCGTTTCGGTTTCTTCAGCTGGTACTGGCTGCCGCATTTCCCGATGGTGTTCCTGTTTTTCATCTCAGCGCTGGCCGAAACAAACCGACCTCCGTTCGATCTGCCCGAGGCGGAATCGGAACTGGTTGCGGGTTATCAGGTCGAATACTCGGCCACACCCTTCCTGCTGTTCATGGCCGGTGAATACATCGCGATCTTCCTGATGTGTGCCCTGACCACACTGCTGTTCTTCGGCGGCTGGCTGTCACCGATCCCGGGTCTGCCCGACGGCGTGCTGTGGATGGTCGGCAAGATGGCATTCTTCTTCTTCATCTTCGCGATGGTCAAGGCAATCACGCCGCGCTACCGCTATGACCAGTTGATGCGCTTGGGCTGGAAAGTGTTCCTGCCGTTCTCGCTGGCTTGGGTTGTCTTCGTGGCATTTGCTGCAAAATTCGACTGGTTCTGGGGCGCGTTCGCGCGTTGGAGCGTAGGAGGCTGATATGACCCAAATCGACTACACCCGCGCTGCCAAGTACTTCCTTCTGCAGGACTTCTGGGTCGGCATGAAGCTGGGACTGAAGTACTTCTTCTCTCCTAAAGCCACCATCAACTACCCGCACGAAAAGGGCCCTCTGTCGCCGCGCTTTCGGGGCGAACACGCCTTACGCCGTTATCCGAACGGCGAGGAACGCTGTATCGCCTGCAAACTGTGCGAGGCGATCTGTCCGGCGCAGGCCATCACCATCGACGCCGAACCGCGCGAAGACGGCAGCCGCCGCACCACGCGCTATGACATCGACATGACCAAGTGTATCTATTGCGGCTTCTGCCAAGAGGCGTGCCCGGTCGATGCCATCGTCGAAGGCCCGAACTTTGAATTCGCCACCGAGACCCGCGAAGAGCTTTTCTATGACAAGGAAAAACTGCTGGATAACGGCGAACGCTGGGAAGCCGAAATCGCCCGCAATCTGGAAATGGACGCGCCGTACAGATGAGTGACAGCCCGACAAATCCGTTCGAGCTGATGATGAAGCAGGCTCAGGACATGGCCAAGGCGATGAACCCGGCGATGGAAAGCTTCTCGCCCAAAGGGTTCGAGGCGCTGTGGCCGACCATGCCCAAAGAGGTCATGGAAATGATGTTCGGCAACACCGTCAACAAGGACGGGCTGGACGCCAAGACCCGCCTGCTTCTGACGCTGGCCGGGCTGACCTGTCAGGGCGCACAGGCGGACTCGGCCGTGCGCCAGACCGTGCGTCACGCGTTGGAAGCTGGTGCCAAGAAACAAGAGATCGTGGAAACGATCGGTCAGATGTCGGTCTTTGCCGGCATCCCGGCCATGACCCGCGCGCTGGACCTTGCGCAAGAGGTCATGGGCGACAACGAGGATGAGGATCAATGACCGTCTTTGCCTTCTATCTGTTTGCCATCAGCGCCATCACCGGCGGGCTGTTCACGGTGATCAGCCGTCAGCCAGTGCACTCGGTGCTGTGGCTGATCCTGTCCTTCCTGTCTGCGGCGGGGCTGTTCGTGCTGCTGGGGGCCGAGTTCGTGGCGATGCTGTTGATCATCGTCTATGTCGGCGCGGTCGCGGTTCTGTTCCTCTTCGTGGTGATGATGCTGGATGTGGACTTTGCCGAACTCAAGGCCGAGATGGCGCGCTATATGCCGCTGGCCCTGTTGATCGGTCTGGTGATCCTGATGCAGTTCGTCATGGCCTTCGGGGCATGGGATAGCGCGCAGGGTGCTGCCGAAAATCTGGCGCAGCCGGTCCCGACTGACCGCCACAACACCGAGGCGCTGGGTGTCATCCTTTACGATCAATACTTCCTTCTTTTCCAACTTGCGGGCCTGATCCTGCTGGTGGCCATGATCGGCGCCATTGTTCTGACGCTGCGCCACCGTCAGGACATCAAGCGTCAGGACATCGTCGGCCAGATGATGCGCGACCCGGCCAAGGCGATGGAGTTGAAGGACGTGAAACCGGGGCAGGGGTTGTGAGCTTCAAAGCCTTCATATCTGGCTTTGCCGTGGCAAGTATGCCTTTGTCAGTGTTCGCGTTTCCAATGGCGGATTGCGATGGACAACCGTTGTTGTCACATCATTGGATTGAAAGCGGGCATCAAATCATCGGCCCTGGGGTTGTTTCCTACCAAGAAGTTTGCGGCATTTGCGATGATGATACAGGATTTGTTGACACAGAAACTCTTATCATCTCTGCCTGTGAGACAGGACGGACATTGATGTCTGTCACAAGGCTTCGACGAGATTTGGATCAAACAAGTTTCGATGGGTCTGATGAAGCGACTGAAATATTAGCTCAGTTTGCGTCATCGGAAACAAGCTACTCGTGGGAGTCTTTGAAATCCACGCTCGAACAAAGTGACTTCCAGGTCGAAGAATACATGGAATCGAAAGAAAACTGCGCGTGTGCCGCTGCGTTCCCAGAGCTTCGCAATGGGAAAGAGAAATTCGAGGGACTATGAGACGATGATCGGACTTGAACACTATCTTACGGTCGCGGCGACGCTGTTCGTCATCGGCATCTTCGGTCTCTTCCTGAACCGCAAGAACGTCATCATCCTGCTGATGAGTATCGAAATGATGCTCTTGGCGGTGAATATCAACCTCGTGGCGTTTTCCAGTTTCCTAGGCGATTTGGTCGGGCAGGTGTTTACGCTGTTCGTGCTGACCGTGGCGGCCGCTGAGGCGGCGATTGGTCTGGCCATTCTGGTCTGCTTCTTCCGCAACCGCGGCACCATCGCGGTTGAAGACGTCAATATGATGAAGGGGTAAGAGAACATGGAAACCACCATCCTCTTTGCCCCGCTGGTGGGCGCGCTGCTCTGCGGGTTTGGCTGGAGATTCATTGGCGAGAAGGCCGCCATGTGGACCGCCACGGGCCTGCTGTTCCTGGCCTGTCTGCTCAGTTGGATCGTTTTCTTCACGTTCGACGGTCAAACCCAGCAGATCGAAGTCATGCGCTGGATCGAAAGCGGGTCGTTGTCGACAAGCTGGGCCATTCGCCTGGACCGCCTGACCGCGATCATGCTGATCGTGGTGACGACTGTTTCGGCGCTCGTGCACCTTTATTCCTTTGGCTATATGGATCACGACCCGCAATGGCGCGAGGGCGAGAGCTATAAGCCGCGCTTCTTTGCCTATCTGTCGTTCTTCACCTTCGCCATGCTGATGCTGGTGACAGCCGACAATTTGGTGCAGATGTTCTTTGGCTGGGAAGGCGTGGGCGTCGCGTCTTATCTGCTGATCGGTTTCTATTACCGCAAACCTTCGGCCAATGCCGCCGCGATCAAGGCGTTCATCGTCAACCGGGTGGGTGACTTTGGCTTTGCGCTTGGCATCTTTGCACTGTTCTTCCTGACGGACAGCATCAACTTTTCGGATGTTTTTGCCGCTGCGCCGACAATGGCGGAAACCCAGTTGACGTTCCTGTGGGGTGAGTGGACCGCAATCGAAATCGTCTGCGTGCTGCTGTTAATCGGCGCGATGGGTAAGTCGGCTCAGCTGATCCTGCACACCTGGCTGCCGGATGCGATGGAAGGCCCGACCCCTGTGTCCGCGCTGATCCACGCCGCGACCATGGTGACCGCAGGTGTGTTCCTGGTCTGCCGTATGTCGCCGTTGATGGAGTTCGCGCCGGGCGCGACCGGATTCATCACCTTCCTTGGCGCGTCCACGGCGTTTTTTGCGGCGACCGTGGGTCTGGTCCAGACCGACATCAAACGCGTTATCGCCTATTCGACCTGTTCCCAGCTTGGATACATGTTCGTGGCGGCTGGTGTAGGCATGTACTCGGCCGCGATGTTCCACTTGCTGACGCACGCCTTCTTCAAGGCATTGTTGTTCCTCGGGGCCGGTTCGGTGATCCACGCGATGCATCACGAGCAGGAGATGACCGAATACGGTGGGTTGAGGAAAAAGATCCCATACACCTTCTGGGCGATGATGATCGGAACGCTGGCCATCACCGGTGTCGGTATCCCGCTGACGACGATAGGGTTTGCCGGGTTCTTGTCGAAGGACGCAATCATCGAAAGCGCCTATGCGGGTGGAACCGGGTATGCGTTCTGGATGCTCGTGATCGCGGCGATGTTCACCTCGTTCTATAGCTGGCGTCTGATCTTCCTGACCTTCTACGGTGAGCCGCGCGGCGACAAGCACACGCATGAGCACGCGCATGAAAGCCCGATGTCCATGCTGGTGCCGCTGGGCGTCCTGTCGCTGGGCGCGGTCTTCTCGGGGATGATCTGGTACAGCAACTTCTTTGGGCATGCCGACAAAGTGGGCAAGTTCTATGGCATTCCGATGGCCGAGGCCGCGGCGCATGCAGAGGCGGGCGACCATGCCGCTGCTGATGCGGGTCATGGTGACGAGGCTCATGCAGATACTGCCCAAGCAGGCGAAGGTCATGGCGAGGCTGAATTGGCAGATGACGGGCACGGAGAAACCGCGTCTGAGGGTGGCGGCGATCACCATTATGTCTTTGCGGGCCTGCCGGGTGAGGGAGCAATGTATATCGCACCTGACAACCACGTTCTGGATGACGCGCACGCGGCCCCGAAATGGGTCAAGGTTTCGCCCTTTGTTGCAATGGTGCTGGGCTTTGTTGTGGCCTACTGGTTCTACATCGTGAACACGTCGCTGCCGGCACGTCTGGCCGCAAACCAGCGCCCGCTGTACCTGTTCCTGCTGAACAAATGGTACTTTGACGAAATCTACGATGCCGTTTTCGTCAAGCCGACCATCGCGCTGGGCCGCTTCCTGTGGAAACGCGGTGATGGCAATACCATCGACGGCTTCCTGAACGGGGTCGCTATGGGTGTCGTTCCCTTCTTCACCCGCCTCGCAGGCAAGGCACAGACGGGCTACATCTTTACTTACGCCTTCTGGATGGTTCTGGGCATCGCCGCCCTTATCACCTGGATGTCGATTGGCGGAGGCGCACAATAATGGATAATATCCTCTCCATCGTCACCTTCATCCCCGCCATCGCAGCAGGCATCCTTGCCCTGTTCCTGCATGGCGAGGACGCAGCCGCGCAGCGCAACGCCAAATGGGTGGCGCTGGTTGCGACGACCGTGACCTTCCTGGTCTCGATCGGCATCTACACTGGCTTTGATCCTTCGAATACCGGCTTCCAGATGGTGGAAGAGGGCCGCTGGCTGATGGGTCTGAAATACAAGATGGGCGTGGACGGGATCAGCGTTCTGTTCGTCCTGCTGACCACCTTCATCATGCCGCTGACCATTCTGGCAAGTTGGCAGGTCACCGACCGGGTCAAGGAATACATGATCGCCTTCCTGCTGCTGGAAACTCTGATGCTGGGTGTGTTCATGGCGTTGGATCTGGTGCTGTTCTACCTGTTTTTCGAAGCAGGCCTGATCCCGATGTTCCTGATCATTGGCATCTGGGGCGGCAAGGATCGCATCTACGCCAGCTTCAAGTTCTTCCTGTATACTTTCCTCGGCTCGGTGCTGATGCTGGTGGCGATGGTTGCGATGTATGCAGATGCGGGCACCACGGACATTGAAGCGCTGATGAGCCATCAGTTCTCGTCCGAAGGGTTCAGCGTGCTGGGCATCTATATCGTCGGTGGCTTGCAGACACTGATGTTCCTTGCCTTCTTCGCGTCCTTTGCGGTGAAGATGCCGATGTGGCCGGTACACACATGGCTGCCGGATGCGCACGTACAGGCACCGACCGCCGGGTCGGTGGTTCTGGCGGCGATCCTGCTGAAAATGGGCGGCTATGGCTTCCTGCGGTTCAGCCTTCCGATGTTCCCGGTGGGTTCGGCGGTGATGACCGATCTGGTGCTGTGGATGTCGGCGATTGCTGTCGTCTACACCTCGCTGGTTGCGCTGGTGCAGGAGGATATGAAGAAGCTGATCGCCTATTCCTCGGTCGCGCATATGGGCTTTGTGACCATGGGTATTTTTGCGGCGAACCAGCAGGGGATTGATGGGGCAATTTTCCAGATGCTGAGCCACGGGTTCATCTCGGCGGCGCTCTTCCTTTGTGTCGGCGTGATCTACGACCGGATGCATACCCGTGACATCGACGCGTATGGCGGTTTGGTGATCCGGATGCCCGCATACGCTCTGGTCTTCATGCTGTTCACCATGGCTAATGTCGGCCTGCCCGGCACCAGTGGGTTCATCGGAGAATTCCTGACCCTGATGGGTGCGTTCCAGGTTAACACCTGGGTGACGGCTGTTGCCGCGACTGGTGTGATCTTCTCGGCGGGCTATGCGCTGTGGCTGTATCGCCGGGTGGTCTTTGGCGATCTGATAAAGGAAAGCCTGAAAGCCATCACCGACATGAGCTCGCGCGAGCGGCTGATCTTTGCGCCGCTGGTCGTGATGACCATCCTGCTGGGCGTGTATCCGTCGCTGGTGACCGATGTGATCGGCAATTCCACCGCTGCGCTGATTTCGAACTATGACACGGCTCTGGCCGCGGCTGAGGCTGCGACCCAGACGGCCGCTTCGCATTAAGGGAGCTTTGGAGACATGATCCAGGCTGATCTGACAATAATCCTGCCGGAAATAGTTCTGGCAATCTATGCGATGGCGGCGCTGATCGGGGCTGTCTACACCACCAAGGACGGACTGGCGCCGGTTCTGGTCTGGGCCACTGCGGGGCTTATGGCGCTGCTTGCAATCTGGATTGCGACAAATGGCGACGGCACAAACGTCGCCTTCAACGGCATGTTCGTGGATGACGGTTTCGCCCGTTTCTCCAAGGTTGCGATCCTGCTTTCTGCCGCTGCCGTTCTGCTGATGAGTCAGGATTACATGGCGCGTCGTGGTCTGCTGCGGTTTGAATATCCGCTGCTGGTCGCTTTGGCCGCCGTCGGCATGATGATGATGGTCAGCGCCGGCGATTTGATGTCGCTGTATATGGGGTTGGAGCTGCAATCCCTGTCGCTATATGTCGTGGCCGCCTTGCGGCGTGACAGCGCGAAATCGACCGAAGCGGGACTGAAGTATTTTGTTCTGGGCGCGCTCAGCTCGGGCCTGCTGCTGTACGGCGCTTCGCTGGTTTACGGCTTTACTGGGACAACGCTGTTCTCGGGCATTATCCAGACGGTGCATCACGACGATATATCGATCGGGTTGCTGTTCGGTCTGGTCTTCCTGATCTCGGGGCTGGCGTTCAAGGTCTCTGCCGTGCCGTTTCACATGTGGACGCCGGATGTATATGAGGGCTCGCCCACTCCGATCACCGCGTTCTTTGCCACCGCGCCCAAGGTGGCGGCAATGGCACTGTTCGCGCGCCTGATGCATGACGCTTTTGGCGGTGTGATCCAGGATTGGCAGCAGGTGATTGTCTTGCTTTCGGTACTGTCGATGCTGCTGGGCGCTGTCGCGGCCATTGGTCAACGCGACATCAAGCGACTGATGGCATTTTCGTCGATTGCCCATATGGGCTATGCGCTGATTGGTTTGGCTGCAGGCACGGAAATGGGCGTCAAGGCGATGCTGATGTATCTGGCGATCTACGTGACCATGAACATCGGCACTTTCGCGTTCATCCTGATGATGGAGCGAGATGGCAAGCCTGTGACGGATATCGACGCGTTACGGCAGTATTCGAAACGCGATCCGGGCAAGGCGCTTGCCGTTCTGATCCTGATGTTCAGCCTTGCAGGCGTGCCCCCGATGCTGGGTTTCTTTGCCAAGTTTGGTGTCTGGCAGGCCGGTGTGGATGCAGGTCTGATCGGTTTGGTCATCGTATCGGCAATCGCCTCGGTCATCGGCGCGTTCTATTACTTGCGGATCGTGTTCTACATGTATTTCGGTGCCGAAAACGAAGATCCGATCGAAACCCGTTCCTCGCCCGTTCTGTGGGGGGCATTGATGGGTTCGGCGGCGCTGATGCTGATTGGCGTGTTCTACCAGTTCGGCATCGAAGGCGCGGCTGCGGCTGCGGCGACGACGCTTGTCAACTGACCTGAAACGATTACAGAAAAAGGAGGCTCGGTCGTGCGACCGGGCCTTTTTGACATGAGTGACTGGCCATCGGGATACGGCCTGCACGTATTGCAGGAAGTCGATAGCACTCTGAGCGAAGCCGCGCGGATCGCGCCGACGGCCACAGGCCCGGTTTGGATCATGGCGCATCATCAAACCGCGGCGCGCGGGCGGCGGGGCAGGGCGTGGGCCAACCCAAAGGGAAATCTGGCCGCCACATTGCTGATGCGACCCGAAGGTGATCCGGAGCAGGCGGCGCTTCGCAGTTTTGTTGCGGCACTGGCATTGTTTGATGCCTGTGTTGCAGTTACCGGTCGGGCAGCGGGTTTGTCCCTGAAATGGCCGAATGATGTGTTGCTGAATGGCGGCAAGCTGGCCGGAATATTGCTGGAAAGCACCGGTCAGGGGCGGGGCGTCTCGCATCTGGCCATCGGAATTGGTGTCAACCTCACCGAGGCACCCGGTGTCGATGCGATCGAACCCGGCTCGGTACGTCCCGTCTCTTTGCTGTCGGAAACCGGTGCCCACGTGACGGCCGAAGACTTTCTGACCGAATTGGCTGCTGCCTATGCCCGATACGAAACGCAATTCATCACCTATGGCTTCGAGCCGATCCGAACCGCTTGGTTGTCCCGCGCGGCCCGGTTAGGGGAGGTCATCACCGCCCGTGCCGCCGCGTCTGAGACGGTTGGCACCTTCGAAACGGTGGACGCAGGCGGCAACCTTGTCTTAAACACCGCCAAAGGCCGCGTCAGCATACCGGCGGCGGATGTGTATTTCTAAAGGGGGCGCAGATGCTTCTGGCGATTGACTGCGGCAATACCAACACCGTTTTCTCGATCTGGGACGGCGAGAAATTCCTGTGCACGCTGCGCACCTCGACCCACCATTCCCGCACGGCGGACGCCTATTTCACCTGGTATTCGACGCTGGTGAAACATTACGGCATCGAGGCGGACATAACGGACGTGATCATCTCGTCCACGGTGCCGCGCGTGGTGTTCAACCTTCGTGTCTTTGCCGACCGGTTCTTTGGTTGTAGGCCCTTGGTTGTAGGCAAACCCGAAACGCTGCTGCCCTTCAAACCACGCGTGGACGAGGGCACGCAAGTAGGCCCGGACCGGTTGGTGAACACCGCTGGCGCGTTTGACAGGCATGGCGGCGATCTGATCGTGGTGGATTTTGGGACCGCCACCACGTTCGATGTAGTCGCTCATGACGGTGCTTACGTGGGTGGAGTCATCGCGCCCGGAGTGAACCTGAGCCTTGAGGCGCTGCATCTGGCAGCGGCGGCACTGCCGCATGTCGACATATCGAAGCCGCAGAAGGTGATCGGCACCAATACTGTTGAATGCATGCAATCCGGCGTGTTCTGGGGCTATGTCGGCCTTGTGCGCGAGATTTGCGACCGCATAAAGGGCGAGGCTGCCGTGCCCATGAAAGTAATTGCAACCGGTGGGCTGGCGCCATTGTTTCAGCAAGCCGCGCACCTGTTCGACGCATTCGAAGACGATCTGACGATGCACGGATTGACCGTGATCCATCGCTATAACAAGGAAAATGGCTCAACATGAGCAGCGAAAGACTGATTTATCTGCCTCTGGGCGGTGCAGGCGAAATTGGCATGAATGCCTATGTCTACGGCTACGGAAAGCCGGGTGAGGAACGGCTGATTCTGGTCGATCTCGGGGTCGCATTCCCGGATATGGACAGCTCGCCCGGTGTGGACTTGATATTCGCCGACATTACTTGGCTGAAGGAACGTGCCGACCAGCTCGAAGCGGTTTTTGTCACCCATGCGCACGAAGACCATGTCGGAGCGGTGGCGCATTGCTACCAGTCACTGGGTGCACCGATCTATGCCCGCGCTTTCACGGCCAACATTGCCCGTCGCAAGATGGAGGATCATGGCCATCCGACCGAAGCGGTGCGGACCGTCTCGGCCTGGCCCGAGCAGGTCAAGGTGGGGCCGTTTACCGTTGGTTTTCTGCCTGTTTCCCACTCGATTCCGGAAAGCGCCGGGCTTGTGATTGACACGCCGGCAGGTCGGGTTGTGCATACCGGGGACTTCAAGCTGGACGCCAACCCGGTGGTCGGTGAACCGTTTGATCCCGATCTTTGGGCCGAGGTTGCAAAGCCGGGCGTTCAGGCGCTGGTCTGCGACAGTACCAACGTCTTTTCGACCCATCCTGGACGATCGGAATCCGAAGTCGGGCCTGAAATCACAAAACTGGTACAAGACGCCAAGGGTATGGTGATTGCGACCACATTTGCGTCAAACGTGGCGCGGGTGAAAACACTGGCCGAAGCTGGTCAGCGGGCAGGGCGTTCCGTCGTGTTGCTGGGCCGTGCCATGCGGCGGATGATCGAAGCCGCGACCGAAACGGGCATCCTGACCGATTTCCCGCGTGTCATCAGCGCCGAAGAGGCTGTGGATCTGCCGCGCCAAAACCTGATGCTGATCGTCACCGGCAGTCAGGGAGAGCGCCGAGCCGCTAGTGCGCAGCTTGCCCGCGGCAAATACCGGGGGCTTGAGGCGAAAGAAGGCGACCTGTTTCTGTTCTCTTCCAAAACCATCCCGGGCAATGAACGCGGTGTGATCCGCGTCATCAACCAGCTGAGCGAAAAAGGTGTGGATGTCGTTGATGACAGTTCGGGCCTCTATCATGTCTCGGGGCACGCGAACCGACCGGATCTGGAAAAGGTCCATGCGCTGATGGACCCGCAAATGGTTATCCCGATGCACGGTGAACACCGTCACCTGCGTGAACACGCGAAACTGGCCGAGGCAGGCGGGCGTGCCGGTGCTCTGGCGGTGAATGGCACCATGCTGGACCTGACAGGTAGTGCGCCAACAGTTGCCGACTATGTCGAGACGGGCAGGACTTATTTGGATGGCACGGTCCAGATTGGCGCATTGGATGGCGTCGTCCGAGACCGAATACGCATGGCGCTGAATGGCCATGTCACGATCACAGTCATTCTGGATGAAGAAGACGAACCGCTGGGTGAACCCTGGTGTGACACAATCGGCCTGCCGGAACTGGGAGGGTCCAGCGCGTCGATGGTTGAAATTCTGGAAGAAGATCTGAACCAGTTTCTTATGCGAGCCGACGCGAAGACGCTGCGCGACGACGACAAGCTGGAAGAGGCGCTGCGCCGGATCGTTCGGCAAAGCGCAAAGATCGAGCTGGGCAAGAAGCCCGAAGTCACCGTGGTGATCAGCCGGATGCGCTAAAAGGCTTAGCCTTCCTGCGGCATCGGAAATCCCCTGAGCTGCAGGAACAGGCTGGCTTCTTCGTTGTTAAGGAAGAAGGGAACACTCTGAGGTGGTTCGGGATCGGTTGCACGAGCGGCGATTTCGGCCAGTACCACTTCGGTGATAAAGGGCAGATCGAAATTGCGCGCCTCACGGACCTTCACCCATTGCAGATGGGACAACTCGTCCGACGCGTGGGTGAAGTCATCCAGATCGCCCTTAACCGCCTCAGCATCCACCAAAAAGAACCGGGCATCGAAGCGCCGGGGGCGTCCAGGAGGGGTGAGGGCGCGGAATACAAACTGCAGGGCGTTCGCCGCAGGCACAAACCCCATTTCGGCAAAACTCTGCCAATCCGCCGGCACTGCGTTATTCCAACGCCCCGGTTGCCCAAGGATCAGGCCCGTTTCTTCCCAAAGCTCGCGGATCGCTGCGACGGCCAGTGCATTCTCCAACCCGGGATCAGCCTGATCGGACAACCGATCAAAGCAGACACCCGGCAAAGGGGCCGCCAGCGGAATTTCGGCATCGGCAGCGTCGACCGCACCGCCGGGAAAAACAAACTTGTTCGGCATGAAGGCCGCTGCGGCCCCGCGCTGACCCATCAGGATAGATGGGTCGTCAAACCGGTCTCGCAGAACGATCACAGTTGCGGCGTTGCGGATCGCGGTTTTGTCTGTTGTCATGCGGTTTTGCCAAATCCGTGCATGCGTCGCGCCCATTGATAAGCGACGACGACGCCCTTCAGGCGGGGCAACAGGTACAATGACAGCGCCACACACCCGACGGAAAACGCAATGGCCATGGTCCACGGATCCGGTCGCCAGTGCACATAAGACACGTGCAGGGCTGGCGCCAACAGGTGACCAACGATCAGGATGGTCAGATAAGCCGGGCCATCGTCGGCCCTGTGATGAAATAACTCCTGCCCGCAGTTCGAGCATTCGTCATTGACCTTGAGATAGCTGTGCAACAGCTTGCCTTCGCCGCAACTTGGGCACTTGCATCGAAACCCACGGATAAGCGCCGGCTTGGTCGGGCGCTCATCCTCGAGCGTGGTGTCAATGGTCTGATCTGTCATTTTGATACTCGCGCGTTCAGGTCTGGCTGGTATAGCGGTTGGCCGACCTACTCGAAAAGGGGGGTGCGTCGCTTTGCGGCGGCTTGGCTGAACCTTAACAGGATTCCGGCCCGTTTCGAAGGTAGCACAAGAAAAATCGAAATTCGGCGACGGAATACCGTTGGCCCCCCGTTTTAAGGAGTATCAGCAGCGGCGCAGGGCCGCGACAACAAGGGAACTTTGTAATGAAAACTGCAACCTTTATCTCGGCTATTGTTCTGTCTGCGGTCGCTGTGACCGGAACGTCTGTTCTGGCAAAAGGCTCAAAAGATCGCCAGCCCGCAACATTTCAAGAGCTGGATGCCGATGGCGATGGCCAGGTGACCGAAGCCGAGATCACGGCACACAGTCAGGCGAAATTCACCTCGGCCGACAAGGATGGCGACGGACAACTGAGCCTAGAAGAAATGCAGGCGGCTGCTCAGGTTCGGGCGAATGAGCGCGTGGCCAAGATGTTTGAGCGGCAGGACGCCAATAAGGACGGCTTTCTGAGCGAAGACGAATTGCCCAAGCCGCGCAAGACGTCCAAGATGTTCGAGCGGATCGATGCAGACGGAAACGGGTCGATTTCCGAACAGGAATACGCGGATGCAAAGGACAGAATGGGACGCAAGCACAAGCGGCATGGCCAGTCGGACACCGATAGCAACTGATGCGGGATGGAGGATCTGACCTCCTGTCCGACCCAAGCGCGCGGTGACCTTCCCGCCGCGCGCCGACTCAGCGATGCAGAGTTGCTGGGCCAGTTTGCCAATGGGGATGCGACCGCTGCCCGATTGCTGACGGATCGATTGGGACCGCGCAGCTACTCCGTCGCGTTGCGGATGCTGGGAAACAGGGCCGAGGCCGAAGACGTCACGCAAGAGGCGATGATGCGGCTGTGGCAGATGGCGCCTGATTGGGTGCCGGGCCAGGCGCAGGTTTCGACCTGGCTATATCGGGTGACTTTGAACCTGTGCATGGACCAGCGGCGCAAGAAACGGCCGGGCGCGCTGGAAGAAGGGGTTGAGCCGGCTGATGATACGGAATCTGTTGTCGATCGCATGCAGAACGCGGCGCGCAAGGACGCCTTGCAAGACGCGTTGGACCAATTGCCGGAACGACAACGTCAGGCCGTGGTTCTGCGGCATATCGAGGAGTTGTCGAACCCTGATATCGCAGGAATCATGGGAATTTCCGTCGAAGCGGTCGAAAGCTTGACGGCACGGGGAAAACGCTCTCTGGCAGCAATACTAGCCGGTCGGCGAGATGAGCTGGGGTATGAAAATGGCTGAACACGACGACGAATTGGATCATCTGTTTGCTACCGCACGCGCGCAGCGTCCGGCGCTGCCTGATGCTCTGGCGGTGCGGATTGAAACCGACGCCGAGGGCGTGCGATTGCAGCGTCTCGAAACTTTAAACCGGTCCAGTCGACCAACCTGGCGCCGGGCTTTTGACGGTATCGGGGGGTGGGGCGGCTTGAGCGGGCTTGTCGCAGCCAGCGCTGCCGGCGTCTGGATCGGGTTCTCGGCCCCGGCCTTTTTGCCGGATCCGGCGAGTTACCTGCTGTCGCAAGAGACAACTTACCTGGTTGCTGACCTGAATTTGGATGTGGACTATCTGGAGGATACGGAATGAGTGAGAATCCTGCTCCCAAACGCAGGTGGATGCCGATCCTGCTGGTTGTTTCGCTGGCGGTGAATCTGCTGATCGTCGGCGTTATCCTCGGGACGGCTTTGCGGTTCAAGGGCGGTGATCGGGCCAGAATTCCGCCGGGATTCGGTCCGGCGCTGTATTTCGCATTGCCCAAGGAAGACCAAAAGGCACTGCGGGGGCAGTTGTCAGCGCTGCGCAGCAAGGGTTCTCACCGGCGGGCACAGGATTTCACTGAACTCAGTGACGCTTTGAAAACCGTGCCTTTTGATCCGGTCGCAGTCGAGATTCTGTTGGAGCAACAAGCACAGGCGACGGCTGACTTGCAGGATGCGTTGCATAAAGAGTGGTTGGCGCGTGTGACAGCGATGAGCGACGAAGATCGCCAGATTTATGCTGATCACTTGGAGGATGTGGTCAACCGGGGACCACATCGAAAGAAAAAAGATCGCTAGGACAGTGTCATGCCGCGCTTTTTCGAATACGAACTTGATTGCGCCCGGCCTGTTTCGCCGCATACAGCGCCCGATCTGCCGAACGGATCAGGCCACCAATCGGGTCCGCATCGTCATGCATGTCCAGTTCCTGAGGTTCACATAGCTTCAAGCCCACGCTGACGGTAACCGGTATCAGTGCGGGATGATCCGGAATGCGGAACGGTGCACGGCAGATGCAATTACGGATCACGTCAGCCCTTTGCAATGCCTGTCTTTGAGAAGTGTCCGGCAGGCCAATCAAAAATTCTTCCCCACCAATGCGTGCCACGAAACCCGAATTAGCCAGGGCGGATTGCAGCCTTTTGCCGACCTCCAAAAGAACATGATCACCACCTGAATGGCCAAATCTGTCGTTGATCAATTTGAAATGGTCCAGATCGGCCAGCATGACTGCAAAGCTTTGCCCAGATTGACGGGATTGCCGTGAAATCTGATCCATTGCGCGCAAAGCGTAGCGCCGGTTATGCAAACCCGTGAGTGGATCCGTCAGCGAGTCAGCTAGGCCGTTGCGCATGGTGGCGCGCAAACGGTCATCCCGGGTTTTGCGCGAGATCAGCGTATCGAGACGCAGTGAAATTTCATCTGTGATGAAACCGCCAAGGCAAATCGCATCGGCACCTCGGTCCAAGGCCTCGACCGCGAGGTTGGCGTCGTCATCTGGCAGAACACCGATCAGAACAGTGTGACGCGTCGCGCCGCGCGACCGAAGATCAGCAAGAATGTTCAACCCGGCTGTACCGACCCCCATTTCGATCAGGATCGCGTCCGGAGTGGGCCCCGACAGAACGGCGTGCAGGTTGCTCTGGGTATGGCAGGCAATTTCGTGTTGTGATTCCTCGATCAATTCATTGCGCCACTTGCCTGCAACCTGAGTGGATTGAGCCAATATTGCAACTCGAGCAGTTTTTGGCGGTACGACAAAAGACGTCGCAGGTTCGGCAAAGCCGACCGACTGGGGGTCAGTTTTGACGTGCATGTCCTGACGATCGGCGCGGGCACGCAGCAGGCTACGCACACGCGCCAGCAGCAGAGTGTCCTTGAACGGATGTGACAGGACATCGTCCATTCCATCCGCCAGCGCCTTAAGCCGCGCCGCTTTGTCATTTTGCGGTACGATCGCCACGATGGGAACATCCGCCAGTGTCGGTTCGAGCATCATCAATTTCTTGACGTCTGCGGCATCTCCATCCGGCAAACCATGCGCGGTCAGCACAAGATCTGGCCGCGTGCGCCGCAACAGGCTGGCCAGGCCATCCACTTTCTCGCCCTGTACGACCTGATACCAGGCTGCGGTCAACTGGACCTTGAGCATGATTCGGTTGGTCGAAACCCCGTCGAGGACAAGTATTGTTCCTTGCACGGACATAGCCATTCACCGTTAGATTGCACGCGTTGCCAAAGTGTTTATGACTCTGGTTAACAAACCCTTTCCATGTCCCAATCCGAGACCAGTTTATGCCGATCTCTGCCAATTCTGCCGAAACACTGGCTCTCAATGTCCTGAGCTGGCTTGTGGGAAATGACGAATTGCTGCCAGTTTTTCTGGGCGCAACAGGGGCCTCGGCTCAGGATCTGCGGGACCGGGCCGGTGAGGCAGAGTTTCTGAGTTCGGTACTTGATTTTCTGGTGCTTGACGATTCGTGGGTGATCGCCTTTTGTGACGCCAATTCCGTTCCCTACGATCTGCCGGGACAGGCCCGTGCCGTGCTGTCAGGAGAAGCGGATATGCATTGGACCTGACAAATCGGAGCTTTCGGGCATGCCTATAGACGCACTCCTGTTCGACAAAGACGGAACGCTATTTGATTTTGCGGCGACGTGGGGCGCGTTCGGGCGGACCGCCGTACTGGAAATGGCGGACGGGGATGAAAACCGCGCGACAGAGCTTGGCCGGGTCATCGGCTTCAACTTTGCCGAAGACTGCTATGAGCATGACAGTGTCGTCATTGCCGGCACGGTGGACGAGGTTGCGCAAGCCTTGCTGCCGCACCTGGCAGTTTATTCTCATCCCGAAATCGTAGATATCCTCAACGACGCGTCCGCCGGATCAAAACAGGTTCCGGCCGTTCCGCTTGCGCCGTTTCTTGAGGGGTTACGTGAGGCCGGCCTAAAGCTTGGCGTTGCAACCAATGATGCGGAAATGCCGGCGCTACAACATCTGGCGTCGGTGGGCATCAAGGATCAGTTTGATTTTATCGCCGGCTACGACAGCGGACACGGTTTCAAACCCGGTCCCGGTCAGCTTCTGGCCTTTGCCAAACATGTAGATATTGACCCCTCGCGTATCGCCATGGTGGGTGACAGCCGTCACGACCTGGAGGCCGGGCGCGCGGCAGGAATGGTCACGATCGGCGTTCTGACCGGCCTCGCGCCAGCGGAAGCGCTGGAACCACTGGCTGATGTTGTGCTGCCGGATATCGGTCATATTCCGGGTTGGCTGTCTACCCACTGACATACCAATAATGAATATCGTCGTTTTGCGCCAAAAAAACGACAAAGCCTGTCGCATACAGAGCGGCCAGCGGCTGTTGTTCGGGGCTTGCTGATACAAAAGCAGGACCCGGAGGACACAATGGCCGACACCAAGACCACTCGGCGCCGCGGCGGCGGTCGCGCAGGAGCAGCCGCCAGACGTGGCAGTACCGTGATTGATCAGATGCCGTGGAATCCTCCGGTCAATACAGATCGCCCGACTGAACCATTGGGCCCCGAAGGGATCGAGGCCATTCACGAAGGCGCGATGCGGATACTCGAAGAGATCGGTGTCGAGTTTTATAACGAAGAAGCTATCGGCATCCTGCGCGAAGCCGGATGTACGATCGACGGCGACAACGTTCGCATGGGCCGGGATTTTGTGATGGAGATGGTAGGCAAGGCGCCGTCCAGCTTCACGATCACACCGCGAAACACGGACCGTCAGATCACGATTGGTGGTCGCAACCTGTTGTTTGGTAACGTTTCCTCCCCGCCGAACTACTGGGATATGGAGATAGGTAAGAAGGTGCCGGGCAATCGCCGGATGTGTCAGGACCTTCTGAAGCTGACGCAGTATTTCAACTGTATCCACTTTGCGGGCGGCTATCCGGTCGAGCCCGTGGATATCCACGCCAGCATCCGTCATCTGGACGTGCTCTACGACAAGCTGACGTTGACCGACAAGGCCATGCACGCCTATTCGCTTGGTAAAGAGCGGGTCGAAGATGTGATGGAGATGGTGCGCATCGCAGGAGGTCTCAGCCACGAAGAGTTTGAGGCGAGCCCGCGTATGTATACCAATATCAACTCGACCTCACCGCTGAAACATGACCATCCGATGATTGACGGCTGTCTTCGGCTTGCGCGGCGGGGGCAGGCGATCGTGGTGACACCCTTTACCCTGGCTGGTGCCATGGCTCCGGTAACGATGGCGGGTGCCGTTGCGCAATCCCTGGCCGAGGCCCTGTGTGCGATTGCGCTGTTCCAATATGTCCGCCCCGGCATACCTTGTGTCATCGGTACGTTCACATCCAATGTCGACATGAAGTCAGGAGCGCCGGCTTTCGGAACACCGGAATACATGCGCTCGACCCAGATGACCGGTCAGATGGCGCGGTTTTATGGATTGCCCATGCGCTCGTCTGGTGTGTGCGCGGCGAACGTGCCCGATGGACAGTCGATCTGGGAGACATCGAACTCCCTCTGGGCAGCGGTTCAGTCTGGGACCAACATGGTTTACCACGCCGCAGGATGGCTGGAAGGCGGGCTGATCGCCAGCCCTGAAAAGTTCATCATGGACTGCGAAATCCTTCAGCAAATTCAACGCTATATGAACCCTGAGCTGATCGCGACGGGCCCGGATGAAATCGCCTTGGATGCCATCCGCTCGGTCGGCAATGACGGTCATTTCTTTGGTATCCAACATACGCAGGATCGTTACTCCACCGCGTTCTACCAGCCGTTCCTGAGCGACTGGAAGAACTATGAAGGATGGGAAGCTGCCGGCGGTGTCTGGACCGCTGAGCGCGCGCATCACATGTTCAAGGAAATCGTCGGAAGTTTTGAAGCGCCGCCTATGGACGATGGCATCCGAGACGAGCTTGCCGATTTTGTCGCCCGCCGCAAAGCCGAGGGAGGAGCCCCCACCGATTTCTGATCGATGGTTTAGGCTTCAAGGTGAGACTAGATAGCATTTGCGGCATCCGACGACGAAAATTGGGTGTTTGTTAAGCTTTCTGGGATCAGATCGTGGTGTAAGCCAATTAGGGGCGATCCATGCACGGTTTGATCAACAGGGCGATTCAGTCTTTCGTCTGCGCTACGTACGGGCGCTCGTGTTGGGTGCGTGCAACCGAAACGGCCGGCCTCGGGTTTTCCGAGTTTGAGGCGATGCTGGTCTACGATGATGACATGTCGATCCGCGTGCTTGATGCATTATGTGCTGATCTGAACCGTCCACGGGCCGATTTTCTTGAGGACTTGGGGACCTATCTGGTTTCGCATCCGAATATGGAGGATCTGCGCCGTCTTCTGCGATTTGGTGGTGTCACTTACGTTGAATTCTTGCACTCTCTGGATGACTTGTCGGATCGTGTCAGGCTAGCGGTTTCCGATCTTGAATTGCCGCCGCTGGAACTGACAGAGAAATCGCCTGCTGAATACATGTTGCATTGCTTTTCCGGCCTTCCGGGCTATGGCAGCGTCATGACGGGAGTGCTGCGGGCGATGGCGGACGACTATGGTGCACTGGTCATGCTGACACATGATGGATGTCACGGTGATGAAGAGGCGATCTCGATAACATTGGTGGAAAGCGCTTTTGCCAAAGGTCGAAGTTTCGATCTGGGGGCGCGAAACTCATGATGAAAACTGCCGAGCTGGCCACGTTGCTGGAAACTCTATGCCCGATGTTCCTTCTGGTCGATGAAACCGGCAGAATCGAACAAGCCGGGCCTACGTTGCAGAAACTGCGGCCCGATCAGCCGATGGCGGGCAAGGGAATTCTGGATATCTTCGAACTGGTTCGGCCAAGAACGGTAACAACCCTACCGGCTCTGATGGCCACAGCAGGTGGAAGGCTGCACCTCAAACTCCGCGATGAACCGCGCACCGCTTTGAAAGGGCTAATCGCCCCGTTGCCGAATGACGGGGGGGCGGTCATAAACCTGTCGTTCGGTATCTCGATCCTCGACGCGGTGCGCGACTATGCGCTGACCAGTGCAGATTTTTCCGGCACAGATCTTGCAATCGAGCTGCTCTATCTGGTCGAAGCCAAATCCGCCGCGATGGAGGCTTCGCGTTCGCTGAATCTTCGTCTTCAGGGGGCTATGCTGGCCGCCGAAGAACAGGCCTATACGGACACGTTGACCGGGCTCAAGAACCGCCGGGCCATGGATCACATTCTGGCGCACTTGATCTCGACAAAAACCGATTTTGCGCTGATGCACCTGGATTTGGATTTCTTCAAGTCGGTCAATGACAAGCTGGGCCACGCGGCGGGTGACTTCGTTTTGCAGGAAGCTTCTCGTATCATGCTGGAGGAAACCCGCAGCGACGATACGGTGGCCCGTATTGGCGGGGATGAGTTCGTGCTTATATTCAAAGGACTGCTGGATCGTGAGAAGCTACGCGGAATTGCCGGGCGATTGATCGATAAATTGCGTGCGCCCATGTCGTTTGAAGGCACGATTTGCTCTGTTTCGGCCAGCATTGGCACTGCGTTGTCAACGCAGTTCGAAAACCCAAAGGCCGCGGAAATTCTTCATGCAGCCGACCTTGCGCTTTATTCCGCCAAGAGGAACGGGCGCTCGTGCCACTGCCTTTTTTCCGAATTGTCTGAGGCGCGGCAATAGCCTCTGAAAATGGTCTGTTGCCTTAGCTGTTCAGGCAATCCGTCAGCGTGGCCGCAATTTGCCTTTGGATTGTGGGCAGTTCGCCAACTACAGGCATCACCACACCCTGAAAATCTGCGCGCGCCAGTTCCGAGGGGACATCCTCGAGAACATGACCACCGGTGCATGCAAAAAATGGCAGACAGATTGATTTCGAACTTACACCAGTGGCGGCTTCGGAGATTGAAGGCGGCTGTTCGACAAATCCCACGCGAATGCTTTGAAACGCGACCAGGTGCTTTAGTTTTTCAGCGAAATCTAAAGCAACAGCGGCGGGGTTTTGGCTGCGCCCCGAACCATGCGCGGCGAGCACAAGATCAGTTTCCTCGGGCAGCCAGTTTTGATCCACCATGGTTTCGCTCAATGCGCCAGCAACAAGGACCGGCAGGTCCGGATCAATTCCCAGCGGGTCCAGTATCCGGATCGGTCTTGACCCAAGCCGTTTTGGCAGGGCCTTCGTGACGAACCAGCCGCGTGCCATGAACAGTGGGTAAATCGCTGTATCTTCAGGCAGGTTATCCAGGCAGTTCTCAAGTGCTCGGGGCGCCGCCAAAGTCGCGGAGTGGACCGAAACTTGCGCCGTCAAGGAATCCACCTTTTCGGCAAACGCCGCCAGACTGGCCTCGGCCGGAACAGGGTCCGAGGGTTGTCCATGGGCGACGATAACGGCGTGCGGCATATTGGGGCTCCGGCGGTTTGTCCTGCGATAGATGTAGCCTTGATGGAAAGAGTCAATGCGCAAAACTGCTGAGTTCTAACCAAGCAGGGTCAGCCACATCCAGACCGTCATGGTCGAAACCGCTGTGCCGATCAGAACGGACGACGCGGCAACGCGCTTTGCCCGGCCATATATGTTGGCGAAGATATAGGCGTTGAACCCCGGAGCCATCGCTGCTGTCAAAACCCCGGACCGGAACAAATCTTGCGGCAGAGAGAAGGCAGAGCCCAACAGCCAGACGAGGCTTGGGTGAAGGATCAAGGCGACACAGCAAACAAACATTATCGCCCGCAAATCCCCTTCGGGTCGGTACATGACCAGCACGCCCCCAAGCGCGAACAATGCACCGGGCAGGGCGGCGCGGGTTACCAGCCCCAAGGCTTCGTCTACGACCTGGGGGATAGCAACTCCGGACAGATTGACCACAAACCCAAGCGCAATTCCCAATATCAGCGCGTTCTTGAACATTGCCGTCAGGACCGAACGCGCCATGCGCGCGCCACTGTGTCCTCTGTTGCGGATGACCTCCATCACGGTGATCCCTAGGCCGTAGCAAAACGGGGAATGGATGGCGACGATCGCATAGTTGCCGGTCAGGTTTGCGGGCCCATAGGCGCGTTCCGTGATGGGCAGGCCCAGCAAGACGGAGTTCGAAAACAAACAGCAAAACCCAATCGCAACGCAATCTTCCCAATCGCGGCGAAAGATCAGGCGTGCGCCGAGTATTCCGGCGACAAAGCACAGGCCAGCGGCCGAGTAGAAGCTGAACAGCAGACCGGGGTCGAAACTGGCGCTCAGATCAAGATGAGAGATGGCGAGGAACAGCAGGCAAGGGATTGCAAACCCCTGGGTGAACTTCATCAACCCGTCGATATGGGTTTCCTTGAAATATCCCGCCCGGGTCGAGGCATACCCCGCGCCAATCACGAGGAAGACTGGCAGAATGACATCAATCAGGTTTTGAAACATGTCATCGCCTCGCCCCTGCGGGCAGTATCGGGGTTATTTCGGCCCGACCTCGCAGTGTCTTACAGCGCTTGCCGGATCACGAGGCCATCATGGGCCGGTGTGACGTGATCAGGGGTTTCAGCGGCCACCGTGGCATAGTCCAGATCGATATGCATATTGGTCAGAACGGCCTGTTTTGGGTGCAGACGTTCGATCCACTCCAGTGTCTTCTCCAAATGTGCGTGGGTGGGATGAGGAGAGCGGCGCAGCGCGTCGATGACCAAAGTATCCAGCCCGATGAGGTGTTCCCATGCGTCGTCATAGATATCGGACACATCGGGTAGATAGACCAGATTTCCCATCTTGAAACCCAGCGCATCGATTGAACCGTGTTGCACCTTGATCGGGTGAAACGGGATCGACCCGCCGGGGCCGTCTATTTCAAACGGGCCATCCAGTGATTTCAGATCCAGAATCGGTGGGTAAGGCGAACCCTCGGGTTGCACAAAGGCATAGCCGAACCGACCCAGCAACTGGTTCTGGGTGTCGCCATCGGCCCAGACGGGCACACGCGTTTTCATGTTGAACACAATCATACGCAGATCGTCGATACCATTGGTATGATCGGCGTGGGCGTGCGTGTAGACGACACCATCCAGACGCCCGGTGCCCGTGTCCAGCAACTGACTGCGCATGTCCGGCGAAGTGTCGATCAAAACCGTTGTCGTGCCGTCGGGTCCGTCTCGCTCTACCAGCAACGAACAGCGGCGGCGGATATTTCTTGGATTTTCGGGATCGCAGGCCCCCCAATGCCCACCCAGCCGGGGCACACCGCCGGATGACCCGCAGCCCAGAATAGTGCACCTCAACTCGTTCATGCAGCGGCCTTGAATGATGCGACTTTGGTGAACAGACGGTCGAAATTCGCCTGCGTCTGCGCAGCAAACTCGGGAAAATCCACGCCGAACACTTCAGCGCCTTTGCGGGCGGTGTGGGCGGTAAAAGCGGGCTCGTTCCGTTTGCCGCGATGTGGCGGCGGAGCCAAATACGGCGCGTCGGTTTCCACCAGAATGCGATCGATCGGGGCGGCGGCGAAGATGTCGCGCAACTCCTGGCTCTTGGGAAAGGCCGCGATACCGGACATAGAGAGGTAAAACCCCAGATCCAGTGCCGCACGAGCCAGCTCGGCAGAAGAAGAAAAGCAATGCATCACACAGCTATAGGGTGCGTTGTTGAACTCCTCGGTCAGGATGCGGGCCATGTCATCGTCGGCCGCCCGGGCGTGGATGATCAGTGGCAGGCCGGTGCGCTGGGCGGCCTCGATATGGACGCGCAGAGATTGCTTCTGGGCCCCGGCAGACTCGGCGGTGTAGTGATAATCCAATCCGGACTCACCGATACCGACAAATTTCGGGTGCCGTGACAGGGCGACCAACTCGTCTACCGTGGCCATGGGCTCGTCCGCTGCGCTCATCGGGTGGGTACCGGCAGCGTAGAAGACGGGGGCATGTGCCTCGGCAATGGCGCGGACAGTGGTTTCGTTGCGCAGGCGCGTGCAGATGGTCACCATGCGGGTTACCCCGGCCTCGGCCGCGCGGGTAACGATCTGATCCAGCTGGCCTTCGAAATCCGGGAAGTCCAGATGGCAATGGCTGTCAGTGATTTCGGGGGTGGTGTTCATCTGCTCTGACCGGCGGTTTCCTGTATCTTGAACACCGTATCTAGGACCAGAGCGGCAGGGTCAAGGTTCACTGCCTGACCATGGCGCGCGCGGGACGTGATCGTGGCGGCGACCTCGGCCCACTGTCGTGCTTGCTGTGGGTTGGAGGAGAGGCGGGCGAGCGTCTCGGCCTCGTTAGGGGCGGCCTCGGGGACGGGGGATGCACCGGTCGCTCCGGTCAGCGCCAACCGCGACAACGCAACGTCAATCAGGGTTAGCAGCAACTCGAATCTTTCAGCGGCACCGCGTTGGGCGGCGGCCTCTGCCAAGGCCAATGCGCGGGGTCGATCCAGACGCGGCAGCGTCCCCAGTATGGCAATCAATTCGGCGTATATCTCAAGACCACCAAGATTGATCAACCGCACTGCATCGCCCACGGATCCAGAGGCCAGTGCCGCCAGATGATCGGTTCGCTCCGGCAGGTCGGCCCCGGTCTGAGACAGGGCTGCCTGCATGTCCTGCGCATCGAGCGGCGACAGCCGCAAAGTCCGACAGCGCGACCGGATCGTTGGCAAAAGCCGCGAGGGTTGATGCGACACCAGCAATAAAGTCGTTCGTGCGGGCGGTTCCTCGAGCATTTTCAGAAGGGCGTTTGCGGCGCTGACATTCATCTCATCGGCAGAGTCAACAATCACGACACGGCGTCCACCGTCTGCCGAGGACAGCCCGAAGAACTTGCCCAGTTTGCGGATGTCGTCCACGACGATCTCGCCTCTGAGGCGCCCCTGATCGTTGATAGACCGCGTGATCGCCGCCAGCCCGGGTTCCGCCCCGGCCTGAACGCGGTGCGAAACCGGGTGATCCGGTTCAATGTCCAGCGTCCGGGGCTGAGGAGGCGCCCCAAACAGCCCACCATCATCGGATGGCGGCGTGGCCAGCAGAAATCGGGCAATGCGCCATGCCAGCGTCGCCTTGCCCACACCACGCGGGCCGGTCAGCAGCCAGCCATGGTGCAACCGTTCCGAGTTGTAGGCCGTCAGAAAGGCCTGCTCGGCCGCGCTCTGCCCAATCAACTGCTGGGTTTC
This sequence comes from Ruegeria sp. HKCCD6647-2, assembly GCF_057221075.1. Taxonomy (NCBI): domain Bacteria; kingdom Pseudomonadati; phylum Pseudomonadota; class Alphaproteobacteria; order Rhodobacterales; family Roseobacteraceae; genus Ruegeria; species Ruegeria sp. HKCCD6647-2. The sequence goes on along the minus strand of NZ_JBWVBD010000005.1, from coordinate 318,297 downwards.
GCGGGGGTGCGGTGCGCCGGGGGCCTGATCCGGGGTGGGGGTCTCGTCACTCATGAACTGTCTGTCGCAAGGCTTTGGTGACGATTTGTGTCACATCCTGCGCGACGCTGTCCATGTCCCTATTGCCGTCGACGACGCGAAACCGGTCGGAATACTCCTCGGCCAACGCCAGAAATCCCGCGCGCATCTGCTGCTGTAGTGCGGGACCGAAATCCTCGAACCGCTCCTCGGCGCCCTGACGCCCCTTGGCGCGGGACAGACCGGTCCGCGGGTCCATGTCGATCAACAGGGTCATGTCGGGTTCACGCCCGATCATCAGTTCGTGCAACTGGTCGACCAAGCCCCGCAGATCGCCGCGTGACAAGCCCTGATACATCCTGGTGCTGTCTGCGAAGCGGTCGCAAATCACGACCTTACCCTCGGCCAACGCCGGCTCGATGGTCCGTTCCAGATGATCACGTCGCGCGGCGGTGAACAGCAGAATCTCCGTTTCGGCGGACCAGCGATCCGGATCTCCCTGCAAAACAAGGCTGCGAATTTCCTCAGCACCGGGAGAGCCGCCCGGTTCGCGCGTCAGAACAACCTGATGGCCCGCGTCGCGCAAATGCTCGGCCAAAATGCGGGCCTGAGTGGACTTGCCGGAACCGTCGATGCCTTCGAATGACAGAAACAAACCGGGTCTCGTCACAATAAGTCCATTGGGTTGCCGATCACGTCGGTGAACACGATACCGCCCACGGTCATCATTCGCACCACGAAGCCCCCGGATGCGACGCTTTCAGAGGCCACAAGCGGACGACGGATCTCTGGCAGGCCTTCCGGTTTAATGACCAACTCGGCCAGTTGTTGGCCCTTTTGGACCGGAGCGTTAATCGGCCCGTCATAGACAACTTCGGCCTGAATGTCCTTGTCACCCAGAACCGGAAACAACAGGGTCAGATCCTCCTGCGGCACCAGACCGACTGTCTTTTTCGCGCCCATCCAGATCTTGGCTTCGGCTATCGGTTCCTCTGCTTCGGCAACTGTCCTCTCGACAAAATTTCGAAACGACCAGTTAACCACGGCCTCAGCCTCCTCTGCCCGAACTCCGGTGCTGTCGAGGCCGGTAAGAACAAAGATCACCCGGCGATCACCCTGCTTGGCGGATCCGACGAGGCCATAGCCTGCCTCTTGCGTATGGCCGGTTTTCAGGCCATCGGCCCCTATACCGAGTTTCAACAGCGGGTTGCGGTTGCGTTTGTTCGAGGGCGCGCGGCCGTCGAATTCAAACTCTTCCTCGGCGAACAGAGGATAATACTCGGGAAAGTCCGCGATCAACCGGTCTGCCAGAACGGCCAGATCATGCACCGACATCATGTGACCGGCAGCGGGCCAACCGTTGGAATTGGCGAAGTTCGAGTGGTTCATCCCCATCTGTTTTGCGCGCTGGGTCATGTAGCGGGCGAAACCCGCCTCTGTTCCATCGGGGCTGAGCGCTTCGGCGATCACGACGCATGCGTCGTTGCCAGAAAGAACGATAACACCGCGCAACAGGTCTTCGACAGTGGGGCGGTCCTGGGTGTTGAGGAACATGGTTGAGCCGCCATAGCTCATGGCGTGTTCCGAAACCGGCAGAGTCTCATTCAGCGTCAATCGCCCGTCACGCAAGGCTTCGAACGCGACATAAAGCGTCATGAGCTTGGACATCGAGGCCGGAGGCAGGGGTTGATCCGCCTCTTTCGACAACAAAACGGTGCCGGTTTTCTGGTCCATAACGTAAGCCGCCCGCGCCGTGGTATCGAAGGCATGGGCGGGCAGTGTCAAAAGCGTCAGGGCCAGGGTCAAGGTAGTTGATCGCAACGCGGACAGCATGATTTGCCTCCTGTAATTCAGTTTTTGGCGGTGAACGCGTCAGTAAACCCGAGGTCCTTCACATCCGACAGAATTGCCTTGCGCTCGGCCCGGGTGTTGGCGGGGCCAACCAATACGCGCCAGATCGTTTTCCCTTCGGATTGCAGTTCACGAACATCGGGGGTCATGCCGTTTCTGCGTATCTTCTGCGCCGCGCTGTTTGCATTGGCTTCGACGCTGAAAGTGCCGACCTGAACATATGGTTTGCTGAGCGACGATGCCGTCGCAGCGCTTGCCGCCGCCGGTGTGGCAACTGGTGTCGGTTCGGCTGCTTCTATGGCTGCGGCTGCTCCGGCAATTGGATCCAGCGGAGTTTCCGTGATTTCGTTCGGGTCTTTCTTTTGCCACCACTTCCGCTTTGCGGGTTTCTCGGCAGGTGGGGTGACCTCGGGGTCGGCCAGTGTCGCTGTTGGCTCCGCGTCGTCATCTGTGGCAACGCTTGTTGTCGCACCAGCGGCAGCACCTGCTGCCGCTGCGCTGGCATCTGTGTCGGTTTTCTTTTGCCACCATTTACGCTTGGCGGGCTTTTCTTCGGCATTGGTCGCGTCAGTGACTTCTGCAGCGTCGGTTTCGGTGTCGTCTGATGCTGACGCCGCTACGGCGGCTCCGGCCGCTGCACCGGCAACGGCGGCGGTTCCGGCTTCCTCAGCCGGTTTTTTCTGCCACCATTTGCGCTTGGCGGGTATTTCTTCCGCTTCTGTTTCGGCAGTTGCCGCGACATCCGCGTCGGTCTCGCCTTCGGCGACCTCACCTTCTTCTGCAGGTGTTTCTTCGACAGGTGGAGGTGCAATGGTTTCGCGGCGCAGGGCTACCACCTGAATACTCGTCGGAGCACCGGCAAGCATCCCCAATTGCTCAGCGGCGGCAGATGAGACCTGCAGTTCGGGACCCGGCAGGTTCCTTTCACGGCGGAACAGAGCCCCGGTGACGGTTTTGTTGTTGGCCGTATTCTTGATCAGAACCCGTTCAGGTTGAGAGACATTCGGGTGGGCCACCCAAATCCCCCCCAGTGACGGCCGACCGTCCCATAACCCGGCTTCAGTCACCTGAAAGACCTCGGGCGCTTCGACATCTCTGGTTGTGCCAGACGCAGGTTGCGGAAACAACTCGATCGTTTCTCCGGCGTCCGCTGTGTCAGAAGGTTTGTCCTTGTCTGCACTGGCGGACGGGTTCAAACCCTCTTCGCACCCTGCCAGAGCAGCAATCATGGCGGTCAAAGCAATAAGCCGATACGGCACAGAGCATTTGCCAGTCGCTCGATTCATTTCGATATCCCTTGCCTGAAAGGGCCTTTTGGCCGAGCCCCACCGCTTGTCAGCCGGATCTTTTGCCCGGTCTCCTGCGGTCTTTGAAGGGATCATAACGCGACCAACATGTCATGGGAAGACCAGCGATAAAGCTTCGGCAATATTTCCCCGCTTTATGGCTTGCCTCTGACTGCAACTGCGCTTAGACCCTGCCGTCAAGCGGGGAGGTGGCAGAGTGGTCGAATGCGGCGGTCTTGAAAACCGTTGAACGTGAGAGCGTTCCCAGGGTTCGAATCCCTGTCTCCCCGCCACAGTTTCTCTGGTACATATGACCACCCGAACCCCATTGTGAAAAAGCGCATTGCTGCGATTGCCCCAACACACCCCCTATGAATGATTGGCCGGTTCCCGGACAGCCGTCGCGGACAAACACAGCGGGATTGGCTATGGAATACTCAGCGGACCCGCAGATACGTCAATGCGGCATTCCACGTTTCGGCATCCGCTTTGAAAGCTCCTTCTTTTTGGACCTGCAACAAGCGAGTTATGCGAAGGCATGCAACAAATCGCCAACGCTCATTTTTGGCCCCAAACACTTCAATCAATGATTGTCACTCTGCGGATGAGAGAATTTCGGGTTGACGCGACCCAATAATCCCGGCGATTGGCGCGGTTTTTGCCAATAAACAAAGCCCCCATTTACCGAGCGAATTTTGTTCGAATCTTCCGCGCAGCAGCCGGGCAGAAAGTCGAGCGTTGAAAGGAAAGCGTCGTGAGGTTCACAAGTTTGGAGAAAGTCGAAGGAAAGTTCTGAGAATTTCGCATTCCACAAAATTCAAACATGTCACGCTTGATGCGCCGGGCAAACACATGCTTCAGTTTTGATGCTTGCGCGGGGAAGAATTGCGCAAGCCAAATATTTGAGAACTCTAGGGTTGTCAAAATAATATGCGCAGTGACTGAGCACCAATCGAAAAACTGCGCCAGGTACGTCCAACATGGAGAAATCGGATGAACAAAATTTCGATGCTATTGGGTGGCGCTTCGGTTGCGTTTGCCATGCCGGTGATGGCTGCTGACATTGTTATCGGTGTGCCGAACTGGGCTTCAGTAAACGCCACGGCTCACATCCTGGAAGTTGTTATCGAAGAAAACCTCGGACTTGATGTCGAACTGCAGAATGGTACGAACCCTATCGTATTCGAGGCTATGGACAGTGGCTCGATGCATGTCCACCCGGAAGTCTGGATGCCGAACCAGCAGAACCTGCATGACACCTACGTCAAGGACAACGGCACCGTCGTCATGAACGAAAACCCGGTTCAGGCAGAACAGGGCATGTGTGTACCCACCGCCATTGCGGAAGAGTACGACATCAAGTCCATCGACGATCTGAGCGATCCCGACAAGATGGCGATCTTTGACACTGACGGCAATGGCACGCCGGAAGTCTGGATTGGCGCGCCTGGTTGGGCCTCTACAGTGGTCGAAAAGATTCGCGCTAAATCATATGGCTACGACCAAATCTTCGATCTGACGGAGTACGAGGAAACCATCGCTTACGCCAATCTGGCAAATGCCACCAAGGCAGGCGAACCATGGATCGGCTTCTGCTACAGCCCGCACTATATCTTTGTCACTCAAGACCTGACCGTGCTGGAAGAGCCCGCTCATGACCCGGCAACATGGACCATTGTGCAGCCCACTGACGACCCGGATTGGCTGTCCAAATCCGAAGCCTCGTCGGCCTGGAATGGTGCAACCCTTCATTTGCACTACGCAAAGGAACTGGAAGAAAACTACCCCGAGGTGGCCGCCCTGTTCCGCAATTACCAGATGAACGGCGATGATCTGAGTGCGATGGGCAAGGCGCTTGCCGTCGACAATATGGAAGCGGCTGATTTTGCCCGGCAGTGGGTGGATGCAAACGAAGATACCGTCATCGGCTGGTTAACCAACTAAAACAAAAATCCAAAGGGCCGTCGCGACAGTTCGCGGCGGCCCTTTTCTTGTATGTCGGGCGGCGCTCAGCCTCATGGGGGACAAATGGACGAACCTGTCGTAAAACTGGAAAATGTCTGGAAAATCTTTGGCGCGCGGGCTGAAGAGGCCATGGCCGCAGTCCGGGCCGAAGGCATAGGAAAGCCGGAAGTTCTTGAAAGATTCAACTGTGTAGTCGGGGTTCAGGGTGCGACCTTCGAAGTGCCGCGCGGCGAGATTTTCTGTATCATGGGCCTGTCGGGTTCGGGCAAGTCGACGCTGGTGCGCCACGTCAATCGCCTGATTGAGCCAACCGCCGGCAAGATCGAGATATTGGGCCGAGATGTCTCCAAGATTTCCGAAGCTGAACTGCGCCGCATTCGCGCGCAGCAGATCGGGATGGTGTTCCAGCATATGGCGTTGATGCCGCACCGGTCTGTTCGGGACAATGTGGCGTACCCGCTGGAAATCAGAAAGGTTTCAAAATCCAAACGCTGGGCAGTGTCGGACCATGCGCTGAGTCTGGTTAACCTGACAGGCTATGAAGACCGCCTGCCCAAGGAATTGTCTGGCGGCATGCAGCAACGTGTGGGGATTGCCCGCGCCTTGGCGTCGGACCCCGAGATCCTGTTGATGGACGAGCCGTTCTCTGCCTTGGACCCGCTGATCCGATTACAGTTGCAGGATCAGTTCAAGGCGCTGGTTGCACAGCTGAAGAAGACCACTCTCTTCATCACTCACGACCTGGATGAAGCAATCCGCATCGGACACCGCATCGCTATCATGAAGGATGGTGTGATCGTGCAGATCGGGACACCCGAAGACATCGTCATGAACCCGGCCGACGAATATGTGCGTGAGTTCGTTCAGGGCATATCCAAGCTCAAACTTGTCAAAGCGCATTCGATTATGGAGCCGCTCAACAGCTACTCAGGGTCGCTGGAAGGCGCGCTGCGGGCGGATGAAGGCGCGGATCTGGACCAATTGATTGATCTTGCGGTGAATACGGACCTTCCGGTGGTCATCACGGACGCAGGCAGTGACGTTGGGGTAGTGTCAAAACCGCGCCTGCTGCGCGGTATCCAGGGGGGCAAAAATGACTGATGCAACTGCAGAACTGAAGGTCACCGCCGCCTCTGACATTGAAGTGGACCGTGATGAGCTGGACCGTTCGATTAATGATTTCGTAGGTCCCAGCGGAGATTACTATATCAAGGCGTTCCACAAGATACATGATGCCACCAGCCCCGTCCCAAACACATTCAACCTGTGGGCGGCTGTTCTGGGGCCATTCTGGTCGGCCTCGCGCGCGATCTGGGGAATGTTCTGGACGTTCCTGATCCTTGAAATCATCGCATGGGTCCAGATCGGTCGCGGCGCCTGGGGCAACCCCGGAGCAGACTTCGCCGAAAGGGCGGCACGTCAACAGGAGCGCGCCGCCGAGTTGCTGGCGCGCGCTGCAGACTCTACGGAAAAGGCCGATATCGACCGCTTTACCAAGCTGGCCGAGAATATTCAGAAGGCGGCTGATACCAGTCTTGAACGGGCCGCAGCCGCGCAATCCGAGGCTGCCGGAATTCTGATCACCGGTTTGCTCATGCTGCTGGTGTTCAAACTGGTTCAGGGTTTTTATGCGGATCGCATCTATGAAAAGCAGTATTCGAAATGGCGGATTAACCCGGACAGCACCGAAAGCGGCAGATCCACGCGGAACATCGTTTTAGGTGCCATGCTGGTGGCCGCCATCGGGCCGCTGATTGTTTACAAGTTTACCGTCAACGCCTCGCTTCCGCTGCTGGATGCATTTCCTGAACAGGAAGTGTCCGAGATCATCCTCGGCGAAGGCAGCGGCACGTTGTTCTCGACTGTGGCAAGCTGGATGGAGGCGCAGATTGATGCGGCCGCAGCGGCTGGTGGAGACATATTCGACGGGATCGTAGCCGGTGTGCGATCGGTTCTGGATGCGCTTACCATTGCGTTGATCGGGTCTCCGTGGCCGGTTGTCATGCTGGTAATCTGCGTAACGGCGTGGCGCGCTGCCGGGCCACGTGTGGCGATCTTTACGGCATCTTCCTTGGCCTACATCGCGCTACTTGGGTATTGGGATGTAGCCATGGAAACGGTCGCACTGGTTGGTGCGGCGGTGTTGTTGTGCGTGATTTTCGGTATTCCGCTGGGGATATGGTTCGGCAAATCTCAACGTGCCTATCGAGCGGCGGAACCAGTGCTGGACCTGATGCAGACGCTTCCGGCGTTTGTCTATCTGATCCCGATCATCGCCTTCTTCGGCACCGGTAACCCGCCGGGCATTCTGGCGACGATCATCTTCGGGATGCCGCCGGTTATCCGCCTGACAGCGCTGGGCATGCGTGGCGTGCCAGAAAGCATCAAGGAGGCGGCCGTCGCCTTTGGTGCATCGAAATGGCAGTTGCTGAAAGATGTCGAAATCCCATTGGCTCTGCCATCCATCATGACCGGGGTTAACCAGACCATTCTGATGTGCCTGTCGATGGTCGTGATCATCTCGCTGATCGGTGGCGGCGGACTCGGCAAGGAGATCCTCGAGGCGTTACAATACGCAGCCAAGGGTCCGGGCCTGCTGGGCGGTTTTGCCATCCTGTTCTGCGCCATGGTCATCGACCGGATCGTGCAAGGTGCCTTCCGGCGCGAAGACGAGAAAATCTGATGGCTCAAACGCCCTCGGCACAGCCGGGGGCGTTTTCTTTTCGGAGGCAGGGCATGGCTGACAAATACGAACAATCCATGATGGACAATCTGTATTGGTGGGGCGTGCCGACGTTGTTTCGATGCCCGCACACGGGGCCAGAAGGGCAGGATATCGCGCTGGTCGGAGTTCCGCATTCGACAGGCAACGGAACGACCGAGCGGGATCAGCATCTCGGCCCTCGGGCCTTGCGGCACGTCTCGGCAGTCCAGCGCCGGGTGCATTCGCTGTTCCAGATCGATCCCTGGAACAACACCAGAATTGCCGATGTCGGCGACGTTCCATTTCCCAGAGCCAACGATAACGAAGACTGCATCGAGCGCATCACGGCCTTCTACAAGGACATTGATGCGACCGGCGCGCGGCCCGTGTCCGTCGGAGGCGATCATTCGATCACCGGCGGTATCGTTCAGGCGCTGGGCGGCGGCAAATTGGCCGGTGGAGAGCCCGTCAGCTTTCTTCATCTCGACGCCCATACGGATGTCTTTACAAAAGTCGACCATTTCCTAGGTGCCCGTAAATCCGCTGCGCACTGGGGCGCATATCTGGCGGATCAGGGACAGGTGGATCCCACCCGTTCCATGCAAATCGGGTTGCGGGGACATCCGCGCAGTCTGGATTGGCTGCAGCCGTCCTACGACTATGGCTACAACATTGTCACGATGCGCGAATTTCGCCAACGCGGTTTGGCTGATGTGGTCGCACAAACCCGCGAGGTTCTCGGTGACCGCCCGATTTATATCACATTCGATCTGGATTGCCTGGATCCAACCGTTGCACCGGCGGTTTCAAATCTGGAACCCGGAGAAAAAGGGTTCGATATCGATGAAGCTGTAGGCATCCTGCACGCAGCCCGAGGCCTGAACATAGTTGGTGGAGACGTTGTCTGCATGATGCCCACCAAGGACAGCCCCAACAACATCACGGCACTGACAGCTGCAGCGGTCATGTTCGAGATGATCGCGATGATTGCGGAAAATGTCAGCGCTAAGTGACACGCCGATTGTCAACCGCCTGAGCAAGCACGCAAAGCAGTTCGAACATCAGTGAAATCCCAAGCCATGCTGTACCGCCTTCCGGATCAAACGGTGGCGACACCTCGACAAGATCGGCCCCGACCAAATTCAATCCTGACATCTTTCGAATGACCTGCTGCGCCTGAAAGCTGTTGGGACCGCCAATTTCAGGCGTCCCCGTGCCCGGCGCGTAGGTCGGATCGACAAAGTCGATATCGTAGGTGCAATAGCAGGGTTGGGTGCCCATAATCTCTCTGACCTCGGTCATGACCTCGTCGATGCCTCGGTCGAACAGCTCTTCGACACGGATAATGCGGACGCCTTGTGCCTCACCCCATTCGATATCGTCGGTGTTGTAGGCAGTTCCGCGAATGCCGACCTGCACGAAACGCTTTGGATCGACCAGACCTTCTTCGATCGCACGACGGAACGGAGTGCCGTGGGTGAACTTGTGTCCACCGAAATAACTGTCGAACAGATCGGTGTGGCTGTCGAACTGGACTAGCCCCAACGGGCCAGATGATGCGAGCGCACGTAAGACCGGCAGCGTTGTCAGGTGGTCACCCCCCGCTGTGAGCGGAGTGATGCCCTGTGCGACAAGTTCCGAAAAAAACGAGGTGACACGCTGCAAAGTGTCGTCAATATCCACCGGATTGGGCGCGACATCCCCCAGATCGGCGCAGTTGACTAGATAGAAGGGGCTGACGCCTGTGACCGGGTTCATGGCCCGGATCATGGTCGAGTAATCGCGCAATTGACGCGGCCCATGCCTGGCACCGGGTCGGTTGGTCGTGCCCCCATCCCAGGGAATGCCGACCAGGGCCAATTCGACCTCATCATAGCGTTCATGGTCAGCGGTCAGGTTTGGGAGACGCATGAAAGTTGGAACTCCGGCAAAGCGGGCAAGCTCCATCGCAGAAACCGGTTGAAAGAAGGTGTTTGCCATGATGACCTCTGACACTGGAGTTCGTTTTGTTGACAGTATCGACACCGCTCGCGGTCGCAATACGAATGTTGGCGGCAGGAATTTGGGCGCCTTCCTATCGCACTAAACAGTGTAGGACCGTAACCCGGCAATCACGGCATTTTTTGCATCAGACCAACACCTGCCAGAGCAGAGGTTTGAGAGGTTTTTTTACATGCCTGCCCATTCTTCGCCTCAATGGCCTTGGCGTTCTACACCGGAACTGCAACTCTCGATCGAATGTTGTATTGTCGGCAGGACCAGTATTGGACCGCTCCTACGGCTTCCTTCTCGGGCAGTATCAGCAGGTGGCATACACTGGTGTTATCCGCGCACCTGAGGAAAGTAGGTGCGGTTCTAAATTAGCAGAATGGCGCATTTCGAATTCCAAAACCCCAGTTTCGATTTTCCAAAACCGGAGAATGCGCCGTTGCTGTGGTGCAGGCTTTTTTCCCAAGAATAAGTAACGCAGTAGGGAGCGCGCGTGATGAAATCTCGGACCAAAGTCGTTGTGATTGGTGGCGGAATTGCCGGGTGTTCGACGTTGTACCACCTGACGCAAGAGGGCTGGACGGACGTGGTTCTGGTCGAACGGAATGAGCTGACATCCGGCACGACATGGCATTCAGCGGCTCAGGTGACCAATTTCGGAATGAACCAGACGATGGTCGGGCTGAAGTCTCACTCGATCCGGTTGTACAAAGAGCTGGCCGAAGATCCCGACTACCCGATCAATTATCATCATGGCGATGGCGGCATCCGTCTGGCCAATACCAAAGCGCAGATGCAAGGTTACCGCCACTTCGCGTCGATGGCGCGCGGCATGGACGTACATTTCGAAGTGATTGATGCCGAAGAGTGCGCGCGCCGCCACCCCTTGATTTCCACCGATAACCTGATCGGCGGGCTGTGGGACCCGCTGGACGGCGACATAGACCCCGCGCAGCTTTGTCAGGCATTGGCGCGGCGCGCAAGAAAGGCAGGCGCCGAGGTCTATCGCAATACACCGGTCATAGGGTTGATCCAACACAGCGACGACACGTGGACCGTTCAAACCGAGCATGGGGATATTGATTGTGACATCGTCGTCAATGCCTGCGGGTATCGTGTGAATGAAGTTGGTGCAATGATGGGGGTGCATCATCCGGTCGCCTCCATGGAGCATCAGTACTTCCTGACCGAGGAGATCCCGGCCATCCGGGATGCGGGCCATCGCATGCCCCTGCTGAGATGCCCCATCAGCGACTATTATTGCAGACAGGAAAAGAATGGATTGCTGGTCGGTTTCTATGAACAGGGTTGCAAGACCTGGGGCATGGACGGGATTGATCCAAAATTCGTCAATGCATTATGCCCCGACGATCTGGATCGGGTGACGGATGTGCTGGAAGGGGCCTTCGCCCGCATGCCGGCGCTGATGGAAGTCGGCATTCACACCGTCGTAAACGGTCCCATCACCTATACGATCGATGGAGCACCCCTGATCGGACCCATTCCCGGAAAACGAAACGCTTTCTGCATCATCGGCCTGCGTGCCGGGCTGGGCGAAGGGGGAGGGCACGGGTGGCTGTTGGCGCAACAAATCGTGCATGGCGAAGCCTGTTACGACACGTGGTGTCTCGATCCACGCCGATTTACAGGGCATGCAAATGTTGAACTGACCGCGCTGAAAGCCGTCGAAGATTACCAGAACGAATTCAGGTTTCACTTTCCCCACGAGCATCGCCCCGCAGGGCGTCCGGCCAAGACAACGCCCCTGACGCCGGTACTTGCCGCTGCGGGTGCCGAGTTTACCGTGGTCAATGGATGGGAACGTGTCGACTACATCAAACCTCATCCGGATTTCTCGCCGACCTTGAGCTTCGATTTTGACGAAACGTTCGACATTGTCGCGTCCGAAGTGACGAACGTGCAGACAAATGTTGGTCTGGCCGAGGTCAATGGGTTCAACCGGATTGAAGTGACCGGCTCGGATCGTCACGCGTTTCTGGATCGCATGATCTGTGGAAACGTCGCCAAGCGCGACGGTCGTGTAGGGTTGGGCTATCTTTTGAACCATCACGGAATGGTCAAGGCAGAAGCCACCGTTGCAAACCTGCCAGCCAGCGACCGGGGACCGGCCCGCGTCTGGTATGGATCCGCCGCCGCGAGCGAATTCCATGACATGGATTGGCTGACGCAGCATCTGAAGCCCGACGAAGATGTTCACCTTCGCGGTTTGACAAACGAGCAGACGATCCTTGTGCTGGCCGGCCCGAACGCGCGGAACGTGTTGTCGATCTGCGCGCGCGGCGATTGGTCGGCCGAGGCGTTTCCGTGGCTCAGCGTGCGCGAGTGCTTCATTGGGATTGCTCCGGCAACGGTGATGAGCGTCAGTTTTTCCGGCGAGTTGGCCTATGAAATCCATGTTCCCAACGCGTCACTCTATGCGGCCTACCTAGCGCTTGAGGAGGCGGGGCGGGCGTTCGGCCTGGGACTGTTTGGCGCACGGGCGATTGAGTCCATGAGAATGGAAAAAGGCTTTTTGCATTGGAAAGCCGACTTGATCACGGAATATGACCCGATTGAAACGGGTCTGGATCGGTTTGTAAAACTGGACAAAGGCGATTTCGTGGGGCGGTGTGCCTTGTTGGAACGACGTCAGATTGGGTCCCGAAAACGATTGGTCACGCTACACGTCGATGCGGTTCAAGCTCCGGCTCATCCTGGTGCCTCGGTGATGATTGGTGACAAAGTTGTCGGCACGGTGACATCCGGCGACTGGGGGCACCGAACCGGGATGAACCTGGCGTTTGCGTTTGTCGACAAAGGCATTGGGCTAGACGATGGAGGCCTGGAAATTGACATCTGCGGCAACAGATCGGCGGCAACTATTATTCCGCCATCCCCATACGACCCACAGATGGAAAAGGTGCGAGGTTAGCTGTTCGCCTGAGCCTGCGACTAACGACTGCGTTCCAAAAAAGCTCTGTAGTTCGGCACAGGATAAGCAAGTTTAGCATTGCCGTGGCGCACATTCTCTGTTTCGATTTTATCGAAAGAGTAGAAACAGTGGGAACGACGCCATTGCCAAAACCTCTGAGCCTGCGCTGGTTGGAAGTGTTTCAACTGATTGCCAAGTCAGGATCCATCCAAAAGGTGGCGTCCGAGACGGGGCTGTCTATCAGCACCGTTTCAAATCACCTTCGAAGTTTGGAGAACTCATTGGGGGTCGAATTGGTGGATCACGGCCGCCGCCCCATGGGGCTGACCCCGGCAGGAGAGGTGTTTTCTAGGTACGTCCGAGACGGCCTTACGGTTCTGAAAAGCGGTGAGGCGGAAATTCGCTCGGGAAACTGGCAGCATGCCACCGCGCTGCGGCTTGCATTGATTGACGATTTTGACAACCAGGTCGCGCCCGAACTGTTTCGATGCCTTGCCCACGCACTGCCCAGATGCAACTTTCGCCATTTCACGCGACCAAGCCACGAAATCATTGCCAAGCTGCAAGAGCACAAGCTGGATGCGGGTGTTGCAACCCAACCCGCAGGTAAAACCGAAGGCCTGATTGAATACCCCTTGTTGCGTGATCCATTCATCGTGATCCTGCCGGAAAGCTACGGTGGGGCGATCGAGGATCTTCTGGATTCGGACGCTGAGTTGCCGTTTCTCCGGTATTCCAGAGATCACACCATCGGAAAGCAAATCGAGATTCAGCTGACCCGAAACAAGTTCAGTTTGCCAAACAGGTTTGAGCTGGAATGCAACCAGTCAATTGTCGGTCTGGTGGCCGAAGGCAGTGGCTGGGCGGTTACAACCGCAGCCAGCTTTCGCCGGGCAGAACGGTTTCACGGCAGTGTCAAAGTTCTTCCGTTTCCGGGACGGAACTTCGTGCGCACGGTTTCACTGTTTACGGCCGAGATTTATCCGGTTTCGACGTCCTTGCTCATTCACAAATTGCTTAGCAAACTGATAAAAGAGAATTTTTGCGATCCCATGTGCGCCAGGTACCGATGGCTCGAGAGCGATTTTCGGACACTTCAAAGCGAACATTAGAATGGTTGCGTCAGATTTTCGGTTGTCTGTTTGAAAGACAATAGAATACCCATTCCGACTTTTTCGAAACCTTGGTGCTGTTGCTTGACCGAACCTAGGTTGCAACGCTGATTGTCGGGTAGGAAAGCAGATGTCTGCATCAACCGTCTGGGCAAAGAAACAGCGTTATGGCGATCACCTATCTGAAAAAGGCGCAACCGGTTCCGATTTCCGAGAGCGCCGACATTCGTGACACAGTTGCGATCATGCTTGCGAACATAGAGCGTGATGGCGAGAACGCGGTGCGCGACTACTCCAAGAAACTGGATGGGTGGACCGGAGAGATTGTGGTGCCTGACAAAGCGCGTCAAGCCGCAATTGATCGGGTTCCGGGTTGCCTAAAGGACGACATTCAGTTTGCCCATCATAACATTCGTCGCTTTGCCGAAGCTCAGATGGCTTCGGTTTCGGATTGCCAGGTCGAGGTGATGCCGGGCCTGATCGCGGGGCAGAAACAGATCCCGGTCAACAGCGCGGGATGCTATGTTCCGGGTGGCAGGTATAGCCATATTGCCAGCGCGCTGATGACGATCACGACGGCCAAAGTTGCCGGTGTATCTCACATAACGGCTGTGTCCCCACCGCGCGATGCAAATGGGATTCCTGATGCGGTCATCTACGCGATGAATCTGGCAGGGGCGGACCTGATCCTGAATCTGGGCGGCGTTCAGGGGATTGCCGCGATGGCGGGTGGACTGTTTGGAGCGCAGCCTGCCGATATCCTTGTGGGGCCGGGAAATTCATTTGTGGCTGAAGCGAAAAGAATGCTGTTCGGTAAGGTCGGCATTGATATGTTCGCGGGCCCGACCGATTCATTGGTTGTTGCCGACCGGTCAGCATGCGTGGAAAGGGTGGCCTGGGACCTGGTCAGTCAGGCGGAACACGGTGCTGACAGTCCTGTCTGGCTGGTCAGCACCGACCGCGACGTAGCAATGGGTGTCGTTGCGCGCATTCCAAGTTTGATCGACAGCTTGCCTGAACCCAATGCCCAAGTGGCACGTGTCGCGTGGCGAGACAGGGCAGAAGTCATCTTGTGCGATACCCGAGAGGAAGCGGCTCAGGTCGCAGATCAATACGCGCCCGAGCATCTGCAAGTTCTGGCGGAAGACCTTGACTGGTGGCTGGATCGACTGAAAGTTTACGGCTCGTTGTTTCTGGGCGAAGAAACGACCGTGTCATTTGGCGACAAGACCTCGGGCCCCAATCACGTTCTGCCAACAAGCGGGGCAGCCAGATATACCGGCGGGCTTTCGGTTCACAAATTCATAAAGATGGTGACCTGGCAGAAATGCGACAGCGTTGCGTCGGAAGAATTGGCCACCAGAACTGCCCGGATCAGCCGTTTGGAAGGAATGGAAGGCCACGCCCGAGCCGCCGAAATGCGAATGAAGGAAATTGCTGCAGACCTGCCAAAAGCTGTGCCAAACTGAAGATCAGGCCAGACCCGGACCGAAAGGATGACTGAACCCAAACTCAAAGGCTGGAACCACATGCCGGAGGTGCCGATAAAGGTGTCGCCGCTGTTCACCTGGCCTTTGAAACCTGTCGAGATTGGTTGGTGGATCTGGGACTCGTGGCTGCTGATCTCGGAAAAGCTGATTATTCTAGGAATTGCCTGCGTCTGCTACGTCTGGTTCAGCCCTTCTTTGGCTGAGGCAAAAACACTTGAGATCAGCTGGATAGCCCAGATCTATATTCGGAACTTCCTGTTGATACTCCTTGTTGCCGGGGTCTTGCACTTGTGGTTCTACAGGTACTCCGCCCAGGGAAACCGGCTGAAATTCGATCCGCGACCGTTGATGGTGAAGGGCAAGCAATTCACCCTTGGTGGGCAGGTCCGCGACAATATGTTGTGGACTTTGGGTTCAGGCGTATTTTTCTGGACAGCATACGAAGTGCTGATGTTCTGGTCGTTGGCCAATGGGTTTGTCCCTCTCGTAACCTGGGCATCAAACCCAATTTGGTTTGCAGCAATCTTTCTGCTGATACCGATCTGGGAGAGTTTCTATTTCTATTGGATTCACCGCTTGATCCATATCCCTGTTCTCTACAAACACATTCATTCGGTACACCACCGAAACATTAACGTTGGTCCATGGTCGGGGCTATCGATGCACCCGGCGGAACACGCGATCTACTTGGGCTCAGTGCTGATACATTTCGTGGTCGGGGCGCATCCGCTGCACATCATTTTTCATCTTCAATACTACACGCTGACAGCGGTCACCACGCATACAGGCTTTGAAGGTTTGATGATCAAGAACAAGAACAGGCTGGCCCTGGGAACCTTTCATCACCAAATGCATCATCGGTATTTTGAGTGCAATTACGGCTCTCTCGAGATGCCATGGGACAAGTGGTTCGGGTCATTCCATGATGGAACCGTCGAGGCCAATGAACGCATGCAACTGCGCCGAAAAACAATCGCGAACAAATGACAATATCGAAAACGGAAGGCGGGCGCGATTGCCATGCCTGCCGGCCTGACGCCGCGGATTACCTGGCTGCACATCAGTGACGCGTGATTTCCGCCTTGAGTTCCCTGTAGCCGCGGAATCGCGTGCGCCCGCCCTGAGTTCGGCTTGTTAGGGTGAAGGACCCAATCCGCTCAAGAAATCGCCGCAATGCAATTTGACCTTCCATTCTTGCCAGTGTGAGTCCAACGCAAATATGCGGACCACCTGCGAAAGCGAGATGACGGTTCGGTTTACGTTTTATGTCGAATTTGTCTGGGGCCGAAAATACGGCTGGATCGCGGTTGGCAGCGCCGATGCAAAGATGAAGATTGGTGCCTCGCGGGATGGTAACGCCATGAAATTCGACGTCCGCCGCCGCTTCTCGATTGCCAAACTGGTTGGGCGACGCGGTGCGCAAGACCTCTTCAACGCAGGTATCGATAAGGTTCGGGTCTTCGCGCAATTCATGTTGCGCATTTGGCTGATCATGCAGCAGAGCAAGGCCGTTTCCAATAAGATTGGTCGTGGTTTCATGGCCTGCATTGAGGATAAAGATGCAATTCTGGATAAGTTCGATTTCGGTCAACTGCCCATCGTCGTCACCGTTGATGAGCCGCGTCAGAACGTCTGTTTCGGGATCGCCAGGGGCTTTGCGACGGCGCGAGATGAGATCCTGAAGATATGCTTTGAATTCATCAACAGCTCGTTCTCCCGAAGCGAGCTGCTCTGCGCTCAAGACCGGTTCCAGTGCACCCAGGATTGCCAGAGACCAGTCCCTAAGAGGTCCGCGTTCGTCCATCGGCACGTCCAGTAGATTTCCAATGATCTGAATCGGGATTTGCGAGGCGAAATCCTCGATCAGATCAGGGTGATCGTCCAGCGAGTCGAGCAAGTGATCAACGGTCTCGATCAGGCCAGGTTTCAGACGAGAAATCGCGCGTGGTGTGAGCGCCGATGACATAATGCGACGCACCCGCGTATGCAGCGGCGGATCGTTGAAAACCAGCGATGTCGTGTGATGTTCGAACAATGAACTCTGCTCGCCGAATTTTGGTCCGAAGGTCGCCTTCTTGTCAGAGGTGAAAAGTTTGGTGTCCTTGTAAACCCGTTCCAAATCAGCGTGGCGCGACAGGATAACAGATCCGTCCGGCTGCATGCAAACCGGAGCGCTCTGACGCAGGGCATCGTAGAAGGGGAAAGGGTTTTCGTGAAACTCTTGAGGCAGGTCTTGCAAATCGAACATACCGTAAGATTGTTGGGCAATCAGCCAGTGTCAACAAGCGGTATACGTGATCTGGTAGTGAGATAGGTTACGATCATGAGAAAGCACCCGTTCGATGACTTCTGGGTACATCACTCTTGGTCAATGAAGTTTGCGTCAAATTCTATGCGTCTGGTTCGTCCACATTCCCCGACAATTTCCAGATAGTCCCCGTTCAGGCTCAGTGATTGAATGGCAGACCCCGTCGACCATTCGATTGCCCCAATCGCATGTGTGACGACGGAAGGCGCGTGCGGGGAAAGGTTCAACGCTTCCGGACCGGAAAGCTCTATATCGCGTTCTGATCCCAAAATATGCGCGGCGGCGCCTTCTTCTACTCCGAGACATCCGAAATGGCGACCAGACCATGGCGGAAAATCACGCCCCCCGTTGGAATGCCACAACATCGTCATGGGCAATGAGGCAGCGTGTCTGAGCGAAAGGAATACGTCGCCTTCCACCGGTCGGGTCACGGCTGTCCATCCCAGCAAGTGCCCCGGTGCCTCGATCCCGACGACGAAATCCTCGTGCGCAGGAAACCAGGGATATCGGGTCAGGTCCGCAGTGCCGTCATGCGACGGGAATTGTGTCGGATCTGTGCTGAATGATGGATAGTCCAATCCGGACCGGCCGCGCGCAGGGTCGACCTCCTGGGGAGTTGGGGGCGTCATCCAGCACGTTTTGGGAGATGTTCGAATAAGGCCCCCGTTTGGTAGCGACAGATTGGCATGATTGGCGACGGGAATTTCTCCGCTGCCGCCGGTAAATGTATGGCGTTGATAGACAAATGGGTGGTTCGGGCAAAGCCGAAGCTCTTTGGTCAGCTCTGCATTATTAACGCGACGATCCAACTTGGCGGACAAATTATCTGTGGATATGTTCGTGATCGACCATGGGGCGTTCGCGGGCCAGCCGTGTAACGGTGCCCCATCTTTTTCCTGCCCGAATGGAGCGCAGAAAAAATCTCCGCCAAGGGTATACATGTGCGGCGCCAGCCCATCGGGAAGCGTTTCGCCGGTATCGACCCACGGGGCGCGATGCAGCGGTGAAATCTCGGCGCCGTCGTCAAGCACTGCGAAACTTTCGATCAGGCCGGTACTTGGGTCGAACGACAACCGGATTCCGTCAGTGGTCAAATTGATCATGTCATATGGCCTGAGGTCATTTTGGATTTCACTTCGCCTATTCACGTCGTTTGAATTTCGCAACAGCCCGCAGGACGGTAAAGGAATACATTTGGTTTCTTATGATATGTGAACGAAGACCTTATCGTCCTCTACCTTGGTCTCATAGGTCCCAAGCTTGTCGCAGGCTGGCGCGCGCAAGGCTTCACCGGACCGATAGTCAAAAATTCCGTTGTGACGGGGGCATTCGATCTCGTGATCCATCACAAGGCCATCGGCAAGGTGAACTTGTTCGTGCGTGCACAGCCCATCCGTGCAGAAGAATTCCCCGTCCGGGCTTCGGATAATCGCGAAAGTCTGACCCGCGTGATCCCAGCGAACGACATCTTCTTCGTCGACTTCGTTGACGGCTACTGCTTCGATCCAGGGCATTCCGGCCTCCTGCCGATTTTCGATTGATCACACGTTGTCGTTCCGATCAGGCACATGTTTATGCAACACATCCTTGTAGGGTTTGGCAGTCGGCGGAAGCGTCTTTTTTAGCGCATAATCAGGGTCCGATCGCTGCTTCATGACCGCGCCCATCATTTCTTTGTATGCCTCCCAGATCGAAGTATTGGGCGGTGGCAAATCGTGTTTGATTTCCTCGTGCAAGGCCGGAAGCGAGTAATACGGAACCATCGGGAACATGTGGTGTTCGATGTGATAGTTCATGTTCCAATAAAGCCAGCGACTGACAGGGTTCATGTAAAGCGTGCGGGAGTTCAGGCGGTGATCTATGACGTCTTCGGGCAAGCCCCCGTGCTGCAACAAACCGGTCATAACAAAATGCCAGCATCCGTAAACTCTGGGTCCTCCGATCAACAGGATGGGGATTGTGGATTTCCAACCCATACCGATGGCAAACATAAAGACAGAGGTAAGCAGAACCGCAGCGTAGATCAGCATATGAATTCTGGCCCAAAAAACGGCTTTGGGCCATTCGGTTTCGGGTATGTAATTCATTTCGTCCGACGACAATTGACCCAAAGCATTACGAAAAAGAACGCGAAGCGATAGCCACGTTTCGTAGATTCCGACAAACGCAATGGCCTTCAGCGTAAGATTGATCGGGTGCATCCAGGCAATTTCCGGATCACGGCCGACAATCAGGGTGTCGGTGTGATGGCGCGCGTGGCTCCAACGCCAATTGACAGGGTTCCGCATGATCTGGAAAGAGGCAATGTGATATACGACATCATTCATCCAGCGCGTGCGAAAGGCTGTACCGTGCCCGCACTCATGCCAACGGCTGTCGCAGGCCGAACCGTAAACCACACCATAAGCCATCCAGAAAGGCAGTGAGAGCCACGTGCCCCAGAAGTAAATGGCGCCAGTCGCGAAAACTATGTGAAGGGCAATCCAAAGCGCCGAGTCGCGCAGGGCCGGAGCGTCACGACGCTTCATCAGTGACTTCATCGTCTTTCGTGGTACGTCACTGCAATACCACTCTGCCGCGGCAAGCCCGATCTCTTCGGCATACCGGCCGGAAGCGCCAGTCAGAGAGTAATCCCGGTCGGTTCTGGGCTTTGCCTTTTCATGCGTGACGTCGTTCATCGATTATCGTTCAATCGTTGAAAGGTTCCCGTGCAAACCTCTGTCCCAATGGGTCAGTTTGCATCGTCAGTTGTACACAATCAGCTTTGACAGTCCGAGCGGGCTCTTCAAGAGGACAATCCATCAGATCACATCAAAAACCGGTAGCTGCAGCGGTTCGCAATGAAAAAGGCGTTGTTTCAACGATGTCTTAACTGATACGCGCGGTTGCGTTGATGTAAATTGATGTTCCAAAACCGAGACTCGTTCCGCTGGTTGTGCAACAATATTCGCCAATTGTTTGATCAACGGGGAATGCCAATCGCATGGCGCGCGCGACTATTGCAGATGTTTCCAGGCGGGCAGGGGTCTCAACAGCAACTGTAGATCGTGTCCTCAATGGGCGCAAAGGTGTCAGCGCGGCCAATCGGCAACGAGTGATGCGTGCCGCGCGGCTATTGGGGTACCTTCCGTCCGAGGGCATCGTCGCGCTGCCGTCCCGGCCTGCGCGGCTGGAGTTTCTTATACCCTGCGGTGGAAACGCGTTCATGCAGGAACTCGCCGACAGGATACTGCAATTTGCCGAAACGCAGCCTCTTGTCGAACGCTGCAGCATCAAAGTGCTCAAAGGTATTGGTCCGGACGGCCTCGTCGAGGCGTTGGACGAATTGTCACCGGATACCGACGGGATTGGCGTGATCGCCACGGATGACCCTCGAAGCCGTGACATTCTGCGTCGGGTTTGTGAGGCCGGAATTCGCGTGATCACCCTGGCGTCGGATGTTCTAGCGACGCCCAGGTCAGGTTATGTTGGCGTCGACAATCTGATCGCCGGTCGAACCGCGGCGCAGATAATTGCCATGCTTGTCGGAGATCGAACAGGTGACATTGCGGTCTTCTTTGGGAGCCATGCGTATCATGGCCATAGCGAGCGCGAGTCCGGTTTTCGAACCTGCCTGTCAACCTACAATCCTTCGCTGAACCCATTGCCTTCGGTTGAAACGGGCGAAGACGGGGCGCGGTTGTACCGGGAGTTAACACGATTAAGCCGGTCGCGGCCGAGTCTGGTGGGTGTCTATTGCGTCGGTGCCGGTCGAAAAGGTCTGGTGCAAGCCCTGGAGACCATGCCGCGAGCTGACCGTCCCTTTGTCGTTGTACACGACCTGACCGAGGACACACGTCGATGGCTGGCCGAAGGTATGATCCACGCGGTGATCGATCAGAATGCTCGTTTGATTGGTGAACAAGCAGTAATTCGCCTGCTCGGAGCGATTGCGTCGGGTTCCGTGCAGTTGCCGCAGGAGCATATCGAACCAAAGATTATCCTGAGAGAGAATATCCCAGCCGGTCGGGTGAGCGCGTGACCAAACAGCTGGAGAATATGGCAATTATCGTAACGGGCGCAGCCAAGGGTATCGGACGCGCAATTGTGCACGAAGCGGCCGCGCAGGGTGTCCGAGAGATTCTGGCCACCGATCTGGATCGGGTCGGTCTTGCAACCCTCGCAAATGAGGTTTCGGGCACCGTGGATGTCAAGACTGTTGTCGCAGATCTGGCGGAAGCAGGCGCCAGCGCCGAAATTGCAGCTGCTGCGCAGAAGGCGTTTGGCAGGATCGACGGGCTCGTTAATGCCGCAGGAATAACGACACGGGCGAGTTTTTTGGACGGTACTGTTACCGCTTTCGACAGGATATTTTCGATCAATGCGCGCGCGCCGTTTCTGCTTATGAGCGAAGCGATCAAGGACATGCAGACCCGCGGTGAAGGCGGTGGGATCGTGAATATCCAGTCCATGAATGCGCATTGTGGTGCGCCGGAATTGACTATCTATGCGGCCTCGAAAGGCGCGTTGCAGACGCTGACCAAAAATGCGGCCAATGCGCATTTGGGTGATGGTATTCGGGTCAACGGGATCAATCCTGGCTGGGTGAACACCGACTCTGAACACGAAATGCAAACAAAGGTTTTGGGCGGGGGACCGGACTGGGCTGAGCGGGCAGGGCGATCCCTCCCACTTGGCAGGCTACTGGCGCCGGCAGAAGCCGCGCGTGTCACGGTTTTTTTGTTGAGCCCCGAATCCTTCCCGATGACTGGGGTGAGTATTGATCTTGAACAATCGGTATTGGGAGCGCCGGGATAGAATACCGTCTCACTGTTTGGGTGGTGCGGTGCTCGCACGTTCGATCAGTTCGACCGGCACCGGAGTTTCGGGTTCGCTTGTCCCATGACCGCGTGAAAGGCGGCCAAGCAAAAGTTTTGCGGCACGTTGGCCCAGCAGGTGCCTATCCTGCCGTATCGTGGTCAGCGCCGGCACGTAGTATTCCGACATCTCGATGTCGTCGAAGCCAACGACGGATACATCCTCGGGTACGCGAATACCACCGGCCTGCAGCCCTGCAATTAGACCAAAGGCAACCATATCGGCCGAGCAAAAGACTGCCGTGGGCCGATCCTGCATGGCCAGAATGCGAGAGGCTGCTTCGAACCCGGATTCCAGCGAAAAATCACCGCGAATGATCCATTCGGACGGTGCGGGCAACCCTAGCCGGGTGCGTTCCGCGACCATGCCTTCACGCCGCGCCGTTGTAAGAACATTCCCCTGAGGTCCGGTAATATGGGCAATCTTGCGATGACCAAGATCAAATAAGTGACGGATTGCAAGTCGCGCGCCTTCGACGTTGTCGCTTTTGATTGCCGGGAACGACTGGTCTTCTACCCACTCGCACAGAAAAACGATGCGATCTCCGGCGCCGGCCTGAACGCATTCGCTCAGCACTGTTTCGGAAAGTTGACCGTCCAGCGAAATCGCCCCATCGATACGGCCGTCCAGGAAGTATCCAGCCAGTGCAGAATCGTGAATTGGGTTGCTTTCGGTATCGGTGATGAGAACCGCGTACCCGGTACTTGAAAAAGCTTCGCTGATGCCAGCAAGGATGCCCGAATAGAACGGTTTTCCAAGGTTGGGTACAAGAACCAGAACGGCGTTCGCCCGCTGCATCCTTAGGTTTCTGGCAGCCTGATTGACCCTGTAACCCGTACTTTGGATGGCCTGCAAAACTGCATCCTTAGTGGATTTCTTGACAAGGTCGGGGTTGGACAAAACACGGCTGACAGTGGCCGCGGAAACCTTGGCCACGCGGGCGACATCCTGAATAGTGGCGGGTTTTTGGATCATGGCCCCTGGTAACAAAATGAGATTTCAGTTGACTCGAATCTCTGACGTTGACGATTATGTAATCGATTTCATTTCTTGAAAAGGCCGAATTTTCTGAAATGTAATCGTTTGCAGTTGCGAATTTGGTGCAATCGGGGGAGTGCAATGATCGCAGCAAGAAACAATGCGTCGACCGGGGTGATCCTGTGACTGCGGCTGCCGAGTTCGACTTTTCCGGCGCCCGGGTGACCGTGATCGGAGCGAGCCGCGGCGGTATCGGAGCGGCCGTCGCCCGCGCCTTCAAAGGCGCCGGTGCCGAAGTTGAAATCACGGGCGCAGAGGCAGAATGCCTGCCCGAGGATGCTGCGCGTTTTCCCTACACGCAGCTCAACGTAACCGAGACAGATGCCGTTCGCGCATTTGGTCGGGAACGCGATGAACTGGACGTACTGGTCAATTGCGCGGCGATAACACGGCGCGGTAAAGAAATGGAGCCGGGTTTCTTCAGCCATGTACTGGATGTCAACCTGGTCGGCACAATGCGATGCGCGCAGGCATTGCATTCGGCATTGCTGGCGCGCCGGGGTCGGGTGATCAATATTGCGTCGATGTACGCCCGCTTTGGATCGCCGCAGAACCCGGCTTACGGGTCTTCCAAGGCCGGTGTCGAGCAACTGACGAAATCGCTTGCGATTGCATGGGCCTCGGACGGCATCCGGGTAAACGCGATTGCTCCGGGGTTCATCGTTACCGAGCAATCGGCGAGGGCCAGGCAAGATCCAGATTTTGTAGATGCTGTCGAAGCGCGAACGCCGATGGTGCGATGGGGGGTGCCAGAAGACATTGTAGGTACAGCGCTTTTTCTTGCTTCTGATGCGTCGGCGTTTGTCACCGGCGTTTGTATGCCTGTCGATGGAGGATACTCGGTTGTCTGAGGGAGGGGATCATGGCTGACGTCTCACAGATACGCGCTGCAGTCGTCGGAACGGGTTTCATCGGGACGGTTCACGTGCAGGCCCTGCGTCGTCTGGGCGTGCAGGTGGTCGGCGTACTTGGGTCGTCGGCAGATAGAGGTGCCGCACGCGCAGCCGAGATTGGTGTGGCGCAGGCGTACGCGTCAATAGAGGCATTGTTGGCAGATGAGAGCGTGGATGTGGTCCACGTTACTTCTCCGAACCAGGCACACTATCCGCAGGTCATGGCGATCCTGAAAGCCGGAAAGCACGTGATCTGTGAGAAACCCCTGGCAATGACCAGTCGGCAATCTGCCGAAATGGTGGAAATGTCAGCGGCTTCGGGCAAGATATGCGCGGTGTGCTACAACATTCGTTTTTATCCTCTGAACCAACAGGCGCATGAAATGGTCAATCAAGGGGAATTGGGTGAAATCCGCTTTGTGACCGGTCATTATCATCAGGACTGGCTTGCGAAACCTACAGATTGGAATTGGCGGTTGCAGGCCGAAATTGGCGGTGCCCTGCGCTCGGTCGGGGATATTGGCACCCATTGGGTCGATCTGACGAGCTTCGTTACCGGGTTAAAGGCCGCGTCCGTTTTCGCCGATTTGACGACGTTCTTGCCGGAACGGCAGCGCCCAAAGGGACCGGTTGAGACATTTTCGAGCGCGGAAGGCGCGACTGAAACCGTGACGATTGATACGGACGACGCCTCGGCGATCATGATCCGCTATGAAGGTGGCGCCAAGGGTGTGATGACCACATCGCAGATCAATATCGGTCGCAAGAATTCTCTGGTCTGGGACATTGCGGGCAGCAAAGCCAGCGCAGCGTGGGACAGCGAAACACCGGATCACCTGTTCATCGGTCGTCGTGACGCCGCCAACCAGGTGTTGATGCGTGATTTCACACTGATGAATACTGCCGGAACATCGGCAGCGTCTTTACCACCGGGCCATATCGAAGGATTTGCGGACAGTTTTTTCGGATTCTTCCGGGCCGTTTACGCCGACATCTGCTCGGGTGCGCGCGGAAAGGGAAGCACGTGGGCAACCTTCGAAGACGGCCATTATGAGATGCGATTCTGCGATGCTGTCGTGAAATCGTCCCGCGAAAGCCGCTGGGTCGATTTGGACGAGATCTGAGGGTGATGCCATGAAACTGGGGCTGTTGACTGCGCCATTTGAAGACACCGAGCTGATGGAAGTTGCCACTTGGGCGGCGGGCAATGGGTTCTCAGCGCTCGAAATTGCGTGCTGGCCGTCCTCGGGCGGCGAAAAGCGGCGGTATGCCGGTACCAGCCACATCAATGTGGATGGGCTGACGACCGAACAGGGCAAAGAAATTGTTGATGCGTTAGGCGAGCTGGACATCGGAACTTCGGGCCTAGGGTATTACCCGAACCCGCTGCATGCGGATGCATCGCACAGGGAAGAGGTGATCGAGCACCTCAAGAAGGTAATCACAGCGGCCGGTGTCATGGGCCTGCCGTTGGTCAAC
Organism: Ruegeria sp. HKCCD6647-2; assembly: GCF_057221075.1. NCBI lineage: Bacteria > Pseudomonadati > Pseudomonadota > Alphaproteobacteria > Rhodobacterales > Roseobacteraceae > Ruegeria > Ruegeria sp. HKCCD6647-2. Next base: position 292,375 of record NZ_JBWVBD010000005.1, on the reverse strand, counting down.
ACGTTTGTGGGGGGCGACAGGACCCTGAACGTGGATGAAAACTGGGCGCGGGCGCGGGAAATCATCTCGCCCGTCGTCGACCATGCCCGGGGGCAAGGCGTTCGGCTGTGTTTTGAAAACTGTCCGATGATCTTCAGCTATGACGAATGGCCCGGCGGTCACAACATTGCCTACTCTCCCAGGATCTGGCGCAGGATTTTCGAAGAGTGGGGCGACGATGTCGGTATGAATTTCGACCCGTCTCACCTGATCTGGCAGTTCATCGATCAGACCCGGTTCATCAAGGAGTTTGGCCCGAACATAGCCCATGTCCACGCCAAGGACCTGATGGTGGATCGCGACGGGCTTTACGAGCATGGGATTATGTCGGCGGGAATGGGTTGGCAGGTGCCGCGGCTGTGTGGCCTGGGGGACGTCGATTGGTCGGATTTCTTCTCGGGGCTTTATCGCGCTGGATATGACGGGCCAATCATTATCGAGCATGAAGACAGGCTTTTTGAAGGAACTGACGAGAAGGTAAAACGCGGGTTTCTGCTGGCACGTGACGTGCTGCAACCCTTCATAAAATAGAAGAGCGAACAGCTCCGGTCATACTAAAGATTGATCAACTGGGAGGTACCAGAAATGAAAAAGTTACTAACGGGTGCGGCTGCCATTGCTGTCGCAGCGGCCTTTACACCGGCGGCGTTTGCCGCGGACTATACCATCGGCGTATCCAATACCGTGCAAGGCAACGGTTGGCGTGAACAGATGATCTGTGCGATGCGCGCTCAGGCCTTGGTAGAGGGCGACGTCTCCAACCTGATTGTGGCCCACCGCAACACGGATTCAGCCGGTCAGTTGGAGGACATCAACAACCTGATTGAAGCCGGGGTTGACGCGATCGTTCTGAACCCATCGAACCCGGATGCACTGAACTCGGCGTTGGATGCAGCCATGGAGAAGGGCATCGTGGTGGTCGCGGTCGACGCTGGCGTAACAGCGGACGGTGCGTACATTTTGTCGAACAACCAGGAAGAATACGCCTATCTCGGCGCCAAGTGGCTGTTTGAGCAGTTGGGTGGTTCCGGCGATGTTGTCTATATGCGCGGGATTGCTGGCGTGTCAGCTGATACCGACCGCGACAATGGCTTTAAGCGGGCCCTGGCTGAACATGAAGGTATCAATGTGGTGCACGAGGTGTTCACCGGTTGGCAGCAGGACCAGGGCAAACAACAGATGTTTGACTTTCTGGCCACCGGTATTCCTTTCGATGGTGTGTGGACCAGTGGGATAGACAACGTGATCGTTGATGCGTTTGTTGAATCCGGCGCTCCGCTGGTGCCAATCGTTGGGGCCGACAATGCGGGGTTCGTGCAGTATCTGACCGAAGTTGATGGCCTTCAGGGTGCCGCTGTCACCAACCCAGGTTCCGTTGGCGGGGCAGGTATCGCGCTGGCCGTTGACATTCTGAATGGTAACGCCCCAGACAGTAAGACTGTACTCGTTGACCCGGTGCTATGGGAAAACGCGACTGATGAGGGTGTCGCAACCATTACCGCGGCGCAAAACCCGAATCTGGATCCCGAGTGGCCGGTCTCGGTCACCGTTCCGGGTTGGACCGACTACACGATGGAGCAAATCATCGAATGCAAGGGTCCGGGCGACAGCTAATAAACGGGGAATTGCCAGCATTCTCCCTGCCCAATTTGGGCGGGGGGAACGCGGCAAGTTGGAACAGCGGGCACCAATGACGCAAACACATCTTCTCGACGCCACTGGGATTGCCAAAAGCTTTGGTGCCGTCCGCGCGTTGACGGACGCCAGTCTCAGCGTTTCGCCCGGCGAAATCGTTGCGTTGATGGGGGCAAACGGTGCCGGGAAATCCACATTTGTGAAAATCATCACCGGCGCCTTGAGGCCGGACAGCGGTCAGGTGCTGATCCGTGGTCAGCAGGCCCATGTCGGAAGCCCTTCAGAGGCCCGAAAGTCAGGACTTGTCCCGGTATATCAGGAGCCCTCGCTCATTCCTGATCTGGACGTGGCCGACAACCTGCGTCTAACCGATACTCCGGTCCAGCCGTTCGGGCATTGGGTTGGCGAACTTGGGATCGGAAACCTGAACCTGTCCGACATGATCGGTGACTTGCCGCTGGCCACGTTGCGCATACTGGACCTCGCGCGCGCTCTGGCGTCAAAACCCGACGTGCTTCTGCTTGACGAGATGACGGCTGCCCTTCCCACAGACCTTGTGGAGCGTGTTCTCAGGGTCGTGCGCGAGCAGGCGAACGAGGGCATGGGCGTCATCTATGTGTCGCATCGGTTCAGCGAAATCTCTGAACTCTGCGACCGCGCCTCGGTATTGCGAGACGGGATGAGCGTCGGCGATCTGGCAATCGAACCCGGTGTAGAAGAACGCGCAGTAGAGCTCATGCTGGGGCAGAAACTGGATTTGGGACGGCGCGAAGTCATAGACAAGCGTTCGGTCAGGCAGAAGGACCCGCGCCTGAGTGTCAAGGACTTGGCAATCGCGCCAAAGGTCTCGAACATCTCGTTTGATCTCCATCCGGGCGAGGTGCTTGGTGTGGTCGCGCTTGAGGGGCAGGGCCAGGACGAATTGTTCGAATGTCTGGCCGGCTTCTCACCGCCCACGGCCGGAGGGATAGAAGTAAACGGATCGCAGGTTGCGTTCAGGCATCCTGCCGATGCAATCTCGGTCGGTCTGACTTTCGTTCCGGGTGATCGGGCCGAAGCGCTGTTGGCCCAGCGGTCGGTAAAAGAAAACATCGCACTGCCATTTTCTGCGCGCGTTCGCGCTTGGGGCAACCTGAAGCTACGGCGCGAGCGTGAACGGGTCGATTACGCGATTGAAAAATTGCAGATCGACACGCGGGCTCAGGGCGAAGTGCAGCGTCTGTCCGGCGGCAACCAGCAGAAAGTAACGATTGGCAGATGGCTGGCCACGGGCGTCGAGACGCTTTTGTTGTTTGATCCCACGCGGGGAATTGATGTGCGAACCAAGCGTCAGATCTATCCGCTTGTCCGTGAATTGGCGCAAAACGGTGCCTCGATCCTGTTTTATACATCCGAACTGGAAGAGGTGCCGCTGGCCTGTGATCGTGCCATGGTCATCTTCAACGGCCGGGTCGTGGATGTCATCGACGCGGAAGACGCGGACGAGCAGACATTGTTGCGGGCGGCTTACGGGCTGACTGAAAACGAGACTGCGGCGTGACGGAGATTCTGCGCAAACATTCCTGGCTTCTCGGGCTCGTCGCGCTGCTCCTGGTTCTGTTGATCATCACCAAACTCATTCAACCTTCATTCGGCGCATCCGGGCTGGAGAGTATTGCGCGCGCCGCATTGCCCTTTGCTTTTGCGACAGCGGGCATGGCGGTGGTGGTTATCGTAGGGGGGATCGACCTGTCTGTTGCATCGATGATGGCGGTTTGCGCTGTGTCGGCCGCCGTATTGATGGAGAAGATGTCGGGTTTGTCCGCCATTGTGATTGTTCTTGGTCTGGGCCTCGCCATGGGGCTGATCAACGGCGGTCTCATCGTCGTGACGCGTGTACCTGACATTGTTGTAACGCTGGCGATGCTGTTCGTCTGGGAAGGGGTCGCGCTACTGATTCTTGAAACGCCGGGTGGTTCCACAACTGATTGGGTACAGCAAAGCATCCGCGGCGGCCTTGTTCCCGGTGTACCCAACGCACTGGCGATCATCGTTGGCTGCGTCGCGCTGATATGGCTTCCCATTCGCCGATCCAAATTGGGCATCTCAATCTATGCAACGGGTTCTGATGAGCGTGCGGCCTTTCGCTCGGGTGTGAATGTTGGTCGCGTAAAAGTCGCGGCCTATGGCATTTGCGGGTTGTTCTGCGCCTTTGGCGGCCTGAGCCTGGCGGCATTGACGGGGATCGGTGAGCCGGTTCCGGGGCCTTACCTGCTTGCGTCGGTCGCTGCCGTGGTTCTGGGCGGCGTGGTTCTGGGCGGTGGGCGAGGCGGCCTGCTGGGCCCCATAATCGCCGTGTTCATTCTGCGGATTGTTCGAACGATCCTGACGCTTCTGGCCGTTGATCCCAACGTCACGACGATCATTGAGGGCACCATCATGGTAGCCGTTGTTCTGCTTGGCACTGCGGCAACCCGACGAGGGGCAAGACGATGAGTATGTCCGTGAATGACCCACCCATTGTCCGCATTGGCCGGTTCCTGCGCGACAATCCCGTGATCCCGCTTTTGGCCTTTCTGGTTTTGCTGATCGTCACTCTGGAAGTTATGCGGCCAGGTATTGTCACGCCCTTCCGGGCGGGGCGCGACGGTATTGTCTCAACCTTTTGGGTCGGAAACCTGATCAAGTTTGCAATACCACTTGCGATGCTTGCTGCCTGCCAGGTGCTGACGATGCTGACGGCCGGGATCGACCTGTCCGCCGGGATAGTGGCAACCGTAGCCGCTTTTGTTTGTGCAACCCTAAGCTCATTATGGGGTGTGGCGCCTGCGGTTTTGATTGCTCTGGCGTCCGGTGTGGTCGTCGGGGTCGTAAACGGCCTTGGGGTCGGACTGGTGCGGGTCCATCCGCTGATCATGACGCTGGGAACCGGACTGATCGCCACGGGGTGCCTGCAGGTGTATCAGCGGCTGGTCATCAATGCCGGTTCCGAGATTCCGGCCTTTTTAGCCTGGCTGGGAACAGGGCGCACATTGTCCATGCCCAATGGGTTGTTCCTGTTCGTGCCTTTCGCCTTGTTCATCTTCTGGCTGATGCGGTTCACCGGGTTCGGCAGACTGCTTTTCGCGCTGGGCTCAAACGAAAACGCAGCCAAACTCTCAGGCGTCAAATCCTGGCAGGTGTATCTTGCGCTATACGCGCTGTCTGGGTTGATCGCGGCGGTGGCGGGTTTGCTCTATCTTGGTATGATCCGGCAAACTTCGCTGAGCCTTGCCAATCCGCTGTTGCTTCCGTCTGTGGCGGCTGCGGTCATTGGTGGAACGTCGATATTCGGCGGGCGCGGGAGCTTTGCAGGTGCCATCGTGGGCGCACTGATCATCAGAGTTCTGGATACCATGCTGACGCTGCTGCAGATGCCGGAAGGTGCCAGAACAGTCCTGTTCGGCCTGATCATCCTTGCCGTGACAGCCGTTTACGTCAGGATCACAGGAAACCGTTAGAGGGGGAGGGTCCATGTCCAGGTTTCGGGTTGTCGGAATAAGCTTTGACCATATGCACATGGGCGACTTGCTTCGGATGGTGCACGATCACCCCGACGCGGAAATTGCCGGTATTTTCGATCCGGACCGTCAGAAAATGGTTTCGGCTATCGAGAACTTCGCAATTCCAAAAGAGCGCGTTTTTACCGATTTCGATACCTGCATGGCCGCCGGGCCATATGATCTGGCCATTCTTTGCGTGGCTACGGCAGATCACGCCGAATTCACCGAAAAACTGGCGCCTCATGACCTGCATGTCTTCGTCGAAAAACCCTTTGCCGCCTCGGCCGATGATGCGCGCCGCATGATGGCAGCCCTGGACGGGACAGGTCGGCAATTGATCATCAACTGGCCGCTGAGGTGGGTCGAAAGCCACGTCACCGCCAAACGCCTGATTGACGAAGGATTGATCGGTGAATTGCGCGAAGTGCATTTCTACGACGGTAATCGCGGCCCCCTCTTTCACCTAGCCGACAAGGTCGACGTCACCCCTGAAGAAGTTGAGCAACAAAAGCCGTCTTCCTGGTGGTACAAGAAATCCTCAGGCGGCGGGTCATTGCTGGACTATCTGGGTTACGGGGCGACGCTGGGGACCTGGTACATGGGTGGTGAGGCGCCGCTCGAGGTTACCTGTACCGTCGACGAAACTCCTGGAATCGAAGTTGATCAGCATGCTATCGCCGTTTGCCGCTATGCGCGCGGTTTGTCCAAGATGGAGACGCGTTGGGGAACGTTCACCGACCCGTGGACTACGCAGCCGCAACCCGTCTGCGGCTTCGTCTTCGTGGGAACCGACGGCACGATCGCTTCGCCGGATTATGCCGATCACGTCACGGTTCAGACACGCGCCCGACCTGAACGACACAACGTCCCTGCCGATCCGTTGCCAAGGGGTCAAACAAACGCGATTGAATACGTGTTGGGATGCATCAGGCGCGGTAATCCGGTTGCAGGTCCGCTGGACCCGCAATTGTGCCTGACGGCTCAGAGGATCGTTGATACGGCGGTTCAGTCTGCTGCTCAGAAGCGCACACTGGAGTTGCTGCCGTGAGTGATGATGCTGCCGACACAGACACCTATGCCCTGAAATCCAAGGAACTGCCTGAAAACACGGCGCCAGAAATTGACTATCTTCCGCCTGGCCCGCGATCCTATCGTCCGCGGATCGGAGTGATAGGAACCGGAGGTATCTCAAACAGCCATCTCGATGCCTACCGATCGGCAGGTTGGGATGTTGTTGCACTTTGGAACCGAAGTCGTGCGAAGGCAGAGGAAAAGGCGGCTGAATTCTGCCCCGACGCCCGCATCGATGAAGACTTTCAGGACCTTTTGGCTGACCGTGAAATCGATGTCGTGGACATTACACTGCCGACCGGGGTGCGGGCTCCTGTGATCGAAGCCGCACTGAAGGCTGGCAAGCACGTACTAAGCCAGAAGCCCTTTGTGTCTGACCTGGCAACCGGAGAAGCGCTGGTCAGGTTGGCCGACGATCAGGGGGTGCATCTGGCCGTAAACCAAAATGGTCGGTGGTCACCACACATGGCCTGGATGCGTGAAGCGTGCCGTTCCGGAGTTGTCGGAGATGTACAATCCATTCATGTGGCCATTCACTGGGACCACGGTTGGACCGCCGGTACTGCCTTCGATGAGATCGAGGACCTGATCCTTTACGATTTTGGAATCCACTGGTTCGATTTTGTATCGTCCATTGTCGGGGGGCGAGCGGAGGCCGTCTTTGCCACTGCGTCCGGCGCCATTGGTCAAAAGAACAAGGTGCCGCTTCTGGCTCAGGCGGTGATCAGGCTGCAGGGCGGTCAAGCCAGCCTGGTCTTCGACGGCAGTACTCAACACGGGACGCAAGATACGACTTATATCTCCGGCGCGGACGGCAGTATCGTTTCCCAAGGACCAGATCTGGGGCAGCAAACGATCACTCTGACAACCGCAAGCGGGTATGCTCGCCCTGATTTGAAGGGGACATGGTTCAACGACGGATTTCGTGGGGCAATGGGCGAACTGCTCTGCGCAATCGAAGAAAATCGTCCACCGGACAACTCGGCCCGACACAACCTGAGATCATTGGCACTGGCCTTTGCCGCGATCCAATCGAGACGCAGTGGCAAGGAAGTTGCGATCGTCAGAACGGGATGATCCGCACGCCGAAACCGACACAGAGCCAGCCGGGTACCGACCGCCAACTCTACAAATACGGGAGGAGCTTATGTCCTCCAATCAGCCCTAGCGGTAGAACGGCCAACCCAGCGCTTCATCTGACAATGCAAGTCGGGATATGCGTGCACCTGTATTTGGCTACTTAACAAATATAATTCAGTCCCTTGTAAGGTTGGTGAAGAAAAAATTTACAAAATTTCTCTTTTTATGTGAATTTGTTTACAAAATTTTGTTTTAAAACTAATCATTTATTGAGTAGTTTTCTAACCCGTTCCCATAATTCAAGTGCACATAAGTGCGCTTTTGCCTGCTGGAAGAGGAGCCAAACGGCAAAATGGAAATGGGAGGAATTTATGACTAACAAAAATGTCACGCGCCGCGGCGTGTTGAAATCTGGTGCAGTCGCAGGCACCGGGTTGGCCCTACCAACTATCTTCACCGCATCATCCGCAGCGGCCTTCACGAACGAGCCTACAGGGTCTTCGGTCGTTTTGGGATTCAACGTCCCGCAGACTGGCCCATACGCGGAAGAAGGCAATGACGAGCTGCTCGCACAACAGCTAGCGGTTGAGCATCTGAACGGCGAGGGCGACGGTGGGTGCCTGAACACCTTCTCGTCCAAGGCGCTGAAGGGCAACGGTATCCTCGGCAAGAAAGTCGAATTCGTCACCGGTGACACTCAGACAAAATCAGACGCCGCGCGCGCATCGGCCAAGTCGATGATCGAAAAAGACGGCGCGATCATGATCAACGGTGGTTCGTCCTCGGGCGTGGCTGTTGCGGTTCAGGGTCTGTGCCAAGAGGCGGGCGTAATCTTCATGGCAGGTCTGACCCACGCCAACGACACGACAGGCAAAGATAAAAAGGCCAACGGCTTCCGCCATTTCTTCAACGCCTACATGTCGGGTGCCGCGCTGGCGCCGGTGCTGGCTGCGGAAATGGGTAACGAACGCCGCGCCTATCACCTGACGGCCGACTACAACTGGGGCTGGACCCAGGAAGAGTCGATCGTCGCTTCGACCGAAGCCCTGGGATGGGAAACGGTCAACACGGTCAAGACACCACTCGCGTCGACGGACTTTTCGTCTTACATCGCGCCGGTACTGAATTCGGGTGCGGATGTGCTGGTCCTGAACCACTATGGCGGCAACATGGTGAACTCGCTGACCAACGCGATCCAGTTCGGCCTGCTCGACAAGGTTGCAAACGGCAAGGACTTCAAGATCGTCGTGCCGCTTTATTCCGAACTGATGGCCGCGGGTGCGGGCGAAAACATCAAGGGCGTGCTGGGGTCGATGAACTGGAACTGGCAGCTTCAGGATGAGGGCACCAAGGCCTTCGTGAAGTCGTTTGGTGAGAAATACGGCAAGCCGCCGTCGAACTCGGCCCAGACGTGCTATGCGCAGGTTCTGCTCTATGCTGACGCGGTCGAGCGTGCGGGGACCTTCAACCCCTGTGGTGTTGTCGAAGCTCTGGAAGGGTTTGAGTTCGATGGACTCGGCAATGGCCCGACATTGTATCGTGCGGACGATCACCAGTGCTTCAAGGATGTTCTGGTTGTGCGCGGCAATCAAAACCCGACCAATGAGTATGACACTCTTGAGATCGTCGAAGTGACGCCGGTCGAACAGGTCACTTATGCTCCGGATCATCCGATGTTCGCCGGTGGCGATCTCGGCGAGTGCAACCCGGGTGCGTAAACTCTTTGACTGAAGTCTGGCCGCTGAGAGGCGGCCAGACTCATAGCCGGCCAAATCGGCCCGGTGCTGACCACTCATTCTAAGCTGACCAACCTTGAGGTGGGGCAATGGACGCCATCCTACTGCAAATTCTGAACGGTCTGGACAAAGGATCTGCCTACGCGCTCATCGCGCTGGGCCTGACACTGATTTTCGGAACTCTCGGGGTCGTGAACTTTGCCCATGGGGCGCTGTTCATGATCGGTGCCTTCTGTGCCGTCACTTTGCAAAAACTGATGAACCTGAGTTTCGAGACCGTCGACGAAACCCAAACAGACTTTCTGGGCAATCCTCTGAAAGTGGAAACCCCCTATGTCGAAGCCTGGTTTGGGCCCGAGGTTGGCGCGACCATTATCGACTGGTCGGTACCGTTTGCGATCCTGTTCGCGATCCCGATCATGCTGCTGGTCGGTTACGTGATGGAACGCGGGCTGATCAAACACTTCTACAAGCGCCCCCATGCGGATCAGATCCTAGTGACCTTTGGTCTGGCAATCGTGCTGCAGGAAATCGTCAAGTATTTCTTTGGTGCCAACCCGATCCAAACGCCTCCGCCGGATGCTTTGAGAGGCTCGATCGATCTAGGTGTCATGGTGGGTTTCGATCCGAATGCGATCATCTATCCGATCTGGAGGCTGGTCTATTTCGGCTTTGCGGTTGCGATCATCGGAGCGGTGTTCTCGTTTCTGCAATTCACCACCTTCGGGATGGTTGTCCGGGCCGGGATGGCAGACAGGGAAACCGTGGGCCTGTTGGGTATTAATATTGACCGTCGCTTTACGATTATGTTCGGCATCGCCGCCGCTGTCGCAGGTCTTGCCGGGGTAATGTACGGGCCACTAAACCCGCCGAACTATCACATGGGCATGGACTTCCTGGTTCTCAGCTTTGTTGTGGTCGTCGTGGGCGGCATGGGCTCATTGCCCGGTGCCGTTCTGGCCGGGTTCCTTTTGGGCATCCTTGAAAGCTTTGCTTCGACCACGTGGGCAACAACCACGATTCCCGGAATCAATCAGATCATCATCTACCTTGTCGCCATCATTGTGCTGCTGACGCGACCTCGCGGGCTGATGGGTCGCAAAGGCGTGATGGAGGAATAATCAATGTTGGGACTGAACAAAAGAGACACCAGCCTGCTGATTATTGTCGGTATTTTGACCTTGCTGGCCCCCTTCATCCTCAATCCGTTTCCGGAAGGCAGCGCGATGGCGCAGTTCAACGCGGGTTACCCGGATCTGATGCAGCGGTTCGTGATCTTCGGCATCTTTGCCATCGGGTTCAACATCCTGTTCGGCCTGACCGGGTATCTGTCCTTCGGCCACGCGGCCTTTCTGGGTGTGGGGTCCTATTCCGCGGTGTGGATGTTCAAGCTGCTCAGCTATAACGTCATCCCGGCCATCGCGCTGAGCGTCGTCGTTGCCGGGCTGTTCTCGCTTCTGATCGGGTTTGTCAGCCTGCGGCGGTCAGGCATCTATTTCTCGATCCTGACGCTGGCCTTTGCGCAGATGAGCTTTGCGCTGGCCTATTCGGTGCTGTCGAACCCCAAGTTCAACCTGACCAACGGCGAGACTGGTCTGCAGGTCTACGCGGATGATCCGCAGATATTGCAGGGTGCCAACGCGCCGGACCTGCCGCACCTGTTCGGCTTGCCGATGCGCGCGACCTATACCTTGGATCTGGGTGCATGGAGCTTTGACTTCAACGCGGGCTATTACCTGTGCGCAGTGGTCCTGATGATCGTCTTCTATCTGGCGATCCGCATCTTCCGCTCACCCTTTGGAATGATGCTGCGTGCGGTCAAATCGAACCAGCAGCGGATGAATTACACCGGCCTGAACTCGAAGCCGTACACACTGGCCGCCTTTGTGATCTCGGGCATGTACGCCGGTCTGGCCGGAGGTCTGATGGCCGCCATGGACCCGCTGGCGGGTGCCGAACGGATGCAGTGGACCGCCTCTGGTGAGGTCGTATTGATGACAATTCTCGGCGGCACGGGCACGTTGATCGGTCCGGTTCTGGGCGCGGGCTTCATCAAGTATTTCGAGAACATCTTCTCGAAGATCAACGACAATGTCCTGCACAGCTGGTTCGCCTTCCTGCCCGACGGGCTTGAAGATGCGGTGGTGTTCCTGATTCACCCGTTCATCGGGAAGGGCTGGCACCTGACCCTCGGCATTCTGTTCATGCTTGTGGTGATCTATCTGCCCGGCGGCCTTGTCGAAGGTGGTCAGCGCTTGATGAAGTGGTTCAAGCGCAAGAAATCGGAAACCGGCGATACCCAGTCCGGTGAAACCGAGCCTGCGGAATAAGGGGGCGCGAGAATGGCAATCTTAAAAGTCAAAGACGTCAGCAAGAACTTCGGTGGGCTAAAAGCGTTGACGGACGTCAACCTCAGCGTCGAAGAAAACTCGGTACATGCAATCATCGGTCCGAATGGCGCAGGCAAATCCACGTTGCTCAATTGCCTGGTCGGCAAGCTGATGCCGGATACAGGAGCTGTGTTGTTCGACAACGCGTCGGTTCTGGGGCTCGAGCCCTATCAAATCAACCAGATGGGCATAAGCCGCGTGTTCCAGACACCGGAAATTTTCGGCGAGCTGACCGTGATGGAAAACATGCTGATCCCGATTTTCGCCATGCGCGACGGTGCCTTTCGGATGCATGCTTATGAGACCATCGCAAACGAAAAAGCCATTGTCGAGCAGGCCGAGACCATGCTGGAAGAGATGAACATGGCTGACAAACGTCACATGCATTCGGCATCCTTGTCACGCGGAGACAAGCGGCGCCTCGAGATCGGCATGTGCCTCAGTCAGAACCCTCGGCTACTGTTACTGGACGAACCAACTGCCGGTATGGCTCGGGCGGACACCAACAACACGATTGATTTGCTAAAACAAATCAAAGACGAGCGCGATATCACCATCGCGATCATCGAGCACGACATGCATGTGGTATTCAGCCTGGCGGAACGGATCACCGTTCTTGCCCAAGGCACTCCGCTGGTCGAAGACACGCCAGAAAATATTCGCGGTAACCCCAAGGTCCGCGAAGCGTATCTGGGCGAAGCTGCGTAAGGAAAAGCTATGAATGAGAAACCTGACTTTTCAAAAAACGCGAATATGGCCAGCACGGCACCGGCGTTTCTTTCCGTCTGGGATGTGCATTCTTACTATGGTGAAAGCTATATCGTACAGGGCGTTAGCTTTAACGTTCACGAAGGCGAAATCCTGGCTCTGCTGGGGCGCAACGGCGCTGGAAAAACCTCGACCCTACGTTCCATCGCAAGGGTTGGGGAGCCCGAAGTCCGGCACGGAGAAATCTGGCTGGATCACCAGCCCTTGCATAAAATGACAAGCTACGAAGCTGCGTCCGCCGGGCTTGGACTGGTCCCGGAAGACAGACGAATTATCCCTGGGCTTACGGTGGAAGAAAACCTGCAGCTTGCACAAATAGCACCGCCCGTCGGGTGGTCGCTGGAACGGCTGTATGAACTGTTCCCAAGGCTGGGAGAGCGCCGCAAACAGGAGGGGATTACTCTGTCCGGTGGTGAACAACAGATGCTTTCAATCGCCAGAGCACTGGCGCGGGACATCAAGGTTCTGCTGTTGGATGAGCCTTACGAGGGATTGGCCCCCGTCATCGTCGATGAGATCGAAAAAACCCTTATTCATGTCAAGCAACAGGGTATGACGACCATCATCGTCGAACAAAACGCTGTTCGGGCGTTGGAGCTTGCCGATCGTGCGATAATTCTTGATACGGGAAGCATCGTTTTTGACGGAACGGCCAACGAAGTGTTGGAGAATGCCAAGCTTCGTGAAGAGTATTTGGCGATCTAGCTCTCGCAATCACCAATCACTGCGCGGCGCACGCGCGGCCAATGTCAACCGCTGCCGGGCGCGGGTGGCGTGCCTGTGTATGTCCAACGAGAAAGGGGGGGAGCGCGCCCGACCCGGATCAGGTCGGGTCGTCGTCCGCTTTGGGGTCTTTGTATCTGTTGAGGTCCAGAATACCGGCCTGAATCGGCAATTGCTGAGAAAAGATCGTATGCAGCTGATCGCTGATGGCCCAGAAATCGGGGCTTGTTCTGCGCACGCCATATCTGGCAACAACGTCCATCCAGTCTTGCTGTGATCGCATCGACTTCAGATCGTATGCGAAGCTACTGAGTTCGTTCTGACGGATATCGAAAAAGAAATTTGGATAGCTCGCGAACTGTCCCGGAATGATTGTGAGCACATCCAATTGCGGCTCGCGCCGGGCCTCTTCGTCGAACAGAAAGGCCACATTCTTGTGAGCCTTGTCATGCGCAAATGAAAAGACTTCTGTTGTGCCATCGATTTTTTCGATCAAAAGAACGGACAGGTCCGGCAGAAACTTCACCCAATCACCTGTCTGGTCTGCGAGTTCCCGCAACATCGGTTCCACGTCATCGCCTTGGCCCTGCGGGCAGTTCTCTGCCGCGCATCGATTGATCGGATCGGTCAACGGCCATAGCCCATTGCCGCGCTTGAGCAGGTTAAGAAGAAATTCCTGCTTCGGGGAGGTCGTGGCAAAATCGATGCCTGTGGGAAAACTGTCGTCTACGCGGCGCTGATGCCAGAACGTGTGTATTTCGGCCAGGTAGCCTTTGTACCAGTCCCGGTGCATTTCTGTGCGGATGTTTCTGGGCATGAATGTCAGGAACGTGTCCTCGCTCTCCATGCGCAGTTCATCCATGTACAGCCGTGTCGCAAGCTGATGCTCGACACGACCAAAGACGTCGTATCCCGCCACCAGATCATAGTAGATGCGTTCGAAAATCGGAAAATCGATGACCCAGGCCGTTTCCGGAATACCGCCATGAAACCCGGTCATGGCTGAGGCATTGTCGAAATGGCGAAAAACAGTGATCAGGGCATTCGGGTTCGTGCCGTCGCCATCCCAAATCGCATCGTACCCGAACCCGGTTTTGTGCGCTGGGCTAACTCGGTACCGCGCGTCCCGAAAATCCAGATATTTGATCTGGTTTTTGTGCGAGAACGTTTGCAGGTCGCCCAACACCCCGCGGTCGACCTGCGAAACGGGCAGCTCAAGATACGTGGCGCCTTCTTCCAGATAGCTCGGGTCCGTAACCGACAGGTCGGCATCCGGTGCAAGGAAGCTGACCCAGAACCGATCTTCGATCACATCGACCGCAGTCTGGCCGTGACAGACCGGGCCTCGGATAAAGCTGCGCACAAAGAACAGGGCGTCGTCCAAAAGAAACTGATAGCGGCTTCGTGCCGGCATCTCGACAAAAGTGGTGAATGGACTGCTGCCCTCGGCATTGCCGTAGGGTGGCAGTTCGGCCAGTGACCAATCGGGTTCGAGAAACAGCTCGTGATATCGCGCCATCCGATCTTGCCCGATCCGGTAGACCAAATGGTCTTTGTGCACAATCGTCTCATCAAACAACTGCAGTCGGTAGTAGAACGAACCCTCGCCCGGATCATCAAACGGACGTCGCGACGCGACTACGTCGATTGCTTCGCCAGGTGGCGTAGTCGATCGAACGAGTTGAAAGAACCGTCTGGATGGGTCGCCTTGAAAATGCAGCCGGGCGAGAAACAGGTGCTCGTAAAGGTACCGGCTCATCAACTGGGTTCGCAGGTCGGTCCCGTTCAGAAATGTCTCCCACGCTGCGATCTGTTCCCGGATTTCGTCGGGTAATTCGGGTGGGACAGAAGAGGGCACCATTCCGCTGCTGGCCCACGACATAAGTGTTTGGAAGTCGTCGTGATCCAGTGGAGCCATCGCATAAGGCATACCAGCGAGCGGATGGTTTTTTCGGAACGCGTCGAATTCGCTTGTCGTGGGGCAGACGAGCGCTCGATCAACGGCGAGGCCAAGGTCATTGGGCACAGGGGCGTTGGCCTCCAACGTATTCTGACGCCCAAGTTCTAGGGTTTGCTCCAGCAGCGACGGAGCGTCGGCCGACTGCCCCGGCATCCGCATAACGGAATAGAACCCGAGCGCGCGCCATTCGGGCACCGTATGCGCGTCAATTCCAAGCCGTGTAGGCTGCGCATCTGACAGGCGTTCCGTGTGGTAGATGGCGTCCTTGCTGCCTCCACGCAGCAAACCATCCGGTGATGTCAGTTTAAGCTGGCAAGGCGCGTCGTAGCAGCTGTGGCAGACGACACAACGCTGATCCAACACGGTCCTTACATCGGCCCAGTTATCTTCGGGGGACGAAGACGTTGCGGCCAACACATTCGGTTCCGGGTCGGCCGAGCCTTGCTGAGCCCGGGCTTCGCCTGAATCGTGGAGTAAAACGGACAAACCCAACACAGCGGCACAGTTTCGTAACACTCGAGCGTTCAGCATCCATGTCCCCCGGTCTGCAAATTATTCATACACACATTGGACTTCGTCGTCATATCTCGGTTCGACATGCCTCAGCCTAACGTTGTTTACTTTGGTAAACCACCCGCCTGCGGGCGTCCTCGTTTTAGGTAACTGAGGAGCGGGGCAAACGATCCTGAATTCACTGCGCTTGCAGGGTAATCCGGGGCGAGTGGAAATCGGTCAGCGGTCGTGGTCCGGGTGCCGGATCACGTAGAGCGAACCGCCAGAATTAGGCGTGTTTCCGGCCTGCATACCGGCGGCTTTTGGCAGAGTCGCTTTCTGCAACAACGTTTCGCATTCATGCATGTGTCGCCCCGTGAACTTGGAAATGATACAGGTGAAGGAGACCTCACAAATGAACACTTCCGCCCCTGCAACCAGAACCCGTACCGGCGGCCGTTCCGCGCGTCGTGCGATCCGGACTGCACCAAAATTCGACATGCTGCCCGGCCTGACCCGAGGTATTCCCTTGTGCGAAGTGATGGATGCGGAACAGGTCGAACGCATCGACAATGCCTCGATGGATATTCTGGAAAATGTCGGCGTTCAGTTCCGTGATCCTATCGCGCTGGAAGACTGGAAACGGGCAGGCGCCAAGGTCGACGGCGAACTGGTTTATCTGGATCGCGGTCTTATACGCGAACTGATTGCGACGATCCCGGCGGATTTCACATATCACGCCCGCAATCCACAAAAGAACGTGCGCCTTGGTGGCAAACACTCGATTTTCGTGCCAATGACCGGCGCGCCCTTCCTGCGCGATCTGGATGATGTTCGGCGCAATCCGACGCTCGACGATCTGGCGATGTTCCACAAGCTGGCACATATGATGCCGGCGATGCACAGCTCGGCCCACCATATCGTCGAGCCTTACGATCACCCGATCAGCCAGCGGCATCTGCGCATCACCTATTCGTCGATGAAGCACTCGGACAAGACATTCATGGGCATGACAACCTCGCCCAAAAATGCCGAGGACGTGATGGACATGTGTGCCATCCTGTTTGGCGAAGAGTATCTGGAGACCCACCCGGTCACGACCGGCAACTGCAACGGCAACTCACCGCTGGTCTGGGATGAAACCATGCTGGGCGCGATGCGCGCCTTCTGCCGCCGCAACCAGCCGGTCTTGTGCTCGCCCTTCGTTCTGGGTGGTGCGAACACGCCCGCATCAGTGCCCGCCACGGTGGCACAGCTGAATGCCGAGGCGCTATCGGCATTGGCCTATACGCAGGTCATCCGCAAGGGTGCGCCCGCAATCTACGGCCACTATCTTTCGACGGTGTCGATGAAATCCGGTGCGCCGATGGCCGGCACGCCCGAAATCAGCCTGATGAACTTCATGATCGGTCAGATGGCGCGGCACTACGGCGTGCCATGGCGGACATCGAACACACTGGGCGGGGCCAAGACATTCGACGCGCAAGCCGGGTACGAATCCGCCACAACACTGCAGGCCGTTGTCCATGCCGGTGCGAACTATATCTGGCACAGCGCAGGTTGGAACGAAGCAGGCATGCATTGTTCGGTCGCGAAATTTATCGTCGATGCAGAACAATGCGCGATGGCCTACCGCATGGCCGAAGGCCCAAAGTGGCATGATTTCGATCAGGCGATTTCGGCGGTGCCCGATGTCGGGCCGGGCGGGCACTATCTGGGCCATCCGCATACGCAGGACAACTTCCAGGAAGCGTTCTTCATGCCGGAACTGTTCGACAATAATTCAATCGAGCAATGGGTGGCCGAGGGCGAGGTTGAGATCACCGAACGGGCCTTAAAGCACGCGCGAAAGCTGCTGGCCGAGTATGAAGAGCCAAAGCTGGATGAAGCCAAGAACGAAGCCTTGCTGGATTACATCGCCCGCCGGGAACGGGAAATCCCTGTGGCCGATGAACTGAACCAAAGTTACTGAACACTCCCCCGAACTTGCCCGCCCAAGAAATTGGGCGGGTTCTTTTTTGGTGAGACTCATAACGTGAAACGGCGCCAATGGTTCGCAGACGAGGCGACGTCCGTTCAGCAGGGAAGCAACGAGATATGGGAAGAGACATGGAACTGGCAGGAAAGGCTGCATTGGTAACCGGTGCAGCCGGAGGTATCGGCGCCGCGATTGTCAAACAATTGCGCGAGGCGGGTGCTCGTGTCGCAGCTGCCGATCGTGAGGTCGACAGGATTGAGGCTGAGGCACACCTGCCCGGAGACTTGCTGGATCAGGCTTATGCGGACAGTCTGCCGCATGCAGCAGCAGTTTCTCTCGGTCATTTGGATATTGTTGTCAACAACGCCGGCGTGATCACACGCGGTCCGGTCACGGATACTTCGGACGCGGATTGGTCGCTGTCCATGGGTGTGAACGTTGAGGCACCGTTTCGCATCTGCCGCGCCGCGATCCCGATCATGGCCCGCAATGGCGGCGGGGCAATCGTCAACACCGCTTCGTGCTGGGGCCTGCGGCCGGGTGGCAATCACGCGCTCTATTGCATGACCAAGGCGGCCATCGCGTCTCTGACACAGTGCATGGGGATGGATCACGCTCATCAGGGCATCCGCATCAACGCGGTTTGCCCGAACGAGGTGAACACGCCGATGTTGCGCACCGGATTTACCAAGCGTGGATTCGACCCTGATACGGCAGTGGCCGAGCTGGGGAAAACGGTACCCTTGGGCCGTGTCGCAGAACCCGAGGATATTGCTGACGTCGTGATGTTCCTCGTGTCGGATGCTTCGCGCTACATCTGCGGTTCACTTGTCGAGGTCAACGGCGGGAAACCGGTGTCATGACTCGGTTCGAGGGCAAGACAGCGCTCGTCACAGGCGGCCGCAGCGGCATTGGTCGGGCAATTGCGGAACGGCTTCGGCAGGAAGGTGCCCGTGTGTTTACTGCGCAGCGCGGACAGGATGCGAGGTTCGAAGGAATTGAGGCGGATCTGAGCGATCCCAGCAATCCTGCGGCTGTCGTTTCTCAGGTCGTCAGGACGGCGGGGGGGCTCGATGTGCTGGTGAACAACGCCGGTATGATGCAGGAGGCTTCTGTCGAGGAAATGTCAGTCGAAGACTGGCAGCGCAACCTGACAGTCAATCTGACCGCGCCTTTTCTGATGATCAAAGCGGCCCTGCCGCATTTGCGCAAGACCCGCGGAAACATCGTTAATATCGGCTCCATCGAGGGGCTGGGCGCCAATCCCGGCCACGCCGCATATTGCGCGTCAAAGGCTGGCCTTCACGGGCTGACCCGCGCGGTAGCGGTGGATCACGGAGCCGAGGGCATTCGCTGCAACGCGGTCGCGCCAGGGTGGATCGACACAGAGCTCAACATGGATTTCATCGAGTCCATGCCGGACCCCGAAGCCTTTCGCCGAGATATCGGGCGTATTCATCCCGTCGCCCGCACCGGCGCGCCGGAAGAGGTGGCCGCACTGGTGGCGTTCTTGGCTGCCGAAGAGGCCGGTTTCATCACCGGTCAGGTCTATACCGTCGATGGCGGTCGTATGGCCAAGCTCAGTCTGCCGTGAAAGGACTTGAACGCGCCCCGATTATTCGTCGCGGGCGCGCCATTCTTTCCAGCGCAGAACCAAATTGGCCCCGATCTCACGAAATGGCTGCGGTGGCAGGCGTTTGGGCCGGTCGGAGGCCTCGAAAAAGCGGGTGATGGTCGACCTATGCCCGCAAGCCATCTCTGCCGCCGCGATACCGGTCAGGGTGCCGCGCGCCGTTCCCAGCCCGTTTTGAACACAGCCTGAATAGACGCCCGCCTCGATCTCGCGCGCGACGGACACGCCATTGAGACTGAGGCACAGATGCCCGGCCCATTGATACTCCATCTGCGTTCCGGCAAGCTGGGGGAACCGCTGATCGAATTTGCGCTGCATGACCCTGGCCGCCCGAGCCAGATCGGCCTGAGAGGCCTTCATGCCGGGGCGCAAGGTTGCGCAGGTACGGGTGACGATGCGGTTGCCGCCCTGTCCGGTATCGATCCGCCGCATGGTGGTTCCCATAGGGTCCGATGGCGTCACACCCCAGCGCGACTGCCCGCCAAGGCGCGACAGTGCTTCATCATCCAGCTCCGGCGTCATCACGGCATATAGAAACAGTTGCATCAACCGCCCACGTTCGACACCAAAGCTTTCCAGATGCCCGTTGACTGTCAGCAGGACCGCACCGGCACTGACCGAGCCGCGATCCGTTTTGACCAGCCAGGCGTCGCCCTGTTTCACAAACTCCGTCACAGCCGAGTTTTCGCAGATTGTGACGCCATTCCCGGTCAGACCGGCACCCAGTCCGCGAATGTATCCGGCCGGTTGCAGCATCACGGTACCGGGCGTGTAAAGGCCAGACACATAGTGTCGCGAACCGGTCAGTTCGTGCATTTGCTGCGGGTCCAGCATTTCGCTGGTTTCGCCCAATGCTTTCAAGTGCTTGGCGTAGCTTTCGTTATGCGCCTGTCCAGCCGCGCTGGCTGCACCGTTCACCTTGCCGGCCGGATCAAAGAAATTCCGGTCAATCTGGTATTCCTCGACAGCGCTACGGGCAAAGGCGATGGCCTGCCGGTTCAACGCGATCATTGTCTTGTCGTCACCCGATCCGGAATAATCCGACGAGGACAGATCATGCGGCAGGTCAATCATGAACCCGGAATTCCGACCAGCCGCACCTTGGGCCAGACGTCCGGCCTCCAGCACGACAACCTTGGCGTCCGGCTGTAGCTGCCGCAAGCGGCGGGCTGCGGTCAACCCGGCAAAACCGCCCCCAACCACCGCGAAATCGGCGGTCAGGGTCGCGTCCAGCTCGTATGCAGGGGGCTGGCTGCCCAGAATGGCATTCCAGGCAGCCGGCCCGCGATGGACGGGGTGTTGTCGGGCGGTGTAGCTACTCAATCCACAGCCTCGTCGGCGTCATCTGCCAGATCGATCCAGATGGTTTTTAGCTGAGTATATTGATCATGCGCATGGACCGAGTTATCGCGACCGCCGAAGCCCGATTGCTTGAACCCGCCAAAGGGCGTGGTGATATCACCCTCGCCAAAGCTGTTCACGGTGACGGTTCCGGCCCGCAACGCCCGGGCGCCGCGGATGGCGCGTTTGGCATTGGCTGTGAAGATCGAGGCGCAGAGGCCGTATTCGGTATCATTGGCGATCCTGATGGCCTCGTCAAAGCCCGAGACCTCGATGACCGACAGAACCGGGCCAAAGATTTCCTCACGCGCGAGAACGGCGTCATTGCCGGGCACTTCGACCACCGTGGCTTCGACAAAGCCTTTTTCCGCCTTGCCGCCGATTACAACGCTTTCGGCCTGATCCAGATAACCGCAGACCTTGTTGTAATGGCCTTCGCTGACCAGCGCGCCCATGCGGGTTTCAGGATCCAGCGGATCGCCGATGTTCCACTGCTTGGCGTGATGCGCAATGCGCTCCAGCAGTTCGGCCTTCACGTCCTTGTGCACGATAAGCCGGGACGAGGCCGAGCAGTTCTCGCCCATGTTCCAGAATGCACCGTTGACGACATGCTGCGCCACGCGGTCCAGGTTTTCGGCATCATCCATGACAATGGCCGGATTCTTGCCGCCCATCTCCAGCACTACTTCCTTGGCGTTGCTTTCCGCCGAATAGGTCAGGAACCGCTTTCCGGTCACAGTCGAGCCAGTGAACGACACCATGTCGATATCCATATGGCGTCCGATGGGCTCACCTACGTTGGCCCCTCCACCCGGAACGATGTTCAGAACACCGCGTGGCAGGCCCGCTTCCATCGCCAACTCGGCCACACGCAGCGCGGTCAGGGTGGTTTCGGCTGCCGGTTTCACAACCAGCGAACACCCCGCGGCCAGAGCAGGCCCGATCTTCCACGCCAGCATCAGCAGCGGAAAGTTCCACGGTAGCACCAGACCAACCACACCTATCGGTTCACGCACCACCATGGCGATGTGATCGTCGCTGGCCGGTGAGACCTGATCATAGATCTTGTCGATCGCCTCGGCGTGCCATTTCAGGCAGTGGATCGTCTCGGGCACATCAACGGTTTCGCAGTCATAGATGGTCTTGCCGCTGTCTATGCTTTCCATCACCGCCAGTTCGCGCGCATTGCGGGTCATCAGCTTGCACAGCCGGATCAGGACATCCTTGCGCTCGGACGGGTGCATTTTGCTCCAGCGGCCGTCGTCAAACGCCTCGCGCGCCTTTTCGACCGCGAAATCCACATCAGCCCCAGCGCAGGACGCGATATCGGTCAGCTTTTGGCCTGTGGCAGGGTTCACGGTTTCGAAAGTTTCGCCAGAAACTGCGGGGCGGAAGCTACCGTCGATGAAGGCTCCGGTCGGCAGGGCAAGGCCTGCGGCGATGGATTTGTATTCGTCCTGTGTCAGCAGATCCATGTCTCTTACCCCTCGGCAACGATGTCGGCGATTGTCTTTTTCAGAACGCGTGTCACCTGTTCCAACGCGCGCTTGTCGTCCTTGTTGAGACCCTTCAGCGGAGGCCGCATCGCGCCCGCGTCGATCCCGTTCATGGTCACGCCATGCTTGATGGTCTGGATGAACTTGCCACCCTGTTCCAACACACGCATCAGCGGCATCATCGCCGACATGATCCGGCGGCCCTTGGCAAAGTTCCCCTCAACCACGCAGGCATTGTAAAGCGCGACGTGTTCGGCGGGTAGGAAGTTCGAGCCGCCACAAACCCAGAAGGGCGCGCCCCAGGCGAAGAACTCCAACGCCTGATCGTCCATGCCGCAGCCCAGCTGGATATGGGGGTAATCCCGCGCCAGAAGATGCACCCGGTTGATGTCACCCGAGCTCTCCTTGATGCCGCAGAAGTTCCGGCTGCGTCCGACGCGGTCGAGGAATTCCTCGCCCATCATCGTGCCGGTGCGGTGCGGGTAGTTATACAGCATCACCGGCAGATCGGCGGCCTTGTCGATGGCCAGCGCGTTCAGCGCGTTTTCCCGGTCAGTCGGGACCGAATAGGGCGGGCTGGCCAGCAGGATCGAGTCCGCCCCCAGTTCCCGGGCACCCGAAGCCAATGCGATTGAATCCGGCGTCAGCATGGCGCCTGTGCCGACAACCAGCGGCAGGCGACCCTTCAGGCGCTCATGGGTAAAACGCGCCAGCGCCAGACGTTCTTCGACGGTCTGAGCGTAGTTTTCGCCCGTTGAGCCTCCCGAAATCAGGCCATGCACGCCGTTTTCGATCAGGTACTCGATCACGTCGGTCAGCGCATCCCAGTTGACGGTTCCGTCATCGTGATAGGGCGTGACGACAGGGGTATAGATCCCCTCAAATCTGAATATTGGGTTCATTCAGTCCTCATGCTGGTTTTGATCGGGGCAGGGCGCCCATCGGTACGTCCAGGGCCTCGGGCATTACGAACAGTTCGATCTGGTCGCGTGAAAGGTTCCAATGGTCATCGGCCAGCCTGGCTGCGGCCACATCGTCGCGTGCTTCGATGGCCGCGATGATTGCGTCATGCTGCTGGCTGGCCTCCGACAGGTTTTCCGACATCTCCGCCGATTGCGGACGATAAAATGTCATGCCGATCCGAGAGTGGTCGATTAGCAGGCGATTGTACGACGGCAACAGGTAGATATTGCCCGACATCTCGCCAGTCACTTCGTGAAAACGGTTGTTGGCCAGGGCCCGGTCTTCACTGGACCCGGTACGCAACGCGGATTTGAACGCTTCCTGCGAGGCTTTCAGCTCTTCGATCTGAGCGGGCGTCGCGTTGAGCGCGGCAAGGCGCAGGATGGCGCCATAGATCATTGGCGCGGCCAGGAAGAAATCGCGCAGCGTCGTATATGACATCTCGGACACGCGCGCACTGCGATTGGTGCGCAAGTCCAGATAGCCTTCGCCCGCGAGCTCGCGGAAGACCTCGCGCAATGGAGTGCGGGACAAGCCAAAGGCTTCGGACAGTTGCGCTTCATCGAGATCCTCGCCGGGTCTCAGGCGCAACGTCAGGATCGAAACCTTCAGGTGTTCCCGCAGCTCGCCCTTCCGCTTTTTTGCCTCGTCTTTCATCGCGTGTCCCTTCGCTGCGTTTGCCCGATGTCAGAATGACGAATCGTGGGCAAAACACAATTGGCGTTCTTGCTGTATCCTATAAAAATACAACTTGTACACAAAAAAAATTTGTGCAGTGTGCGAAAAAACTGGAGGAGGACGACGCCGGTGGCCAGCACATTGGAAGAACCCGTGATCGATTGCCGAAGTCTGTGGAAGATTTTTGGAAAGCGCGCCGATGAGGCTATGAAAGCCGTTCAGGAACAGGGGCTTGGTAAGCTCGAAGTCCGAGATCATTTCAACTGTGTCGTAGGTGTTCAGGATGCGACTTTCACCGTCAATCGCGGTGAAATCTTCTGCATCATGGGGCTTTCCGGCTCTGGCAAGTCAACGTTGATTCGCCATGTGAACCGCCTGATCGAGCCGACCTCCGGGCAACTTTTTATCGAAGGTCAGGACGTGAATGCCCTGTCCGCCCGCGATTTGCGTGAACTGCGCGCCGAAAAGATCGGCATGGTGTTCCAGAATATGGCCCTGATGCCGCATCGGACGGTACTGGACAATGTGTCGTTCAGTCAGGAAGTGCGCGGTCACGATGCGCGCGAACGCCGTGAAAACGCTTTGCGCGCGATCGATGCTGTGGACCTGAACGGCTGGGACCAGAAGTACCCCGACGAATTGTCCGGCGGTATGCAGCAGCGTGTTGGCCTGGCCCGCGCCATCGCGGCCGACCCGGCCATCCTGCTGATGGACGAACCTTTCTCGGCGCTTGATCCGCTGATCCGCCGCCAGTTGCAGGACAAGTTCATGTCCCTGTCCGCCGAGATGAAGAAGACGACTCTCTTCATCACGCACGACCTGGACGAGGCCATCCGCATTGGCGACCGGATCGCCATCATGAAGGACGGCGCTTTGGTCCAGGTCGGAACGCCCGAGGACATCGTGACCAATCCGGTCGATGAGTATGTGGCGGATTTCGTTGCGGGAATTTCGAAACTGGAACTGATTTCGGCCGGCAAGATTATGGAACCCGTCGAGTCCTTCGAGCGTCACAGCGGCCCGATCGATGTCCGCGACTGGCCCGAAGCGCATCCGGATCATTCGCTGGACGACCTCGTGAACCTTTCGATCTCCACTCAACACCCGGTCGTGGTCAAGGCGGATGGCAAGGCCATCGGGATCGTGACCAAGAACGCCCTGTTGCGCGGCATTCAGGGCGACGTCGA
The DNA here is from genome assembly GCF_057221075.1 of Ruegeria sp. HKCCD6647-2. Classification (NCBI taxonomy): domain Bacteria; kingdom Pseudomonadati; phylum Pseudomonadota; class Alphaproteobacteria; order Rhodobacterales; family Roseobacteraceae; genus Ruegeria; species Ruegeria sp. HKCCD6647-2. The sequence continues at coordinate 267,684 of NZ_JBWVBD010000005.1, read as the reverse complement.
AGACGTTGGCGCACTGAAATACTGAGGATCAAACGACATGGCAGATACGGAATTCAACATTCTCGACCCGTTCTCCTCGGTCGATCTGGGGCTGGCGGAATCGGCTGACGGCGTTAAACAATGGGCGATTTCAAATCGCGGCATTATCCAGCCGATCAAGAGTTTCTTCAACGACCTGATTGTCGGCATCGACAACGGCCTGAACGCCGTCCCGCCGCTGATCATGCTGCTGTTTCTGGTCCTTGTCGCGTGGCAGGCCGCAGGTCGCCGGGTCGCTATATTGGTGGCCATCAGCATGACGGTGCTGGGCTTCCTGTCGCCGAACGCCTGGGGGCTGGCGATGACGACGCTGGCGATCGTTATCTCGGCGGTGATCCTGTGTTTCTTCATCGGCCTGCCGCTTGGCATTCTGGCCGGCAAAAACGACCGGTTCGAGGCCGCGATCCGTCCGGTTCTGGACACGATGCAGACCATTCCGGCCTTTGTTTATCTGGTGCCGGTCGTCATGCTGATCGGGATCGGCAACGTATCAGGCGTCATCGTCACGATCATCTTTGCGCTGCCGCCGCTGATCCGTCTGACATCGCTGGGTATCCGGGGCGTCAACGATTCCGTGGTCGAGGCAGCGCGTGCATTCGGTGCCAACCCCCGGCAGATCCTGTTCAAAGTCGAATTACCGCTGGCCACGCCGACCATTCTGGCAGGGGTCAACCAGACCATCATGCTGTCGCTGTCGATGGTCGTGATCGCCTCGATGATTTCGGTCAAGGGTCTGGGCAACGAGGTGCTGCGCGCCATGGGCCGGCTGGACGCCGGGAAGGCGCTGGTCGGAGGTCTGGGCATCGTGATCCTGGCCATCGTCCTCGACCGGATCACGCAGGGCATGGGCCAGTCGGGGCGCGAACGCGGTCACCGTCACTGGTGGCAGACCGGCCCGGTGGGCGCGGTGCTGCACTTGTTCGGAAAAGCATGAAACTCACCGTTCAACTGAACCTCAGGGAGGTAAACTTAATGATCAAAACCACTGCAATCGCAACCTTTGCCGCGACGACGATGCTGACCAGTGTCGCGTTGGCGGAAGGCAATCCGGGCGAGGGCGTGACCGTCCGCCCCGTGATGGCACCCTCGGTCGAGGAAATCTTCCAGCACCGTATCCTGTTCTCGGCGCTGGAAGACCTCGGCTACGAAATTGCCGACCCGCAGGAGATTGAATACCAGACCATCCACCTGGCACTGGGTACCGGTGACGGAGATTTCACCGCTGTGCACTGGAACAAGCTGCATGACACGTTCTTTCAGGAATCCGGCGGTGACGAAGTGCTTGAGAAAGTCGGAACGCTGATCGACGGCGCGCTGCAAGGTTATCTGGTCAACAAGTCAGCCTATGATGCGGGTGTGCAGAATCTGGGTGACCTGAAGGACCCAGAGAAAGCCAAGCTGTTTGACGCGGATGGCGACGGTATGGCGGATCTGGCGGGCTGTGTTCCCGGCTGGGGCTGCGAGCGCGTGATCGAGCATCAACTGGATGAATTCGGCCTGCGCGACACTGTTGCCCACAATCAGGGTGCCTATAACGCCATCATCGCGGACACGATAGCCCGCAACGCGTCGGGTGAAAACGTGCTGTATTACACATGGACACCCTACTGGGTGTCTGGCGCACTGGTGCCGGGTGAAGATGTGGAATGGCTGGCCGTGCCCTATTCGTCGCTGCCGGATGGGGCGACCGCGGAAACCACTTTTGACGGCAAGGATCTGGGTTTTGCCGTCGACAGCATCCGCGTTGTCGCCACCGACGATTTCCTGGGTGCCAACCCTGCGGCGGCCAAACTGTTCGAAGTGGCGAAGATCGACATCAACGACATTTCGGCGCAGAACAAGATGGTTTCTGATGGTCAGGACAGCTCGGACGATATCGACCGTCACGTCGAAGCCTGGATTGAGAAGAACCGCGAAACCTATGACAGTTGGCTTGATGCGGCGCGTGCTGCCGCTCAATAATACCGCCTGACAGCCAATCACTGATCTGCGCGGGCTGATGCTCGCGCAGTTTCTTTCTGAAGACGGGGTAGTCATGACCCAGACCAAAACACAGCACTACAACTTCATGCTGGTCGAGGAATTCTCGCACCTGGCGTTTTCCTGTGCCGTTGAACCATTGCGCATCGCCAATCTCGTCAGCGGGCAGGAGCTGTACAAATGGACCTTTGCCTCGGAAGAGGGGGAAAAGGTCGTCTGTTCGAACGGGTCGGTCACGCTGGTGCATTCCGCGTTCGACGCGCTGCCTAAATGCGATCAGGTCTTCGTGCTGTCGGGCATCCACATGCGCAATCACGTGTCGCGTGCCCTGCTGGGCAGCCTACGCCGTGAACGCGCAAAGGGGACGTCGATCGGGGCGCTGTGTTCGGGCGCCTGGGTTTTGGCCGAGGCCGGTTTTCTGGACGGGATGCAGGCCGCGATCCATTGGGAGTACCATGATGCCTTTATGGAGGCCTTCCCCGAGGTGAACCTTGTTCGCAGCGTGTTTGTTGCCGACGAAAAGCATGTCACGGCGTCGGGCGGCACCGCGACCGCTGATCTGATGCTGCATCTGATTGAACGGGATCACGGCTATGACCTGTCGGTCGCCGTGGCAGATCAGATGGTCTATAATGCTGTTCGCAACGCAACCGCCGAACAGCGCGTGTCTCTTCAGTCGCGCAACGGAATGCGGAACACCCATCTGGCAAAAGCCATCCAGATCATGCACGACCGCATCGAAGATCCGGTTTCGCCGTCACTCATTGCCGAGCAGATCGGGATTTCGACCAGGCAACTTGAACGCCTGTTCGGGAAGTACCTGAATGCGTCGCCAAAAAAATATTTCATGGAAATGCGGTTGGAGCGGGCGCGCAACCTTCTCATTCAGACCGAGGCGTCGGTAACGGACGTGGCATTTGCCTGTGGTTTTGAAAGCGCCGGTCATTTTTCTCGCGTTTACAGAGCGACATTCGGTGTGACACCGATGCTCCAGCGGGGACGGCTGGATTGAGATGAAGATTTGCCTGTAATCGATTAAGATAGTTTATCTTTCGTTCATACGAGGCTGCTCCCTAAGCGGTGTCGGAAGTCCGGGGTCGCAAGGTATTTCTGCGGGCAGGCATCGTATTTCTGTGAACCTGTCGTAGTGATGGCGGAAGGGGTAACTTCCGCCATAACACGTCTTAGAATGACGCGACCGGGGGCCCAAACAGGCTTTCGTCCGGGGTGATACCCAAACCCGGCCCTGTCGGGCGCTGAATGTGCCCGCCTTTGATCGAGATGCCGTTTTCGCGGTCGTAGTTGCCTTCGATATAGGGTGCTGCCAGCCACACACCTTCCAGCAAGTCGGGCCTGACGGTCGATCCGATTTGTGTGCAGGCCGCCGCAATGATGTCGCCGCCCCAGCTGTCATCACAAGTGTGCGGCAGGTTTCGTGCCTCGCAAATGTCACGGAATGCGCGCATGTTCTGCAGGCCACCGATCCGGGTGACCTTCATCCCGAACCCGTCTACCAGCCCGGTGCCCGCGGCCGAAATCACTGCGTTCAGGTCAACGCTGTTTTCGTCCATGTAAATCCCGTGGCCGACCTGCGGGCGGATCTTTCTCAGGTCTTCAACCGTATTGCAGGGCTGTTCCATGATGAAGGGGATATCCGGGCATTCACGGCTAACACGCAGCGCATCGCGCGTGGTCCAACCGCGATTGCCGTCCACCGCCAGGCGCATTCCCGAACCACCGACAACTTCCCAAACCTTACGGATCGTTTCGATGTCGATTTCGACGGGCCGGCCCCCGACCTTGACCTGCAGGCGTGGATACCCTTCGGAAAGTTTCTCACCCGCCAGTCGCGCAATGTCGTCCGGTTCACCGACACCCGTGGCGTAATAGGAGGGCACGCGATCCGTCTCGACCCCACCTAACAGGTCGGCAACGCTAACCCGCAGCATTTTGCCGATCAGGTCGTGGGCGGCAATGTCCACGGCGGCCTTGGCATAATTGTGACCATTGAGCAGACCGTTCATTTTTCGGTTCAAAGTCGCTGGCCAGATCTCGGTTCCGATCAGGCCGGCGGCCAGAACCTTGAGCGCCGCACGCGCGCCTTCCGCATGCGCCTCGGCATAAGTGGGACCGACAGGGCAGGTTTCGCCCCATCCAATTGTGCCGTCCTGCGCCACAAGTTTGACCAGCGTCGTGTCCAGTGCGTATACCGCGCCGCTGGCCATTGTGTAGGGCCCATTTTTGACGGGTAGGTCGTGCGCATAAATGTGGATTTCTTTGATTTTCATGTTCATGCGTGATGCCTGCGGTTTAATGGTTCTTCATTTGGTTTTTTAAACAGTGGGTATCGTGACCTGCAACTGGTCGGGCCCCGATCTGGCGTGCGATGCGGTTGCGACTAGAACACGGGCTGATTTCCCAGATGGCCATCACGGTCGGGCGAGTTGGCCAGAACGACGCATATCTGCCTCATGACTATGGACTTGAGGACGCCTGCACCTGCCAGACAATGGGGTCCGACCTCAAGGCCCGGCGGCTCGGCGGTGGAGAACGCCTTAAGAACCCGAGCGGCCAGGGTTAGCTTGCTGATCAAAGTGATAAAGATCCTGTGACCTTTGCAAAGCTCGTTTGGTATTCTTCCAATCTGCAAGTCCGTGAACGTATGATTGGCTGACATGTGCCTCCTTCGCGAATGCGTCGGCCTCCTGCCGAGGTCTACTCAGTTGAATCTGTCGGGGCTGAACGCCGCGATATCGATGCCCGGTCGCCTGTCTGCGGCCAGATCGGCAACCAGTTTTCCGGTCGTTGCGCCCAAGGTCAGGCCAAGCTGGCCATGGCCCGTGGCGAATATGACATTCGGAACCTTGTGAGAGCGCCCGATGATGGGGCGGGTGTCCGGTGTAAATGGCCGCCGTCCCATGCGACGTTCAGTTTGGCGCGTGTGCAGGTCTGGCAAGACCCTTTGGGCGCGCTTGACCAGAACTTCGGCGCGGCGCCATTTGGGTGCGGCGTCGAGGCTTGCGAATTCGACGGTTCCGGCTATTGCCAGCTCGTTGTCATATGGGGTAATGCCGAACCCGCCTTTGGGGTAGAAAACGGTATGTTTGAGTTCGACACCGGGATCTTGCAACCCTGTTGAGTAACCGGCGACACCTTCCAGATGCAGCTTGATCCCCAACTGCTTTGACAGCGCTTTCGAGGCCGTTCCTGCGGCGATGACGATCTCATCCGCCTGAACACTGTTGCCGTCGGATGTCCGCACGCTCGTGACAGACGCGCCGGTGCGTCCGAGCCCAATACCGGATGTGCGCAGAAGGACGCCGCCGCGGAATTGAAAGCCTTCCAACAGTTTCTCGACCAACCGCTTGGGGTTGGTCACATTGCTCCAGTCTCTCAGCAGCGCGGCATGTTTGAAATCAGGCGCGATAGCCGGCTCCATGTCGTGGGCGTCCGCTCCCGAGACTTCATCGATCGTGCATCCAAGCTCACGGGCAAGATCAAAGGCCGCGCCCATTGTTTTGCGATCGGCATCGTCGTCGAACAATTTGATCACGGGACGTTCGACAAGCAGATCGGGACAACCCAGATCGTTGATCTGAGATTTGAAATCGGCGGTCGCGACAAATGTCAGCCGCGCAAGATCTGCAGCAATGGCCCGCATGCGTGACGGGATCGAATTGGCGGTGAACCGCATGAACCACGGCAGCAATTTCGGCGCTGAGGCGGGGCGCAGCGAAAGAGGGGCTTCGGGGTCAAGCAACCAACCCGGCACCTTCATCAGCATTCCGGGCTGCGACAACGGCACAATCTCTCCGACTGCGATACAGCCACACGACGCCCAACTGGCCCCTTCGCCAACAGGGCCCGGCTCCAGTATTGTCACCGAATGACCATCTGCCTGAAGGGATAAAGCACAGGATGCACCGACGACTCCGCCCCCAATGACAACAACACGCTTCATTCCGGTGACGACCCCCGACTAATGAGGCGGACCAATCCCGTTTTGGTTATCGCTGGCTGTTTTGGTGTCTTAACGTGGGTCGTGGTCAGCAATCTGCACGCAGGACAGTTGCCTGCGAGCTGGTTGGCAAGAACGCTTTTTGCTTGGTTCGGGACCATCATCATAAGTCCTTTCCCGCAAATGTGTTTCGGGCGAGAGATTCCTCTCGCCCCAGTAGCGGATCAAGGTTGGTATTCAACACGCTTCTTTTCCACGAACTCCGACAGTGCGCCGGATTGATCATCAGACATTGGCGGCCGAACATAGTTGTCCAAGATGCGTCGCGCTTCCAAACGACCGACGCAATCGGCATCTTTCGCGCCCTCATCGAACCACTGCTCATAGCTGTCATTGTTCTGAAGCGGGTTGATCTGCAGCGGGTTCTCACGGGTATGGTCAGTGCCAAGGAAATGCCCGCCCGGGCCGATCTCGGCTACGTCACCCAGCAACGCGTCCAGGTTTTCCTCGGCCAGACCCGAGAAAAAGCGGTGATAGACCTCAAGCTGATAGGCGTCGTGCACCCATTTCGAGTAGCTGACGCCAAGCGCCCCCTCCAGAAATCCGGCGGAGTGGACGATGAAGTTGCAACCGCCCAGCAGAACCGGCCACATCGTGTTGGCGCTGTCAAAACCGGCCTGCAGGTCTGGCGCTTTTGATCCGGTCCACATTGTGCAGGACCGCCACGGCACCCCGTAGTGACGCGCCATCTGGCCCACCAGCAAGTTCATCAGGCCCGGCTCGGGCGAGCCCATCATCGGTGCGCCGGTTTTCATTGACACGCCCATGATCGCGACGCCCATTACCATCGGACAGCCCCGGCGGATGATCTGGCTGTAGGCAATGCCAGCCAGCGATTCCGCGATCAGCAGCGACACGCCGCCCAGCGGGCTGGCCGGGGCGCTGGCACCCGCCAGAACAAAGGGCGACAACAGGCAGGGCTGATTGGCGGCGGCATAGACTCGCAGGCTTTCCAGCATCGTCTCGTCCCACACCAGGGGCGTGTTGCAGTTCAGCAGTGAGGTCAGGACCACGTTCTGATCCACGAACTCTTCGCCAAACACGATGCGGGCCATTTCGACCGTATCGCGGGCGGCGGTTTCCGACAGCACCGAACCCTTGATTGGCTTGTCGGTCAGGGTCAACGCCGCGTGGACCAGTTCAAGATGCCGCAAGGGGACGGGGACGTCCTGCGGTTCGACGGGCAGAATGCCCGGGACATGCATGCCTTGACTCATCTGCGCCATCTTGAAGAAATTATGTGCATCCTTCAGTTGCGACGGACGCCGAACGCCATCCAGATCATAGACGAACGGAGCGCCATAGGCATTGGCGAAGATCGAGTTGCGCCCGCCCACTTCGATACTGCGTTCCGGATTGCGCGCATTCATCTTGTAAGTTGTCGGCACAGTCGAGATCAGGTCCATCAGCATATCGCGTCCGATACGGACCCGCTCGCCTTGGACGTCCGCGCCTGCGCGTTTCCAGTCGGCCAAAGCGACCGGATCGCGGAATTCGATGCCGACATTCTCAAGGATTGACATAGCCGCGTTGTGGATCTTCTCGACCCCTTCGGGACCCAGCAGATCGATCGGACCCACCTTGCGGTTCAGGGTCGGCAGATAGACCGGGGCCGGGTTGGTGCGGGCCTGAACCCGGGCGGCGCGACCACCGCGGGCGCTGCGCGCGCTGCGCGTTTTGACTTCGACCATTTTGTTGCTCCTGTTCAGGCGCGCGCGCGGGCGCTTGTTGGATCGACCAGGCAGACATCCACAACTTCTGCATCGCGCAGCTCGTTGTGGATCATGACCTGCAATTTCGTGCCTTCTGCGGTGAATTCCTGCGGTACCAGCGCCATTGCGATGTCGTGGTTGCAGTAATACGAGAACCCGCCCGAGGTGACGCGCCCGATCAGCGCGCCGTCCTTGTAGACACTTTCATCCGCAATGACCGACGTATCGCAGAAGGGCAGTTTCAGCGTGACCAGGGTGTTGTAACCCGCCTCGGCCTTCTGTTTCAGCAAGGCGTCGCGTCCGATGAACTCGCGACCTTCAAGTGCTACGAAACGGTCCAGACCGGCCTCGAACGGGGTCATGTCCTTGCAGATTTCGCGGTTGATGGCGCGATATGACTTCTCCAGACGCATGGATTCCAACGCTTCCAGACCGAAGGGTTTGACACCGGCTTTGAGCAGCTGATCGACCAGATGACGGTTGTAACCGATAGGATGGTGCAGTTCCCAACCCAGCTCACCGGTATAGCTCACACGCAGAAGGTGAACGCCTTTGGCATAGCCCACTTCGCCCATTTGCGCCGACAGCCACGGGAACGCCGTGTTGGACAGGTCATTATCCGTGAGCTTTTGCAGAATTTCACGCGATTTCGGGCCAGCCAGTGCGATCACGCCCAGCTGTTCCGAGATATCCTCCATGACAACCGACCGATCATCCGGCAGCAGGCGGCTGAGGTAATCCCAGTTGTAGACCTGACCGTTCGGTGTGCTGACCAGGTAGAAGTCATTCTGGCCATAGCGAACGATGGTGTATTCGCCCTCCATGCCGCCTTGCGGGTTAAGGGCCACGGCCAGCGTCATGCGGCCCACCTTGGGCAGCTTGTTGGCCATGATCCCGTCCAGCCATTTGGCTGCACCGGGGCCGCGCACGGTGAACTTGGTCATCGGCGACATTTCGATGAACCCGGCTTCTTCTCGGGTCACGCGCACCTCTTCCTGCACCAGTTCCATGTGATCGGTGCGGCGGAAGCTGTGCTCGGGGATCGCCTGCTCGGGCGATTTGGCAAACCAGCGGGGGAACTCATAACCGTTGAAACTGGTCCATACGGCGCCCTGAGCGGTCAGCAGGTCGTAGGACGGCATGGTTTTCATCGGGCGGGCGCTGGGAAAGTCTTCGCCCGGAACATGGGCGTCCATATGTGTGCCCCAGGTTTCGCGCACCTTGTCCATGGTCCAGCGTTTGGATGCGTAATCGCCAAAACGACGCGGGTCGATTTCCGACATGTCGATGCCCGGATGACCATTGACGATCCAGCGGGCCAGACGTTCGCCCATGGTGCCGCCCCACAGGATGCCGCCCGGTACACCTTCGGCCAGCCAAAGGTTTTCATGACCCGGGGCAGGGCCGCAAAGCGGCAGTTCGTCCGGTGTCATCTGGAACGGGCCGCGGGTGTTGGCCTTGATGCCGACCTCCCCCAGGGCGGGTACGCGTTCGATGGCGCGTTCCCACTGGGTTTCGACGGCATCAAAATCCTCGGGCAGCAGATCTGCCCCGAAGTCCGGCGGGACGCGATCTTCGGCAAACAGCTTCAGGTCCTTTTCAAACTCGTACGGCCCGAACTGGAAGCCGCCCACATCTTCACGCAGATAGGCGCCATAATCCTCGTCCCGCAGAATCGGGAATTCCTTCAGGCCCTGTTCGCGGCGCTCTTTCAGCAACGGGACCGTCTCGGTCGTCCAGTATTGGTGAACGATCGGGATGCAGGGCAGGTCCAACCCCACCCGGCGGGCGTTTTCGCGGGCATAGTTTCCGGTGGCAAAGATCAGATGCTCACAGGTGATCTCGCCCTTGTTCGTGGTCACTTTCCAGTGGCCGTTCTCCAGCTTTTCGTAGGCCTGCGCCTCGGTGTTCTGATAGACGGTGGCGCCCTGATCACGTGCCAGCTTGGCCAGACCCATGGTGATGTCAGCCGGATTCACGTACCCGTCCTGATCGTGCAGGATACCGCCCCGGATGCTTTCACTCTGCGCCAGCAAGGGGTGGATTTCCGTGATCTCTTCCGGCGTCACCAGACGGCAGAGGACCCCGGCGGCTTCGGCGATCGAGATATAGGACTGGAACTCGTCCCAACGCTTTTCGGTGTTGGCGACACGCAACTGCCCCACCTGACGGAGCCCGACTGATGTGCCCAGCTTTTCCTCGACCTCGCCGTAAATGCGGATCGTTTCCATCGTCATTTTCGAGATGTTGTGCGAGCGCACGAAGGTCACCAGCAGCCCGGCCGCGTGCCATGTCGAACCGGAGGTCAGAGTGGTGCGCTCCAGCATGACGGCATCCGTGCAACCGTGTTGGGTCAGACCGTAGAGGATCGATGCCCCAACGCACCCTCCACCAACAACGATGACCTTTGCGTGCGACTTCATTTAGTGACTCCTTCGAGAGTTTCTTGGCAGTGCCGGCACTGCCGCTTGATTTCCGTAGTTCTTTTCTGCGGCCGCTGATCAGGCCGGAATTTTTTGCAGATGCGGGAAGCTTTTGACGAACCGATCGAATTTATGAGACCCACAGGTGACAGGCCCATATCGTGCAGGGTTGTCGTCGCTGATACAGGACGGCAGTGGTGCAAACTCTGCGTCATAATCCGCATCGATGAAGAACGGGATCGAATAGCGCTCGCGCCCCGAGGTGTTCACGACCCGGTGCAGATTGGCCAGGTAGACATCATTGGTCAGCCGTTGCACCAGATCACCGATGTTGATGACGAATGTGCCGGGGATCGGCGTGCCTTCGACCCAGACGCCATCACGGTTCATGACCTGCAGACCGCCCACGTCGTCCTGCGCCAGAATAGTGAGGTTCCCATAGTCGGTATGCGCACCGATACCGATGACACTTTCGTCTACAACGCCGGTTTGCGACGGATAATGCAGCAAACGCTGGATGCTGATCGGATTGCGCAGTTTGGCTTCGAAGAAGTCCGGCGTCAGATCCAAACTCCGGGCGATGCCGGACAGCAGGATCATCGACAGGCGCTTCATCTCTTCGTGATAGCCGTAAATAGCCGCCTTGAAGCCGGGCACCGATTCATCGGCGGGCCATTGATTCGGACCAAAGAAAGGTCCGGTCGCAGCGGATTCGGGCCCGATGTCAAAGCACTCCTTTAAGTCCTTTGTCTTGCTGGGATCGGTGTTTTCGCCGAACGGTTCGATGTAACCACGCAGTGCCTCGCCCGAGTTGGCGATGTGCAGCTTCATTTTTTCAGCCTCGGGCAGATCGAAAAAGGCCCGCGTGCGATCAAAGGCGTTTTCCACAACCGTGTCGGCAATGCCGTGGTTCTTGACGTACATGAAACCCGCATTGGACAATGCCCATCGGATTTCCTTGGCAACCTTCTGGGGATCGCTACCGCTGATCAAAGGTGCCAGATCGACCACCGGAATTTTGTCGAAGGTCTGCCGCGTGGCGTGAAGGGCGTCGGCAATCTGAGGGTTCTGAGGTTTGGACATGGTGTGTTTCTTCGCGCTGTCATTCTGTTGGACCAAATGGGTCTCATGGCGGGGGCAGTCCGACAATTGCAAAAAAACTAATATCGAATTAGAAAAAGTAATGCTAAATGGCGGTATCTGCTGTGCTGGTGCGCTGAGTCGAGAAGGATAGGACAGAATAATTTGCCCAAGCGACCCTATGATCTACCGCCTGTAAGCTCGCTTGTCAGTTTTGAGGCGGCCGCGCGAAATGTCAGCTTCAAGGCGGCTGCGGACGAACTCAACGTGACCCCTGCGGCAATCAGTCATCAGGTCAAGGCACTGGAACAGGAAATCCGATGTTCCTTGTTTCACCGGTATCATCGCGGTGTGGAGTTGACGGAAAGCGGCGCCTACCTGTTGGTCGCGTTGCAAAGGGGTTTTGAGGGAATCAGCGAAGCCCTGGGTCAGCTGCGCGCCCAGCACGGAAGCGCGGTGGTAACGATCCGATCGACCACTGCGGTCAGCTCACTTTGGCTGACACCTCGGTTGGCGCAATTCTGGAAAAGTTACGGGCATATTTCCGTCGCTCAGGTCGTCAGCGATTATGATCTGAATGCGCCCAATTGTGATCTGAGCATCCACTATGGCGACATGTCGAAGGACAGCGGAAATTGCCGTGCATTGTTCCACGATCAGATCATGGCACTGGGCAGTCCGCGATTTGCCGCTGAGCACAAAATCGAACGTGTCGAGGACATAGCAAGCATTCCACTCATTCACCTCGAGGCACCGGAAACCGGTTGGACCGACTGGCATGCCTGGGCGCGGGCACTGGGTTGCACCGCAAAGCTCAATGCAGCGCATCGCGTCAACAACTACGTCATCGCGCTTCAGGCCGCCCGAGATGATATGGGAGCTGTACTGGGGTGGGAAGGGCTGACGTCCGATCTGATTGCTTCCGGTAAACTGGTCAAGTTGCTTCCGGATACAATATCGTCACCCCAGGATTTCTACGTAAAGCTGCACAATCGTGCCTCGGACAGAGCGAACCTTGTCTTTAACTGGCTTACGAAACACCGCGAGTAACGACCGTATCCCATTTTGGCATGTTACACGCGGGCATTCATACCGGCCGCACCCTCAATCGATCCTGAGCAGCAGATCAAAAACCGGCTTAAGCCGCGCCAATTCGTGTCCGGTTCGTGAAACCAGATTTGGTTGAGTGGCGAATGCCGGTGTCTCGACATCGATCCAGGCGGTAAAGCCCTTGCGGCGCAGTGCGTCCGCATTTGGGTGATCCTTGTCCCAGCCCGCGGGAACCCGTTTCAGTTCCGGCGCACCAATGCGAATGCCTTGTGCGCGGAACGTTTCTGTCATGTTCATGAGCTCGGTTCCCAACGGACCAGACATCGCATCGCGAAACGCAGCTAGCCGTGCCTTCTCATACTGAAAAACTCCGCAGCCTAGCGACAGTGATTCAGGGGATAATCCAAAGAACCACATTGGCGGCTGCGCCGTTTTGTCTTCCGGGACGAAGGCGATATGAACATGGGCGTTGTATGGTGTTTTGTCCTTGGAAAACCGCACGTCACGATGAATCCGAAAGATCTTGCTGTGGTGAGGGTGTTTCGTGAAGTCGCCCAGGGCGAGGGCCATTTCATTCGCAAACCGCTTGGTCGGGTCTCTGATCTCAGCCTCATAAGTGCCTTTGTTTTCCGCGAACCAATCCCTTGTGTTGTCAGCTTTGAGTTCGGCAAGGAAGGTTAAGGCCTGCGGCGAGTAACAATCGAAGTCAGTCATTGCGCCTTCCCTCTCAATTCTTTGCTGGCAGCGATGCCGCGTGTTCAAGACACATCCGTAGCCAACGTGACATGGCCGCTGGGTCACAATCCGTCTCGTCAACCTGAACAAAGCCGCCAAGCTTGCGTTTTCCATGGATGACGGCGCGGGCCGCAGGGTCCTGCAAGGCCATTGCCTCGTTGTCCTTGCCGACGCGGAACATGAACCGCCCCACACCGTCCGGATGGCGACGCGCACCGGACACCATGTTGCCGTTAAGCAGGAAACAGATGCCGCCCATCATCCGTTTCTCGGTAATACCGGCATGCGCCTCAAGCGCGCCGCGCATCCGTTGGTTCAGGGTTTCGTCATAAGGCATCAACGGCCCTCCCATAGTTGCCACAGGATGGAAATCGAAAGAGCCAGCATGGTCAACGTCGTCAATCCGGCCCCGATTGCGCGGCCCTTGCTGTCCGAAGCCGTCCTTAGCGAATAATAATGAACAATCCGCGCAAGCAGCAGGGTTGCCCCGCAGGCGGCAATCAGCCACGGCGCGGCGCCTGCGATTTCCGCGCCTGCGAGGGCAAGCAGGGCAAGCGGCACATACTCCACAAAGTTTCCGTGCGCCCTGATCAGCCGCAGCAGATCCTCGTCCTCACCATGCAACAGCATGATTCCGGTTTTGGCTCGTCGCAGCCCAACCGAAATTGCCATTGGGATGCTCATCAGGACAAGTATGGCAGTGACGCCAAGCGCGATTTGCGGAGTATGCTCCATCTGGGTTTTTCCTTCCCGTACCTGCGTTTACGACGCCATGCTCTCGTATGTGATGAGTGCGAAACGGGCTCCTTGTGGATCAATCAGCGTTGCCATACGCCCGACGCCGGGCATATCAATGGTAGGTTGCAACACGGTGGCCCCTTTACCTTTCGCGGTCGCGACGCTTTTGTCGACATCGGCAACGGTAAAGAAGATCGTCCAACTGCCGTTTTCCTCGGGCACGGGTGAAAAGCCGCCGATGGCCGTTTCCCCGACCATGAAGGCTGAATAGCTTGAACCGTCTTGCATCGGCATGTCGTTGATTGCCCAGCCCAGTACGTCCTGATAAAAAGCTTTGGCTTTGCCCTGATCCGGGCCGGAATGGCCGATCCAGCCTGAATTTCCAACTTCGGTCATTTCAAGAATGCTCATCTTCGTCTCCCTGGATGCAGGCCCGCGATATGCGGGTCTGATCCTAGGACGCGTGACTGAGAAAATTCCCTACAATTGACTTAGTTCTTTTTGACAGCTTGCGATTTTCTCTTGGATCGCAACGCGCTCGGGCACGGTTGGTCCGAGTGTCAGTACCGTCTCATAGGCTGCAATCGCCGCCCTGTGGTTGTCCGTATCCTGCAAAAACGCCCCGCGCATGGCATGAAACCAGCGATACTGCGACAGATCATCCGCCAGCGCGCGCATCTCTTTCAAGGCATACTCCGCTCCGTACAGCTTGGCTTGCGCCGCGATCTGATTGAGCCGGACGACGGGCGTGGGCTGATAGGCGTAGAGTGCTGCGTAATGCGCCTCGATTTCCCTCCAATCCGTTTCTTCAGCGGACGGCGCACGCGCATGAGCGGCGGCAATAGCGGCCTGAACGATGTATGTTCCGCGATGGTTGATCCGCTGGGCCTTTTGTAGCAACGCCATTGCCTCGACGGTGTTCGCGCTGTCCCATTTGGTGCGATCCTGGTTTTCCAACGTCACAAGTCGCCCATCCGCATCCATGCGCGCATTTCGCCGAGCGTGTTGAAAAAGCAGCAACGCCAACAGCGCCGTCTGTTCGCCCATGGAAGGAAACAGAGTCACAAGCAGGCGCGCGAGTCGGATCGCCTCTTCGCACAGCTTGAGGTTCATTTGGTCGGCTCCGCCGGACGCAGACCACCCTTCGTTGAACATAAGGTAGATCATCAAGGATACTTCCCCCAACCGCGCGCCGCGCACTTGTGGGCTTGGGGTTTCAAAGGCGACAGGGTTGCTGGCGATCTTCTTCTTCGCGCGCGTGATCCGTTGTTCCATTGCCTTGGGTCTGATCAGGAACCCACGCGCAATTTCGTCAACGCTTAACCCGGCGACGACCTTCAGTGCTATTGCAATCTGATCACGGCGTTCCAGTTTAGGGTGGCAACAAATAAACAACAGGCGCAGAACGTCGTCGCGCAGTTCATCGGGATCGGGTGGGGTGTCTGTCATTGCCGGAAATTCTGCTCCATGCCGCGCCAGAATGGCGTCACGGCGCCGTGTTTTTCGCACGCGGTCCAATCCGGCATTGCGGGCGGTCGCCAACAGCCACGCCAGCGGTTCCCTCGGGGCTCCTTCCATTGGCCATGCGGTCAAGGCCTTGAGGCACGCATCGGCAAAGGCATCTTCGGCGATGTCGATATCGCGGAATAACCGGGTCAAGGCGGCGATGGCGCGTGGCCGATGCTGTGCAAAGGTTGCCTCAAGCCAATCCGACACGACTTCACTCCGACGAGATCGCACCGCCGGCCCAGGCGACCGGGCGCACTTCCAGCCGGGCGATCGGAGAGGATATCATCCTGGCATACTCAAGGGCTTCGTTCAGATCGGCAAAATCGGCAGCGTAGAACCCAAGGAAGCTTTCTTTAGTTTCGGCATAAGGGCCGTCCACAACCAGGGGTTTGGCATCCGCGGTCGATGCGGGTTCGACCATCACGGCCGATGTCGGTGGCATCAGCTTCACGGACACAAACGAACCCCGCTTGTCCAATGCTTTTTGCAGCGCGCCATGCCCGGACATAATCTCGTCCTGTCGCTCTTTTGGAAGCGCTTCGAACACGCCGGGTTCCCCGTAGATGGTAATTGCATAGATCATGTCCGCCTCCGCAACGATGATTTCATGTTGCAAGGACGCGTATTGCAATGCAAATCCGACAGTTCCGTCAGAGAATTGCTGTCGAACACCTCAAGTACGCCAGCAAAACGGTTGCGTCCAACGATCTTGCGTCCAGAAAGTAAAAGCTATCTTCTTGAGCGGTGGGTTCGGCAAGCGAGGTAAAAGCCAAATGGCAAAGGCGGCAGAAGTAGACACCCAGCTTTTTGTGATCGTCGCGCCAAGCTTCAACATGTCAGCAACGATGAGCTTCATCGATCCGTTTCGCGCGGCCAATTACCTGGACGGCAAGCCCTATTTCAGATGGGAATTCGTGTCGGAAAAAGGCGGGTTCTGCGCCTCCAGCAACGGCGCCGGAATAGACACAAGACCCCTTTATGAAGTCACTTCTCAACCGGCTGATATTATTGTCGTTTCATCCAGTTGGACTCCTGAAAAGCACCTGACCTCCAAAATTGGTAACGCGTTGCGCAACTGGGCGCGCGGCGGGGCGACATTGGGTGCGCTGGATACCGGGGCTTTCATTCTGGCGCAGGCCGGGTTGCTATCGGGTCGGCGCGCAACCGTTCACTATGAACATATCGACGCCTTTCAGGAGCTCTTTCCCGATATCGAGGTGGTTGAAAACCTGTATGTGCTGGATGGGAACCGGGTCACATGTTGCGGCGGCAGCGCGTCAGTGGATTTTGGGCTGCAGATCCTGCAGGGGATACATGGAAGCGCACTTGCAAACGCTGCTGCCAGATACATTTTTCACGATCGGCTCAGGGGTCCGGCAGCCATGCAGCAACCCGAAGGCAGCGAACCTTTGGGCGCAATCGTTCCTGCCACGCTCAAGTCGGCAATCCAGATCATGGAAGCCAATCTGGAAGACCCGATGCCTGTTCCGGAAATCTGCAGGCGGGCCGGGATTTCTCATCGTCAGCTGGACCGGCTATTTGCCACGTACATCAAGAAGACCCCTGTGCTGTACTATCGCGATATCCGGTTGGACCGGGCCAGGGGGCTGGTCACGCAGACCGAAATGCCGATTGCCGAGATTGCCATGGCCTCTGGCTTTGCCAGTCAGGTGCATTTCAGCAGGTCGTACAAGGACAGATTTGGGTTACCGCCAAGTCGGGACCGGCTCGAAGGCAGGGTCCCCTTCGAATACCGCGCCTGGCCGATGCACCGCAAACCCAAACGGGCATAGCCATTAATGCGAGATGGCCGAAATGATCAAAACAGCGTCCAGAATAGTTAAGCTGCAATGCAGATTTCTGTTGATCATACGCCGCACAAGCCAGTCACTTGGGCCAAGCCCGGCCTGAAATTTCGGAGTTACCCATGAGCGAGCTGCCCTCCAAAGAACAATTCGAGCGGATTTCCGATGGGTTCAACCCGGATCCTTTCAACACCCAGTCGCTGAAGGCCGAAGCCTATGTGGACCCGGCGTGGCATCGGGTTGATCTCAACGAGATCCTCGCAAAGAACTGGCAATGGGTTTGCCACGTCGAGAAATTGCGTTCCCCCGGATCCTATGTGACTGTCGAGATTGCCGGGCGACCCATAGCTGTAGTGCGCGACCGCGAGGGTGTGTTGCGGGCCTTCTACAATGTCTGCAAACACCGCGCACATCACCTGTTGTCGGGCGAGGGCGAAACAACGCGCATCATGTGCCCTTACCACGCCTGGGTCTACAAGCTGGACGGACAGCTTGTCCGCGCGCCCGAGACGGAAAACCTAACCGGGTTCAGCACATCAGACATTTGTCTGGATCAGGTGCAAGTCGAAGAGTTTGCTGGCTTCATTTATGTTAACCTCGACCCGGAAGCACCCCCATTGAAAGAGGTTTCGGGGAATCTCGAAACCGAAATCCGCCACTGGGCACCGGACATTGAACAGCTTACCTTTGGCCACCGGCTGACCTATGACATCAAGTCAAACTGGAAGAACGTCGTGGACAACTTCCTCGAATGCTACCACTGTCCGACCGCACACAAGGATTTTTGCGATCTGGTGGATATGGACACCTACAAGGTGACGACCTATGGCATCTATTCCAGCCATTTGGCCGAGGCAGGCACAGGCGCGAACACCGCCTATGACGTGTCGAACGCGACGGTGCGCACCCACGCCGTCTGGTGGCTGTGGCCAACAACCTGCCTGATGCGCTATCCGGGGCGGTCTTCGATGATCGTGCTCAACATTATTCCGGTTGGTCCCGACCGCACATTGGAAACCTATGATTTCTTCCTAGAAACACCCGAGCCTGACGAGGCGGAGCTGGAGGCCATCCGCTATCTGGACGAAGTGCTGCAGCGTGAGGATATCGACATCGTTGAAAGTGTTCAGCGCGGCATGAGTACGCCCGCCTTTACTCAGGGCCGCATTGTGCATGACCCGAACGGCTCGGGTAAGTCGGAGCATGCGGTGCATCATTTCCACGGGCTGGTTCTGGACGCCTATGCAAAGGCCTCTCCGTGACACGGCCAAACATCGTTGTCGTGATGGCAGACCAGTTCGCGCCGCATTTTTGCGGTGCCTACGGCCATCCAACGGTCAAGACGCCCCATATCGACGCTCTGGCAGAGCGGGGAATGCGGTTTGATGCGGCCTATTGCAACTCGCCCCTTTGCGCACCGTCGCGGTTCGCATTCATGTCGGGGCAGTTGATCAGTCGAATTGCGGCCTACGACAACGCCAGCGAGTTTCGCGCGTCCGTCCCGACCTTCGCGCATTACCTTAAGACGCTGAGTTACAGAACTTGTTTGTCGGGCAAAATGCACTTCGTGGGTCCCGATCAGAAGCACGGGTTTCAGGACCGAGTGACCACCGACATCTACCCCTCTGACTTCGCTTGGACCCCGGACTGGGAGGCCCCGGACGAGCGCATCGACAAGTGGTACCACAACATGCAGACAGTCAAGGAAAGTGGCGAGGCTATTGCCACCTTCCAGACCGATTACGACGATGAAGTTGAATTCGCCGCCCGTCGCTGGCTGGTCGATCGGGGTCGCGACCGGGCCGCCGGCAATGAGGCTCCGTTCTGTCTGGTCGCCAGTTTCATACACCCACACGATCCCTATGTGGCCAAGCCGGAATGGTGGAACCTCTATTCCGACACGGACATTCCGATGCCGGAATTCACCCTGACGACCGACGAACAGGACCCGTTCTCGCGCCGGGTCATGGATGGGATCGAGGCCAGCTATGTCCCCCTGACCGAAGAGGAAATCCGCCGGGCCCGGCGGGCCTATCTGGCCAATGTCAGCTATTTTGACAGCAAGGTCGGCGCGATGGTGAAGGCGCTGGCAGACATAGGAGAGCTGGACAATACAATTGTCATCGTCACTGCAGACCACGGTGATATGCTGGGTGAGCGCGGCTTGTGGTACAAGATGAATTTCTTTGAAAATTCCGCTCGCGTTCCCTTGATCATGGCAGGGCCGGGTGTCGCACGGGGTTCGGCATCAAATGCCTGTTCGCTGCTGGACTTGCTGCCTACGTTTATTGAGATAGCCGGTGGGTCGAACGCAATGCTCGGCGAACCGGTTGATGGGCGCTCTCTGATGCCACTGGCGCGCGGCGACATTGATCCTGTGGACGAGGCCATCGGTGAATACTGTGCCGAGATGACGCCATATCCAGTCTTCATGATTCGTCGCGGGCCTTTGAAATATATCCATTGCGACCCGGACCCGCCGCAGCTCTATGACCTTTCGCGCGACCCCCTGGAAAAGGTGAACGTTGCAACTGATCCGGTTTACGCGGATCAGGCTGCTTCATTCGCCGCCGAAGTAGCGCAACGATGGAACAGTGAAGAACTGCGCGCCGATGTGATCGCAACGCAGAATTCCCGTCGTGCTCTGCACGCGGCGATGGAGGCTGGTGCGGGCGAGTCCTGGGATTACAACCCGCCGCGGGACGCTTCGCAGGAATATGTTCGCAATCATATGGATTGGACGGTCGCAGCGGCCCGATATCGCTATCCGCCTTTGAAGGAGAATGACGAATGATGCTGGAAGGCAAAACCGCGTTGGTCACAGGTGGGCGCGGTGGGATTGGGCGCGCCATTGTGGCCCGCTTTCTGCGTGAAGGCGCGCGTGTCTATGCGGCCGACCTGACGCCGCAGGGATCATTGGCTGCGCATGACGACGACGGCAGCATCTTTCTTAAACTGGACGTTACGAAAGAAGCCGACGCGATCGCCGCAATGGATCAGGTCGGCGCAGAGGCGGGGCAACTGAACATTCTGGTGAATGCAGCCGGGATTGAGATCGAAAAGACAATCGAGCAGACGTCGCTGGAGGAATGGAACCTCTCGTTTGCGGTCAACGTGACCGGTACGTTCCTGACGTCCAAGCATGCATTGCCGCTAATGCGAAAAGCAGCAGCATCAGGCACTTCGGCGTCGATCATAAACTTCGGCAGTTACGATGGTTTTATCGCCGACCCGGGTCTTGCCGCATATTGCGCCACCAAGGGTGCGGTTCATGCACTGACCAAAGCGATGGCCTGTGACCACGGGTCCGAGGGCATCCGGGTGAATGCGATCTGCCCCGGCTATGTCGATACACCGATGCTGCAGAGCTTTTTCACCGGCGACGGATCGGGTGGTGGCGGCAAGACCATCGATCAATTGCAGCAAGCGGTGCGTGACGTGCATCCCATGCGTACTTACGGCACGCCCGAAGACATCGCCAATCTGGTCAACTGGCTGGCCTCAGACGAGGCGCGTTACGCCAGCGGTCAACTTTGGGTTCTAGACGGAGGGCTGAGCGCGCAAGTTCAGCAGATGAAACTATGAAAGTTTTGAAATCAAACCAAACCACGGCTGAACGAGCGACGGGCGAGTTGTACCTTGGGGATAGCATCACTTTCGCCTTGCTGGCAGGCTCTCCACAGACTGAAGACGTAGAGGTTTATACCGTTTCCTTCGGTTTCGGTGAACGCAACCGCGTCCATACCCACACCGTCGATCAGATCCTGATCGCCACCGCGGGCAGGGGTATCGTCGCCGACGAACACGGCGAACAGATCATGGAGCCCGGAGATGTTGTAACTATCCCCGCCGGTCATCCTCATTGGCATGGAGCCACGCGCGACAGCCAGTTCACGCACATCACTGTGGCCAGGCCCGGCGATGTCATCGAAATTATCGAGCAGGACCGGCGCGGTGCCTGGGGTGCGATCACATGACCAATCATTTCTTTTCTCGCCCAATTGCTGATGGTTTGAGCGGAATTGGGAAGAGAATTCTGCGGTCCACCGGGAAGGCGAAGGAACCAGGGATGAAGTCCAGTCTATTGGCCTGTTCCGGGGCTGCCGGGACTCTGACGTGCCATCTGGCGGAGGTGAGATAATGCGGTTGGCTGGTAAAAGAGCGCTGGTAACCGGAGGGCGTCAAGGCATCGGGCGGGGGATTGTCGAAGCGTTTGTTCGGGAAGGCGCAATTGTCGCAACGTGCGGACGCGGCGACAGACCAGAAGGGTTGGGCGATAACATCCTTTGGTATTCGCTGGATGTCACCGACGCGGCTTCCGTTGAAGACCTTGCCCGATCCAGCGAAAATCCAGACGTTATTGTGAACAATGCCGGCGTTCAGGTCGAAAAAACCGTGCCCGAAAGCACGGATGCAGATTGGGAGGCCGTCATTGGCACCAATTGCCGGGGCGTGTTCAACCTGTGCCGGGCCTTCATTCCCCGAATGCCCCAAGGCAGCTCCATCATCAACATTGGCTCAATCTCAGGCAGGGTCGCTGACCCGTCGATGGCGCTGTACAACGCGTCAAAGGCATTTGTGCATGGGCTGACCCGATCCATTGCCGTCGATTACGGCCCCAAAATCAGATGCAACGCGATCTGCCCCGGCTGGATCGAGACCGGCATGCTGGATGCCGGGTTCGATTTGGCCTCGAGCCCTGATTCAGCACGACAGGACGCATTGGTGCGCCACCCCGTTCGCAGATTTGGCAAACCCGAAGATATCGCCAGCATGGCAGTCTGGTTGGCCTCGGATGAGGCAAGCTTTGCCACCGGCCAACTGTTCACCTTGGATGGCGGTATGACGGCGGCTTCCGCATTGAATCCGGGACTGTTCTGATGGAGTTTCAACATACGGCCTGCCTCGGCGGAGGAGTGATCGGTGCCAGTTGGACAGCTTTGTTTCTGGCGTCCGGCCGCTCGGTCGCCGTTTTTGATCCTGATCCGCAGGTCGAAAAGAAGGTACGCGATTACATAGAGACTGCGTGGCCCGCGATGACGGAACTGGGCTTGACCGAGAATGGATCGCCGGATGCGGTTACCTTTCATGCCGGTGCCGCAGAGGCGGTAGAAGGCGCCGAATTCGTGCAGGAGAACGTACCGGAACGGCTGGAAATCAAACACGCCACCTTTGCGGCGATTGAACCAGCACTTGACCGGGATGCAATCGTCGCCAGTTCGGCCTCCGGTTTGACGCTGGGACAGATGCAGCCGGGCTGGTCCAATCCGTCGCGTTTCGTCCTCGGCCACCCGTTCAACCCACCGCATCTTATTCCGCTGGTCGAGATTTTGGGAAACGAACGCACCGGGGACGGCGTGGTCGAAGCTGCGCAGCGCTTCTACGAAAGTGTCGGAAAGACGACGATCCGGCTTCAAAAAGAAGTGCCCGGTCATGTGGCCAACCGATTGCAAGCCGCGATCTGGCGCGAGGCCATCAATCTGGTTGTCACCGGTGTTGCATCGGTTGAGGATATCGACAAAGCGGTTTGGGCTGGGCCGGGCCTCAGATGGGCGGCGATGGGGCCGACCATGCTGTTTAATCTTGGTGCCGGCGAGGGGGGGCTCGGGGCGTTCTGCGATCACTTTTCCGATACCTTTAACGGCTGGTGGGACGATCTGGGGCAAGTGTACCTGACCGAGGACGTGACCGAGCAGCTGACGGAAGGTGTTCGTGCTGAGGCTGAGGGCATGACGCCGGCTCAGCTCTCGCAAAAACGGGACGCTTTGATTGTTGCTTTGCAGAAATCCGTCAAGGAATTGCGTTAAACTTCAATCACAACCGATTCTGAGCTTTGTCGGGGGCGCTGCGCTGTTTCTGAGATTCAAAGGACGACAGCTCTGATTTTCTTCGTCGGCTTTGTTTCGTGAAAAGGTCGAATATTCCTAACTGGCAATAGGGCTCTGGTTCCTTTCTGGTAATCTGGACTCATTGAATGATCCCAACTGTCACTTTTGGACTGACAGCTCAGCGGGAAAGGTCTAGCCTGCAATCACAAGCACAAAAAACGTGCAGTCCAACAACGGGAGAATCTACTATGGTCACACGTAAAGAAGTAACTCGGCGTACGGTCCTGAAGGGGGCCGGTGCGGCTGCTTTGGCTGCGCCATTGTACAGCAAGAGCGCGTTGGCCTCGTCGGGCGAGATTAACATTCTGATGTGGTCAGACTATCTGCCGCCCAGTTTTATTCAGGAATTCGAAACCCTTACCGGCATCAAGGTAAACTACACCGGTATTGGTTCGAACGAAGAAATCATCAACAAGATGAAAGCGACCAAGGGGCAGGGCTTTGACATCGTCTCGCCCACCAACAACCGCTCGCTGCAGTGGGAGCCGCTGGAGCTGCTGCAACCTTTCGACATGAGCAAGGTTCCGATTGATCTGGTGAACCCGGCGATGGCCAAAATCGGCACCGATGCCTGGAATTTCGGCGACAGCGGAGCTCACTGGCTGCCGCATATCTGGGGCACCGAGGGCATCGCCTATCGCACCGACCTGTGGCTGCCCGAAGGCGACGCGCCGTCTTATGGCGATGTCTGGTCCGAGGAAAACGCCGGCAAGACAATGGGCCGGGCGCATTCGATGATGCTGGGCGCGGGTCTTTACATGGAGCGTGCCGGTGAGATGGAGCCGGGTTCCGTCTGGGCCGCTTATGGCGACGAAGACACCATGCGCAAGGTCTGGGGTCAGATCGCCGACTGGTGTATCGCGCGCAAGGATCGCATCAAGCTGATCTGGAACGATGCCGATACCCAGAAGAACGGCCTGCTGAACGAAGGCGTCGTTGTCGGTCAGACCTGGGACGGCCCGCCGCTGGCGCTGAAGTCCGCGGGTGAGCCTGTGCACTACCAGGCCCCGATCGAGGGTGCGATGGCGTGGGTCGATGGTATATCGATGCCGACCGGTGCCACCAACATTGATCAGGTCTACGCGTTTATCGACTTCGCCTATCAGGCCAAACCGGCCGGGGTGGCGATCGATAGCCACGGCTACAACTCTCCGGTTCTGGGTGCCGATCAATATTCCGGCGACACTTACAAGAAGAACTTTGCCGAGGCCTATCCGGGCGACTCGCTGGCCAATCTGAACCCGTGGCCGGCCGAAGCACCATGGTATGCGGAAACCCGGACCGAGTTCGTCAACAAGTTCAAGAGCGCCTGATCGCCTTGACATCGGGCCCCTCGCAACGCGAGGGGCCATTTTCCGCACACCGCCCGGGTGTGACGGTCAGTAATGTGGCGTGACTTCAGGTCGTGCCCCAGGGAGATATTGAAAATGAGTGCAGGGGTCGGCGTAGATCTGGAGAACCTGTGGATCCGTTTCGGTGACTTTGTCGCCGTGCGCGATGCGAATGTGAACATCAACGGGGGCGATTTCTTTTCGTTCCTCGGCCCATCGGGGTGTGGAAAGACCACCATCCTGCGCGCTGTCTCGGGGTTTCTGGAGCCCAGCGAGGGCAACGTCCTGATCGGCGGCAACAACATGAAAGGGATCGGGCCAAACAAGCGCCCGACCGCGCTGATCTTTCAGAACCTCGCGCTGTTCCCGCTGATGAAGGTGTGGGAGAACATCACCTTCTCGATGGAGATCAACGGTGCCAACGCCGCCGAACGCCGCAAGCGCGCCGATGAGCTGCTGGACATGATCGCACTGCCGGGACAGGGCGACAAACTGCCAAGCGAGCTGTCGGGTGGTCAGCGCCAGCGGGTCGCCATCGCGCGGGCGTTATGCGCCGAGCCCGATGTGCTGCTGCTGGACGAACCCCTGTCTGCGCTGGACCTCAAGCTACGCCAGCACATGCGCACCGAACTGCGCGAGATTCAGCAGCGTGTCGGTATCACCTTCATATACATCACCCACGACCAGGGCGAGGCCCTGACCATGTCGGACAATATCGCGGTGATGAAAGCGGGTGTTATTGATCAGATTGCTGATGGCAAGACGATCTATAACGACCCCTCGACAGCCTTCGCGGCCTCATTCGTCGGGGAAAACAACGTGTTCCGCGGCAAGATCAAGCAGGTCATGGGGAACGAGGCGCTGATTTCGACCAACCGCTCCGGCGACCTGGTGGCGCGGATTTCCACCGCCAATCAGGGCAAGATGAAGGAAGGCGATGACGCCATGATGTTCATCCGCCCCGAAGCCCTGGCGATTGCGCCGGACGGTGCCACCGGCGACCACTTTGTCACCGCGCGGGTGAACCACGAGGAATTCGAAGGCAACGTCTTCAACATCTTCACCGAAGGCGATGGCGGGAAAGAGATCAAGGTCTCGTTGCCCAACCACGGTCAGTCCTTCGAGGATCACACCGGCCAGACCATCACGCTGGAATATGAGGCCCGCAACGCGGTTCTGGTTCCGGCTGGTGAACTGGCCGCAGAATGAGGGGACCAGACAAATGCCCCGATTTCTGAAAGACTTCTTCAACCGCAACGGCACCGGTATGGGGCTGGCGATCCTGGGCCTTGTCCTGTTCTGGACCATCGGCCTGATCATCCTGCCGCAGTTGTCGATGCTTGACTTCTCGTTCCGTCCGAACCTGCCGCCGCCCGAGATCGGCGGGCCCAAGGACGTTTATACGCTGGAGAACTACAAATACCTGATCTACGGCCCCGAGGGCGGCGGTCAGGATTACAACGTGGTTGACCTGCGGGTGTTCTTCCGCACGCTGCTGGCCGCGGTCTGCGTGACAATCTTCAACCTGATCATCTGTTATCCGATCGCCTATTACCTGGGGCAGTCCAAGGGCAGCCACATCCGCATCTTTGCGATCATGCTGATCATTCCGTACTGGATCAACGAGATTCTGCGCGCATTTGCCCTGCGCATCATCTTTGGAGAAACGGGCGTTTTGAACACGTTGTTCATGGGGCTAGGTATCTGGGACACGCCGTTCGACTTCATCCGCAACGACATCGCGCTCTATGCCGGTCTGGGCTATGCCTACATCCTGCTGATGATCTTCCCGATGTACAACGTGATCGAAAGCCTGGACGGAAACCAGATCGAGGCAGCGCGGGATCTGGGTGCGCCTTGGTGGCGGATTCACTGGCGGGTGGTCATACCCTATGCCAAACCGGGGATCAGCTCGGGCTGTACCATGGTCTTCATGCTCAGCGCCGGTGCGCTGGCCGCGCCACAAATTCTCGGCGGGCCCTCGTCTCTTTGGTTCACGCAGCTGATCTATCAGCAGTTCAACGACAATAATGACTGGCCGCAGGGGGCCGCCTACGCCATCGTGCTTCTGGTGACCTGTATCCTGTTCGTGCTGGCAGTGATGCGCCTGTTCAAGGTGAACATGGGGGATATCGGGAAATGAACAATTCCTTCCTCCGTATTAGCATCTGGGTCTATCTGGCGATCTTCTTCCTGTATCTGCTGGGGCCGCTGGTGATCATGTCAGTCACCGCCTTCAACTCGTCCGTCTTTCCACGGATGAGCCCTTGGGAATGCCTGACATTCGAGTGGTTTGGTGAGCTCTTCCGCGATCAGCGTATCCTGAACGGCATCAAGAACTCGGTAATCGTTGGTGCCGGGACGGTGATCCTGTCGGTGGCGATGGGGCTGGCGGGCGCATTGATGCTGACCCAGATCTGGCCCAAGCTGCGCGCAACCTACTACACGATTATCATCGCTCCGATCCTGATCCCCGGCGTGGTTCTGGGTATCTCGACACTGGTGTTCTGGGACCGGATCAACCGGATGCTGGGGCTGGGCGCGGACAGCGTGCTGTCGAACGGTATCTTCCTGACGGTGATCGGTCAGTCCACCTTTATCGCCAGCTACTGCATGCTGGTGCTGGTGGCGCGCCTGCAACGGTATGACATCGCCCTGACCGAGGCGGCACTGGATCTGGGAGCGACGCACGCTCAGGCGTTCCGCAAGATCCTGTTGCCGTTCATGCGCCCGGCGATAGCTTCGGCTGCGGTGCTGGCGTTTCTGGCCTCGTTCGAGAACTACAACACCACCACCTTCACCTTTGGTGAATATCCGACGCTGACGATCGAACTGGCACAGAAGGTGCGCTATGGCATCACGCCCGCGATCTCGGCGCTGGCCTTCATCATCGTGGCGCTGACGGTGTTTTTCGCTCTGCTGAACGAAGCCAAGCTGAAGCGTCAGGAACTGGTCGCGGCAGCGCGCAAGCAGGCGACCGTCGAGGAGCTGGCCGGCAAGATCAAGCTGCCCAGTTTCTTCGCCGGCAACACGGCGGCGGTTCTTGTGGTCGTGTTTGCCGTGGCGACCATCACCGTGGTGGGCACGGCGACGGCCTACAACCCGGGTCAGTGCATCGCCGACGTCCGCGAGCAGAAGCAGCTGGAGGCCGAACAGCGCATCCAAGAGTTGCGCCGCGAGCGCGAAGAGCGCCGCCAGCGCCGCTTTGAAGGTGTGTTCGACCCTGACGATCTGCGGCCCGGAACCGAGGAAAAGGACACACCGGCCCCTGCGGAGTCCAACAACTCCGGTTTCGGTAACGTCTTCGCGCCAAACACGCTCAGCGGGGATGGTGACGACGGAGCTTCGGACACCGAACAGCAGCCATCCGGAAACAGCGGGTTCGGAAATGTCTTCGATCCGAACAGTTTGCAGAGTGGGGACGAATAGTCTGCTCCCACAAAACGAAAAAGCCCCGGCCAATCTCGACCGGGGCTTTTTTCTTTGGGGTCTTTCTGATCCTGCAAGTATGCACGTGCTGACCGATTTGACCGTTTCACTGATAAGCAGGATCGTCTGAGGCCGGAGAAATGGAGTTGTATCATTCAGCAGGCTGCGGTCGTCGGGCAGAGGCTACAATTACGACGTGACAACCATATCCTGGATAGAACCTATCGCCACATCACGACGTCCAGACAGGCCATTTCGTTTGCTAGGTCGGCATCTCAACGCAGCAGCTTGTCATCAGGAAAAAAATGGCAGCCCGTAGGGGAATCGAACCCCTCTTTCCAGGTTGAAAACCTGGCGTCCTAACCGATAGACGAACGGGCCACTTGGTATCCGGTTCAAGACAAGTGGCAGCCCGTAGGGGAATCGAACCCCTCTTTCCAGGTTGAAAACCTGGCGTCCTAACCGATAGACGAACGGGCCACGCTGGCTTGTGGAGCGCCTTGTACGGATTACACCACAGCCCCGCAAGCCGAAAAATGCAAGGTTGTGAAACTTTTTTGATCCCTTGTCCACCGGGCGCGCAATCGGGTCAATTCGCCTCGGCCGCGTCCTCAAGCCGAAGCTGTACCGTCTGCCTGCCACCCCAGGAATTCACCTCAAGCCGACCAGCAAAGTGAAACCGTGCGCCGCCGTGGTTGGACAGCCGATCCCCCATCGGCCCATCGAACGCGCCAAAGGCGATTGCGTCCAGACCGCTGCTCATCCCGTCGGACAGAGTGAGTTTCAGATGCGACTCGCCCACCCGTTTCGCGAAGCGAACCTGAAGATCTGGCAGGGCGTACCGCGGGGCAGGGGCGCCGGCACCAAAGGGCCCGGCCTGTTCGATCTGTTCGATCAGATCGACCGTCGCTGCGCCCGGCATCAGGGCTCCGTCCAGCTTCAGGTCGGCGGGGCCTCGGTCACCCGCGCCTTGTTTGGCGAGCAACTCGGACAAGCGATTCATCGCGGGTTCAAGCTGAGCGCGCATTACGGTCAACCCGGCCGCCATCTTGTGGCCACCGCCCTTGACCAGCAGCCCCTCGGCCGCAAGTCGCTGGATCGATGCGCCAAGGTCAACGCCGGACACGGAACGGCCCGAACCTTTCCCTTCGTCGCCGTCGAAGCCTATGACTATCGCCGGACGGTTGGCGGACTCCTTAAGGCGAGACGCGACGATTCCGACGACGCCCGGGTGCCAGCCCTCGCAGGCAGCCCAGACCAGAGGCGCATCCAATCCGCGTTCCTCGGCCTGTTCCAGCGCTGCGGCGCGCACGACGTTTTCGATGTCGCGACGTTCTGTGTTCAGCGCGTCCAGTCTTTCGGACAGGGCTTGCGCCTCAGACGGTGAATCCGTGCTCAGCAACCGTGCGCCCAAATCGGCCTGCCCGATCCGCCCGCCGGCATTCACGCGCGGACCCAGCAGAAATCCCAGATGATAGCTGTTGGGGGCCGTATCCATCCGTGCAACGTCGGACAGGGCCACCAACCCGGGGCGCTGGCGCTTTGCCATTACTTTCAGGCCCTGCCGTACCAGCGCCCGGTTGGCCTCGATCAGCGGTGCAACGTCGGCCACGGTAGCCAACGCAACCAGATCCAGCAGGGCCATCAGATCGGGGCCTTTTACGCCGTCCTCGCGCAATTGTCGTCCAGCTTCGACCAGCATAAGGAACACCACTCCGGCAGCGCAGAGATAGCCCAGATCACCGCTTTCGTCCTGACGGTTCGGGTTCACCACGGCGGCACATTCCGGCAGTATTTCCCCTCCAAGATGGTGGTCCAGTACGATCACGTCCGCGCCCTCGGCGGCGGCGATAGGTTCATGGCTCAGCGTGCCGCAATCGACGCAGACGATCAGATCGTGAGTCGCAGCCAATTCCTTCATGGCTGGAACGTTGGGGCCATAGCCTTCGTCAATTCGGTCCGGTACGTACAGGGTCGCCTGTATGCCCATCTGTCTCAGCCAGACCAGCAGCAGGGCCGCCGAACTGCCGCCGTCGACGTCATAATCGGCGAATACAGCGATCCGTTGCCGCTGTCGCACAGCTTTCAGGAACCGCGTTGCAGCGGCTTCCATGTCCTTCATCGCGCGCGGGTCGGGCAGCAACTCCTTCAGCTTTGGGTCCAGAAAACCGCGCGCCTCCATCGGCGGAACGCCCCGCCGTGCCAGCACCTGACACACCGCGTGGGGCAAGTCGGTCTGTTGCGCCATCATATCCGCCGCGCGTTCCACCTCAGACGTTGGGCCAACCCAGCGCCGTCCGGTCAACGATTGCTCAACACCCAAAAAGCCCAATCTGTCCCCCTTCACGTACAAGGCCGGACCCTTCCGGACCCGGCCTTCATCTTTTCACAAATACTCTTGCCGAAGGCAGCGGCGCAAGCCGTTAAGCGTTGTCGTGCGGCCAGGTCGGCGTGCGATAGGACATGCGCCGGACCGAGCCGGTCTTGGATCGCATCAGCAGCGTCGTCGTCTCGACCCAACCCGGCTCGCGCTTGATGCGGGGCAACAGCGAGCCGCCGGTCACACCGGTTGCGGCAAAGATAACGTCTGCGGTCACCATCTCATCGCGCGAATAGACGCGATCCAGATCGGTGATCCCGGCATTGGCCGCGCGACCGCGTTCGTCATCATTACGGAACAGCAGACGGCCAGAAATCTGCCCGCCCATGCATTTCAAAGCTGCCGCAGCCAGAACGCCCTCGGGCGCGCCGCCCTGGCCCATATACATGTCAATGCCGGTTGCTTCGCTTTCGGCACAGTGCATGACACCAGCCACGTCACCGTCGGTGATCAGACGGATCGAAGCGCCGGTTTCGCGCACCTCGGCGATCATCGCCTCGTGGCGGGGACGTTCCAGAATGCAGACTGTAATGTCCTTAGGCTCGCAGCCTTTGGCCTTGGCCAGCGCTTCCACCCGCTCGCGCGGGCTCATGTCCAGGTTGACGACACCTTCAGGAAAGCCAGGCCCGATGGCCAGTTTGTCCATATAGACGTCAGGCGCGTGCAGCATTGAACCGCGGGGGCCCATCGCAATCACGGTCAGCGCGTTGGGCATGTCTTTGGCGGTCAGCGTCGTGCCTTCCAGCGGATCCAGAGCGATGTCAACACCCGGTCCATTCCCGGTGCCAACCTCTTCACCGATATATAGCATCGGCGCTTCGTCGCGTTCTCCTTCGCCGATGACGACAACGCCTTCTATGTCCAGCAGGTTCAACTGCTCGCGCATCGCGTTCACGGCTGCCTGATCGGCGGCTTTCTCATCACCTCGGCCGACCAGCGATGCCGAGGCCAGTGCGGCCTGTTCCGCCACTCTTGCCAGCCCCAGAGACAGCAGACGGTCGTTGAAATCGATCTTGGCAGCGTTCATGTTCCGTAATCCTTTGGTCAGCGAAGACGTTTATTCCGGCATAGCCTGCCCGTATGGCAGGCTGCAAGCGTTCAGACCTGTTCGATGCGCAGGGCGACGGGTTCTCCGGCGACCACATCTGTGTCGCGCAGCCCGCTCAGCGCGTGATCCAGTGTCGAGCGCGTGGTTTTGTGGGTCACGATGAGTACAGGCGCGGTGCTTTCCGTGTGACCGTATTGGCGCATCCGGTCGATAGACACACCAGCATCGCCCAAAATCGCGGCCACCTTGGCCAGTGCGCCGGGCTTGTCCAGTAAGCTCAACCGCAAATAGTAGGGGGCCGGCAGACCAGTCTGAGCGGGCGGAACATCCTGCAGGGACGTGGCGGGGCGTCCAAAAGTCGGGATTTGCAGACCGCGCGCCAGATCGCAGACGTCGCCCATCACGGCGCTGGCCGTGGGCCCTTCGCCCGCGCCAGGGCCGCGCAGAACGATCTGTTCGACCGAGTCGCCCTCGATCACGACCATATTGGTGCCGCCTTCGAGCTGCCCCAGCGGCGAGTCACTGGGAACCAGACAAGGCTGCATCCGCTGTTCAAGCCCTCGGGCGGTGCGCTGTGCTACGCCCAGCAGTTTAATGCGGTAACCCATGTCGGCAGCCTGATGAATGTCGTCCAGACTGATGTGCTGGATGCCCTCGATCTGGATGCCATCAAAATTTGGTTTGGTTCCGAACGCAATTGACGACAACAGAGCCAGTTTGTGCGCGGCATCAATTCCGCCAACGTCAAGGTTTGGGTCAGCTTCAAGATACCCAAGCTGCGCACATTCCTCGAACAGGGCATTGTAGCCCAACTCCTGTGACTGCATCCGGGTCAGGATATAGTTGCAGGTGCCATTCATCACTCCCATTACGCGGGTGACGTCGTTGCCCGCCAGACCTTCGGTCAGAGATTTGATGACGGGAATGCCTCCGGCAACGGCGGCCTCGAACCGGATGACGCGCCCCGCGGCCTCGGCCTGTTCGGCCAAATCCTGGCCGTGAACGGCCAGTAGAGCCTTGTTGGCGGTAACTACGTCTTTGCCGCTTGCCAGCGCGGCTTCAACCGATGCTTTCGCGGGGCCATTTTCACCCCCCATCAGTTCGACAAAGGCGTCAATATCATCCCGTTTGGCCAGCGCGACGGGATCGGTCTCCCACGCGTAATCGGTCAGACTGACGCCACGGTCTTTTTTCGGATCGCGCGCCGATACAGCAACGATTTCAATTGCGCGTCCCGTCCGGGCCTGCAGCAGATCGGCATGGCGGCGAACGATCCTGACCACGCCCACACCAACGGTTCCCAAACCCGCAATTCCAAGCCGCAGCGCCTGTGTCATTCCGTGGGATCCTTTCCGCTCGATTTGCCGATGAGGACGAGTTGTCCTTTGTCGGCTGCCTTAGCGGGTTCAGGACTTGGGCGCAATCCGTCTCGGGCTGCACAATCGTTTGGATTTGGTGGACTGTCCTTAATTGGTCTCAGCGTTCTGCAGTGCCTCGGCCTTTTGTGCCAGCGCTTCGCTTCGATCCGCCAAGTCTTTTTCGATTTCCTCAGCTTCATTTACGGGATCGACCGGCGGACCCAGATTATCGTCCAGCGGAATGAGTTCGGGATAGGGCGCATTGCGCAGGGAAGGTGTCTCGCTGCCTTCCAACTCGGGAATGTCAGTGCATGCTGAACAGATGACAAGCAACGGTATCATCAAAAGTGGCTTCATCATTGGCCTTCGAGTTGGGATCTGCGATCCGTGATGCACCTTTTGCCGTTGTGGTTCAAGCGGGGTTCTATCTGAACATCTGTTCATATACAGTGAAACCATGGCGCGTACCCAAGGTTCACATTCCGACATCACCGGCCCCCGCATCCGCGAGGCGGCGCTTTCACTGTTTGCCCGGCAAGGCTATGCCGCTGTTTCCATGCGGCAAATCGCAAGCGAGGTTGGCGTGCAGGCCGGCGCGCTGTACAATTATACACCAGACAAACAAAGCCTTCTGTTTCGACTGATGCAGAACCATATGCAGGACCTGCTGGCGGCTTATGAAAATCTGGCGGACCAAAAGGATCCGCAGAATGCCCTGCGCCAGTTCGTGAGCTTTCACATCCGCTATCATCTGCAACGACCGGACGAGGTTTTTATCGCCTACATGGAACTGCGAAACCTGACGCCCGATAACTTTGCCGAGATCGAGGCTTTGCGCCGCCGCTACGAAGACTCGTTGGAAGGCATTTTGCGTCACGGTCAGCAGACCGGTCAGTTTTCTGTCGCCGACACCAAGATTGCCACGCTTGCGGTGATCGCCATGTTGAACGGTGTCATGACCTGGTATCGAACCGGGGGGCGGCTGTCCCTGGACCAGGTTGAACAGGTCTATTGGGACATGGTGCGTAAATCCGTTGCCGCCTGACAGGGCAGGCGGCAACGATGGCTTAATGCGCTGGTCGGATAAACGTTCCGTTGCGAAGCTCGCGAAATGCCTGTTCAAGTTCGGATCGCGTGTTCATGACAATCGGTCCGTGCCAGGCCACGGGTTCGTTTATTGGGGCTCCCGAAATCAACAGGAAGCGGACGCCTTCGGGCCCGGCCTGCACCGTGATTTCATCCCCGGTTCCGAACCGGACCAGCGTCCGGTCGCCTGACATGTCACGGATGTTGACTTCTTGCCCGGCTATTTCCTTTTCCAACAACACGCCCGTAGGTTGCGAGGCATCGGCGAACGCCGCCTGACCCTGAAACACATAGGCAAAGGCACGGCGATACGTGTCGATCGGGAAGGTTTTCCTGACGCCAGCGGGGATCTGAATGTCCAGATACTGAGGGTCAGCCGCAATACCGTCAACCGGCCCGGACTTTCCCCAGAACTCGCCGACGATCACGCGGACAGTGGTGCCATCATCATCCGTGATTTCCGGAATATCGGCACTCTTGACGTCCTGATATCGCGGTGCGGTCATCTTTTGATCCGATGGCAGGTTTCCCCACAGCTGGAATCCATGCATCTGACCGGAGGCGTTGCCGGTGGGCATCTCCTGATGCAGTATGCCTGACCCGGCGGTCATCCACTGAACATCACCGGCCCCTAGACTGCCGTGATTGCCCAACGAGTCGCTGTGCTCTACGGTTCCGGACAGAACATAGGTGATGGTATCGATGCCCCGATGCGGATGCCATGGGAAACCGGCTTTGTAGTCTTCGGGCCGATCGTTTCTGAAATCGTCGAACAGCAGGAACGGATCCAGTTCGGACGGATCCTGAAACCCAAAGGCGCGGTGCAGTTTTACACCGGCGCCTTCCATCGTCGGTACGGCCTGGCGTGTTTCCAGTGTCGGTCTGAGGGACATGTCAGCCTCCTGTTTGTTTGATCGCAATCTATGGCTTGAGCGGATGCAATCAATTTGCGCCAATACACGGGTTTTGTGCAAAGGCGCTCAGACCTCTGTCCATTGGTGTGCAAAGCAGCTAATGGAAGGACGAAAATCGGGAGAGTTGCATGCAAGATGAGGTGCTTGCCAGAGTTGAGGCTTCGGGCCCTCGCCGTTGGACCGGGGTAGGGATGCTGGCCACAGTTGGAATACTGGTGATTTATGTGGCGTTGGCTTCACCACCCGAATTGGGTTGGCAAGTTTTTCTGATCGGTGTCGGCGTGGCATCGTTCTGGCTGGCACAGCGTATGTGGCTGGCCACGCAGGACGCCATCGAACTGACAAAGACCGAGTTGCGCACCCGGTCTGGCCGGGTGGTGTGCAAAGTCGACGATATCGAGGCCGTGGAACGCGGGGTCTTCGCGTTCAAGCCTTCAAACGGATTCCTGGTGACAACGCGCGTAGCGGGAAAGAAAGCCTGGGCCCCCGGATTGTGGTGGCGCGTGGGGCGCCGCATTGGCATCGGCGGCATGACTGCCGCCGCCGAAACCAAGTTCATGTCCGAGATGTTGTCTGCAATGCTGTTGGAAAGGGAATAAACCCTCAGCAGGGATCGCTGGCGACAATGTTGTCAAAGACACGCGGATGCGTGAACACAAAGTTGCCCATTGTGAAATCCTCGAACCCGAAGCTGATGCCATTGAACGCGGCGCGATATTCGTTTGTGGTCTCAACGATGATCATCTTGCCGTTGTCGGGCATCGTTGGGATGTGGTCCTTGATGGATGAGACATCCGCGTTTGTCCACGGATTGAAATTGGCGCCGCGGACACAGGACCACAGAACTTCGTGGGTTTTTGAGGCGTCCAGATAAGTCAAAAAGGTAATGCGCATGGACACAGGGGCACGGGTTGCAACCATGGTCTCAATTAGGTCGTGCATTGTATCGACATAGGCTGCGTTCACCATGTTCCGCTCGCGCGATATGACGTCAGCAACCGCAAATGCGGCCTTGATACTGCGTGCACTTTGACGGTAGCCGTCATAGAACGTGTAGGTCGCAAAAATCGACCAGAAAAGCATCGGCAGAACCAAAACGGCTTCTACCGTAATTGCCCCCTGTTCCCGGTGAAAAAAGCGTTTCAAAAAGCCTTGAACGCCGCGTTTACTTGTCTGAGCAGTTTTTTGCAGCCGGTGTGCCAACTTAGGACCCTCCTGCTGGTACGCTGGTCGATCCGCCGAATGGTTCATGCACAAACACCGTTGTTGCATGCAGTTCCCACTGGCCATCGGGGTCCTGCTGCGCAGCCCGGCCAATCATTGTGAAACCCCAAAGAGGTGAGACTTCAAGACAGGCCCGAATGATCATCAGTTCATTCGAGGTTCCGCTATCAAAATCAATCTCTCTCTCTTTAGCGATATCTTCCGCCCGATCGACGCAGTAAGCGTCCGCCGCCAGCTGATTGCCGACACGAGGGTCGACAGATTTCATTTCCAGAGCCAGATCGCGCGAGCAATTGGGAACATGATGTGTTCTGTCGCAAACCATTCTCTTCAACAGGTCATGGTTCCACTCGGTTTCACCTGCAGGAAGTCTATTCAGGCGGACCTCTCTTATCGTTTCATCCAATGCCCGTTCAAGATTTGCGTGGCTGAATGACATCATGCCCAGATCGATGCCCGACCATGTGACGTAAATGAAGAAAGGGAACCAAAATACAAACTCGATGGTTGTCGCGCTGCCGTCTTCGGATCGACGAAACCGGCGCAACCGTCCTTTTAACGCGCGCATCATTGGGTCAACCTCAGGTTCTGAATGGTCGAGCTGATCGAGTCGAACACGCCTATGATTTGTGTGCCGGATGCTTCGTAGTACCTGCCATCTTCCACGGCGCACCGCTTGAGCATCGGCTTCACACCAGTGGGCGCTTCAAACGCGATCGTGAAGATGAGGATGTCTTCCTGCTCCGCCTTTGCACAAAGTGAATCCACGCGCGGGTCCTTGTTCCACTGACGCAGTTCGGTTGTGGAGTCGTCCCACCATTCCTCTGCACGCGCGTAACCATATGTATGGTTCAGCATGTTATAGATGGCGTTTTTTTCTGTGTGGGCCCAGACATCCGGCCATTTTAGCTCAACCGGAGTGCCGCCTTCGCTTTCCAAATAGTAGTAGTTGGTGTTAACGCTGTGGCATCTGCCGTCATAATAGCTGGTGCAATAGTAACGGCGATATGTTCCGTGGCCGAAGGCATGATCCTGGTAGTAGTCTCTTGTCCAGCGACTGCCGTTGCTGTGCCGTACTGTAACCCTGACGTCTGGCCAGCCAAAGCGGTTGTTTTCAGGGTCGTACACTGAATAGTTGTTCCAGCCTGCATTCCAGAAGATGTTTGAATCACCGTTGTTAAATGGTGGATTCACTTTATGCTGTCGGGTGTTTTCCCCGTCGGTCATCAAAACCAGAACCTTCAACGTGTCGGAGGTTTTGTTTCGTCCGGGACGGACGGCAAATTCGCTGGGGATCGGCGCGCCGCCATGCTGAAGTTGCGCGATCAGCGGCTGAACGCTGTCGTCTAATAGGGTAAGACCCCACTTCAGGCCTACATCAATGGACGTCCAGCCACTGGCCTGCATGTTGGTTATCTTGTTTTTCAGTGTGTTGGCGTCTTTCTGCATGATCGCCATTTCACGCTGATCGGTCGACGTTTCTTTGCGGCAAATGTCGCTGTACACCAGCCCATTGCTGGATCTGTAGTCGTTGCTGCCATTGTCTCTGAAATGCAGTGTTTGGTTGACGTAGGTGCCTTTGCGGATGATGGCACCGGTGTCGGGATCAACGATGTCATAGGAATCGAAATTCATCGTCGAGAAATGGGGGCTCTCGAAATCAACGCAGTTGGCTCGTTCGTTTCCACCAATCGTATTCAATGCGTCAAAAAAGTACTTCGGAACCGAAACCTGCTCGGAATAGGGGATGATCGAAATGGACAGCTTTCCGTCTTCGGATTTGGTTGTCATTTCGTCA
Source organism: Ruegeria sp. HKCCD6647-2 (assembly GCF_057221075.1). NCBI lineage: Bacteria > Pseudomonadati > Pseudomonadota > Alphaproteobacteria > Rhodobacterales > Roseobacteraceae > Ruegeria > Ruegeria sp. HKCCD6647-2. Next base: position 230,139 of record NZ_JBWVBD010000005.1, on the reverse strand, counting down.
ATAAAATCGTTGGCCGCCTTCTTGAGATTGGTCAGCTTTGTCCCACGCATCGAACCCGAGACGTCCAGAACCAGGGAAATTTCAACGTTACCAATCGATTCCTCGGCAACACTGGTGGCCGTGGTTCCCAGTGTTTCAACACCGCTCCACTGCATAAAGTGCGTCTGCACATTCATTTCAGCGCTGGCTTCAACCCGGCGTTTACCTTGAAGCCTGACAGCGGCCGAACCGCATGTCTCAGGCTCGACCTTGATCTCACCGACAAGGTATTGATCCAGGTTTTCCTTGCTCAGGTAATCTTTGACCACGTCTCTGGGGCACAGGTCCTGGTCAAGGTCCGCTGCAGCGAGCACAGCGCGGTCCAGGGCGTATTGCAGTTTTACCCGTTCCCGATCATATCGCATCATGTCTACTGCAAAGCCGGCGGTGGTAAAGACGATAATAAACAGAAACAACGCCAGGATCGTCATGGACCCGTCTTCCGAGCCAGCAAACCTGTGAAGGTGCCGCGAGCTTGAATTTGAGCGGCGCAATTTGATAAATTTCGACTTCCAATCAGAGTTATTCATAACGCATTCCTCTGCCGACCGGGTGTCCCGGAACCAGTTCTCTGCAAGGTTAATAATTTAGACGTGGATCATGGCGAGATTTGGGCGCTATGGCCGCTATATTGCTCATTTCGCGTGAAAAACGGCTTTAGTAACACCAGTTTTGGCGCGTTTGTTTCGAAGGAATTGACAATTGCAGCCTGAAATTTCGCATGCGACTCATTCGAAGCTGGAAACGCGTTGTTCATAAAATGATGAAAAAACGTGCAATTGGTGATTGCGGCTTCGTGACAGTGGTGCGACAAAAAGTCATGACGTTTGTCATTCGCCGACACGGAGGAATTTATGACCGGCATCAAAGAACCCAGCTTTCGCGAAAGTGTTGATCTGATGTTCAACAGGGCAGCGTCCCTGATGGACCTACCGCCGGGCCTTGAGGAAAAAATCCGGGTCTGCAATGCAACATACACAGTGCGGTTCGGTGTGCGGCTGCGGGGGCAGATACACACATTTACCGGTTATCGTTCCGTTCATTCCGAACATATGGAGCCGGTCAAGGGTGGTATCCGTTTCGCGCTTGCCGTGAACCAGGATGAGGTCGAGGCGCTGGCAGCCCTGATGACCTATAAATGTGCGCTGGTCGAAACTCCGTTTGGTGGTTCGAAAGGCGGATTGTGTATAGACCCGCGCCAATATGAAGAACATGAGATGGAGCAGATCACGCGCCGTTTTGCCTACGAACTGGCCAAACGCGACCTGATCAACCCGTCTCAGAACGTTCCAGCCCCCGATATGGGCACGGGCGAGCGCGAGATGGCCTGGATTGCCGACCAGTACGCGCGCATGAACACGACGGATATCAATGCACGGGCCTGTGTTACCGGCAAACCGTTGAACGCCGGAGGGATTGCAGGCAGGGTCGAAGCCACCGGCCGAGGTATTCAATACGCGCTGCGCGAATTCTTCCGTAATCCTGAGGACGTCAAGAAGGCTGGATTGTCAGGTAAACTCGACGGCAAAAGGATCGTTGTTCAGGGGCTGGGCAACGTGGGTTATCACGCCGCAAAGTTCCTGAGCGAGGAAGACGGCTCGCGCATCATCGGTATCATCGAATGGGATGGCGCCCTTTACAATCCGGACGGCATAGATGTCGAAGCCGTCCGCCAGTGGATCGTCAAACATGGCGGGGTCAAGGACTATCCCGACGCCACGCATTCGGCAGATGGCGCCACGGTACTAGAGGCTGAGTGCGACATCCTGATCCCCGCGGCACTGGAAGGGGTGATCAACCTGTCCAACGCCGAACGGATCAAGGCTCCGCTGATCATCGAGGCGGCGAATGGCCCCGTCACGGCCGGCGCGGACGAGATTTTGCGCAAAAAGGGCACGGTGATCATTCCCGATATGTATGCCAACGCCGGCGGTGTGACCGTATCCTATTTCGAATGGGTCAAGAACCTGAGCCATATCCGCTTTGGTCGTATGCAACGTCGTCAGGAAGAAGCGCGGCATGAATTGATCGTCAGCGAACTTGAACGGCTGGACCGTTATCTGGGCGATGCGTGGTCGATGTCACCGGATTTCAAGGCGAAATACCTCAAAGGCGCAGGCGAACTCGAGCTGGTGCGGTCCGGTCTCGATGACACCATGCGGATTGCCTATCAATCCATGAGCGAGGTCTGGCATGACCGTGCTGATGTCGAGGATTTGCGCACTGCTGCGTATATCGTCGCCATCGACAGAGTGGCGAAAAGCTATCGCGCCAAAGGACTCTGATCGGAACCAAAAACAGGTGGTCGGGCCAGGTTCATTGGTCCGATTGCCGTTCTTCCTGTAGGCACCATGATGTAGCTGAGGGATCAGGGCGGGTGAAGTTCTCCCAATAAGCAGTGACCATATCGGCCTATACCCCATTGCAGTTGTGCACCAACCTAACTGGATCACGACCGCCTTCTGGTTGGGTGGCGGAGATTTCGCCACAAACCGGGTTATGGGCTTAGAGGCGCCATCCACAGGCTTAAAGGCGGAGCTTTCGCGGACGCTTTGGTCTGCTATGACCGGTTTTCCACAATTTTGGCCTGTCGGGAAAACACCTGTGGGAAGTTATGGGCGACATACGGGTAAGCGCTCCCTTTTTATTTGTGTTGGTCAATGGTGCCAGTGTTGTCGCTTCGCATCAGCTGCGGTCGGACTGCGAAAGGCACGCCTGCGGTTCTGAAGGATTTACCCAGGTTATCTGCAAGAGGCCCTGAGCCATTAATCCGAACCTGAAGGTTGGACTGGCATTTGCGGTCTTGTCGGATTCCGCGACAAATGACCTCGAAGTCTTTCAGCTGCATTTCTGAAGTACGCTGTGATCGTGTGTTTCCGCCAAATTACGTCGCGCACAGACAAGTCTGGGTCGAAAACGGTTGCGGAACGCCCCGAGGACATTGTTACTGCTGGTCACAGTTGGTTCGATGCCGACACACCTGCAGGGAGGTTTGAATGCGCTTTTCCGGCTTGCGAGTCCTCAAGGAAGGTCTGACCGGTAACAAAGGTTGGACGCCGCATTGGCGTGACCCCGAGCCAAAGGCTGAATATGACATCGTCATAATCGGAGGCGGCGGCCACGGGCTCAGCACCGCATACTATCTGGCCAAAGAGCACGGGCTGACCAATGTGGCTGTGCTGGAGCGTGGCTACATCGGTGGTGGTAATGTCGGGCGCAATACGACCATCGTTCGCGCAAATTACTTTTTGCAAGGAAATTCAGAATTCTATTCGCATTCCTTGAAGTTGTGGGAGGGGTTGGAAGAAGATCTGAACTACAATGTGATGCACTCGCAGCGGGGTATCATCAATCTGTTCCATTCGGACGGGCAACGCGATGCGGCGGCGCGTCGGGGCAACATGATGATCAGCCAGGGCGATGACGCGATCCTTCTGAGCCGTGACGAATTGCGCGAGATGCTGCCCTACCTGAATTACAACGACCTGCGGTTCCCGCTGTATGGCGGGCTGTATCATCCTCGGGGTGGAACAGCGCGCCATGATGCGGTCGCCTGGGGTTTTGCACGGGGGGCGGATCAGCGTGGCGTCGATCTGATTCAAAACTGTGAAGTCACGGGTATCGATATCGAAAACGGCGTTGTGCGCGGTGTGCAAACCTCTCGTGGGGCGATCCGGGCCAAGAAAGTCGCGATGGTTGTCGCCGGTCGGTCAGGCCAGGTGGCTGCAATGGCGGGGATGCGCTTGCCGATCGAAAGCCACGTACTGCAGGCTTTCGTGACCGAGGGGCTCAAGCCCTGCATCGACCATGTCGTGACCTTTGGCATGGGACATTTCTACATCAGCCAATCCGACAAAGGCGGTCTGGTTTTTGGCGGCGATCTGGATTTCTACGCCTCCTACGCGGCGCGGGGCAACCTGCCGACAGTGGAAAATGTCATGGAGGCCGGGATGGCCCTGATGCCGATGATCGGCAAGGCGCGGGTGCTGCGATCCTGGGGAGGGATAATGGACATGTCGCCGGATGGCTCTCCGATCATCGACAAGACGCATATTGACGGGCTCTACCTGAATTGCGGCTGGAACTACGGAGGTTTCAAGGCCGTGCCCGGATCGGGCAATGTCTTCGCCCATCTGATTGCGACCGACCGATATCACGAGAACGCCACGGGGTTCCGGCTGGATCGATTCCGCACCGGGCGCGGGATCATTGATGAAGAGGGCAAGGGCTCTCAGCACAATCTGCATTGAGGTGGGGCGATACCGGTGTCGAGTATTTCTAAGACAGTGAAATTGGGAGCGCGGTCATGAGGATCACCTGTCCACATTGCGGTGAGCGGGATCGGCGCGAGTTCTATTATCGCGGCGCTGCTGTGGATCTGGAAAGACCGGCACCTGATGCCGGAACGGATGCCTGGGACGACTTTGTCTATTCGCGGGAAAACCCAGCGGGTCCCACGCGTGAGCTTTGGTACCACGAGGGTGGCTGTGGTGCCTGGGTTGTCGTGACCCGCGATACGGTCACACACGAAATGCTAGGGACGCAACTGGCGTCGGAGGAGCGTTCATGAGGATCGACGGCAAAGGTCTGATTGACCGCACTGAAACGGTGCCGTTTGTCTTTGACGGTGTCAGCTATACCGGCTTCCGTGGGGATTCTCTGGCCTCGGCCTTGTTGGCCAATGAGGTGCGCCTGATGGGACGGTCATTCAAATATCACCGCCCTCGTGGCGTGTTGACGGCCGGCAGCGAAGAACCAAACGCGCTCGTGACCGTCGGCAATGGCGGCGCGCAAGAGCCGAACATGCGCGCGACGATGCAGGAAATCTATCCGGGGCTTGAGGCGCGCAGCCAGAATCGCTGGCCCAGTCTTGGGTTTGACCTGATGTCGGTCAATGACCTTGCGGCCCCGTTTCTGGGGGCAGGGTTCTATTACAAGACCTTCATGTGGCCCAAAAGCTTTTGGGAAAAGCTCTATGAGCCCGTTATTCGGCGTGCAGCCGGGCTTGGTGCGCTGTCCGGGCAGGACAATACCGACAAGTACGAAAGCGCTTATGCCTTTTGTGATCTACTGATCATCGGAGCGGGCCCCGCGGGTCTGATGGCGGCTTTGGTGGCCGGACGCGCCGGGGCGGATGTCATTCTGGCGGATGAAAACGCCCGTATGGGCGGGCGGCTTCTGGCTGAAACCTACGAAATCGACGGCAAACCGGGTCATGTTTGGGCAGAAGACGTTCTGTCCGAGCTTCAGGTCATGGACAACGTCCGCCTGATGACCCGCACCACTGTGACGGGGGCATACGATCAGGGCACCTTTGCCGCGCTTGAACGGGTCCTGCACCACACCGATCGCCGCCCGAATGGCGCACCGCTTGAGACCTATTGGCGGATCGCGGCAAAGCGGTCGGTTCTGGCTGCTGGTGCACTGGAACGTCCGGTGGCGTTCCGCGACAATGACCGACCGGGGATCATGAACGCGGGTGCTGTGCGGGCCTATCTGAACCGCTGGGGCGTTAGCCCGGGACGGAACGTCACGATCTTTGGCAACAACGATGACATTCACCGAACGGCACGTGATCTGCTTGAGGCCGGGGTCCATGTCGCGGCCGTAATCGACAGCCGCCACGATGCGCCACTGTCGGATGATTATCAGGTTCTGCGGGGCGCGCAGGTCTGTGGCAGTTCGGGCGGGAAGGGGCTGGAGGCAATCACGGTGCGTCGCGCCAGCGGAGAGGATCGCATTCATACTGACTGCCTTGCCATGACCGGGGGCTGGAACCCGTCGGTTCACCTGACATGTCATATGAATGGCCGTCCGACCTGGCAGCGCGACATCGCCGCCTTTGTCCCAACGCCGGGCGCAGTGCCCGGGATGGTCACGGCCGGGGCGTGCTACGGATCGTTCTCGACCGCTGCATGCCTTGGGGAAGGGATCGCGGCTGCGGAAAACTCATTGGCCGAACTGGGAATGAAAGCTCCCAAGACGGAGTACCCCGAGGCAGACGACACGCCGTACGAGATCTCGCCGCTTTGGGCTGTTCCGGGCAAGGGGCGGGCGTGGCTGGATTTCCAGAACGATGTCACGGTCAAAGATGTCAAACAGGCAGCGACCGAGAATTTCCGGTCTGTCGAGCACATGAAGCGCTACACCACGCAGGGCATGGCGACAGATCAGGGCAAGAACTCGAACGTTGCTGCGCTGGCCGTTCTGGCGGACGCGACCGGGCGTGGGATTCCGGAAACCGGGACGACCACGTTCCGCCCCCCGTACTCGCCCATGGCCATTGCCGCATTGGGTGCAGGGGCCGAGGGGGCAGGCTTCAAACCGCAGCGGTTTACCACCTCGCACAAGGCCTCGGTCGCGCGGAATGCGCCGATGATCGAGGCTGGGCTGTGGTATCGCCCCAGCTATTTCCCCCAGGCGGGAGAGACCACCTGGCGGCAATCCTGCGACCGTGAGGTCAACTTGGTGCGCCAGGCGGTCGGCGTTTGTGACGTTTCGACCCTGGGCAAAATCGACATTCAGGGTCCGGACGCCGGTGCTTTTCTGGATTTCGTCTACACCAACATGTTCTCGACCCTGAAGGTGGGCCGCGTCCGCTATGGTCTGATGCTGCGTGAGGACGGGTATGTCATGGACGACGGCACAACCGCGCGATTGGGTGAGACACACTACGTGATGACAACCACAACCGCCGGCGCAGGCGACGTGATGAAGCACTTGGAGTTCGTGCATCAGGGGTTGCGACCGGACCTGGATGTGTCGTTCACCTCGGTCACCGAGCAGTGGGCTCAGTTTGCGGTCGCCGGGCCGAAATCCCGTGAGTTGCTGAACGGTCTGCTGGACCAGCCCATTGACGATGAAAGCTGGCCGTTCATGGCCTGTGGAGCAATTGATGTAATGGGCGTTCCGGGTCGATTGTTCCGCATCTCGTTCTCGGGTGAGCATGCCTATGAAATTGCCGTGCCTGCCCGCTATGGCGCCAGCATGTTCGACATTCTGACCAGACGTGCCGAGGCGCTGGGCGGGGGACTTTACGGGATGGAAGCGCTGAACGTTCTGCGGATCGAGAAGGGCTTTATTACTCATGCCGAAATCCATGGGCGCACCACGGCTTACGACATCGGCATGGGGCGGATGGTCTCGCAAAAGAAGGATTGTATCGGCAAGACCATGTCCGAACGACCGGGTCTGGAAGAGGCTGGGCGAGAACGGTTGGTAGGTTTGAAGCCCATCGGCGAAAGCAAGCAGTTACTGGCCGGGGCGCATCTTTACAACGAAGAGGCAGAACCGGTGCGGACCAACGATCAGGGATACATCACATCGGTCTGCTACTCGCCGACGCTGGAAACGATGCTGGGCTTGGGTTTTCTGGCAGACGGTCCGGAACGGTATGGAGAAGTCATCAAGATGGTGGACCATTTGCGTGGTGTGACAACTCTGTGTGAAGTGGTGAACCCGGTCTTCTTTGACCCGGAAGGAGGGCGTGTTCGTGGATAAACTGATAGCCAAATCGCCCTGTGAAGGGCTGCTTCCGTTGACCGTGGGTTCCGTGACGCTGAGCGAGGTGGATGCTGGTTCTGTTCACTCGATCTCTCCCTTTAAAGGGCAGGCAAAAGCACTGTCTGACGCGATGAAGAAAGCGCATGGGATGACCTATCCTGCGGCCAATCGTGCGACCGGAAACGCCGGTGCGCGCGCCGTGTGGTTTGGTCGTGCGCACGCCGTGCTGATTGGACCGACACCGGATGCCGCGTTGCCAAAACACGCCGCCTTAGTGGATCAATCCGATGCATGGGCCATTGTTCGCATCGAAGGTGACGGGGTCGAGGCTGTTTTGGCCCGGCTGGTTCCCGTGGATCTGAGGGCGGCGCAGTTCAAACGCGGCCATACCGCGCGCAGCCTGCTGTTTCATATGACGGCCTCGATCACTCGGGTCGGGGAAAGCGCGTTTCAGATCATGGTTTTTCGATCCATGGCAGAAACTCTGGTTCACGATTTGAAAAGGGCGATGGAAGGCGTCAGCGCTCGGGGGTAAGCTGCGGCTGAAGAAATGATTCCGGGGGTTTTCCATGTTGCGTATCGCGCTCGTCGCGGCTCTGTTAGCCAGTCCTGTGGCTGCCCAAGAGACCAAAGAGCAAAGCTGTAAATATCAGGCTGATGTTGTTGCCGCGATTCAGAAGGCGAGGTTGGATCGCGTGAAGGAACGCGATGTCGCGCAGGCCGTGGCCGAGAGCAGCCCGACATGGCCCGAAAACTACAATGCCGCGATACCGCTGATCACTCCGTGGGTTTACGAACAAAAGATGCGCGACGTGCGGAAAAAGGACTTGGGCGCGGCCTGGTTGGAGCTGTGCTTGCAGCAGTAATCCACAGCCAGCCCATTTCCTTGTGGATAAGCGCGCCATCCCCTTGGCGCGCGTTTTCATTTCTGGCAGGTTCTAAAAATGTCATTGCCCCCCGGATTTCTGGATGAACTGCGTACCCGTCTGAGCCTGTCTCAGGTCGTCGGGCGCAAAGTCATCTGGGATCCGCGCAAGTCCAATCAGGGCAAGGGCGATATGTGGGCGCCATGCCCATTCCATCATGAAAAAACGGCTTCGTTTCACGTCGACGACCAGAAGGGGTTCTATTACTGCTTCGGATGTCACGCCAAGGGCGACGCAATCAGTTTTGTGAAAGAGACCGAGAATGTCTCGTTCATTGAAGCGGTCGAGATATTGGCGCGAGAGGCCGGGATGCCCATGCCCGCTCGTGACCCCAAGGCGCAAGAAAAGCAGGATCATCGCTCGCAGCTGGCTGACGTGATGGAGCAGGCGGTGCAGTTCTTTCGCTTGCAGCTCAAAACCGGGGCAGGGGCGGACGCGCGCGATTACCTGTCGCGTCGTGGGCTGAAGGCCGAAGCACTGGAGCGGTGGGAGATCGGCTTTGCTCCGGACGGTTGGCAGGCGCTATGGGATCATCTGCGCGGCAAAAACGTAGCCGAGGATCTGATCCTTGGGGCTGGTTTGGCAAAGCCCTCAAACAAGGGCAAAAAGCCCTACGACACCTTCCGCAACCGAATCATGTATCCGATCCGCGACCCGCGTGGGCGGTGTATCGCTTTTGGTGGTCGGGCGATGGACCCGAATGACAACGCCAAGTACCTGAACTCGCCCGAGACGGAATTGTTCGACAAGGGGCGCAGCCTGTACAACCACGGGCCGGCGCGACAAGCCGCGGGCAAGGGACAGCCTTTGATCGTTGCCGAAGGGTATATGGATGTAATCGCGCTGGCCGAGGCCGGGTTCGGCGCATCGGTCGCACCGCTGGGAACGGCGATCACCGAGCATCAGTTGCAACTGCTGTGGCGCATCTCAGACGAGCCGATCATCGCTTTGGATGGCGATACCGCTGGTCTGCGCGCGGCGATGCGGGCGGTCGACTTGGCATTGCCGTTGCTGGAGGCGGGTAAGTCACTGCGCTTTGCGCTAATGCCTGAAGGCAAGGACCCTGACGATTTGCTGCGCGCCGAAGGCGCAGGGGCAGTTCGATCAGTTCTGGACGGTGCCATTCCGATGGTGAAGCTGCTGTGGCAGCGCGAGACTGAGGGCAAGGTTTTTGATAGCCCAGAACGCAGATCTGCATTGGACAAAGCGCTTTGGGAGAAGATCAAGTTAATCCGAGATAAGTCGATACGAAATCACTATCGGCAGGAGATCCGGGATCTACTTTTTCGTTTTTACCGCTCTCAGAAAAAGTTCCCTGTAAAAAATTGGAAATCCAATCGGGAAAGGGATCGCAAAACTGCCGGACCTACACAGGGTGCACGCACTTCCTTCTTGGCTGCTAACGACAACAGCGCTGCTATTCGGCTCCGTGAAAGTGTCATTCTTGCAGTTGCTATATTGACGCCTGCTTTGGTGGTGCAGTTCGAAATTCAGATCGACGAAATGACATGCTTGGATCCCGAACTAAATGCCATGAGAGATGTCTTGTTGCGACATGCGGTTGATGATCCGGACAACATTAAAGATCATATTGTCGCAGCTTTGGGACCGGAACCCCTTGAAAACCTGCTGGCCCTTCGCCATGTCGCAGTGATCCCCTGTGTGTACAAACCGGGCGACGTAGAAAAGGCCGAGATGACGCTGGCCGAGGAACTCGCAAAGATCAAAGCGCTCCGGGGGTTGGATGCTGAAATTGCCGAAGCGGCAGAGGAGTTGTCTGATCTGGCCGATGAGGCGCTGACATATCGGCTGGCGCAAGCCGCCGAAGAGCGCAACCGCACAAGCCGCAGCCAGAACGAGGACAAGGCCGTTTTCGACATCGCCGACAATGGCGCGCGAATCAACCGCGACGAGAAAGACGCGTTCGAAGCCATCATGTCAGGCATCAAATTCGAACGGAAACGCCGGTAAAGTGGTGTTTTCGTAAGGCACTGGAAAAGAAAAACGGGTAAACGGGTGGCCGAATCACTTCTACGCGCTAATGATTCGGGTCAAACGAATCACCCATCCCTGCAGGAGCATTGAATGGCCGCCAAGGATACGAACGAAGACCGCAAATCCGACGAGCAGGAACAGGAAATCTCGCTGGACATGAGCCAGGCCCAGGTCAAGAAGATGATCGCCGAGGCTCGCGAGAAAGGTTACATCACCTACGACCAGCTCAATCAGGTTCTGCCGCCTGATCAGGTCAGTTCGGAACAAATCGAAGATGTCATGTCGATGTTGTCCGAAATGGGCATCAACATCATCGAAGATGAAGAGGCCGAAGAGGAAGAGAACAAGGGCTCGACCGAACTGACAACCACCGAAAGCAACCGTGAGGTTGCTCTGGCTGGTGCCGCGACCGAGAAACTGGACCGCACCGACGACCCCGTCCGCATGTATCTGCGCGAGATGGGGAGCGTCGAACTGCTGAGCCGCGAAGGCGAGATCGCCATCGCCAAGCGGATCGAAGCCGGCCGCAACACCATGATCGCCGGTCTTTGTGAAAGCCCGCTGACCTTCCAGGCGATCACCATCTGGCACGACGAATTGCTGTCCGAAGACATTCTGCTGCGCGACGTCATCGATCTGGAAACGACTTTCGGCAACCAGTTGGACGAAGAAGGCGATGTCGAGGAGCCCGTTGTCGACACGACTGCGGTGCAGGCGGCAAAGCCCGCAAAGGAAGACGCCGGTCCGGAACTCGACGCGGACGGTAACCCGATCGCCACCGATGATGACGACGATGACGACGATCAGGCGAACATGTCCCTTGCCGCCATGGAAGCGGCGCTGAAGGATCAGGTCCTGACCACGCTGGAACGGATTTCGAGCGATTTCTCGATGCTGTCGGAGATGCAGGACAGCCGGATTTCGGCCACTCTGAACGAAGACGGTACATTCAGCGAAAAGGATGAAGAGACCTATCAGAAGCTGCGCGCCGAGATTGTCGAGCTGGTGAATGGGCTTCATCTGCACAACAACCGGATCGAAGCGCTGATCGATCAGCTTTATGGTATCAACCGCCGCGTCATGTCGCTGGACAGCGCGATGGTGAAGCTGGCCGACCAGGCCCGTATCAACCGCCGTGAGTTCATCGATGCCTATCGTGGCCGCGAACTGGACCCCAACTGGCTGGCCGAGATGGCGGAAAAGCCCGGTCGCGGCTGGCAGATGTTCATCGAACGCTCGTCCGGCAAGGTTGAGGAGCTTCGCAACGACATGGCGCAGGTCGGGCAGTATGTCGGTCTGGATATTCCCGAATTCCGCCGCATCGTTCAGCAGGTCCAGAAGGGCGAGAAAGAGGCGCGGCAGGCCAAGAAGGAAATGGTCGAAGCCAACTTGCGTCTGGTGATCTCGATTGCCAAGAAATACACGAACCGTGGCCTGCAATTCCTTGATCTTATTCAGGAAGGCAACATCGGCTTGATGAAGGCGGTAGACAAGTTCGAATACCGCCGCGGCTATAAGTTCTCGACCTATGCGACCTGGTGGATCCGTCAGGCGATCACACGCTCGATTGCGGATCAGGCCCGTACGATCCGGATCCCTGTCCACATGATCGAAACGATCAACAAGCTGGTCCGGACAGGCCGCCAGATGCTGCACGAAATCGGCCGCGAACCGACGCCGGAAGAACTGGCCGAAAAGTTGCAAATGCCGCTGGAGAAGGTTCGCAAGGTGATGAAAATCGCCAAAGAGCCGATCTCTCTCGAAACGCCGATCGGCGACGAGGAAGACAGCCAGTTGGGCGATTTCATCGAGGACAAGAATGCTGTGCTGCCGCTGGACAGCGCCATTCAGGAAAACCTCAAGGAAACGACCACACGGGTTCTGGCCTCGCTCACCCCACGCGAGGAACGCGTTCTGCGAATGCGCTTTGGCATCGGCATGAACACCGACCATACGCTGGAAGAGGTTGGCCAGCAATTCAGCGTGACCCGCGAACGTATCCGCCAGATCGAGGCGAAGGCGCTGCGGAAGCTTAAGCATCCCAGCCGTTCACGAAAGCTGCGATCGTTCCTCGATCAATAAAGTCAAAGGCGCTTCAATCGAGGCGCCTTTAATTTTTTGCGGTCACGCAAATTCACGTTGTCCGAACCTGAAATCAAATTGGCGGGAACTCGCAAGGGCGGCGCGCCTGCGCCATCTATATCGCCATTGTCCACTCACGGGACAGGCCGGGGCGAGGTGGCAACACCGATGACCCCCGGCCACCCTCAAGTCCGAGAGAGAGGGTGATCAACCCGCTTGCGGAACGTGCTGGGGGCCTGACCGGTCCAGCGCTTGAATGCGGTTGAAAATGCCGCTTGGTCGGCATAGCCCAGTGAGTACGAAACCTCGGACAGAGGCATGCCGTTCTTGATAAATGTCTGTGCGAGATCACATCGCAAGTCTTCAACAATCTCGCGATAGCTGGTGCCTTCATCGGCCAGCCGACGTGCGAGTGTGCGCGGGCTGAGCGCAAGGCTGGCGGCAGCTTCCTCGGCTTGTAGAACCCGACCCGGCATTGAGCGTGTGATGAGTCCTTCGATTCTGGCTCGTGTCTTTTTCTGGAGTGCAGGTCGCTCGGACAGCAACCTTTCGCCATATTCCAGCAGGTGGGCGCGCAGACTTGGATCGTAAGTTGGAACAGGCAAATCCAGCGACGACAGGGACAGGATGATCTCCATTCTCTCGGCCCCAAAGCTGACCGGAAATCCACCGATCTTGTCGTACATAGATGTGTGATTGCCGATTTCATGTTGAAACCGCATTTCGAGGGGATGCAGCTCCACCCTTGTCAGAGCGCGCATGCGCGCGACCGCAGCAAACAGCAGAAACTCTGTTCTGCGGTGATAGCGCGAGTAACCGGGATCTTTCCAATCGATTTCAAAGGATGCTGCATTGCTGGATTCACGCAACCTGAACTTCAACGCGGGGTCGATCATCCAATGAAAGCGCGCGGTGTTTTCTATCACCTGTCGCAGATCACGCGAGTATTTGCTGATATAGGCCGTCACACTCGACGAGGCCTTGAATTCCAAACCCGCGCAAGCCCCGAAAGTGATGTCATTGAGTGCATCGCACGCATGGCGCACGAACAGGGCCTCCTTGAGAGCGCTATAGCTTTTGGTGGGCGGGGCGATGTCAGCGCGGCTCAAACCGCAGATGCTCAGTACGTCATCCGTCACCGCCGGGTCGCCCGAATGCTGATCCAGTTCTCTGGCCAATAATTGAATTCTGGAAATATCAACGTCCATAAATCTGTCTGGCAAACAATTTCGAATACGTTCAAACGTAACTGCAAAAGGGCGTTCACTGCCAGCTTTTGTCACGGCACTCGGTTCGGTCAGATAGTTTCCGTATCGGTTGTCAGCAACTCACAAGGAATTGTCCGCTACGCAAATGAACCGGACAACGGTACAGCCTACATAACCGTTGTTGTCGGGTCAGCACCTTTCGGGGATGAGGTCAGAGCCTGATTGAACGGCCGACCATCCCGCTTCAAGTAAGGCTCCCCGGCACGCCCCTTTGACTCGGAATCGCAAGGTTCTCGGGCTCGTTGTGTCGCATTGCCGCCCTTGGTCCGACGTGCCAAGATCCCATCGTAAAGCGCGGTAATCACGTGTGATTTCATGCATCCGTCCATTTTAGAACAGAACTTGATTGTCTTTGACGGTGAATGCGTACTGTGTTCGGGTTTTTTCCGTTTCATGGTGCGTCATGACCGGAGGAGGCAATTCCAGTTCGCCACTGCGCAATCCCTGTTGGGGCAACGGCTGTACACGGACCTCGGGTTGCCGACGCGGGAATTCGAGACCAACCTGGTCATCATCAATGGGGCAGTCCATCAACGGCTGGATGCCTTCGCCGCTGCAATGCGGGCTTTGCCGGGCGTATGGAAAGCACTCTCCCTCTGCCGGTTCCTGCCGAAAATGGTGAAAGACCCGCTTTACCATCTTATCGCACGAAACCGATACCAACTGTTCGGCCGATCAGAGACGTGTCTTGTCCCGGATCAAACTCTTCTGAGCCGCTTTGCGCCCGATGGGTATTGAAACGATGGCTGACCCGTTCCTGCGTGCCGTGCCGCATTCCAACGGGTTGCCCTCGGCTGTCAGAGACCTGCACAGTCGGCCCGGCCATTATTCTGGCCGATGTTCGATTGTCCATGGCACGGGTGCCTTGACAGCGTTGGCGTTGCGCGTTGGGCGGTTTCCGCCACCGGCAGATGACGTCCCTGTGATCCTGACAACTCGGAAGGATGGAAAGCAATGGGTCTGGATTCGTGATTTCGCGGGGCATCAGACCCGCTCGCGCCTATGTACTGATCCGAGGCACGGTTTGGTGCGTGAAAAAATCGGCGGCCTGACAATCTGGATGCGACCTGACATGTCTGAGGGTAAATTACACCTTGAAATCACACGCCTTAGGATCTTTGGGTGTCCGTGCCCCAGGTACCTGTTGCCGCGTTCGATCTCGGTTGAATGGCAGGATGAACAGGGCCGGTTTCGGTTCGACATATCGGCGGAAATGCCCGTACTAGGGCGGCTGATCCGGTACAAGGGCTGGTTGACACGCGATCACGCAAATCCGCAGGATGCCTGACTTGATTGTGAGTCTCTCTGTTCCCGGGCGTATGGCAAACTAGTTGTGCGACAGATCGATGTAAGGAAGGTATTGGCAATGAAACGGATTATCACTTGTACAATTCTGGCCATGTTCGCGCTGAACGTTCCGCTGACAGCGAACGCTGCCCCTAACGGCTATCAGACCGAAGCGATCAACAGCACGGAATTCGAAGTCATTCCGCGGGCCCGAACGGACATTGACGGCTATTGGTGTGCGGCCGCCGATTTCGCCCGCCGCAAATTGGGTGCGGGATGGCAGCAACAGATATATGTTCTGCGAGGTTACGGGCCCAGCGTCACGACGGGCCGGCGCACGGCCGTTCAGTTCTCGCTGAAAATGCCAACCAACGTAGAGCAGCAAAGCAGCATCTCTGCAGGATTCAAGGCAGGCGACAGCATGTCGGTGCAGGGCGCAAACGGCCGCTGCCGGGTTCGCCCGGTTTTCTGATCAAGGCTCAGGAGAAGGCGAAGGTGCAAACCGAATTCACGATCCAGACACAGGGCGCGGGGCTTTACGAGTTTACCGCGCCCGTGCGGTCTTGGCTGATGCCTGCATCGGATGGGTTGCTGACACTGTTCGTCCGCCACACATCGTGTTCCCTGCTGATTCAGGAAAATGCAGATCCAGAAGTTCAGACCGATCTGAAAGAGTTCTTTGACCGTTTGGTGCCGCCATCCGACCACCCCACAATGTCTTATCTGCGGCATACCTATGAGGGTCCGGACGATATGCCGGCCCATATCAAGGCGGCTGTGATGCCGGTTTCGCTGTCGATCCCGGTCACCGGCGGGCAGCCGGTTCTGGGCACGTGGCAGGGCATTTACCTGTTCGAACATCGCAATGCGCCGCACTCTCGGAAAGTCGCGGGGCATTTTGCCTGACCCCTTTATTTAGCGTTGCAAAATTCCAACTACCCAAACCCTAGCGGCTGTCCTATAGTTGTGGATAAGTAGGCCGAAGTGCTTACAACAAGAGGCGGAACTAGGGACGAGGAGACGGCGGATGCGCTGCCCGTTTTGCGGAAATATCGACACTCAGGTCAAGGATTCACGCCCGGCGGAAGATCATGTCGCGATCCGCAGGCGTCGGTTCTGCCCGGCCTGTGGGGGCAGATTTACCACCTACGAACGGGTGCAGTTGCGCGATCTTGTCGTCATCAAGACCAACGGAAAACGTGAAGATTTCGATCGGGACAAGCTGGAGCGTTCGATCAGGATCTCGATGCAGAAACGCCCCATTGACCCCGACCGGATCGACCAGATGATCTCGGGCATCGTGCGGCGTTTGGAAAGCATGGGCGAGACGGATATTCCGTCCAACAAAATCGGTGAAATCGTTATGGAAGCGCTGGCCCGGATCGACACTGTGGCATATGTTCGGTTCGCGAGTGTCTACAAGAATTTCCAGGCGGCCGATGATTTCGAGGAGTTCGTCCACGAGTTGCGCCCGCCGCAGCCCTCAACGGACGAGTGAACGAAACTGACAAGCGATATATGGCGCTGGCCCTGTCACTGGGGCGGCGCGGGCAGGGCACCTGTTGGCCTAATCCGTCGGTGGGGTGTGTCATCGTGCGCAGTGGCCGCATCATCGGGCGCGGTTGGACGCAACCCGGTGGACGCCCTCATGCGGAAACCGAAGCATTGGAGCAGGCAGGTGCCGCAGCACGCGGTGCAACAGCCTATGTTTCGCTGGAGCCGTGCGCCCATCACGGAAACACACCTCCTTGTGCGCAGGCGTTGATTGACGCAGGTGTTGCGCGGGTTGTTTCCGCAATAGAAGACAGCGATCCGCGCGTGGCTGGGCAAGGCTTCACAATGCTCCGCGAAGCTGGGATCGACGTGGTCACAGGGGTGCTTGCCGATCAGGCCGCGTTGGATCACGCCGGGTTTTTCCTGAAAACCGAACAGGGCCGCCCATTTGTTACACTCAAACTGGCCAGCAGCTTTGATGGACGGATTGCCACCGAAACCGGTCACAGTAAATGGATCACCGGCCCCGAAGCCCGACGTGCCGTTCACGCAATGCGCGCGCGGCATGACGCAGTGATGGTCGGTGCCGGAACAGCGCGGGCGGACGATCCCTCGCTGACCGTGCGGGACATGGGCGTCACCCGGCAGCCGGTACGGGTTGTCGTGTCCCGGCATCTGGACCTGCCATTGATGGGCCAACTTGCCCGGACAGCCGAGGAAACCCCTGTCTGGCTGTGTCACGGCCCGCACCCGGATGCAGAACGAGCTCGCGCATGGGAGGGGCTGGGCGCGCGCCTGCTGCCCTGCGCGCTGCAGGGACATCACATTGACCCCGCCGACCTGTTGCATCAGCTGGGGCAGGCAGGGTTGACACGCGTTTTCTGCGAAGGCGGTTCGGCTTTGGCCGCGTCATTGCTGGCCGAGGATCTGGTGGATGAACTGGTCGGCTTTACCGCCGGTTTGACCATAGGGGCCGAAGGGTTGCCGGCTGTCGGGGCGCTACGTCTTGAAACACTGGACAATGCACCTCGGTTTGATCTGATCGAAACGCAGAATATCGGCGGGGACGTCCTGCATCGATGGGCGCGTGTCACGCGCTAGCGCCACAGATGCGAATGGGTTGCCAGGGCACCCTGGAGTTTGCACAACACTCGGTTCAATGCACCGGTCGGCGAGGAATATCCCTGAGCCAGACGATCAACAACCACTTCGACAGGGCAGGGTAGGCCCGTGACCGGATCCTGATAGCGGGGATAGTCGATCAGTGTTGCGTGAACCAAGCCCATCAACGATGGCCGTGCCCCGCGCCGTGCCGGGACTGCTCCCAAATCGGTTGTCAGCCCCCAGCCTGCGTAGAACGGTGCCCCCAACGTGGTTACAGAAACGCCCCGCAGCAGCGCCTCGAACCCCAGCAGTGAGGTCATGGTCCAGACCTCATGGACCTGCGTAATCAATGATGCGGGGTCGGTTTCTCTGACGATGACATCGGCCAGATCGGCCGCGCCGATGCCGCCATCCCGCAATCCGGCCTCGACGTCTGGATGGGGTTTGTAGATCAGGATTGCGCCGGGGTTCGCACCGCGTGCTGCGCGCAAGAGATCCAAGTTGGTTCTTACGTCGCTTGTGCCAGTTAGGATCGACGCATCATCCTCAACCTGTCCGGGCACGAGAATGCGGTGCCCCTCGGGCAGGGCGGGCGTTTCGCCTCCGGTATTGTACTTGCTCAGACCCTGCGCGAGCAAACTGGCGACCAATCGTTCGGCGCGGCGCTGCTGATCGGGGCGAAGGGTTTCGCGCGCTGCGATCAACTCTTCCAGTCGGCTGGGGCGGGTCGGGTCGTAATAGATGCCCAGATCATCCGTCACCAGCGACACCGGCGGTACAAGCTGAGCGCCAAGCCCACGGGAGCGTAGAAAACCGTCCTCGATCCGCACGGCGTTCTGGGTATTATTGGCCCGGCTGGCCCAGACCATGTGCGGCCGTGCGGGGGCTTGCGGAGGTTCAGCCACAAAACGAATTCCCCGATATCGCCCGAACATCCGCTGGAGGTGTGGCCGTTTCCAAAGGCGCATCCCAGAAGCAGTCCAGCCCTTGTGGTCCTCTCGCCACGCGCGTGTCTGCGCTTCGAGTCCGTTCACCGCCGTTTCAAAGTCGCATAGCTGATCGCGGTATGGATCGTACCATGTCGGGTAAAGGACCATCGCCGCCGCGAAAAGCTGCGCGCGCGTCAGGTTGCGCTGACGGCGGGTGAGCGGGCTTTCGTCCTGCGTCAGCCCCCAGCCTGCGTAGAACGGCTGCCCAAAAACGCGGGGCTTATGGCCTGCCAGAATAGCCTCGAACCCAAGTTGCGAGGACAGCGTATAGACGCCAATTGCGCCTTCCAACAGGGACCAGGGGCTGATGGGATCGCGCAACATCGATACCCGCGCGTTCAGGTCCTGATCCGTGTAACATCCGCCCCTATGGCCGGCCAACGTTTCAGGATGCGACTTGATGACGATCCGTGCGCCCGGGTTTTCCTCCTGCGCGATGACCAGCATTTCAAGGAACCGCGCGCGGTCACCCTTGCTGGCTGTTACGGCGGCATCGTCCTGTGTTTGATCCACTACCAGTACATAGCCGGGATCGGGTGGAGCCAGGTCCAGATCAAAGGCCGAGTACTTGCTCAGGTGCAGTTCACGCAGCCGCCTGATCCCGCCACGAGCGCGGTCCAGCAGGGCCGTGTCGTCCAGGGGATGCTCTGCCAGTATACGTTCAAGATCTGATGGGGCGGACGGATCAAAATGCAAACCCGTTCGGTCCAGCAAAAGACCCATCGGCGCCTCCCCGCCGCGTCCGGGGTTCAGTGACCGGAGAAAGGCATCCTCGACCCGCAAGACGGGTACGTCCCGTTTTTTGGCGATAGTCAGCCCGCGATGTGCAGTTGGGCTATTGCCCCAGACACCAACCCAGTCGCCGGTCCCGGGCAATCCCAGCCGGATGTCGTAGCCAGCCAGAGACAGAATCCGCCGAACCCGCCGTTGTGTCAGGAATCCGCCATTGTAAACGAAAAGCCGGGAACGACTGTCCCCGGCGCCGGACTCCGTTTCAGAAAGCATGCGTCAGCCGCCCGTCAAGGTCGCCACATTCGCAAATGGGGTCAGACCGCCCGCGATGAGGGAAATGGACTTGGACCATTGCGCGTAGGGTGCCTCGGTTACGTAAATCGTGTCGTCGTCGCGAATGACGAAATCGCGGGCGATGAACAGCCCGTTTGGGGCGGTCAGGTTCAGCAGGTAGATCACGCGCTGATCGCCTTCCAAGTTAGGCTGTCCCATAACGTTGCGGGCAATGTCCTGACGCTCCTTGCGCAATACAAAGATACCAGTCGGGTCCGAGGAGAGGGATTGCAGCCCGCCCACCTGGGCCAGGGCCTCGAGCGCTGACAGATCCTGGCTGTCGAAGGCGACCCGGGATTGGCCGCCCGTTGCGCCCAGTGCGATATAAGATCGGCTGTCTTCCTCGACCAGAATGCGGTCACCGCCCCGCAGTGCGATATCGGTTTCCGGATTGCGGAACAGGTCTTCGTACCAGATCGTGCCCTTTGTCCCATTGCGGATAACCGTCACAAGCGCGATATCCGTGGCGACCGTTACGCCACCGGCATTGGCCAGCATACCCGACAGGGTGCGGGTGGGCTGTTCGATCGGGTAAATGCCCGGAAGACCAATGGTGCCCGTCAGCGATACCGACGAACCTTTGCCCGCCACACGTCGCACCTGCACTTGCGGGTCAGGCGTCTGCTCCTGAAGCTTCTGGGAAATCTGGTTGCGCAATTGCTCGGGCGTATTGCCTGCGGCACGCAGGCGACCGGCGTAGGGCACAAAGATATACCCCTCGCTGTCGACCTGTACTTCGTCCAGCGACGTAGCGCCGCCGGTTTCGGTGGTCAGCAGGCCGTCATCGACGTTTTCCCAGATCGTCAGTCCCAGGACATCCCCCGGCCGCACGGTATCCGCAGTAACACTCTGCGCGTTTCGAAAGGACTGAGAGAACCCGTAATGCGGTATGGCAGAAGTCGCTTTCGCAACGCGATCATCGACTTCCACAACAAAGGCGTTGCCGCCGTTTTCAGTCGATCCGGACAGAATTTCGGTCTTGTTTGGCCCGGCCTTCGGAAGCTGACACGCTGACAAAAGGCCGCAAACAGCCAAAAGGGACGCTGCCCGTACCCACCGGTTTCGAGATCGCTGCACTGCCGATTTCCCTCAGTCGTCTTTGTTGTGTTTTATTGTTTTGCGCAGGCTACTCATTTTGTTGCAAAACATCCAGCCAATGGTGGCGCGCTCTACCTAACGATTTTCAACTGTGGCGTCATGGTCGCGTTACCGGCGAGGATCGTCTGGTATGGATCTTGCGGCCGCAGCATCATATCCACCGCCCGCCGCAACAACTGCCGCCGCCCGCGCCGGGAATAAAATCCGCCCGGAACCTGGCTGGTGCTCAGCAGGAAGTCGCGATACCTCTGGTAGGCTTCGCTGTCCGGAGCGGTGGGGGTTGTAAAGAACGCCGCAACAGGTTGTTTTGAGACGAATTCGGGCTTGTCGTAGACAGAACGCCCGAAACTTCTTAACGGAATACCCCTCCACAACACCTGCTGACCCGCGGTCGAATTGATTGTCACGGCCGAACTGGCCTCATCCAGCAAGCGCGCCAGTTTTCCACCGGGCACATAGTGGATGCGGTCGGCAATTCCGTGCGCGCGCGCAGCATCCCGTACTCGTTTCCGCAGGGGTTCGCGTTGATTTTCCAATGGGTGCTCCTTGATCACAAGTCTATGATGCGCTTGGGCGCCCTGGGCGAAGCCGGCAATCATCTGTTCGACGAATTCGGTCATTGTGGCGTATTCGGAATGCGCCTGGACGGAACTGTCATGCCCCAGTTGCAGCAAGACCAAGTGATAAGGAAAGCCGCCTCGTCGGACGCGGGCCGTGGCCAGGCTACGCTGGAGGCGGTGGAGAGGCATCAGTGCCAAACGTTTGAAATATAGTTTGAATTCTTTTGAGACCGGCAACTCTCTATGACGGCGAAAATTGCGATAACGGCCATTCCGGAACAAAACGAACCAGTGATACAGCGCGCCGTAGAAAATGTGTTCCCGCATATCGCCCCAATGCGATGGCGGCGGTGGCGCGGGATTTTCCGAATGCGCCATTGCCTGAGTCATCTGATCGACAGTCAGGTCCATCAGGAGGGAGTTGCCGTTCGATCCCGAGCGCTCATAAGTCACCCACCAGGGACGCAGGTAGCCTTCCTCGAACACATGGACGGTCGCGCCCCGACGATGGGCGATTTCCACGGCGCTGGCATGAACCGGGCGCGTATCACCATAGAGCACAATATCCGTCACGCCATGGTCGTCCATCAGGCTGCTGAGAGTATCTGGCCAGTCGTCCGGACAGCCATGGAAAGCAACATAGCTTTCCCGATCCCACCAGAAAGCCTGATCTCCGGCGTTGAACCCAACCCGCAAAACAGTCGCGCCCGAAGCCCGCAAAATGCGACCCAGAGCGCTGAAAAACGGGCCGTGCGGTCCCTGAAGAAACAGGAACACGCGCTTATCTGGTTTGGTTGCAATAGGGGGCAATGGTGCTGCTCTGTTCGTGATTATTCCCTAAACTATGCCTGTTTGCACAATTCCGGGCAAGGCAGGGCTTGCCCGTTCGGCCGCTTGGGCTTACCTCGGCTCTGAAACCTAGACGCAAGAGGGTTAATAGAATGTTCACAGGGATCGTTACCGATGTCGGCACTGTTACTGAGTTGGATCAGCAAGGTGACCTTCGCGCGCGGATTGCCACCAATTATGACACGGCGGGCATCGACATTGGTGCGTCCATTGCCAGCGACGGGGTTTGCCTGACCGTAATCGCCCTGGGAGATGGCTGGTATGACGTGCAAATCAGCGCCGAGACCGTTTCGAAGACCAATCTCGACACGTGGACAATTGGCAAAAGGGTCAATCTGGAACGGGCGCTCAAGGTTGGGGACGAACTGGGTGGACACATTGTTTCAGGCCACGTGGATGGAGTGGCCGAGGTCGTTGACCTCAAGGATGAGGGCGACAGCACACGAGTGACCTTGCGTGCACCGAAGGATTTGGCGCGCTTTATTGCACCAAAAGGTTCCGTGGCGCTGAACGGCACGTCATTGACAGTTAATGATGTCGACGGATGTGATTTCGGCATCAATTTTATTCCGCACACCAAAGAGGTAACGACCTGGGGCGGTGTCGCGGTCGGCGACAAAGTGAACCTGGAAATCGATACTCTGGCCCGGTACGTCGCCAGACTGGCCGAAGTTTCCTGACGATTAGGTGGACGGCCCAAACCTGGCCGTCAGCTTCTTGGAAACCCACCATATGGCGAACGCGAGGGCAATCGAAGCATAGCCATCGACAGCGTAATGCCAGGCCAAATGAACCGATCCTAGGATGATGACCGCGGCGAAGATGGTCAGGGCTGCACCGAGATACCGTGAATATGAAAAACCATAGATAGCTAGCAATACGCTGCTGGAAACATGCATACTGGGCATGGCCGAGATGCCGCTGATTGGTCCGCCGTTGAAATACCCGTCAAGCAGGAGTTGGTGCCACTCCAGAGCCCAGACTGGGCTAATCTCATGTGATTGACGAAGCAACTCGATTTGCGGTGTAAATGTGTCGCCAAAGCCAAATGCCTCATAGTAGACTGGACCGACAGAGGCAAAGATAGTGGCAAGAAGATTGCCGCCGATGGCCCAGCTCAGTGCGAAGGCGACCAGAAAAACAGTGCTTCTGTCAGGATCGCGACGGTCTAAGCAGGCGAGACAGACCGCTATGTAAATCAGGACGAACCAACCATGATAAGCCATGTTGATCGCGGTTGTGACATATGGGGAACCCAGGGCAGGCCAGAGGAGCGTCCAAACGTCATGACCTTGGTGAAGGGTTCTGTCCAATTGGGCAAAAAAAGGATCCCATGAATACGCAACCAAATTGGGTATTTCGTCTTTGAGATACGAAAACGTAACGATTAGCGGTACAATGCTCAGGTAGCATACAATCGCGTCAGAAGTTCTCTCCCGGTCCGAAAGCGTCGTTCTCAGGTCGGAAAGCATCCAGTGAATTGGCTTGGAGGGTTTCGCTTTGACAACCGCAATAGCCAGCCGCCAAAGAAAGTAGTTTGACGCTATAAACATAGATAGCGTGGTGAAACTATGCAGGATGTTTGGTGCAGTGGATGCCCAGTAAGAGCGGCCCGTGTAGATACTAACAACTATCCCGCAGAGTACATGCAGCGACACGATGGAAATTAACAACCTGTTTCGCCTGACAACTCCCGAAAAGTAGGACCTTTGTTGGGGTAATTCTGTTGAAAAAAACACAGTCGCTTTGTCTCATCAAATTCATGGTGCGTCGGTTATTCATTGGGGATAAGCTTGGGCAATCCAGCGACCTGATTTGGGCATTTTTGTGGACAATTGCACCGAGGCTTTTTTTGGTGCTAACTGCTTGCGCGTTTGTGTGTGCTAGCAGCATTTGCGTTGGATGGGGGAAGTGCTTTGTCGCACCATGGCGACGGGCCTGAATGCATTCGAAGTCACATGGATTTGCACATCACAATACACAGCCAGACTGCACTTTTAGGTAGGTCAGTCGATTGTCGTCTGGTCATTGGGCCCACACTGGTCTATCCCGCCCAACAAACATGCTCTTGTGAAAGGCTGCCCCATGAGCTTTGAAACCCCCGGACCGGTTGAGGCCCAGCTGCGCGATGCGATCAGCCCGATCGAGGATATCATCGAAGAGGCGCGCAAGGGCCGGATGTATATTTTGGTCGACCACGAGGATCGCGAGAATGAAGGCGATCTGGTAATCCCCGCCGAATTCGCGGATGCCGAGGCGATCAATTTTATGGCGACCCACGGTCGCGGGTTGATCTGCCTGCCGATGACGGCAGAGCGGGTGGATGCCCTGGGCTTGCCGATGATGGCGGTGAACAACTCGTCGCGTCATGAAACCGCGTTCACCGTTTCGATCGAAGCGCGCGAAGGTGTCAGCACCGGCATTTCGGCGGCAGACCGTGCTCTGACGGTGGCGACGGCGATCAACGAACAAAACACGATGGCCCACATCGCGACACCGGGTCACATCTTCCCGCTAAGGGCCAAGCGGGGAGGGGTGCTGGTGCGTGCAGGCCATACCGAAGCTGCAGTGGATATTTCGCGACTGGCGGGGTTGAACCCCTCGGGCGTGATCTGCGAGATCATGAAGCCTGACGGCACCATGGCGCGCCTTCCGGATCTGGTGGAGTTTGCCAGAGAGCACGACATGAAGATCGGCACGATCAGCGACCTGATCGCCTATCGTTCGCGAAATGACAATCTGGTGGTCGAGACGTCTCGGGAAATGGTGACGTCGGAATATGGTGGCGAGTGGGAGATGCGCCTGTTCACCGATCAGACCCACGGAATCGAGCACGTGGTCATGATCAAAGGCGACATTACCACGCCCGAGCCGGTACTGACCCGCACCCACGCATTGCACGAAGCACCGGACATACTGGGTCTCGGCCCGAAATCTCCGCAGGAACTGCCGCGCGCGATGGAGAAGATCGCCAATGAAGGTCGCGGAGTGGTGTGCCTGTTCCGCCAGCCGCGCAACTCTCTGTACGCCACCGAGGAAGAAGGCCCGCGCACCATCAAGCAAACCGGGCTTGGTGCTCAGATCCTGTCCAAGATGGGTATTCAGGAACTGGTGCTGCTGACCGACTCGCCGGAAACCGTATATCTGGGGCTCGACGCCTTTGGCCTGTCCATCGTCGGGACCCGCTCCATTCTCAAGGATGACTGATCGTGGCTGAACAAGACAAACATGGCGTGCTTCCGACGCCGACTTTTGACAAGCCGGTGAAACTGCTGATTGTGGTGGCTCCGTTCTACCGTGCAATTGCCGACAACCTTGTGGCCGGTGCAAAGGCCGAGATCGAAGCAGCAGGTGGCACCTGTGAAGTGGCCGAGGTGCCCGGCGCGCTTGAAATCCCCACTGCAATCGCCATGGCCGACCGTCAGTGCAATTTCGACGGCTACGTGGCGCTGGGCTGCGTCATTCGCGGTGAGACAACGCATTATGAGACAGTGTGTAACGACTCGAGCCGCGCGATCCAACTGATGGGTCTCCAGGGTCTTTGCATCGGCAACGGCATCCTGACAGTCGAGAATGACGATCAGGCTGAAGTTCGCGCAAATCCCGAAAAGATGAATAAAGGCGGCGGAGCGGCCGCCGCGGCCTTGCATCTGATCGCGCTCAGCCGTAAGTGGGGCGCCTCACAAAAGGGCGTCGGCTTCAAACCTCCGTCCGAGTCCATCCTTGTGGCGGGCGACAACAACGGATCCACGACCGCATGACCCAGACAGACGCGCCGAAACCGGTTAACAAGAAACGCCTGATGAAATCCGCTGCCCGGCTCTATGCTGTGCAGGCACTGTTCCAGATGGAGCAATCCGGGCAGACGACCGAACAGGTCGTAAACGAGTTTCTGGATCACCGTTTCGGCGCTGTCTACGAGGGCGAAGAAATGCTGGATGGAGACATCGCAGTCTTCCGATCGCTGGTCGACAATGCAGTGAATTATCAGGCGCCCATTGACCAGATGACCGACCGTGCGCTGGTGGCCAAATGGCCGATTGCGCGCATCGACCCAACTCTGCGCGCCCTGTTCCGCGCGGCAGCGTCTGAACTGACCCAAAGCGACACGCCGCCCAAAGTGGTTATCACCGAATTCGTTGACGTGGCCCGCGCGTTCTTCCCGGAAGGGAAAGAGCCCAAATTCGTCAACGCTGTTCTGGATCACATGGCGCGCGAGGCCAAGCCCGAGGCGTTCTGACGCCTTTACCCGGAACAGACATGCGCTAAGCTGAATGTCATGGCGCAAGGAGGTTCCTAATGCCCAAATTGATCCGTCTTTATATCACTCAGGTTGCTTGGGGATTCGTCATCTCGGCCGTGTTTGTCGGGGTACTTCTGGCGCTGAACGTCGCCAATCTGCGCCATTTGATCACCGGTTCGGACATCGGTCTGATCGCATTGCTGATGATCTGGTTCATGAATGGGATCGTTTTTGCCGGTGTTCAATTCGCTTACGCGATCATGAATATGGCCGAAAAGCCCAAAGGCCCTCGGCGGGGTACGCCGGTTGCCCACAGCTTTGAACCAATGGTCGCAAAGCAGGAAGCCCGCGCAGGGCGCTGAATTTCGAAAGAAATGTGGCGGGACCGCCAGTCAACCGTGGGGCTTTGATTCCCGAGGACCTGTGTATACAGGTGGGCGCCGGGTAATCAGGCCAGGACCTGAACAGAGCCAGCTCCCTCGGAATTGCTTAAGGCCACCGGAATGCTGCCGGACACGAGAAGGGCAGAACCCGCCACGCGCCTAAGTAGGGCGTGCGGCGGGTTTGCACAAGGGGTCACGCGTCAACAGTTTCGTGCAAGGCGGTGCGCATCTTGCCGAAATGCTCGTCCCAGCCGTTATCCAGGGCAAGGATCAGGCCGAACGCCTCGGCACCTTGTGGCAGGCCTTCATGCAGCAGTGCAAGGCGGGTTCCACCCGCAACCGGTTCCAGGGTCCATTTGACCACGCTGACGGCATCGCCCATGGGCTTCACGGTAAAAGTATACTCAAGGTATTCTGGCCGACGGGCCGCGCGAACTTCTCCCCAAATCAGAAGATCTCCGCTGGTGGTGCCAAACATCTCAAGCTTTTGGCCAGCGGCCAAACGGCGTTCGGGTTTGTGAAACCATTCGGCCAACCGGTCCGGCTCGGTCAGGTAATCCCAGACGGTTTCGGGATCTGCTCGCAGGAAGATCGTCTTTTGCAATACAGCGTCAGTCATGTCTTTTCCTTTCAATTGCGTCTTTCAGGTTGGCAAGGCGGTCATCCCAGAACCGGTCGAAATATCTGAGCCAGTCCAGAACGGGCGTCATTCCCGCAGGTTCAAGTCTGTTGATGCGCTCGCGGCCTTTGGACTCGACCGTGATCAGCCCACCATCGGAAAGCACCGTCAGGTGCTTTTTGACCGCAGCGCGCGTCATGTCGAACTGGTCGGTCAGCTGAGCGATGGTCATGTCCTGACTTGCCAGTATGCGAACGATGTCGCGACGCGTCGGGTCGGCGAGGGCGCGAAACGCGTTTTGGGTTTGATGGTCCATGAGTTCTCTCATTTACGATACCTTTCGGTATCATTTAAATAGAGTACCAAATCGTATCATGTCAAGCTTTCAGGTGTGCTTGCTTTTTGTTCACGAATTGTTCACATTCCTGAAATGACCATGGAGTTGCAGCCCGGACAGAAACTTGCACGCGGTGTCTCGCGGCACCTTGCGTCTCATGGCTATGTTTCGATTGAGGAATTCGTGCCTGCGCGCGGATTGCGGGTCGACGTCATGGGGCTGGGTCCCAAGGGTGAGATCTGGGTGATCGAATGCAAATCCAGCCGGGCCGACTATCAGTCGGACTCGAAATGGCAGGGTTACCTGGAATGGTGCGATCGGTTTTTCTGGGCGGTGGATACCGAGTTCCCGACCGATCTGTTGCCACCTGAGACCGGGTTGATTATCGCTGACGCTTATGATGCCGAGATTCTGCGAATGGGGCCGGAAAGCAAACTGGCACCGGCACGTCGCAAGAAGATGATTCAGAAATTTGCCGTAGATGCCGCTCGCAGGTTACAGGCATTGCGGGACCCACGGGTCTGACCACTCAGCCTTTCACCGCCCTGGCTGCCTGAGCCGCGGCGCGAATCTCATCCGCGATTTCCTCGGCCTCTTCGGGGTCGAAATCCATCGGTATTTCGGTGCCCGGTGCCTCGATGAACAAGCGCACCATGCCCTGATCGGTCGGGCCGATTTGCAGGTTAGCTTCGATATCGCGTTCGGTGTTTATGCCCATTTGCGCCTCCGGGGACTGAGCGTTTGTGCTAGCGCGCAGCGGGTTGAGAATCAAGCGGCCTCTGCGGTCAAATAGGGCATGGATGATATTACAATCAGACTGTTCCGCCCGGATGACGCCCCCTGGCTGATCGAGCGTCACGGGGCCCACTACACCCGGGATGAAGGCTTTGATGACAGTTTTGCCCCGTTGGTCGCGCGTATTCTCGACGAATTCGTGGCGGGTCATGACGCGACACGGGAACGGGGCTGGATCGCGGAAAAAGACGCTGTGCGACTGGGAAGCATCTTTTGCGTTTCGCACGATGACCGGACGGCCAAACTGCGTCTGTTTCTGTTGGAACCAAAGGTGCGCGGGCAGGGTCTGGGCAAGCGCCTTCTACGCACCTGCATGGAGTTCGCACGCGAGTCCGGTTACCGAGACATGGTTCTTTGGACGCACGAAAGCCACTCGGCCGCCTGCGCGCTTTATCGGGCGTTCGGATGGCAGCTTATCGACAGCAAACCGGTACATTCTTTCGGCGTCGATCTTGTCGAACAAAGCTGGAGAATTCGGCTTTAATACCCTTGCATTCCCCGCACGCGTTCGGTACATCGCCCTTCACGAGTGCCGCCTTAGCTCAGTTGGTTAGAGCGCTGGATTGTGGATCCAGAGGTCCCCTGTTCAAGCCAGGGAGGCGGTACCATCTCTCACGACGAAATAAACACACAATAACAATAGCTTGTATTGCTGTCCGGTATGTCGCAATCGGTGACGGCGCGACCAAAGCAGGCTGTTGCCGTACTCTGAACACACCAGCCACACTAATGGCCCTTCAGTTAAGCTCCGAAAGCTGTTCCAAAAGGTTGATGACCGAGTGAACTTCATTCGGACCCTGCAAACGGGCCGCTGGCATCAGCGTACCAGGAGCGAACGCGCCGGTGTCGCTGAGGTAAGCAAACAGGTTTTCGCGTGTCCAATTGCCACCCTTGCGGGTCAGGGCCTCCGAGTATCCATCGTAAGGTCGCGATGCAATTGGCTGACCAAACACGGCGGCGAGGCTCGGGGCGCTCTGGTTTTCGTTCGGTTGAACGGAGTGACATTCCTGACAACCCAAAAATACCTGCGCCAATGTTTCCGCCTCGTTCTCTGACAGGTTCATCGCGGCAATTGCATCGTCTACGTGGGATTTATTTTTTCCAAAAGGTTCGATCTCAAGGAAAATAAGCTTGCCTGAATCGGTCCACAGGACAATGCGATCCGACTGTTGCAGAGCATATCGCACCCGCTCACCAATGAATATGTGTTCCGCGAAGAGAACCCGCCCCTCTTCCACGCGAATCCGAAACAGGCTCCGCGCCTTCAGGGACCCCATGAGCAGGTCGCCGTCCCAGGAGGCATGAAATCCGTCAATTGCGTTAAGGCTGGATATCGCAACCGATGGAAGCCACGAAAAGACCGGTTTCTCATAACCGTCGTGCCGCCCATAGTCCTTGGGATCGGGGATCGGCATTGGTGTTTTCTCGTAGGATGTGCCGAGTGTAACGGAGGGCCAACCGTAGTCCGCACCCTCTTTGATAAGGTTTAGCTCATCGCCTCCACGAGATGCGTGTTCAACGACGAATAGGTCGCCATCCAGATAAGCGACGCCTTGCATATTGCGGTTTCCAACCGAAACAATGCGGCTTTCGAGAGTGTCCAGATTGAGCGCAATGACTTTTCCGTACTGGTATGCACTGTCCTGAGCGATAATTCTGTCCGCGTGTTCTCCGTCGAAGTGATAGTCGCCCGAGCCTAAATAGATTGTTTCAACACCATCGAAAGCCATGCGTCCACCTGCCATGTGGCCTTCGATCGCGACAAACGTTTCCGTGATCGGCATGCATGGCGCTGCATCGAAAACGACGTCCCAATCTGTCTCTGAAAGCTCCGTCGCCCGGATGTGTTTAGTTGGCAATCGCACCCGCGCAATCGTGTTGTGAAAGCAGTTTTCTTGCGGAACGTAGCGCGTGAAGGACACATAAAGTTCGCGCCTTCCGGGTTTGTTCACAATCATGACGTCGTTGTAGCGGAAAGTGGTAAACTCATGCCGCAAATGCGAGAATTTGTCCTCAGCATCGGCGATATAGGCTTCCAGACCATTAAATGGCGGCGCAATATCAAGTTTCTCGACATCCGATGAGTCGACGACATGGAAGAATTCCCCCTCGTGGGTTAGCAAAAGCACATCGCCATCAATTTCCGTCAATGCGCCGCCAGACCCTTCGCGAGTTCTGGGAACAACAAACTCTTCACCCCTAAGTGCGAAAAGGATTGTTTCGTAATAGTGTTCGTCCGCCGAATCCTTTGGGAAAACGCTTTTTACTGCCTTTTTTGCCGCCCGATATGGCGCAGTGTTGTAGTGCACTATTGCCGCACCCGCTCCCATGGTTGCGCCGCCAAGAAGCAAAACAAAAACAGCCTTCAAAAACAAATTCATCGCACTTTTACCTCACACTGAACTCGCCAAGCAGAAAGTTGCCCGTACCTGCGGCAAAGGATTGCAAGGCTGAGCATAATAGCAACCTAGTAGAAAGAAACAGAGTTCAAAATTTCTTCTGCGATCTTGCGGGATCAGCATCGCATTGGAATCAAGCGTATGTTTTTGCTCTTCTTTGCATTTTCTGCAACCAGTCTCGACTGGTGTCGAGAACTCCCACAACGGTCGGTTGTGGAAACCTGAGCGGCGGCGCAAGGAAATGCCTTTCGGTGGCCTCCTCAGGTTACCATCCTATCAATCGCAACTTGGTTTCTGGGCTGTCGAACCAAAAACTCATTGCTGGTTCCACGTGCTGACGATTGACTTGTTTGCGAGAAAAGGCGTTTCGCGCCAGATTCCAGCGACGTTGCAGGCCGTACCTATCCAAAATCGACGCGGCCGCCGTCCGTCCTCGCACCGAATTCGGTTTATCTTGGAAATTCATTTATGCTAGTTGCGCGTTTTGAGCATTTGGGGATTGGGCAGGTGTCTAAAGAAAGAAGAGAAAAAATGCGCCGACACGCAGCTTTGAGCTGCGCGCCCATGATGGATTGGACAGATCGGCATTGCCGGTACTTTCACCGGCTGCTGAGTGCCGAGACGTTGCTCTATACCGAAATGGTCACTGCGCCGGCGCTGGTGCGGGGCGGGGCATTGCACCTGTTGGATCATGATCCGGCAGAGCACCCAGTGGCGTTGCAGTTGGGTGGTTCCGACCCCAAAGAGCTGGCCCAAGCGGCCAAAACAGGAGCGGATGCGGGCTATGATGAAATTAACCTGAACTGTGGGTGCCCATCGGACAGGGTGCAGTCGGGGACGTTCGGCGCGGTTCTGATGAAGGAACCCGGCCGGGTCGCGGATTGCGTCGCCGCGATGCGCGAGGCCGTGGATGTCGAGGTTACGGTCAAATGCCGAATTGGCGTTGATGAACAAGACCCGCAGAAAGTGCTGCCGGCTTTTCTCGACCAGATTCAGGTTGCAGGATGCCAGCGCGTTACTATTCATGCCCGCAAGGCTTGGCTTCAGGGGCTAAGCCCCAAAGAGAACAGAGATATTCCGCCATTGGATTATGATCTGGTGCATCGGATGAAGACAGTTTTTCCCGACCTTCATATCTCGATCAACGGCGGCATTACCTCGCTTTCGCAGGCCCGCGCGCATCTTGAGGCCGGGCTGGATGGTGTGATGATCGGACGCGCGGCCTATCACCAGCCCGCTGATATTCTGGCCGAAGCAGATCTGCAGGTTTTTGGCACCGGACCGAGAGTTGATCCGGTGGACACCGTACACAAAATGGTGCCCTATATTGACCGACACCTTGCCAAGGGTGGGCGTCTGCACCAGGTCACCCGCCACATGTTGGGCTTGTTCGCAGGCCGCCCCGGAGCGCGCGGTTGGCGCAGGACATTGTCCGAAGGCGCGGTACGCGAACATGCGGGCCCTGAGGTGGTGTTGCAGGCCCTGGCCTGCGTCGAACCACTGTCACGGGTGGATCGAGCGGTTTGATACGGCCCAGCGCCGACATGGGGGGATGATGCCCGAGACAATGTTGCTGGCCCAGATGCTGGGCCTTTTGCTTGCGATCGGCGCTTTGGCTGGGGTTCTGGCCGGGTTGCTGGGCGTTGGTGGAGGAATTGTTCTGGTTCCTGCGTTTTTCTATACCTTTCAGACGCTTGGTTATGGCGGGCCGCAGCTGATGCAGATGTGCCTGGCGACGTCCCTGGCAACGATCATCGTGACTTCGGTCCGGTCCGTGCTGAGCCACAACAAGAAAGGCGCGGTGGATTGGGATATCCTGCGTGGTTGGGGACCGGGGATTGCCGTGGGCGCGATCATTGGGGTCCTGGTGGCCTCGGCGTTGCGGACTGAAATGCTGCAGGCGTTGTTTGGTATTCTGGGCATGGTAATCGGTGCATATCTCGGGCTGGGTCGATCCGAATGGAGATTGGGTGACGCGATGCCCAAAGGCGTGAAGCGCGCGGCGCTTTCCCCGTCCGTGGGGTTTCTGTCGGTATTGATGGGCATCGGGGGTGGCAGTTTTGGCGTACCGCTGATGAGCCTTTACAACACGCCGATTCATCGGGCTGTGGCGACCGCTGCCGGGTTCGGAGTGATTATCGCCGTTCCGTCGGTTCTTGGCTTCCTGTTTCTCAATATTGCTCCGGAACACCGTCCTCCGTTCACCATTGGTGCCGTGAACCTAGTGGCCTTCTTCATCGTCATCGCTATGACGATGATCACCGCGCCTTGGGGGGTCAAACTGGCCCATGCCATGAACCCCAAACCGCTGAAACGCGTATTTGCGGTGTTCCTGACACTCGTAGCGCTGAACATGCTGCGGCGAGCGTTGGGGTGGTAAACGTGTTCTGGGATCGCGGTTGGGTCAAGTTTCCATACGACCCGATATTGTTTGAATGGGTTGCCCACGCCCTGCCTGCGGCCCGCGCTTCGGTGGCAGATCCGGCCCTTGCGGAATGGCACGATTGCGAGGGGACGTGGTTCATCGGAGTCGATGCGTTGGACAATGACGTGCGGGGCAGGGTGGCAGGCTCACCCTCACTTTCTGGTCAGGCGATCGACTTTGCTACACGGCAATATGGACGGATCGATTTGCACAAGGCGCAGGTGTCGGTGATTTATCCGGGCTATCCGCAACCCCGGCGCGGGGAATCTGAGGCCGCGGCACGATACAGAAGCAGGCGTGATGCGGCACACGTGGACGGCCTGAAACCGACGGGCCCGGATCGCCGACGTCAGGTCGATGAACCACATGCCTGGATATTGGGCATTCCCCTGAACGAGGCGAGTGCGGACGCCGCGCCCATGGTGCTGTGGGAAGGAAGCCACAAAATACTGGGCGCCGCCTTTCGGCGGTCCTTGGCGGACGTGGCGCCTGACTCGTTGGGTCGGGCCGACATCACGGACGTTTATCAGGCCGCCCGAAGAGAGGTTTTTGACACCTGTCCACGCATTGAACTGCCCGCCCGTCCGGGAGAGGCCTATTTGCTGCACAGGCATTGTCTGCACGGTGTTGCGCCTTGGGGCGAGAACGCCACCGCAGGGCCCGACGGACGAATGATCGCCTATTTCCGGCCCGAGTGTCCGGGCGGTGTAGCCGAATGGCTCGAATCCCCGTAACCTCCTGCCATTCTTATGGCTTTGGAGAGATTTTCAATGATTACGGTTCACACGAGTTCCGATGGTGCCCTGATCGAGGTGGAATTGTCCGGTGAGGTCACAAGCGCAGATTACGCAGCCACTTTGGTCCCTGCAATCGAAGCCGCACTGGAAGATCACGACGCGGTGCGCCTGTTGGCGATCGTCACGCCGGAATTCAAGGGGTACGATCTGGGCGCCGCCTGGTCCGACACCAAGCTTGGGCTCAGCCACTGGCGCGGGTTCGACCGCATCGGCGTTGTCGCCGATCAGGGCTGGGTGCAGACGAGCATTCGGTTAGCGGCACCAATCCTGCCCTGTCCGGTTCAGGTGTTCGGGATGGATGAATTAGAATCTGCCCGCAGATGGATTCGCGAATCTCTTGGTACAATTCACGTGACCGATCTGGGCGGACCGTGCGTCCAGATCAGTCTGATGGGGAAGCTGGATTCAGAAGAATACAAACAGGCGCAGGTCGATCTGGACGCCACGCTGGGCGACCGGAAGGGTTTTCGCCTGCTGATCGACCTGCGAGAATTTGATGGATGGCAGGGGCTTACCGCTATGGCTGCACATTTTCGTCTGGCGGCAGGGCATATTGGAATGCTGGATCGGGCGGCAATTGTCGGAGATAAGGCCTGGCAAAAAATGGCGCAGCGAATGGCCAGCCATGTTCTGGGCACACGGACGCAGTATTTCCCGTCAGAGGATTTTGAAAACGCCAAAGCGTGGCTCTCGGCCGGGTAAGAAGTCAGGCGCGAAAAAGTCAACTTCTGCAATCTATTAGTCCGCGAAAAAACTGATCGTTGGTCGACGATGAGGGTTGTTTGCGGCAGAAAAAACTGTTCTGCCTCGCATGGTCTTTTGCCGGGCAGGGCACGGCTTGACGCCACGGAAGGCAAAAAACATCCGGGGTGTTTCTTGATTGATCAATCAAAAAGTTTCAGAAATTCGCGGGTCTGCCTCCGGATTTCAAGGGGCGGGCATCGAAACTGGACCGCGTCGCTGGGGGGTGCCACTCACTCAAGCTAAAGCGCCCGAGCTCACTTTCCCCCTCGGAGTTCGGAGCCGACCCGCAGCGACGTTGGTTGACCCTCATTGGCATGTGAAATGAAAATCAATTCTGTTTGGAAACGCTTCTTCTCGGATAAGACAATGGTCCTGCCGATCCCGCTTGATTTTAAGTCGGATGCGGACAGGCAGGCGTTGCACTCAACCAGCCAGACCGAACTGGTCGAGTTGTTCGGTGCCGACTTGCGCGCGCACGAAGACCTGCACGCTGTTTCAGTGCAGGCTTCGGATTCCGAGTCGAAGGACTGAAGTTTCGGGGTCAAGATCCGTTCAGGCGTGCGGAACGACCGCCGCGGCGCTTGGCCAAACGGGGCTTTCGCTCGGGCAATTCCTGCATGATGCCGGCGCGTTCAGAGCTGTCCATCTTGGACCACCGGGTAATTTCATCGATGGTGCGGTAACAGCCGGTGCAGATGCGTTCGGTCGGGTGGACGACGCAGATCTGGATGCAAGGGCTTTCGACCTCGTTCCGTTTCCAAACCATATTTGTCATCAGCGTTTTCCGATCCGTTAAAGAAAGCGCAGTCTGTCCAGCGCTCCCTGCAGGATATAGCCGGCCGCAACGTGATCGATAACCTGTCCGCGACGTTTTCGTGTCGTATCCGCCTCAAGTAGTGCCTTTTCGGCAGCAACTGTGCTGAGTCGTTCATCCCAGAAACCAATCGGTAAATCGGTCAAACGCATCAGATTCCGTGCAAAAGCGCGGGTCGACTGGCATCTGGGGCCCTCGGTCCCGTCCATGTTCCTGGGCAGGCCAAGAAGGATGCCGCCGATTTCACGATCCGTCGCAATCTCGATCAGGCGGGCTGAATCGAGGGTGAATTTCTTGCGCCGAACGGTCTCCAATGGGCTCGCGACGGTACGCATCCGGTCCGAGACCGCCACACCGATGGTCTTTTCCCCAAGGTCCAACCCCATCAGTGCCGTCATCGGAGGCAAAGCCGAGGCAAACTCTTCGAACACGTCGTAGATCATTGCGCAATTCCGGCCTGAAGCGCCGCCGCATCAATCACCTGCAGCGCTTCGGTGTTGCCGGCAAAGACAGCCATCGCCTCATCCCGGATGTCGATCGCGCGTTGAGCCTGTCCCAGCACGCCAAGCGCCGCAATCAGGCGTGCCCATTCTTCAGGTGAACCGCCTTCGGTGGCCAGACGGTCAGATAGTTGGTCCACCATGCCCTGAATCATCTCCTGCCGTTCTTCGGGGGTCAGGTCAGCCGCGGCCTGCATGTCTTCCTGCGAAGGGCCGGGTTCGGCGCTCAGGCTGGGCGCGTTGAAGACGCCCGCGCGGAAGGACAGGTCGTCGATCTGCCCTCGGATCGCCTGTACCCATGGCGCACCGGACGGAGAGTCGCGCAGCGTGTCCACCCACACCCGGTAGGCCATGTCGGGCCGCCCGATCTGGGCCAGCATCTGTCCCCAATAGTAGCGCGCTGGCCCAAAGCTCGGATCGCGTTCCAGCGCCTGACGCAAAGCCTCTTCAGCCTCGGGCGAGACGTAGCCGCCAGCCGCAAGGATCATCATTTCCGCCAGATCGGCATAAGCTTCGGCCGTGGCAGTGTCGCCGGACAATTCGATAACGCGCTGTTGCGCCTCGTATCCGGCCTTGAAATTGCCGGCGTTGGTTTCGTGCTGTGCCAGCAGCATATGGCCTTGCAGATCATCGGGACGCTGCGCCACCGTATCACGCAGCTGCGTCAGCAGTGCTGCATAACTTTCTTCCAGTTCCGGTGTCTGCACCGCAGGCGCCATTCCCTCTGCATCGGATTGGCCGGGGCGGTTTTCCCGCACGTCTTCCGCCATTTCGATTCGCGCGGACAGGGGCATGTCTGGAAAACCTGCGGCCCCCATCTGACGATACATGGCCAATGCGCCGCCCACCAGAATTGCGGCCATCAGCACCAGAGCAACCACGGATACAGCCCGTGACGGGCCGGCGCTGTCAGTTTCGCCGCGCAACTGGGCGTCAGCGGCCAGAATGCGACGCGAGATTTCCGTGCGCACGCGGTCCGCGTCGGCCTTGCCGATCACGCCGCGCGCCAGATCGCGATCGACGCTGGCCAGTTGCTCCCGATAGACACTCAGGTCATAAGCCGCTGTCGGCTTGCCGTTCCGGCGTCCGCGCAGCATGGAATACCCAAGAAACCCTGTGATCAACAGTGCGATCAAGACGATGAGAACCGAGAACGTCATGGTCCCTCCAAAATGGTTGCCCTGACTTAGACCTGTCGGCGACCCGAAAAAAGGGACAAATGGCCGCGAGGGGCCTTCATGTCGCAATAACGCATTATTGCGACGTTGTGTGGCACAGGTAAAATGCCGCCACACGGCATATCTGCGCCCAATCACCGAAGACCGGACGGATTCGCACATGAAACACTACTCAGCCTTTGCTGTGGCGCGTGAAGCGCTGCGCTATCACACCGGATGGGAGCGCGCCTGGCGCTCGCCCGAGCCAAAGAAACGGTATGACGTGATCATCGTCGGTGCCGGTGGTCACGGTTTGGCGACCGCGTATTACCTGGGGAAGAACTACGGTATCCAGAATGTCGCGGTAATCGAGAAAGGCTGGCTGGGCGGTGGCAATACCGGTCGAAATACCACCATCATCCGCTCGAACTATTTGCAGGATCCGTCGGCTGCGATCTACGAAAAGGCGCGCGGCCTGTATGAGGATCTGAGCCAGGAACTGAACTACAACATCATGTTCAGCCCCCGCGGCGTGATGATGCTGGCCCAAACCCAGCACGAGATTCGCGGATATCAGCGCACGGCACATGCCAACGCACTGCAGGGTGTAAAAACCGAGTGGATCACCCCCGAGCGCGTCAAGGAACTGGTGCCAATCATCAATATCGACGGTCCGCGCTATCCGGTTCTGGGCGCGCTGTGGCAGGAACGCGGTGGCACGGCCCGACATGATGCGGTGGCCTGGGGCTATGCGCGCGCATGCTCGAACATGGGCATGGACATCATCCAGAAATGCGAAGTCACCGGCGTGCGCCGGGAAAACGGACGCGTAACGGGTGTCGAAACCACCAAGGGTGCGATCGAGTGTGACAAGCTGGGCATTGTTGTCGCCGGTCACTCGGGCCAACTGGCCGAGATGGCGGGCTTCCGCCTGCCGGTCGAGTCGCTGGCCCTGCAGGCGCTGGTGTCCGAGCCGATCAAGCCCTGTATGGACGTGGTGGTCATGGCCAATACCGTTCACGGCTACATGTCCCAGTCCGACAAAGGCGAGATGGTGATTGGCGGCGGCACCGACGGGTTCAACAACTACACCCAGCGCGGGTCGTTCCACCATATCGAGGAAACCGTCCGCGCGCTGGTCGAGACCTTCCCGATGATCTCGCGTCTGAAAATGCTGCGTCAGTGGGGCGGCATCGTGGACATGACTGGTGACCGCTCGCCCATCCTGTCGAAAACGCCCTTGGGCGGCTGCTTTATCAACTGCGGCTGGGGCACTGGCGGCTTCAAGTCTATCCCGGGGTCAGGTTGGGGCATGGCACAGCTGATGGCCACCGGCCATTCGCCGCTGACCGAAGCCTTCTCGCTGGAGCGCTTCAAAGAGGGACGCTTCATTGATGAAAGCGTCGCCGCCGGGGTGGCCCACTGATGTCAGTCGCCGGAGTCAGCTCGATGAATGCTATCCGGGCGTTCCGGGGTTTCGGGGCGCGGCTTGATCGCTTTTTTCTCTTCCGTTCGGAAGACAAGAAGGGTGATCAGACCGATTGCGGCCAACGTGCCGGTAATGATGAAAAAAATAGTAAAAGAATCCATGCCTTCAACTTGAGCGTGTGGATGAAAAAAATCAAGCGAGGAGTGGCAAAATGCTGATCCTGAATTGCCCTTACTGTGGCGTAGATGCCGAAGAATCTGAACTGGCCGCTGGCGGCGAGGCGCATCTGAAGCGCTATGGCCCCGGTTCGTCGGACAATGACTTCCACGACTACCTGTTCATGCGTGAGAACCCCAAAGGCGTTCATTTTGAACGCTGGCGCCATGCAAATGGCTGCGGCAAGTGGTTCCACGCGGCACGCTGCACCAACACGCTCGAAGTGTTCGGAACGTATTCCGCGCAGACCACCGAGCCCCCGAAAGAAATTCGCGAGGCTATTTCGGCCAAGCGCCCTGGCTGGAAGTGGAGAGAGTTTGAATGATCCGCGCCGCCATCCGTAATACCGCCTGCGAAAGGTCCGTAACATGAGCACCCGTCTCGCAAAACAAGGCCGGCTGATTGACCGGTCGAAACAGGTCACTTTTACTTTTAACGGCACCTCAATGCAGGGCTACGAGGGCGACACGCTCGCCTCGGCGCTGTTGGCCAATGATCAGATGATGATGGGCCGGTCGTTCAAATACCACCGTCCGCGCGGCGTCGTCGCCAGCGGGGCGGAAGAGCCAAACGCTCTGGTCGGTTTGGGACAGGGCAACCGGTTCGAACCGAACCAGCGTGCGACCACGACCGAACTGTTCAACGGCTTGACCGCTATCTCGCAGAATCACTGGCCGAATCTGGAGTTTGATATTGGCGCGGTGAACACGGCTTTTGCCCGGTTCCTGCCGGCCGGTTTCTACTACAAGACATTCATCCATCCGAAACCGTTCTGGAAACACGTCTACGAGCCGTTTATCCGTCAGTCTGCCGGTCTGGGTAAAGCACCTGACAAGGATACTCGCGACGCAGATACCTACGAACACTTCTACGCCTTCTTCGATGTTCTGGTCATCGGTGGCGGTGTCGCTGGCCTGCAAGCCGCGAAGGCGGCAGCACAGTCCGGTGCCAAGGTCATGTTGATTGAACAGACCGCGCATTGGGGTGGTCGCGCCCCGGTTGACGGCGGAACCATCGATGGCGAGCCTGTGGATAAGTTCGTGGAACAATTGGTTTCCGAACTGGAAACAATGGACAACGTCACGATGCGCTCGCGCTGCATGGGCGCAGGCGTCTATGACCACGGCTATGTGCTGGGGTATGAGCGTCTGACCGACCACACACCAGGCGTTCAGGGACCACGTCATCGCCTGTGGCGCATCCGGGCAAAGCAGGTTGTCACAGCCACTGGCGCTATCGAGCGTCCGCTGTCTTTCGCGGGCAATGATGTGCCGGGCGTTATGCTGGCCTCGGCCATGCGCGATTACGTGGTGAACTGGGGTGTCACACCCGGTGAGCGCGTTATCATCGCCACCAACAATGATGACGCCTATCGCACGGCGATCATCCTGAAGCAGGCCGGCGTCGAAGTGCTGCGTATTGTTGACGCCCGTGCTGCGGCGGGTCCGCTGGCGGAAGAGGCGCGCCAACTGGGCATTCGTGTCGACCCGGGCAAAGCCATTGCCAAAGTCAAAGGCGGCAAGCGCGTCAAGAAAGTTGCGATCTGCAATCAGGAAGGTGTCGGTGGTGCACGCGAAGAGGTCGAGGCCGATGCGGTCGCCATGTCGGGTGGCTGGTCTCCGGTCGTGCACATGTGGTCCCATTGCGGCGGTAAGCTGATCTGGGACAAAGCCAATGCGCATTTCCGCCCTGATCCGGATCGTCCGCCGCTTGGCGCCGATGGCGAAGGGTTCGTTGTTGCTGCCGGGTCCTCGAACGGGCCGCTGGCGTTGGGTGAAGTTCTGGCCGACGCGCATGCGGCGGGGAAGGCCGCAGCGAAGGCCGCCGGTTTCAAGCCCAAGAACACCAAGGCTCCGACCGGCGAAACCACGGATGAAGCACCGATGGAAGCCGTCTGGCTGATGCCAGCCAATGCCGAGGTTCAACTGCGGATGAAATCCTGGCTCGACTTCCAGAACGACGTCAAAGTGTCCGACGTTCAGCTCGCCGCGCGCGAGGGTTATGAGAGCGTTGAGCACACCAAGCGATACACGACGCTGGGAATGGCGACCGATCAGGGTAAGTTGAGCAACATCAACGGTTTGGCGATTCTGGCGGACTCATTGAACTCGGAGATTCCGCAAGTCGGCACCACCACGTTCCGCCCACCGTACACGCCCATTTCCATGGGTGCGATCGGCGGCGAAGCGCGTGGCGACGTGTTCCAGCCAATCCGCCAGACACCGATGCACAACTGGCACGACAAGAACGGAGCAGACTGGGAACCGGTCGGCCACTGGCGCCGGACCTACGCCTATGTCCGTCCCGGTGAGTCCGTGCATGACGCGGTGAACCGCGAAGTGAAAAACACCCGCGAAAACCTCGGCCTGCTTGATGCCTCGACGCTGGGCAAGTTGATCGTCAAGGGCCCCGACGCAGGCAAGTTCCTCGACATGATGTACACCAACATGATGTCCACGCTGAAGATCGGCAAATGCCGCTATGGCCTGATGTGTTCGGAAAACGGCTTCCTGATCGACGACGGTGTTGTCGCCCGAATCGATGAGGATACCTGGCTGTGTCACACAACCACGGGCGGGGCCGAGCGCATCCATGGTCACATGGAGGAATGGCTGCAGACCGAATGGTGGGACTGGAAAGTCTACGTCGCCAATGTGACCGAGCAGTATGCTCAGGTCGCTGTGGTCGGCCCCAACGCCCGCAAGGTTTTGGAAAAGC
Source organism: Ruegeria sp. HKCCD6647-2 (assembly GCF_057221075.1). Taxonomy (NCBI): domain Bacteria; kingdom Pseudomonadati; phylum Pseudomonadota; class Alphaproteobacteria; order Rhodobacterales; family Roseobacteraceae; genus Ruegeria; species Ruegeria sp. HKCCD6647-2. Next base: position 188,304 of record NZ_JBWVBD010000005.1, on the reverse strand, counting down.
TAGGCGGCATGGATGTCAGCAAAGAGGCGCTGCCGTTCATGGAGTGGCGCGATGGCAAGATCGGTGAGTTCGATTGCCGCGCTTACCGTATCTCGTTCTCGGGCGAACTGTCCTATGAGATCGCAGTTCCTGCCAGCCAGGGACAGGCGTTCTGGGACGCTCTGATAGCAGCGGGCAAAGAGTTCGGCGTGATGCCCTATGGCACCGAATGTCTTCACATCCTGCGGGCCGAGAAAGGCTTTATCATGATCGGGGACGAGACCGACGGCACCGTGATCCCGCAGGATCTGGGGCTGCACTGGGCAATCTCGAAAAAGAAAGAAGATTTCCTCGGGAAACGGGCTCAGGAACGTGTCCATATGACCGATCCGGAGCGCTGGAAACTGGTCGGGCTCGAGACTGTGGATGGTTCTGTCATTCCCGACGGGGCTTATGCAGCGGGCGAGGGCGTCAATGCCAACGGTCAGCGCAACATGATCGGGCGTGTAACGTCGACTTATTACTCGGCCAACCTGGGCAAAGGCATCGCCATGGGCCTGATCAAGCACGGCCCGGACCGGATGGGTGAGATTGTCGAATTCCCGGGCACCGACGGCAAAACCTACAAAGCAAAGATCGTGGACCCGATCTTCTTCGACAAGGACGGGGAGAAGCAGAATGTCTGAACCCATCAGCGCACTGAACCACGCCAGCTATGATGGCATCGCCAAGGTCGAGGAAGTCGGCCTGCAGGGCATGATCACCCTGCGCGGCGACTTGTCAGACAAGGTGTTGGCCAAGGCCGTCAAGGACGCCACCGGGCAGAAGGTGCCCGGCCAGCGTGAGGCACTTGTCAACGGCGATACCGGCGTCTGCTGGATGTCCACTGACGAATTGCTGGTGCTTGTTCCCTACGCCGAGGTCGAGGCCAAACTGACCGCCATGACCAACGCGCTGAGCGGCACGCATGCACTGGCGGTCAACGTGTCGGATGCCCGCGCCGTGTTCCGCATCTCGGGTGGCAACGCGTGCGAAGTGCTGGGCAAGCTGGCTCCGGTTGATCTGTCAGCCGAGGCATTTCAACCCGGCCAGATCCGCCGTTCGCGCCTGGCGCAAGTGGCGGGGGCATTCTGGATGGACGATGCCGAGACCTTCCGCGTCGTCTGTTTCCGGTCGACTGCCGATTATGTATTCAAACTGATCAAGGTGGCGGCGCAGCCGGGCAGTGAGGTCGGGGTTTACTAGTACTGAAAAGTGAAGGCCCCAGATCTTCCGGGGCCTCTCTTAACTTTTGGCGCTGCAATTACCGACACCGTAGGGTTTGTTGCTGTAATTCGCATGAGCCCAGGACATACGGACTTTTACTGTCTTGTTCGCGGCATCCAGGTTTGCTTGGTATTTCACCCGCTGTTTCGTGCCATCAGACAATGGAGCGGTTATGTTCCAAGAAATGCGATACCCTTTTGCACCACGGTTCTTCAATCGCGCCTCTGTCCAGTCGTGATAGCTGCTGACGGCCTTCGCCTTTTCTGAATTGGCATCAATCTGGAACGCATATTCAGGTGCGATCCAGCCAAGGCCATCCTGTTTGGTCATTTTGCAATGAATGGTCATGGTCTCTGCGGCTGCTGTCTGAGCGGTCATCATGCCGGCAAACAATAAAGCTAATGAAACTCTCACTAGTTAATATCCTTCCTACTCTTCCGTAAGTGCAGTTCAACAATCACTTATTTGAGGTTGCAAGCAGAAAATTACTTATTCGGGAAAATGAGTTCACCCACTCTACCGTAAGAGCAATATGGATTGGTACTTCATCAACTCCTGTTGCCCAAGGATATTCTGGATGTCCAACGGATGTCCGGCTACGTTCCGAACCTCGGAATAGAATGACAGGCTTTCTAAGAGATTTTTTGTCCATTCATGCCGATTTTCGTCTGCCAACAAGGGCGAATGAAGCGACAGGAACAAGGCTGGGCGCTGTTTCTTCAGCCATGCCAACAGCGTCGGCAAAACAAAAAACTCGGCCCCCTCAATATCCATTTTGACCAGCGAAACTCTGGACAGGTCATTGACTGCCTCGAACTGATCCCATGCGATGGTCATAGCGTCGGTCCCGTGTGCGCCGTCATGCAGCAGAGAGCTGGTGGAATCGCCAGGTTCGCCCCGAACCGAGGCCATACGCGCAACGCCGAACTCGTCCGACAGGGCGACACCGAAGGCCGAAACGTTGCGAATGTTGTTCAGATCCAAATTCCATGCCAGGTGCCGAAACGCGGTGGGATCGGGTTCGAAACACCACACATGACGGGCGCGGCGGGCACCGTACAGGACGGTGGGGCCGATCCATGCGCCGATATCCAGATAATCCCCGTCAGGGGACAGGTGTTTGTCCAGCACGTCAAAAGTCTCGGGTTCCCAGGCACCGGCCGAGGCCTTGCGCCAGAATTTCGAATGGTAGGGGTCCAGACGAAATGGCTCGCCATTCAGGTTGCCTGCATAATACCCGCGGGCGCGGTAAAACATCTTGCGCGCCTGTGTCAGCATCGCGGACCTCGTGGTTTTGTGATCTCGGCCCTTGACCTGCGGCTGTTGCCAAAGCATTTAACCCTTGGGAACCGCAACTTATATTTCACAGGGGGCCAAGATGGCTTTTGAACTTCCTGATCTTCCTTATGCACATGACGCGCTGGCAGCCAAGGGTATGTCCGCGGAAACGTTGGAATATCACCACGACCTGCACCACAAAGCCTATGTCGACAACGGCAACAAGCTGATCGCCGGAACCGAGTGGGACGGCAAGTCGCTGGAAGAGATCATCGTTGGCACCTACGACGCCAACGCCGTGGCACAGAACGGCATCTTCAACAACATCAGCCAGCTGTGGAACCACAACCAATTCTGGGAAATGATGGGCCCCGGCGGCAACGCCATGCCTGGCGAGTTGGAAAAGGCCCTGACCGAGAGCTTCGGCTCGGTCGACGAATTCAAATCGCAGTTCAGCGCCGCCGGTGCAGGCCAGTTTGGTTCCGGTTGGGCGTGGCTGGTCAAGAATTCGGACGGTTCGCTGGCTGTCACCAAGACCGAAAACGGTGTGAACCCGCTGTGCTTCGGTCAGACTGCTCTGCTGGGTTGCGACGTGTGGGAGCATTCCTATTACATCGATTTCCGCAACAAGCGTCCGGCATACCTGTCGAACTTCCTCGACAATCTGGTGAACTGGGAAAACGTTGCGTCGCGCATGTAATCCAATAGCCCGCTAACGTGGGACAAGGGCCCGCCGGCAGTGACGCTGGCGGGCTTTTTCTTTCTGGGGCGGCTGTTAGCCGAGGACAGCGCCGCGGCAGCGAATTTGTCGGGTCGGGGCCATTGCTTGGCAGTGCTGCGTGCAAACAAAACAACCCTAAGCCCAGCGGTCAACATCTGCGAAATTGGCCGCCAGGCAGGGGAATGAAGACGGTCAGAACTTTCCGTTGTCATGCGCCATTTCTACGGGGATCGGAGAAACCACATCCCAGTGTTCGACGATTTTGCCGTTCTCAACGCGCCAAAGATCAAAGAACGCCCAGGGCTTGCCACCCATGATTGCGTCCGATGCCACAAAGACAAAATTCCCTTCGGCCACTGCGAATTGCGGTTCGAATTTGGTGATAACCTGCCCCTGCGCGGCATATTCTTCAATGGCGGCCATGAGCCCATCCAGACCATCGTCGATCATCGGGTTGTGCTGCATATAAATTTCGGGATCCATGTAATCCGCCACATTTTCCGGGGCGGCCCCGGCCAGTACGTCGCGGACAAAGCCCAGAACAAGCGCTTTGTTGGCTTGGGTCTGGTCCGGATCGGTGATTTCAGTGGCGCCGTCTGTCATCCCGCGGCCAGAAACGGTGGTTTCGGGAACCGCTTGCAGATTGTCCCAGTGTTCGACGACCTTGCCGTCCTCGACGCGGAACACATCGAAGGCGGCGAGGGATGGCGCGCCAAAGGCGTCGGCGTTTTCGTAAGTATTGTGCAACACCACCAGATCGCCTTCGGTTATCACCCGATGGGTCGTCACCGTCATGCCGGATTGTTCAACTAAAGGTATCAGCCCAATCAGACCTTCGGCACCGGTTGGGACTTGCGGATTATGCTGAATGTAGTCGGGTGCCACCAATTGCCCCGCGGCTTGAGGGTCGTGTTCAATAAAGGCCGCTGAAAACAAGGCGAGGACAAGTTCTTTGGGGGTCATGTTGAGCTTCCTTTTCGTGATTCGAGTTGTGGCAATAGTAAGTATTAAAAACGAACTACATATCAACTACGCACTTTATGGAAACATGGTTGTGTGAAGGTTACTGAATTAAAAACATGGACTTGAATTAAAAGGATTTGGTACTATGATCGTGTTTAGTATCAAAAACGCACCTGGGATCACAATGCTGCCTGTAGGCGTCAACAGCAAAGCCGAAGCGTCGAACTGCTCTATTCGCTCCGTTCTGTCCAACGTGACGGGTAAGTGGCGCATGATCATTATTCTGGCGTTGGAGGACGAACCTAAACGGTTTGGAGAGCTCAAGCGTTGTATCGGAGACGTAACGCAGCGCGTGCTGACCGAGAACCTGCGGGGTCTGCAGCGTGACGGGTACCTGACCCGAACGGTCGATCCGGGTCCACCTGTCGCGGTGTCGTACGAGCTTACACCATTGGGCCGCAGTTTGCTGGAACTGCTAAAACCGCTGGTATTGTGGTCTCACGAGCAAATGGACCAGGTAAAATCCGCGCGCATGGAATTCGAGAGAGAGCAAACGAAGTGACGCTCAGGGCCGGTGTCTTTTTCAAGGCCATAAATGTTGCATCAACCTGACATTGAGTCGACGTTGCATCGAACTGCTATTCCCAACCTGCAGCCGCGCCGCTTGTCGATGGGTAGCGGCATTTCTTACTTGGCCGATTGCCGGTGAAAACCTGCCGATACGTCAACTTTCGGATTGAGACCTATTGCAGGGGCGCTGGCAGTACCTAGCTATAGTGTGCGGAGGGAGAGAGCCGCCAACCAATAGAAGACCTATCGAAACGGTGCGTGGAAAACCCGTCTGCGCGCAACAGCGGAATTGTGTCTGAAACACGAGGGAAGCCAGTTTAGCCTTTGCAGGAGATTACAATGGCAGCACTTGAACAGGGAACTTGGGTCATCATCGCCGACGGAGAAAAGGCATTGGTGATGGAGAACATTACGGATGCACAGGACCCCAACCTGGTGGTCGTATCCGTTGAAGAAACGGACGCAGAGCCTTCAAAACGCAACGATAAAGCTGGTCGGCGCTATGACGGGGGCCCGAAGCAGAAATCGGCAGTCGAAGAAGAAACATGGAAAACCCATGCCAAATCACTGTTCGTTCAGGATGTTGCCAATCTGCTGAACCGAAAAGGATTGAAAGGGGCTTACAAACGGTTGGTTCTGGTCGCCAGTCCGCATGTTCTGGGCCTTTTGCGCCGCCGTCTTCACACCGAAGTTTTGGCCAAGGTTGTCGCCGAAATTGACAAGACCTTGACCAATCATCCCCTGCACAAGGTCGAAGGGATCCTCAGATCCAGATTGGCCAAACCGGCCTAAGTCAAAAACTAACGGGCGGCATGGACCGCCCGTTTTCTTCTGTCAGGCCAGCATGTTGCGCAGTTTGGACATGGCGGTCTGCGGTGTGTCGACCCAGGTAATGAACTCTGCCAAAGAGCTTTCGGCAAATCCTTGGTCGATAACACCGTCCAGTAATGTATGCAGTGCGTCCCAATACCCGGCGACATTCATCACCAGAATTGGTTTGTCATGCAGCCCCAACTGACGCCATGTGAGGGCCTCGAACAGTTCGTCCAATGACCCGGGGCCACCGGGCAATACCATTACGGCATCCGCATTCATGATCATGACTTTTTTGCGCTCGTGCATCGTTTCAGTAACGACAAAGCGCGTCAGGTCGGTTTTGCCAACCTCGCGTTGCAACAGGTGTACGGGGATCACGCCGAACGTGTCACCTCCGGCCGATTGGGCGGCGCGCGAGACCTCTCCCATCAAGCCGACATCTCCGGCACCGTAGACGAGGCGCCATCCCTCGTTGGCCAGCAGGGTCCCGAACTCTCGGGCCGCGTCGGCATAGGCTGTGTTTGCGCCGTTACGTGACCCGCAATACACACAGACGGATTTCTGGGACATGAATTGAAGACTCCGGACTTGTATCTCAGGTTTTGACCCCTGATAGCGGGATTGATAGGTTGGCTCAACCGCCACGCAGAATGTGTGGAAGTCAAAGCATTTGCGCTGCGGAATGAAAGGAAAACAATGGACGCCAAGTCGGGAAGCGGAGGTTTCGGAACGTTCGCCTGGGGGGTGATCGCTGGTCTCATTGCAGTGATCGCAGCGGGAGGACTGTATCTGAGCGGCATCTTGAACGGAGATGGCGATGCGCCTCCGGCTCAGACGGCGGAGTCTGAAGCACAACAGCCGACGGATGAAACCGTTGCACAGACAGACGACGCGACGCCTGAGGCGACTGAAGAGACACCATCCGTAACAGAGGAATCTGAGCAGGTTACGGAAGATGCCGCGACCGAGACTGCCGAGACTCCAGTGGACGAAGCAGTGGGTGAAACCAAAGCTCCGGCGACAGTCGCGGCGGCACCTGTTCTGGACCAGATTTTCGTTGAACCGGATGGAAATGCGGTTTTGTCGGGAACTGCCGATCCCGGTGTCGAAATCAACGTATTGCTCGATGGAGAGCCGGTACACAGCTTCACGGTGGATGAAACCGGGCAATTCGCCGTTTTCGTTACCATACCCTTTGCCGAGACGGCGCGCGGGCTTGTCCTGGAGATTAGAGACGGTGCGCAGTCGACAAGATCGGATGACTACCTGATCGCCGCATTGCCCGAACCGGAGCCGGAAGCCTCTCCGGCTGGGGTCGCCGCGTCACCCGCAGCCGAAGATGCCGCATCTCAGGATTCTGTGACCGAACCGGCAAATGCCGAGATCGCTGATGCAGATCCCGAACGGACCGAAGAGGAGGGACAGCTCGACGCACAAGCCGAACTCACCACGGATGCGACGGACGCCACGCAGGACCAGCAAGTGGCTGTAATTCGTTCGGGCGAGGAGGGCGTGGAGCTTGTACAACCGCCGACCGTACAGACCACTCCGCCGGAGCAAGTTGCATTAGACACTATCGGCTACTCCGACGTCGGTGACGTCGAGTTGACAGGACGCGTGCAGCAGGATTCGGCTGTGCGGCTGTATCTGGACAATCGACTTGTCGATGATCTTGCCCCGACCGAAGATGGAAAGTGGCGGAGTGAGCTGGAAGACATTGACCCCGGTGTCTATACCCTGCGCGTGGATGAGGTCGCGTCGGACGGGACGGTTGTCAGCCGCCTTGAAACGCCTTTCAAACGCGAACCTGTGGAGGTGCTGCGCGAGGCAGAGCCTGAAACAACAGGCGAGACGCCTCCGATCCGGTCGGTGACGGTTCAGAAGGGAGATACGCTCTGGGCCATTTCACGCAAGCGGTATGGGGACGGTATTCTGTATGTCAGGGTGTTCGAGGCTAACCGGGATTCGATCCGAGACCCCGACCTGATCTATCCGGGGCAGATTTTCACCATCCCCGAGTAAACGCATGACCTCTGGCCCTATTGGGGCTGGCGAATATCCCTGACCGCACAAGGTACGTGAAAAGGCAAACACCCTGATGCATTCCGCCGACAATCCCGCACCAGACGAACACCGCTCGGGCTGGCGCACCATACGCAAGGTCGCGCCGTACCTTTGGCCCGAAGACGAATCGTGGGTCAAACGTCGCGTGGTGCTGGCAATGGTCATGCTGGTTCTGGCCAAGCTGATCGCCGTCTATACGCCGATCCTGTATAAAGGGGCGGTGGACAGTCTGGCCGGCGAAGGCGTTCCGCCATTGGCGTTGGGCGCGGTTGGCCTGACCGTGGCCTATGGCGTTGCGCGCATGATGACCGTCGGGTTCCAGCAATTGCGCGATGCCTTGTTCGCACCGGTCGGACAGAGGGCGCTGCGTGCACTGGCGCTGGAAACCTTTCAGCATATCCATCAGTTATCGATGCGCTATCACGTGACCCGCCGCACTGGTGGCCTCAGCCGGATCATTGAGCGCGGGGTAAAGGGTGTCGAATTCCTGTTGCGGTTCCTGCTGTTTTCCATTGGACCGTTGATCCTGGAACTGTTGCTGGTCGCGATCATCCTGATGTGGCTTTTCGATGTCTGGTACCTGGTCGTCGTTGCCGTCACCATTGCGCTTTATATCTGGTTCACTTTTGCCATAACCGAATGGCGCGTGAAGCTGCGGCGCGAGATGAACGATCAGGACACCGAGGCCAATCAACGCGCCATCGACAGCCTGCTGAACTTCGAAACGGTCAAGTATTTCAACGCCGAAACGCGCGAAGCTGATCGTTATGACGTGTCAATGAAAGCTTATGCGCAGGCGGCTTTGAAAACGGCCTATTCGCTGGCGTTTCTGAATTTTGGTCAGTCTTTTCTGATCACATGCGGTCTGATCGGCGTCATGGTTCTGGCCGCGACCGGGGTTCAGAACGGGTCGCTGACAGTGGGCGATTTCGTGATGGTAAACGCCTACATGATCCAGATCACGGTGCCACTGAACTTTCTGGGCACGGTCTATCGGGAAATCCGGCAGTCACTGGTGGATATGGGGCAGATGTTCGACCTGCTCGAACAACCTGCTGAAGTCACCGACAAACCGGGTGCACCGGACCTGAATGTGTCCGGCGGCGAGGTCGCGCTGGAAAATGTCCGGTTTGGCTATGAGGCGGACAGAGAAATCCTCAAAGGTGTTTCCCTGACTGTACCGGCGGGGCAGACCGTGGCTATCGTGGGTGCGACCGGGTCGGGAAAATCCACCATTGGCCGATTGTTGTTCCGGTTCTATGACGTCACCGGCGGGGCATTGAAGATCGATGGGCAGGATGTGCGCGATGTTACTCAGACCAGCTTGCACTCTTCCATCGGCGTAGTGCCGCAGGATACCGTACTGTTCAACGACACGATCCGCTACAACATTGCCTACGGTCGCGAAGGCGCCTCGCAAGCCGATGTAGAAGAGGCCGCTAAGGCCGCCCAGATACACGATTTTATCGTCTCGTTGCCCGAGGGTTATGATACCAAGGTGGGCGAGCGGGGATTGAAACTGTCCGGGGGTGAAAAACAGCGCGTGGGCATCGCCCGGACGCTGCTGAAGAACCCACCGATCCTGTTGCTGGACGAGGCGACCTCGGCATTGGATACCGACACGGAACAGGACATCAAGGACGCTCTGGCGCGCGCAGGTGAGGGGCGGACGGTGATTACGATTGCCCACCGCCTGAGCACGATCGCAGAGGCGGACCAGATCGTCGTGCTGGAACGTGGCGAGATCATCGAACAGGGCACGCATGACGAACTGCTGTCGCGCGAGGGCCGGTACGCACAGCTTTGGAGCCGGCAGCAGGCGGACGCACAGGCGGCGTGAAGAAGCCGCTCAGAAATGCTATGATGGGTCGCAGATCAGCGGAGGGTTCCTCATGCGCGGATCACTGCGAAAGACGTTTCTGCCGGCATTGGCGGCCTTGCTAATTGGTGCGGTTGCTGCCGCGGCCGACCCGATCGAAGGTGTATGGAAGACGGAACCGGATCGTAAGAACCTGACCTCTCACATCAAAATCACGGCCTGCGGCGACAAATTCTGCGGGCAGATACTCTCGGCCTATGATGCGTCCGGCAAGGAAGTGCAGACGCCCAATATCGGAAAGAAACTGTTTTGGGATGTGGCAAACCAAGGCGGTGGCAACTACGGGGGTGGTGATTTCTGGGTCCCCATGATCAACGTTGACGTTTCCCCGCAAATGACCTTGTCCGGCAATTCACTTTCCGTGCGGGGATGCGAGCACGTTGTATGCGCGCATCAGACCTGGACGCGGCTGCACCCTTAAATCCGGTATCGCGCTGCGCTACCGATCACTTTTGGGGAAGCCTCCCGAAATCCCTGGTCGCAATATTTAGTTGACCGGGTGTCACCATCACATATTACCGATGTGCACGAACTGCGGCACGCAGTTCGCGTGAGATGAGGCACGATTACAGAGGAAACCTTGATGAAGAAATTTCTTGCAGCACCGATTGTTGGCGTTTTGTTTCTGGCGTCCACGGCTCAGGCCGAGGACCTGACGTTTCTGCTGGCAAATGAAAGCAGCGCAGACCTGACCGGGTTCAATGTTTCACCTGCATCTTCGAATGACTGGGAAGGTAACCTGCTGCGCGGAGGGTACATCGCGCCGGGTTACGAGATCGATGTTGTGATCGCAGACGGATTGTCGACCTGTATCTACGACATCCGCGGAGAGTTCTCGGATGGATCGACAGCCGAGGATTATGGCCTGGATCTGTGCGACCTGGGTGAGTATGTCTTTACGGATTGATCCGTGACCCCGATTTGAAAATGGCGAGCCCTGGGGCTCGCCATTTTTTTATTCTGCAGCCTTGAGCGGATGGGATGGGGGATCGCGCGGTTCCTGATCCGTCCCGTCTTGGCCGGTCGGAACCTCGTCGCCATCCCACAGGATTTCGGTGGTCTGCATGCTGCGCGCGGATCTGCCGATGGCCATGTCCTGCGCGATCTTGCTCGCCCGACCCGCTGTCACACGCGCCAGCAGTTTGCCCAGCCAGATGGCATATGTGGTCACCCACACGCGCAACGCCAGGAAGGACGGCGTTACAATCAGCGTCAGCACGGTGGCAATACCCAGGCCGAACACAACCGCAGTGGCCAGCTGTTTCCACCACAGCGCTGTGGGGCTGTCGATCGAGTATCCGCCGTTGATAAAATCCAGCGACAAGCCGAACATCATCGGTGTCAGACCCGCCATCGTGGTCAGCGTGGTCAGCAGGACCGGTCGAATGCGCGATTCAGCCGTGCGCACAATCGCCTCGATCCTTGGCATGTAGGTGCTGTATTCCTGATAGGTATCGATCAGAACAATGTTGTTGTTCACGACGATCCCTGCCAGGGCCACAATGCCGGTACCGGTCATGATGATCGAGAACGGTTGTTGCATGACCATCATCCCGATCAGCACTCCGGTGGTCGACAATACCACGGCCAGCAGAACCAGCACCGAGTTGTAGAACGAGTTGAACTGCGCCAGCAGGATCACGAACATCAGGCCCAGCGCGCCCATGAAGGCGTTGACGAGGAAGGCTCCGGATTCCTCCTGATCCTCCTGATCGCCGGTCCACTCCCAGCTGATGGTGTTGCCAAACGGATCGCTTTGCAGCCATTCCGTCAGTACCGAGATCCGCTCATTGGGATTGATAAGGGCAAACCGGGCCTCGCCGCCGTCTATTGCAGCCTGAAGGGCGCCAACGTTCTCGGCTTCGGTCAGTTGGAAAAGCTCATAGTCTATGCCATCCGTGCTGGTGACAACTGCATTGGTTGGGGTCAATCCCTCGGCCACTTCGCGTACGACGGCCAGTCGTTGTTCACTTCCATCCGGGCCGTCAATCACAACCTTGTTCAAACCGGGTTCAACATCGGCCTTAACATCATAATAGCGCTGCTGATTTACGCGGTTGATCTCGGCAAGCTTCGGCACCGGCTGACGCGTGACAAAGTTCGACAGGGGGACCAATCCGTCCGGCGTGCGTACTTTGAGCGTATCCAGAGTGGACAGAACCCGGTCATTCTCGGGCAGTCGAACGCGGATTTCGATCTCTTCATCCGTGCTGTCCGGACGCATCTCACCCAACAGGATACCGCGCGTGACCAACTGGACCATGGCGCCTACGGTCGCAACGTCTGCGCCAAAGCGGCCCGCTTTCGCGACGTCGACGTCGATTTGCCAGTCGATGCCGGGCAGGGGCAATGTATCCTCGATCTTGATCAGACCGGGCGTTTGTTCGAAAGCTTCGCGTGCCGCGACTGTGGCGGTGGTCAGTTCCTCCCAGCCGTCACCTTTAATGCGCAGATGCACCGGCTTGGCCGAGGCTGGTCCCTGTTCCAGTGCCAGGATTTCAACCACGATACCGGGCAGTTTCGCAAGTTCTGCATTTAGCTGATCAATGACAAAGTCGCCATCATAGTCCGGCGCCACAACGTGCCGATCGAACAGGCCACCCAGAACGGGTTCCGAGATATTCGGACGATCTTCCCAAGGAATGATTTCGAACTGGACGCGGCCCACGGTATCGGCCGGGGCCTGAGCCCCACCGTTGTTCTGGTTCAGTCCGCCCTCGCCAGCAAAGGCAAAGACATTGATCACCGCAGGATGCGCAGCAATCACCTTTTCGGCGGCCAGGACCATCGCGTCCTTTTCAGCCAGAGACAGGTTACCGCGTGCACGGACATAGGCAGTGGCCTGTTCCGGTTCGCTTTCGACGAAGAACTCGACGCCCCGGTTGTTCTCGCCATAGGCAGTCATGACAGTGAACACGGCAAAGCCAACTGCAACGAGCGATACAATCGGCATGATCGGGTTGCCGACGAGGAACTTGATCACATAGCCGAAAGGTGTGTGTTCCTTGGCCGTGTGCACGCGCTCTTCGACATGGCGTTCGATTCTGGCGGCGCTCAGGGTTACCGAGCCGGCGAAAGCGCCGAACAGGAACAGCAGGGCACCGGCGAATGAGCCTCCGGGCAACAGGTAATCCGGGTTCAGCATCTGCATCGCGCCAAGGAAGATCATGTACAGCGACGGCGGCACCATGATCGCGCGCATCCACCAGGGCGTGCGGGCCCGCAGCCAGTTCGAGGTGCGGTCGAACACTCGGCTCAGACGGCCCGAAACACCACCCATGACCGGCAAGTAGATCAGCGCCACGATCAGCGAGGCCGACAGAACGAAGATCAGCGTGACCGGCAGCATTCCCATGAACTCGCCCGGTACGCCGGGCCAGAACAACATGGGCAGGAAAGCACACAGGGTTGTCGCGGTTGACGAAACGATGGGCCAGAACATGCGTTGCGCCGCCTCGACATAGGCGTGCATCGGGCCGACGCCTTCTTTGATGCGCTTGTCGGCGTATTCCACCACCACGATCGCACCATCGACCAGCATCCCCACAGCAAGGATGAGGCCGAACATCACAATGTTCGAAATGCTGACGCCCATCACGGCAAGGAAGGCGAAACACAGCAGGAATGAGGTGGGAATTGCGAAACCCACCAAAAGTGCGGCCCGCGTGCCCAGCGAGGCCAGAACCACGATCATCACCAGCGCAATCGCGGTCAGAACCGAGCCTTCCAACTGGCTGACCATGGAGCCCACAATGCGGCTTTGGTCGTTGGATGTGCCGACACCAACGGCGGCCTGCATCTCGGGCGGCCATTTGGCCTGCGCGGCGGCGACGGTTTCTTTGACCAGCGCAACTGTGTCGATCAGGTTGAAGCCCTTGCGTTTGACCACCTGCAAAGCGACCGTCGGTTCGCCGTCAAAGCGCGCGGTGCCTTCGCGGTCTTCAAACGTGTAGTTGATCTGGGCAAGCTCACCGAGCGTCACAACCCGGTCACCGTTGACCTTGATCGGCAGACCATAAACGTCCTGCGCGGTTTTGAAGGACGAAGGGATCTTGACCGAAAATGTCCCTTGCGCGGTTTCCACCTCACCTGCCGCGATCAGCTGGTTGTTGTTCCGAACCACGTTGATCAGTTCGTCGGCGGTGACGTTGTAAGCCTCAAGTCGAAGGGGGTCGATGACGACCTCAAGCATCTCGTCGCGGTTACCGGCGATTCCGGCCTCAAGAACTGCATCCAGAGACTCAAGCTCGTCCTGCAAGTCCTTGGCAATGCGGGCCATTGTACGTTCAGGGACAGCGCCGGTCAGGTTGACGATAACGATGGGGAATTCCGAGAAGTTGATCTCGGTCAGTGTGTATTGTTCCGCCCCATCCGGGAAATCGGCCTGCGCGGTGTTCATGGCATCGCGCACGTCCGCGGTTATGGCCGTCTTGTCCCAGCCAAAGTCGAATTCCAGCGCAATACCGGCATAGCCTTCGGCGGCGGTAGCGGTCATTTCTTTCAGACCGTCCAGATCCGCCAGTTCGGTTTCCATCGGTTTTATCAGAAGGTTTTCGCTGTCTTCTGCTGAGATTCCGGGGAAACTGACCGACACGAACAAGGCCGGTATCTCGATGTCCGGTTCGCCCTCCTTGGGCAGGTTCACATAGGCAAACCCACCGACGATCAGTGAGATCGCGATGAAGGCGATGACCATTCGGGCCCGGCCAGCGGCCCAACTGACAATACCCGTCATTTAGACGCTTCCTGATAGGTGGGCGCAACCGTGACGCCGCTGGTTACGAATTCCTGACCGACCACGATGACGTCGGCCGTTTCCGGCAAACCGCCGACCCAGACGCCTTCGGCGGTGTCGCGCAGCAACTGGATCGGAACGAAGCCGACCACATCACCGGCGCCGACCGTACGAACACCCAGCTTACCTTCGTTGTTCAGGGTCAGGGCCGATTGCGGCAGCAGATGTGCTTTCACGCCTTCGGCCGCGATCTGGATATTTGCGGTCTGGCCGTCACGGATCAGCAATTCCGGGTTGGGTACGGTAATCTCGACCTCGAAAGTGCGGGTGGTTTCATCCGCCGAGCGGCTGAGGAAGGTTACGCGCCCCTCGACCTGCAGCCCGGTAACCAGCTGCGCCGACGCCATTGAGCCGACAACAATCCGGTTCACTTCGGTTTCCGGAACAAAGCCCACCAACTTGATCGGGTCCAACTGGATAACCGTCGCGCATAGCGATCCCGGCTGCATCAGGCTGCCCAGTTCGGCCGCGTCGCTTTCCAGCAGGCCTTTGAACGGAGCTTCGATGGTAAGCCGGTCCATTTCGCGTTGAGCTGCGGCGACCGCGGCCTGCGCAGCCTCGATCCCGGCCTGCGTTGCTTCCAGACCGGCTTCGGCGGACTTGATTCCCGCTTGCGCGCTGCTCATCTCCGCCTCGCTCGAAATCCGACGGGTTTCCGACCCGAACCCGGTTTCCGACAGCTTTCGCGCGGCCTTCAGGTTGATTTCCGCTTCTGCCAGTCGGGCATGGGCCTCTTGCAGGCGGGCTTCGGCCTCGGGGACGCGGCTTTCGGCTTCAAGCAATGCCGCTTTAGCTTCGGCCAAGCTCGCCGGACGGGTGCCGGGATCAAGTTCGCACAACAGATCTCCGGTCTCGACGAAAGCACCTTTACGCTTTGGGTCGGACAACACGGTCGACGTCGTCTCGGCCAGAACTTCGACCTGACGGTTCGCCTTGGTCTGGCCGCGCAACTGAACGGCGCTGCCGATTTCGCGCGCGGTCGAGCGCAAGGCGATCACGCCGATCGTGCCGGGCGCCTGTGCAAGGGTCTCCGATGCAGTCTCAGTTGGGGCTTCGGCCTGATCATCGCCGCGACCGGCAAAAGCAAACAACGCGTCGCGCTCGAACACGAGGAAATACAATGCAATAATTACCAATACGGCGTTGACAAATGAAATCAAACGCATGTGGTGCCTTTCCAGATTTTGCGGCCAACCTGACATTGGCGTATTAGCTTTCAAATGGGGTCAGGTTGCGGACTTGTCCATACTGAACTGAATAGTTCGGTTTACTTTTTTTGGCAAGTGCCACGCCAGTCGGCGCAAATGCGTAAATTCGGGCACTTGGCTTGCCGGTGGCGGCGGGGTATGACATGGCGCTAGAAAGCCAGACACGTAGCCTGGGGGCAGGGATGAGCGACGCCGACAGTTTCATTGAAGAAGTCACCGAAGAGGTGCGCCGCGACCGAATGTACCAACTTTTGCGCCGTTGGGGATGGGTCGGGGTCATCGCCGTCATCGCCATTGTGGGTGGTGCGGCCTTCAATGAATACCGCAAAGCACGCGACGCCGCGCAGGCCGAAGCATTGGGTGATGCGATTCTGTCCTCGCTGGCCGAAAACGACTCGACCGAACGGGCGGCCAGCCTTGAGGGGATCGAGACGCAATCGCCGGGTGGAGAGGCGGTGCTGAATATGCTGCTGTCCGCTTCGCAGATCGAAGCCGGGTCGCGGCAGGACGCAGTGGCCAGCCTGAACGCCATTGCGGTGCAGGGCGATCTGCCCGAAATCTACCGTGCCATTGCGTCTTTCAAGGCATTGCTGCTGCAAGGCGATACTATGCCCGTGGCGGACCGTCGTCAGCAATTCGAGGCTCTGGCCGTGCCCGGCGCGCCCTTGCGTCTGCTGGCAGAGGAGCAATTGGCACTGATCGATGTGGCCGAGGGCGAAACGCAGGCGGCGATGGACCGCTTGCAGGCGTTGCGGCAGGACGCTGAGGCGGGTGTCGATCTGCAACAGCGCGCTGCGCAGCTGATCATCGCGCTGGGTGGCGAGCCTGCTCCGGTTGCAGGACAGCAGGGCTGATCGGGCGGCGGAACCAGGGAAACAGACAGGCGAGTTCGAACAAAGATGGTAACAAGATTTTTCTCAGGCTTTGGGATGCCCGCTGCTGTGATTGCCCTGACCACGCTGAGTGCCTGTCAGGAACCCGAAGTCATACTACCTGGTGCCCGTGAAGACATCCGGTCTGTTCAGGATAACGAAACTGTCGAAACCCAAGGGGCCAAGCCAATCAGCCTGCCTGCCCAGTCACGGAATGCCAGTTGGGCGCAAAGCCCTGGAACACCCGCGTTCCGGACGACAAATGCGGCGCTTGGCTCTACACCACAGCGTGTCTGGTCTACATCGATCGGTGCCGGGGATTCGCGCAAACAACGGATTACGGCAGAACCGGTTGTCGCGGGCGGCCTGATTTACACGCTCGATTCCGGAGCGACCGTCACCGCCGTCACGCCACAGGGGCAGGTCGCCTGGAGCACCAATCTGATCCCACCATCCGAGAAAGACAACCAGGCCACCGGTGGTGGCCTCGCCTATGCCGAAGGGGTTCTTTATGTTTCGTCCGGTTTCGGGCGTCTGACGGCCCTGGACGCAAAGACAGGCGCGCAGCGTTGGCAAAAACGGTTGAACGCGACCGGCAGTGGTTCGCCGCTGGTCAGCGGCGGTCTGCTCTATCTGGTGGCCGGTGACGAAACCGGCTGGGCGGTGAATACCAAAGACGGGCGCATTGCCTGGCAGATCGACGGTACGCCCAGCGTCGGCAATGTCTTGGGTGCTCCGGCCCCGGTTCTGACCTCGGACCTCGCGGTCTTTGCATTTGGTTCAGGTGATATTGCAGCCACGTTCCGCAAGGGTGGCATCCGGCGCTGGAATGCATCGGTCGCAGGTGGTCGCCGGGGGCGCGCGGCTGCGCAGGTCGTGGATGTGACCGGAGGGCCGATGGTCGTCGGCAATGCGATCTATATCGGCAACCACTCTGGCCGCACCGTGTCATTTGACGCCAGTTCGGGCGAGCGGAACTGGACGGCCGCCGAAGGTGCAGTGGACACGGTTTGGGTCGCAGGCAACAGCGTGTTTCTGATCAGCGACCGCAACCAACTGGTCCGCCTGAACGCGGCGGATGGTTCGATCGTCTGGGCGCAGGACTTGCCCGGTTTCGTCAAGGACAAGCCGGGTCGTCGCGGCGCGATCTATGCGCATTACGGGCCGATCCTGGCGGGTGGGCGTATTGTCGTGGCCTCGAATGACGGCTTCCTGCGGTTCTTCAACCCGGTTGATGGCTCACTTGTCTATCAGGCCGAGGTGCCGGGCGGGGCAACGACCACGCCCGTCGTGGCCGGGCAGACGCTGTATGTGGTCTCGACCAAAGGTGATCTACACGCTTTCCGTTGACGACAAGATGCGCTAAAGGGCGCGTCTGAGTCTTGAAAGTTGAGTATCATGTCGCTGACCCTCGCCATCGTGGGGCGCCCGAATGTGGGCAAATCCACCCTGTTCAACCGCCTTGTGGGCAAACGTCTGGCTTTGGTCGACGACCAGCCCGGCGTTACGCGCGACCTGCGCGAAGGCGAAGGACGTCTGGGCGATCTGCGCTTTACCGTGATCGACACGGCGGGGCTGGAGGACGCGACCGACGACAGCCTGCAAGGCCGGATGCGCCGGCTGACCGAACGAGCGGTGGACATGGCTGATGTGTGCCTGTTCATGATCGACGCCCGGGCTGGCCTGACGCCGACGGATGAGATGTTCGCCGAAATCCTGCGCAAGCGCTCCAAGCACGTGATTCTGGCAGCCAACAAAGCCGAGGGCAGCGCGGCTGATGCCGGAGTGCTTGAGGCTTACAATCTGGGTCTGGGCGAACCGGTTCGTCTGTCGGGTGAGCATGGCGAGGGGATGACCGACCTTTATGCGCAGTTGATGCCTCTGGCGGATGCCGCCGAGGAACAGGCGCAGGACGACGCCCCAGAGACGGATATCGAACTGGATGAAGACGGCGAGGGCGAGAGCCCTCTGATCACAGCGGCAAAACCGCTGCAGGTGGCCGTTGTTGGCCGTCCGAACGCCGGAAAATCTACTTTGATCAACAAGATCATCGGCGAAGATCGCCTGCTGACCGGTCCCGAAGCCGGGATCACCCGAGATGCGATAAGCCTGCAGATCGATTGGGCGGACCCTGATGGCAGCAGCACGCCGATGCGGATTTTCGACACGGCTGGGATGCGCAAGAAGGCCAAGGTGCAGGAAAAGCTTGAGAAGCTTTCGGTCTCGGACGGCCTGCGCGCGGTCAAGTTCGCCGAGGTCGTGGTGGTACTGTTGGATGCCGCCATTCCGTTCGAGCAGCAAGACCTGCGCATCGCCGATCTGGCTGAACGTGAAGGCCGTGCCGTCGTGGTCGCCGTCAATAAATGGGATGTCGAGGACAACAAGCAGGAAAAGCTGCGCGAGTTGAAGGAATCCTTCGACCGCCTTTTGCCACAGTTGCGCGGAGCGCCGCTGGTAACCGTTTCCGCCAAAACGGGCCGGGGTCTGGAGCGTCTGCGCGCCGCCATCTTGCGCGCCCATGATGTCTGGAACCGTCGCGTGCCGACGGCTGCCTTGAACCGTTGGCTGACCGCGATGCTGGAACAGCATCCGCCCCCAGCGCCGCAGGGCCGCCGGATCAAACTGCGCTACATGACCCAGGCCAAGACCCGTCCGCCAGGGTTTGTGGTCATGTGCTCACATCCCGACAAGATGCCGGACAGCTATTCACGCTATCTGGTGAATGGGCTGCGCGAAGACTTTGACATGCCGGGGACGCCAATCCGGTTGACCTTGCGCGGGCAAGGGGACAAGAACCCGTACAAGGGACGGCGCAAGAAAAACGCGGGCGCGCTGGCCAAACATCTCAAGGGCCGCGCGTAACTGCGCCAATTTTCAGCATTTTAGCCGTGGGGGCGTGACAGCCATTCGGCATCGCGTTAGCATTCAGGCGCGTGCATTTGTTTGCGCACGCGCTGCTTGTACGCGGAAATTCCGCGCCTAATTTGGATATGACTTTGTGCCAAGGCGTCGTGGGGAGCGAGCTGAATGGACCTAAGAGACTACACAAGGCAATACGCAATTCAGGATAACAGGCTGGCCGCTCTCAGCTATTTCGGGACCTTCGCGGTTTACTTTGCATCACTGGCGCTGGCGATTGTCTACGTTGATCGCTGGTACATCATGGTTCCCGCTGGCGTGGTGTTCGCCTTCTCCGCTGTACGTCTTTATGTGCTGCAACACGATTGCGGCCATCACTCGTTGTTCGAGACGCGAACACAAAACGAGTGGGCTGGGCACGGGTTGTCTCCGTTCACCTTTGCCCCATTCGAAGTGATGAAACAGAACCACAACCTGCATCATGCTGGTATTGGCAATCTGGAACACCGCGAAACCGGGGAAATCCATACGATGACCCTGCGGGAATGGAATGAGGCTGATTGGAAAAAGCGCCTGTTCTACAGGCTTTATCGCAATCCGTTCATTCTGGTTCCGGTAGGAGCACTGTTCACCTATTTCATCCGCTATCGCTGGCCCAAGAACACCGTCCGCTTTGGAGTGAAGGGTGTGTTGCTGCACAACCTTTCAATCGTGGTGTTCCTTGGCCTGCTATACCTGATCGCCGGATCAACTGGCATTCTGGTCTGGCTTGTGTTCTCGCTGCTGGGCGGAATGCTGGGCGTTTTTCTGGTCTACCTGCAGCACAATTTCGAGGACACCTATTGGGACCGTCGCCCGGATCTGGATCCGAAGCTGGCCGCGTTGGAAGGGTCGTCAGCGTTGGATTTCGGGTGGTGGTTCGACAACGCGGTGGCTTGCATCACACTGCACGACATCCATCATTTCAATGCGCGGATCCCGTCCTATCGACTGCGTGCCTGCCACTATAACCTGCCGCCCGAATACACGCCGCGCCGGATCAAGTTCCCCGAGGCTGTGGCGGCCCTGAACCTTAAACTTTGGGACGAGGACGCAAAACGCCTGGTCCCATTCCCGAAAAAGGCTTCGGGCCGGCAATTGGCCCAAAGCGGCTGAGGTCAACGATTATAAGCGCCGCGCACACTTGCGCAGGTGTATATGCCTCGTATATACGTGTGCATGAGGAGATAACGAAAGGACCCGCAATGACCGCAGTAACCGATGTGCGCGGCGTAGGAAAAGCGCTGGCACAGGCCCTCAGCGCAAATGGCTACAAAACAGCCGAAGAACTGGCCAAGGCCAAACCTGAGGAACTGGTCAAGGTGCCGCGCATTGGTACGGCTCGGGCTTCTATTTTGATCTCGGCGGCAAAAGAGGCGGCGGCGGCAAAACCTGCGGCCAAGTCCACGACCCGGCGCGCTCCAGCCCGCAAACCGACTGCGCGTCCGATGACATCGCGGGTAATAGCCGCAGCAAAAAAGGCCGAAGCGGAACGGAAAGCCGCTGAGGAGCGCGCGGCAGCTGAATTGGCAGCCGAATTGGCAGCAGCCGAGGCCAAAGCCAAGAAAAAAGCCAAAGCCAAAGCCAAGGCAGAAAAGGCCGCCAGAAAGAAATCCGAGATGGAGGCTGCATTCAAGAAAGCCAAAGAAAAGGTCAAGGAGAAGTCCAAGAAAGGCAAAAAGTCTAAGAAGTCCAAAAAGGACGACAAAAAGAAGGCCGACAAAAAGAAAGATAAGAAAAAGGCGAAGAAGTAATTTTTCTCCGCCTTGTGAAAAAAACCGGCGCCCCAGCGGGTGGCCGGTTTTTCTTATGCCAGGTTGCCGTCTGTTTGCAGTGTCAGCTTTCCACCCAGATAGGGGGTCAGAACCTCGGGCAAAGTTACGGTGCCGTCTGCGTTCTGGCCGTTTTCAAGCACCGCAATCAGGCAACGCCCCACTGCCAGACCAGAGCCATTCAGCGTGTGAACGTATTCCGGCTTGCCGCCAGCTTCGGGCCTGAAGCGGGCGTTCATGCGGCGGGCTTGAAAATCGCCGGTGGTCGAAACCGAGCTGATCTCGCGATAGGTGTTCTGGCCGGGGAGCCAGGCTTCGATGTCAAACGTGCGGCGCGCGCCAAAACCCATATCACCGGTGCACAAGACGACGGTGCGATAGGGAATGCCCAACTGTTCCAGAAGATCCTCGGCACAGCGCAACATGCGCTTTTGTTCCTCGTCCGATTTGTCTGGATGAGTGACCGAGACCATCTCGACCTTTTCAAACTGGTGCTGGCGCAGCATTCCGGCGGTGTCCTTACCGGCGCTGCCGGCCTCGGACCGGAAACAAACTGTGTGGGCCGTCATTCGGACGGGCAGGGCGGCCTCATCCAGAATGTCACCCGCTACCGAATAGGTAAGCGTGACTTCTGAGGTCGGGATCAGCCACCAGCCGTTTGTCGTCTGATAGCTGTCATCACCGAATTTCGGCAGCTTATCGGTGCCGTACATCGCCTCATCGCGGACCAGAACGGGCGTCTGGGTTTCGGTCAGGCCGTTCTTGTCGATATGCGTGTCCAGCATGAACTGTGCCAAAGCGCGGTGAATGCGGGCGACGCCTTTGGACAGGTTCACAAAGCGGCTGCCGCTGGTCTTGGCGGCCGTTTCGAAATCCATTGCGGCGGCAACAGCGGGGATCTCATAATGTTCCTTCGGCGCGAAATCGAACTCGCGCGGGGTGCCCCAGCGATTGACCTCGACATTGTCGTCCTCGTCGTCGCCCTGCGGCACATCCTCGGCAGGCAGGTTGGCGATGCGCGCCAGTTGATCGGTCAAAAGGGCGTCCAGATCCTTGGCTTCGGTCTGCATCCGGGCGACTTCGGCCTTTTTCTCGGCCACAAGCGCGCGCAGGCGTTCGAACTCAGCTTCGTCGCCGCGCCCTTTGGCGGCGCCAACCTCTTTGCTGGCCTTGTTCTGTTCGGCCTGAGCGGTTTCGGCGGCAAGAATCTTGGCCCGGCGGCTTTCGTCCAGTCGCAGCAGGTCTGACGACACCGGCGCATCTCCACGGCGCGCGAGGGCGGCGTCGAAGGCATCGGGGTTTTCGCGAATGGCGCGGATGTCGTGCATGTCTCAGATCCTTGAATGCGTGAATCACTAGAGCCGCTTATGCACCATATGGAGGGAAGGGTGTAGCACCGGTAAAGCAAATAACACTTACTTTCCGGCATCCTCTTCGGATTCGTGGGCCAGGTGACCATCCCATTCCTCGGCCGGTATTTTCGGCTCGGGTGGGTCCGCCATATAGGACGGTGTCATGATCTGCACGTTATTCTCGTTGAATACGGCAACGATGTTGCGATGCAGGTCCGACCGGATCTTCGGTATGATGCTGCCGCGCGTTGTGTAGCCGTTGATCTGATAGTTGATCGCGTAATCGGCCAGCGCGGTCCACAGCACGAAGGGTTCCGGTTTGGCCTTGATCCCCTTGGTGCGGTGCGCAGCCTCGACCAGCATCGCCTCGACCTTTTGCGGTGGTTCTTCGTAACCGATCCCAACGGTGGTGTGCAGCAACAGGCCGCTGCCATCGGTTTTTTTCGAAAAATTGATTACGTCGGAATTCATCAACTGCGCGTTGGGAATCGAAATCAACTCGTTCTTGATGGATTTCAGATGTGTCTCCATCAGCTTGATCTCGACGACGTCGCCAATATGTTCACCTATTTGAATGCGGTCCCCGATCGAGGTCGATCGTCGATAGATGACGAACAGGCCTGCAAGCATGTTGGAAACGACCGAATTCGCGCCCAGTGACAACATGGCCCCTACCAGAATCGTCAGACCTTGAAAGGCAGCGGAATCCGAACCCGGAATATAGGGAACCGCGAAGACCAGAGCGATGAGGATCACGACGACTCGTGCGATGTTGAATGTCGGGTTGACCCAGTGCTTTTCGAAATCCCCAAGGTCGAAGGTTCCCGCTTCGACGGCATTAAAGAAAACGCGCATCCCCTTGATAACGTACATGGTAACCCATGTGATCAGCCCCAGCATGATCAGGTTGGGCAAATAGCTGATTATGCCCTGGGCGATCTGCAGGACCGGCTCGGTCAGATAGGTCAGCAACAGCTGGGCAAAATACCGGGTTTCGGCAAAGGCCAGCAATATGAAGGACAGATAATAGTAGAACCCCAGAAAAAAGACGATGAGCAGAATGAAGTTCAGCCCGTACCGGATCAGCGCGGCCATCGCCTCTGCCTGCACATGTTCGGCTGTGGCCGTCTCCACATCCTTTAAGTAGCGCTGTACGAACCGCAGCGTGCGCCGTCTGATGCGGCGGTGCAGCCAAAGGATCACCACGACGAAGAGCACGAATACCAAGGTCCATCCGGCTGCTTCGATGGCACCGGATACGCGGGCCTGTTCCGTCCGGTTAGCGCGATATCCCTCAATGGCCTCTTTGATTGCGTTCCCGTGCAGGACGCTCACGACGCTGAGATCCATCTGATCCAGTTCGGCGTCCGCATCGGTCACGATGGAAATCCTTGTGCCGCCCGCCAGAATCCAAATTCCCAGTTCCGTCTCTTGGTACGTGATGTCTACGGTCGCGGCGTCAGAGGCCTCGGCGACTTCGATTATTTTGTTCTGTACATCTTCCGCACGTTCCGGGGCAGGCAACGCGCTTGAGCCGCGGACCTGAAACAGGATGTCCCCATCCACGATGACCGGTGCCATGAACGCATCGGAGTCTTCGACCTCGGATTCCGGTTCAACCGGTATTGCTTCCTGCGCCAAGAGAGATGTTGCCAGCCACAGGCTCAGCACAAGTGACGTGAGAAAATAAGACAGCAAAAGGAATGGCTTGAACGGCTTTGTCATTGGTCCCCCTACACAGCGACTATAACCGAGTCGGACACTGTGCCTAGGGCATATCTGCAACGCTTTTCCTGATCCTTTGGCACGGCACGGTCGCCAAGGTGCGTTGCCGTGCCACCTTTGCTTGCAAACGTCCTGTTCAAGGCATAGGTTCCCGCCAAATTTGCGGAACGATGCCGCAAGATCTGAACAAAGGAATATCCCATGGAAGGTGGCGCAATTGCCCAGTTTCTCCCGCTGATCCTGATTTTCGGGATCATGTATTTTCTGTTGATCCGCCCGCAGCAGAAAAAGATGAAAGAACACAAAGCGATGGTAGAAGCGCTGCGTCGCGGGGATCAGGTAGTCACGCAGGGCGGCCTGATCGGCAAAGTGGCCAAGGTCAAGGATGACGGCGAGATCGAGGTCGAGATCGCTGAAGGGGTCAAGGTGCGTGTGGTTCAGGCAACCATTGCCCAGGTTCTGAACAAGACCGAACCGGCGAAGTAACGTCACGCCACAATCCCTTGAAAAGGCAGGGTAATGCTGCAAATTGACACCTGGAAGCGGGTTCTGATCTGGGCGGTCTGCGTGACCGGCTTGTTCATGGCCCTGCCGAATGCGTTTTACACGCGCGTCGAACAATCAAACGATGCCAAGGCCGCGATCGAGCTTGGCATCGACACCCCTGAAATGCAGGCCGAGGCAGCGCAGTGGCCAAACTGGCTGCCGTCATCACTGGTCAATCTGGGGCTCGACCTGAGAGGCGGCGCGCATCTGCTGGCCGAAGTACAAGTCGCTGACGTCTACGAATCCCGGATGGAGGCCATGTGGCCCGAAATTCGCGATGCGCTGCGTGACGAGCGCGCCACCGTTGGCACCATCCGCAAGCAACCCTCGGACCCGGACGAGATTCGCATCAAGATCAGCCAGCCCGAAGGGATATCCAGAGCCCTGGAAGTTGTGCGCGGTCTTGCCCGTCAGGTGCAGACGCTGACCGGCGTCGGTGCAACCGATATTGAGGCGCGGGCCGAAGGCGACACGATCGTTGTGCAGTTGTCCGAAGCCGAGAAGCTGGCATCGGACGACCGTACAGTGCGTCAATCGCTGGAAATCGTGCGTCGCCGGATTGACGAGGTCGGTACGCGCGAGCCGACTATTCAGCGTCAGGGCGCCGACCGTATCCTGATTCAGGTGCCGGGCATCGGCAGTGCAGGCGAGTTGAAAGAGATCATCGGGACCACAGCTCAGTTAACCTTCAATCCTGTCGCTGGACGCGGCACGGACCCGGACACAGTTCCAGGGATCGGCGAAAAAGTGGTTCCGTCAATTGACGAAAGCGGCGTGTATTACACCATTGAAGCCGCGTCTGTCGTTACCGGCGAAGAGTTGGTGGACGCGCAACCCGCGTTCGACCAGAACGGCCGTCCGGCGGTCAACTTTCGATTCAACACGACCGGGGCGCGGAAATTCGGTGACTACACGTTGGAAAACATCGGCGCGCCCTTTGCCATCGTTCTGGATGATGAAGTCATTTCAGCCCCGGTGATCCAAAGCCACATCCCAGGCGGTTCGGGTATCATCACGGGCAATTTCACCGTAGAGGAAAGCACCAATCTGGCCGTCCTGCTGCGCGCCGGTGCGTTGCCAGCGGGGTTGGAGTTCCTTGAAGAACGCACCATTGGCCCGGAACTTGGACAGGACAGCATCGACGCCGGTAAGGTTGCCACCATTGTGGCCTTTGCCGCAGTACTGACCTTCATGGCTCTCAGTTACGGCCTGTTCGGGGTCTTTGCCAATATCGCGCTGATCATCAATGTGGGGCTGCTGTTTGGATTGCTGTCTCTGATCGGGGCCACACTGACCTTGCCGGGTATAGCGGGGATCGTTCTTACAGTGGGTATGGCGGTGGACGCCAACGTGCTGATTTTTGAACGTATTCGCGAGGAACTGAAATCCGCCAAAGGTCCTGCGCGCGCTATCGAGTTGGGCTATGAAAAGGCACTGTCCGCGATTCTGGACGCCAACGTGACGACGTTCATCACGGCAACGATCCTGTTTGCCATGGGCAGTGGCCCTGTGCGCGGCTTCGCGATTACTCTGGGGCTGGGCATTCTGACATCGGTCTTCACCGCGATCTTCGTGACACGCCTGATGATCGTCATGTGGTTTGAACGCCGCCGTCCGAAAATGATCGAGGTTTGACATGAGACTGAAACTCGTACCGCAAAACACCTCGTTCGATTTCTTCAGCCGCTGGAAGATTTGGCTGGGAATCTCCGGCCTGATGATGGTGATCGCCTTTACGTCCTTCCTTTTGCAGGGGCTGAACTTCGGTATCGACTTCCGAGGCGGGACCACGATCCGCACGCAATCCGCTCAGGAAATCGATGTCGGTGCCTATCGCGACGCTATTTCGCCGTTGGAACTGGGTGATGTGACAATCACCGAGATTTTTGACCCCACCTTCGGCCCGGATGAAAACGTGGCAATGATCCGCATACAGGCACAGGCTGATGCCGAAGCCGTCTCTGCGGCGACAATCTCGGCTGTGGAAGAGGCGCTGGTTTCCGCTGCTCCGGACATCGAGTTCGTTTCTGTCGAATCCGTTGGTCCAAAAGTCTCGGGCGAGTTGATCCAAACTGCCGTCATCGCGGTGATGCTCGCCATTGGCGCGGTGCTGGTCTACATCTGGCTGCGGTTCGAATGGCAATTCGCGTTGGGTGCGGTCGCCGCGCTGGTCCATGACGTGATCCTGACCATCGGGATATTCTCAGAGCTTCAGATCCGCTTTGACCTGGCCATCATTGCGGCGCTTTTGACCATTGTGGGTTACTCGCTGAATGACACCGTTGTGGTCTTCGACCGGGTTCGCGAGAACTTGCGGAAGTACAAGAAGAAGGATCTGAAAGAGGTCCTGAACATCTCGATCAACGAAACGCTCAGCCGGACAGTGATGACCTCGGTCACCACACTGTTGGCCTTGATCTCGCTCTATGTGCTGGGCGGGGACGTGATCCGCGGTTTTGTCTTTGCGATGATCTGGGGCGTGATCGTGGGGACGTATTCCTCGGTCTTCGTGGCCTCGACAATCCTGCTGTGGTTGGGTGTCAAACGCGACTGGTCGAAACCGTCGAATACGGCGGGCAACCAGTTTGCCAACATCGATGCCTGAGTATTTCGGCCAGTCCCCTTCGGGGCTGGCCATCATCGCGCTGGCGGCCTTCATGGGAGGGTTGGTGCGCGGATTTTCCGGATTTGGAACCGCATTGATCTTTCTGCCGGTCGCGGGCCAGTACCTGAACCCATTCAGCGCCCTAGTCGCGCTCACCTTCATGGATATATTCGGCCCGTTGCCCAACCTGCGCCGGGCCTGGCGCGCGGTCAGCAAACCGGACCTTGTACGCCTTCTGGTCGGCTGTGCCCTGATCCTGCCAGTTGGTCTGTGGTTGCTGACGCAGGTCGCGCCCGAAGTCTTTCGCTATGCGGTCAGCCTGATTTCACTGTCTATGGTGATGATCCTGATCCTGGGCCTGCGTTATCGGGGCCAGGTATCGCGAGCGATGGTCGCCTTTATTGGCGGCATGGCAGGGCTATTGGGAGGAGTCGCGGGGATACCCGGCCCGGCTGTGATTTTGTTCTACATGGCCCGTCCGCTGCCGGTTGAGGTGATACGCGCGACGATCCTTCTGTTTCTCTTTGCCTTTGACTTCCTGATCCTCGGGTATCTTTTGGGGATGGGGCGCGTCACACTGATGGCCAGTGTTCTTGGCCTGTTATTGGCGATCCCGAACATGGCGGGGAACTGGCTGGGCGGCTGGCTGTTTCGACCTGAACAGGAAAAGCTGTATCGCGGGGCGTCCTATCTGGCGATTGCGGTTGCGGCCTTGTCGGGCCTGCCACTTTGGGGCTAGAAGACCCTCATGCGCCTGAACGAAATCACCTACAACAACGCCGTTCCAATCGATGGGTATGGGCCGGGCTTTTTCCGCATCGGCGGGCAGGTTCATGAAGGGGCCGTTCTGACCGGCCCCACCGGAACAGTAGCCTGGGGCGGATATTCCGATCAATCAACGTTGCTGGAATTGTCCGACCATGTGGACGTTCTGTTCATCGGTACGGGCGCGGACCTGTCTCATATCCCTGCGGAACTGCGGATCACACTGGAAGAAGCAGGAATGGGTGTCGAGATCATGAATTCGCCTGCGGCCTGTCGCACATACAACGTATTGCTGTCCGAAGGCCGCCGCGTTGCACTGGCCCTGTTGCCGCTCTGAGCCAGACGCATGGCCTGCGGCAAATCCGACCTTTTGCCTTTGGCGGCAATCGGCTAAGCGGAACCCCATGACACTGACCGTATCCGATCTGGCCATCACCCGTGGTGGCGTGCCCGTGCTCGAAGAGTTGAACTTCGTCCTCGAGCCAGGCAAGGCGTTGATACTGCGCGGTCCGAATGGGATCGGCAAAACCACCTTGCTGCGTACTCTGGCGGGCCTTCAGCCGCCGCTGCATGGTCGGATTGAGGGGGCCGATGACCAGATTGCCTATGCCTCTCACTCGGACGGGTTAAAGCCTACGTTGACCGTGACCGAGAATCTGACCTTCTGGGCGGCTGTTTTTGGGACAAACGGTATTCAGCCAGCGCTGGACGCGTTCGACCTGAATGAATTGTCAGACCGGCAAGCGGGCAATCTGTCGGCCGGTCAGAAACGACGGTTGGGTCTGGCTCGGATGCTGGTGACGGGACGTCCGATCTGGATGCTGGACGAACCCACCGTGTCACTCGACCGCAATGCAGTGAAAATGTTTGCGGATGCCGTGCGCGAGCATCTGCGACAGGGCGGTTCGGCCCTGATTGCCACCCATATCGACCTTGGCCTGGATGGTGAGGTGCTGGATGTCGGCCCCAATAAGGCCAAACCGAAACCCATCGACGATTTTGACGGAGGTTTTCTGTGATCGCCCTTTTGTTGCGTGACCTGAAACTGGCCTTCCGCGCGGGTGGTGGATTCGGTCTGGGTCTGGCGTTCTTCCTGATTGTCACGGTGCTGGTGCCGTTCTCCGTCGGCCCGCAGTCCTCGTTGCTGTCAACCATCGCGCCGGGTGTGTTGTGGCTGGGCGCATTGCTTGCGTGCCTGTTGTCACTGGATCGTCTGCTGGCGCTGGATTGGGAGGATGGTTCGCTGGATTTGCTGGCCACCGCACCCCTGCCACTGGAATCTGTCGTGACGATCAAGGCGCTGGCACACTGGCTGACCACGGGCCTGCCGCTGGTTCTGGCCGCGCCATTTCTGGGCGTGCTGCTGAACCTGCCGGTGCCGGGTTTTTTCTGGCTGGTGATTTCACTGCTGATCGGAACCCCGGCCATGAGCGTTATCGGAACCTTCGGCGCGGCGCTGACCGTTGGTCTGAAACGTGGCGGTTTGCTGCTTTCCCTTCTGGTGCTGCCGCTTTACGTGCCAACCCTTATCTTCGGGGCCGAGGTTGCCCGTCGCGGTGCCACGGGGATGGAAACGCAAACGCCCTTGCTTATGTTGGCGGGGATCACTGCCGCAACCGTCGCTTTGCTGCCCTTTGCCAGCGCTGCGGTGCTACGCATCAATCTTCGATAACACGATCAATCTTGACTGAGGTCAATTGAGAACACCACCGAGTCGGACTAGATAAGGCCCATGTCTATCGCAGCCAAAGCCAACGCCCTCTGGGAATACGCCAACCCGAGGAAGTTCCTCGCGACCAGCGAACGGATACTGCCGTTCTTCTGGATTACATCCTCTGTGTGTCTGGGTGTTGGGCTTATCTGGGGGTTCTTTTTCACACCGGACGACTACAAGCAGGGGTCGACAGTCAAGATTATCTACCTGCACGTTCCGGCCGCGTTGATGGCAATCAATTGTTGGCTGATGATGTTGGCGACCTCGCTGGTGTGGTTGGTGCGCCGTCACCATGTCAGCGCGCTGGCTGCGCGCGCAGCTGCTCCGATCGGGATCGTGATGACCCTGATTGCGCTGGCAACCGGTGCCATCTGGGGCCAGCCGATGTGGGGCACTTGGTGGGCGTGGGATCCGCGCCTGACCTCGTTCCTGATCCTGTTTCTGTTCTATCTGGGCTATGTGGCCTTGTGGGAAGCCATCGAAGACCCGGACACCGCCGCTGATCTGACCTCTGTTCTGTGTCTGGTGGGGTCGGTCTTTGCCATCCTCAGTCGATATGCAGTGAATTTCTGGAACCAGGGCCTGCATCAGGGGGCCTCGGTCATGCGGGCGGCAGCCGTGACAGGCGCCGACACCGAGGAGAAGGTCAGCAACATCTATTTCTATCCTCTGTTGCTGTGCATCGTTGGTTTCGTGCTGCTGTTCATTGCGCTGGTGTTCTATCGCACCGGCACTGAAATTCGGGCGCGCCGGATCAAGGCGTTGCTTGCAAGGGAAAGGGTAAACGGATGATACCCGATCTGGGCAAATACTCTGATACGGTCCTGTCCGCCTATGGAGCGTCCATCTTTCTGCTGGTCGCTCTGGTGGTTCTCAGCGTGATGCGAGGGCGCAAGGTTCGGGCCGAGATGGAGAAGGTCGAGCAAAGGATGACGCGCAATGGCTAAGATTTCGCCTCTGATGCTTGCACCGCCGCTGATTTTTGGTGCCTTCGCCGTTCTGGCGGGAATTGGGATGTTCCGCGACGATCCCAACGCGCTGCCCTCTGCGCGCGAGGGACAACCCGCTCCTCCGGTGGTC
Source organism: Ruegeria sp. HKCCD6647-2 (assembly GCF_057221075.1). Classification (NCBI taxonomy): domain Bacteria; kingdom Pseudomonadati; phylum Pseudomonadota; class Alphaproteobacteria; order Rhodobacterales; family Roseobacteraceae; genus Ruegeria; species Ruegeria sp. HKCCD6647-2. The sequence goes on along the minus strand of NZ_JBWVBD010000005.1, from coordinate 157,436 downwards.
CTGACCGAGTTCGCAGGCAAAGCCAGCTTTGACGATGCCACGCTGCGCGATGGCGAGGTCAAGCTTGTCAATTACTGGGCCAGCTGGTGCGCGCCGTGCCGGGTCGAACATCCCAACCTTCAGGCCCTGTCGGACGAAGGAATTCCGGTCTATGGCATCAATTACAAAGACCAGTTGGACAATGCCGAAGCCTTCCTAACGGAACTTGGTGATCCTTACCGTGCAATCGGTCGGGATGAGCAGGGCCGCATGGGGTTGGACTGGGGTGTCTACGGCGTACCCGAAACCTATGTGATCGATGGGGAAGGCACGATCATCCTGAGGTTCGCAGGACCGGTCACGCAGCGTGTGATCGAAAACACCATTCGACCCGCTTTGGAGAAAGCCGCAGGCGGTTGATCCCTGATCCGCGTTGCGCCTTTTACAGCCTGTAGCCGCCTGTTACCGACAGCGTCTCACCCGTAATGAACGCAGCATCATCCGAGGCCAGAAACCGGACTGCCCTGGCGATGTCTTCAGGCACGCCCACGCGGCCCAATGCCGTTTCCGCAACGAATATGGCAGTCAGGTCGTCTGACCGAGGCGCTTCGGGGGTGTTGATCGCACCGGGAGCCACAGCATTGACGCGAATGCCCTCTGGCCCAAGCTCTTTCGCCATAGCGCGTGTCCAGAGATTCAGCGCTGCCTTGCTGGCGCCATAAGTGGCGGCATCCCGTGGCGGCAAAACGGCATTCATGGATGAAATGCTGACGATCGCTGCACCCCGTTTCAGATGCGGTAGTGCAGCCGACAAGAGTGCAGCCGGAGCCAACAGATTCAGATCCAGAATCGCCCTGTGATCGTCGAACCGGAACTCCTCTTTGGGTGTCATCTTCACCAGACCTGCGTTGTTGACGATGACATCCAGCCGCCCAAACCGCTGTATGGTCTGCGCAATCACGGCCTCGGCTTGGTCCGGCTGTGTCAGGTCCGATTGGATGGGCAGGGCGTTTTCACATTGAAGTGGCGCCGGCGGTGGAGTGGAATTCCACGTAAAAGCGACGTTGTGATCACGGCTCAGGTCTTCGACGATGGCCCGGCCAATGCCGCGTGTTCCGCCGGTTATCAAAGCTACTTTGTCCATATCGGACAAAAGACCGGCAAAACGCCCGGGATTCAATGCCGATTTTCCTTGAATCCGCCAATGAATTTGTTGCGCCGGTTCGGGTTACCTACGCACCAGGATCCAGATCATTGCTGCGATGAAGGCGAAAGTGACCAGATTCATCAGAGTGTCCGTGAGATCACCGATCAGCATCGCGCTGCCCCTCCTCTCGCAGTCCGCGAAACAGGCAGACCATCAGCAGAACCGAGATAAATACAAAGGGTAGGGCACCCAGCGAAATCAGGATCTTCACCGAGTCCACCGAGCCCGACAGGATCATCGCAACGCTCAGCAGCCCCAGCAACGCGCCCCAGATCAGCCGAACGCGCGGGGGCGGGTTTTCATCCCCCTCTGTCGAGAATGTCCCCAGGACGAAGGCAGCGCTGACGACGCTTGTTACAATGAACAGGAACGCCGCCAGCACCGTTGCCAGTGTGGTGATCAACGATAGCGGTAGCCGGTCGAGCAGGGCAAAGGTCACGCGTTCGATATTGGTCTGGGTCAAAGCCAGCAACTCACCTGCGCCGTTCAGGGCTTCGAACAAACCGATGCCGCCGAACGCGCCGAACCAAAGGATGGAAAACAATGTGGGTGCGAACAAGACGCCGATCACGAATTCCCTGATCGTTCGACCGCGAGAGATGCGGGCGACGAACACGCCGACGAACGGCCCCCAGGCGATCCACCAGACCATATAGGTAAGTGTCCAGTCGCTGAACCATCTGGCGACGTCATCCCCGAAGAACGTAAAAGTTTGAAAGCCCCTTGGTATGACATTGGTGACGTAGTCGCCAAATCCCTGAACCACCGTGTTCAAGAGGTACTCCGTAGGGCCAAGGACCACGGTGTACGCCACCAGGCTGATGGCAATCAGCATCGCGGCGTTTGACAGGCGCGCCATACCCTGGCCCAGATCGATCAGAAGTGCGGGCACATATGCGGCAACCATTGCGACAAAAACCGTACCGATCAGTATGGCACCGACCGTATCCCGACCGCCCATGACGGCAATGCCGTCTGCCACCTGAAACACGCCCATGGCCATGGAACCGCCAACACCGATGGCTATGGCGACAATTGCCATGAAGTCCGACAGCCACCCAACGCGCTCGGCCCAGCGTTCGCCGGGGAACAGGCTTTTGATCGGCGCACTGACCATCATCCCCGTTCCGCGCCGAAAGCTGAAATAGGCGATGGTGAGGGCGGTTGAGCCGTAAATGGCCCATGCGTGCAAGCCCCAGTGAAAGTTCGTTGCCAGCATGGCTTGCTGCGCCGCGATGAAGTCCGGCGCCATGCCTGAGATGAAGTTGAAATGCGTCAGTGGTTCTGCCACCGCCCAAAACAGCAAGCCGACGCCCATCCCAGCAGAGAACAGCATGGAAATCCAGGTGACGGTGGAAAACTCCGGCTCCTCATCATCCCGTCCGAGTCGAATGCTGCCATAGGGAGAAAACGCCAGAACGAGGCATCCGATCAGCATACCAGAGGCTGCGAGCATCACGAACCATCCGCGACTGCGGAAGGTTTGTTGAACAATGCCATTTGCCCAGGTCACCAAACTCTGAATGTCGATGACGCCCCAAATCCCGATCACCGCGATGACGCTGAGTGAACAGATCAGCAAGGCGTTGGGTTTCTTCATGGCGATGAGTTTCCGCAAACCAATTCGGTCGAACAGTTTCAGATTTTCGAATGAATGGCCAGTAAACAAAAAACCCCCGGCGATTGGCCGGGGGTTTGGGTTGTTAATAGCGCTTTCGAATTACGATGCTTTGGCCAGGTTCCGCAGAACGTACTGAAGAACACCACCGTTTTCGATGTATTCAATCTCGGGCGCGGTATCGATGCGGCATTTCAGGGTGATGGTCTTCTCGGTGCCGTCACCGTAGACGATGGTGCAGGGCACTTCCTGCAGGGGCTCAACCGAGTCCAGCCCGTGGATCGAAACGGTTTCGTCGCCCCTCAGACCCAGCGTCTTGCGGGTGTCGCCGCCAGTGAATTCGAACGGGATGACGCCCATGCCAACCAGGTTCGAACGGTGGATACGCTCAAAGCTTTCGGCGATCACAGCCTTGACGCCCAGCAGCGCGGTGCCTTTGGCCGCCCAGTCACGCGAGGAACCCGCCCCGTACTGTTCGCCACCAAAGACGACAAGCGGAACACCCTGTTCCTGATAGGCCATTGACGCCTCATAGACCGAGGTCTGTTCGCCATCGGGGCCTTTGGTGTAGCCGCCCTCGACACCGTCCAACATCTCGTTCTTGACGCGAATGTTGGCGAATGTGCCGCGCATCATGACCTCGTGGTTGCCACGGCGCGACCCGTACGAGTTGAATTCGCGCGGCTGAACCTGACGGTCGGTCAGGTACTTACCTGCCGGTGTTGTCGTCGCAAAGGAACCTGCGGGCGAGATGTGGTCGGTGGTGATCATGTCACCCAGGATCAGCAGAACCTTGGCCCCGTCGATATTCGAGATCGTGCCGGGTTCGGCTCCCATGCTCTGGAAGTAGGGCGGGTTCTGGATGTAGGTCGAGGTCGGCGGCCAGTCATAGGTTTCCTGCTGCGGAACTTCGACCTCTTGCCATTTCTCATCGCCCTTGAAGACGTCTGCATATTTCGACTGGAACGCTTCGCGGGTGACGGTCTGTTCGACCAACTCGGCGATTTCCTTCTGGGTGGGCCAGATGTCTTTCATGTAGACATCATTGCCGTCCTTGTCCTGACCGACTGGTTCCGTGGTCAGGTCAATATCCAGCGTACCGGCCAGAGCGTAGACCACGACCAGCGGCGGTGAAGCCAGATAGTTGGCGCGCACATCCGGCGAGATACGGCCCTCGAAATTCCGGTTGCCCGACAGAACCGACGTCGCGACCAGGTCGCCTTCGGCAATGGCTTCCGAGATCTCCTGCTGGATCGGACCCGAGTTGCCGATACAAGTGGTACAGCCGTAACCGACAAGGTTGAATCCGATCTTATCCAGATCTTCCTGCAGACCAGCGGCCTCAAGGTAAGCGGACACGACCTGCGACCCCGGAGCCAGAGAGGTTTTGACCCACGGCTTGCGGTTCAGACCCAAAGCGGCCGCTTTGCGTGCCACCAGACCCGCACCGATCATCACATAAGGGTTCGAGGTGTTGGTGCATGAAGTGATCGAGGCGATCACGACCTTTCCCGATTCCATGGTGTAGTCTTCGCCTTTGACAGCGACTTCCTTGCCCATGGGACGCTTGAAGGTCTCTTCCATTTCCCTGGTGAAAGCGGATTTGGCGTCGGTCAGTGCAACATAGTCCTGCGGCCGTTTCGGACCCGAGATCGCGGGGACAATGGTGCCCATGTCCAGCGACAGAGTATCGGTGTAGATCGGGGCATAGTCCGCGCCACGCCAGAAACCGTTTTCCTTGGCATAAGCTTCGACCAGAGCGATGCGATCTTCGTCACGACCGGTGTTGCGTAGGTAGCGCAGGGTTTCGTTGTCGATCGGGAAGAAGCCACAGGTCGCGCCGTATTCCGGTGCCATGTTGGCGATAGTCGCGCGGTCGGCCAGTGGCAGACGGTCCAGACCTTCACCGTAGAATTCGACGAATTTGCCAACCACGCCCTTTTCGCGCAGCATCTCGACGACTTTCAGAACAAGGTCGGTGCCGGTGGTGCCTTCGACCAGCTCTCCGGTCAGTTCAAAGCCCACAACCTCGGGGATCAGCATCGAGATCGGCTGACCCAGCATTGCGGCTTCAGCCTCGATGCCGCCAACGCCCCAGCCCAGAACGGCCATGCCGTTAACCATGGTGGTATGGCTGTCGGTGCCGACCAGCGTGTCGGGGTAGGCGACCTCATCCCCGTTTTGGTCGGTGTCGGTCCAGACGGTTTGGGCCAGATACTCCAGGTTTACCTGGTGGCAGATACCCGTGCCGGGGGGCACAACGCGGAAGTTGTTGAAGGCGTTCTGGCCCCATTTCAGGAACTGATACCGCTCCATGTTGCGCTCGTACTCGCGGTCCACGTTCATCTGGAACGCGCGCGGGTTTCCAAATTCGTCGATCATGACCGAGTGGTCGATGACCAGATCAACCGGGTTCAGCGGGTTGATCTTCTGCGCGTCACCACCCAGACCCTTGATTCCGTCACGCATCGCAGCCAGGTCAACAACGGCCGGAACACCGGTAAAATCCTGCATCAGAACGCGGGCTGGTCGATAGGCGATTTCGCGCGGGTTCTTGCCACCATTGGCACCCCATTCACCAAAGGCTTTGATGTCGTCAACCGAGACCGAGAAGCCGTCATCCTCGAACCGCAGCATGTTCTCCAACACCACTTTCAGTGCGGCAGGGAGTTTCGAGAAATCGCCCAGACCGGCTTCTTGCGCGGCGGGGATCGAGTAATAGGAAATGGACTTGCCATTCACGCTCAGGCTGCGGCGTGTCTTGGCGGTATCCTGTCCGACTTTGATGGGCATCTAATGGCCTCCCTCTCAAATGACGTGGATTTTGGGATTCGCTGAGGGGTATCTGCATCACCAAGGGCGCCGGTTCAAGGTCCAACAGGCCACCTGCGGCAATTTTTGTATACCATTGCACACATTTTTTTGATTTAGACCCCTTTCAGGTCTCAAGAAACGTTGATTGGTGGGTGAAACGATATCAGTTTAGGGTCTAGGCATCGCCCATCAGACCGAGTTGCATCATGTTGAAGCCCGCCGCAGTCGCATTGGCATCGTTGATCCTTGCCCCAGTTGCAGAGGCCGGTTCCGATCCGGTCGTGGTGGAGCTTTTTACCTCGCAAGGGTGTTCGTCCTGCCCGCCGGCGGACCGGATCATGCACGATCTGGCCCGGCGCGATGACGTGATAGGCTTGGCTCTGCATGTGGATTACTGGGACTATATCGGTTGGAAGGATGAATACGCTGACCCCGGTCACACCGACCGCCAGCGCGCTTATGCGCGCGAAGGGGGGCGGACCATGATTTATACTCCGCAAATGGTGATAAACGGTCAGCATGACGTTGTGGGTGCACAGAAACGGGAACTGGATCGGATAATCAATGCGCATCTGACCGCCGCACCAGAGGCGGAAGTCAGTGCCATGCGTTCCGGTAACGAGGTCACCGTCAACGTCACACCAATCGAATTGCCCGAAGGCGAGATTTATGACGTTCGGGTCGTGCAGTATTCACCGATACGTCACGCCTCGATCCGCCGTGGTGAATTGGCCGGGCACGAGTTGGACTACGCCAATGTTGTGGAAAGCTGGCAGATTGCCGGACAATGGGACGGGGCCTCGCCGCAGAAGTTCACGGCCACTTTGGCGCATGATCTGCCGGCGGTTGTTCTGGTTCAACGGAACAGACATGGTCCGATCGTTGCAGCGGCCCGGGTCAAATAGTCAGGGCATATCCTCGGGCTGAACACCCAAACCTCTCCATGCTTTCCAGCGTCGGTGAATCCAGAACCACTGACCCATATGCTTTCTTACCATGGCTTCCAGATCGTCATTTGTGAATTGCGTCATGGTCTTTGGATCAGTGTGCGGAACGGGGTCGTGTAAAATGATCTCGAAATCGATGCCGTTGGGCTGGCGGACGGCATAGCAGGGGATTAGTTCAGCCTTGTATTTGATCGCCAACTCCGCGTTCAGAACCGACGTCACCGCCGGTTTGCCGAAGAAGGTCAGTTCCTCTCCGCCTTGCGCATGCAGATCTGAGACGATGGCGATAATACCGCCGCTTTTCAGTGAACGGACCATTTCGACCATGCCCCGGCGACCCTGTTCGAACATCGGAGAACCGGTTTTGTAGAAGGCCTCAACATACATGTCATTGAAATAGGGGTTGGCCATACGGCGATACAGGCATCCGATTGGCTTACCGTTGCGGGCCTGCAGAGCGACCCGCGCGGCAAGATAGTGCCCGAAATGCGCGGTGATAAACATGACAGGGCGGCCCTCGGCGAGCGCGTTGTCAAACGCCCCGATACCGGGGCCGGATATTTTGGCCTTGCTTTGCCGCTCGATAAAGCCTTCGGCCGAGAAATGCTCCATGATCGCCCGCCCTGCATTATCGCTGACGGCGCTGCTGATGCGATTGACTTCTTCTTCTGGCAATTCGGGGCAGGTAAGTTTCAGGTTGCGCCGCACACGATTGTTGAAACCAACAACAGGCGCCAGTGTCCTCATGATGGCGCCCATGGTCGCTATGCGACGTTCGTATGGCAGCAGACCCATCCCGCCGATCACGCCTTTCAGGAAAAGATTGGCAATGAAGTATTTTCCAAGCTCAAATCGGCTCAGTTCCGACTTTTCTGCAGGCATGGGGAGAACTCACCAGGTGTTGTGAAATACGGCACCAGACATACAGTCGCTGCCAATCGTTCACAAGTGTTCGTAAGAGTGCATCACCCGTGGGTGGCCGAGATTGCAGCCAGAGAGAGCGAACGTGCCGCGCTCAATCTGCGTCGTCCTCTTCAATCAATGCGATCGCGCCTTCATCCAGCAGCCCTCGGATGGTTGCGACAATGCTTGACATGGCCGCCTCGGCGTCCGCCTGCTTGACCTTGCCGCGCTCGGACATCTCTTCGCGCAAGTTATCGGCCATGCGAGAGGACATGTTTGACAGCAAGTAATCTGCAGCTGCCCGATCGCCTTCGGTGTTGGCTCCGGCCAGTGCCGTCACCAATGCCGGTTGCTCGACACTGCGCAAAATCGCCGGGACATCGCGGGGCTGAATGCGGGTCGGGATATGGGAGAAGATGAATATTGATCTTCGTACCGTGCTGGCAAAATCCGCATCCTCTTCGTCCAGAGCCGTCAGCAATCCATCCCTTGTGGTCGCTGCCGACTGGTTCAGGATCGCCCCCACGCGCGCGCCCGGACCATCCTTGAAAGCCGGGGTAGGGCGCTGATCCAGCTGGGCGGCCAGAGACCAGCCAATCCGTTCCACGGCCTCTGGTGTGACATTGGCGGTTTTCGACACCGCATAGGTGATCCGCCGCGCCGTAGGGCCGGGCAGATGACCCAGCAGCTGAGCGGCCATTGCGGTTTCGAGCTTCGACAGCATGACAGCGGCGACCTCAGTGCTTTCGGCCTGCGCCATTTTGGCCAGATCTTCCACCGGAACCTCGCGCAACCGTTGCCAGGGGTCGCCGATTTGCCGGACACCCGCCACCTTGCGCAACCGAGCCGCTGTCGCTGGCGCGATCTTGCCATTCACCGCATCCAGCGCGCCCGCAAGACCGTGGGGAAAAGACAGCCCGACGCTGTCCAACGCGTCGGCGAATTCCCGTGCCACCGCTGCCAGCGTGACCCTGTCTACCAATCCCATGCGCCCCAATTGATGGGTCAGTTGTTCCTGAAGCGGATCGGGTAATTCTTCCAGCGGTATGTCCGCGCCTTCATTCAAAAGCAGCCGCACAATGACGGCTGCTTTCTCTCTGTTGCTCAGAGAGCGTGGAACAACCTGAGGCGCGTCATCCGTTTCAGCGACCGGTTTCTGAGCACCCGGCGCCACCTGTACCAATGCCTTCGTATCCTGCATCTGCCTGTCATGTCATTTTGAGCGTCACCAGGCAGATTACGGAGAATCGGGTAAAGAAACCTTGAACCTCAGTAGCTGTAGGTCAGTCCCGTCCGGATCGCATCGCGCAGCGACGCTTCGGCCCATGTCCCTTCACCGCCACGCGCCTTAATTTCACGCCACTGCGCAATCGCCAGATCGGTTTTTCCTTCGGAAACAAAGCCCTGACCCATATAGCTGCGGGCCAACAAATTGTCCGGGTTGGTGGCAATGGCGTTTTCATAGAATGCGTTCGCCAGTTCCAGCTCCCCCAGTTTGCGGTAGGTGAAACCCCAATAGGTCAGAACACGGTCGTCGTTCTGGTCCATGATGCGCAAAATGCTCTGAGCGTGTTCATACTGGCCGTCATAAGCCAGTTCGCGCACGGCATCATACAGTTGCTCTTCGGAAAAGTTTGTCTTGTTTGGTTTGACACACCGCCCCCTTGCCTCGTCGTAGACGCGGCCAAACAGGCATTTCTTGGTGGTATTGGTGGGCTTTGGCGGGCTGCTGTCTCCGCCGCCTGCGGCATGAGCGACAGGTGCAAAGGCAAATGCTTGAAGGGCAATTGCTGAAACTAATACAAGGCGCATTTTCCTACTCCGTATTCGGGGCTGCTGTCAGAAGAATAGTGCGATCTTCAAGAAAGCTAACAGCCCGTCGGTCGCTTTTATTCACAAGTAGGAAAGAAAATTGTCAGCTATTGACTATTTTCATGCAGGTTTGGGATTCGGTATCCCAGAATGTGCCTTCTGCGCAGGATTGGGTTTGCTTTGTATGCGCGCTGCAGGCAAGCCCGGCCGAGGCAACACAAACCAACGCCAATGAGCAGAGAAGAGTTCGGATCATGGTGTTTCTCCTTTGCGGAAAATGCACCCAGATCATATCCGATTTTTGCCGATCTGGCAAAGAACAAGGCCCAATCGGCGAATTGCGGCCGGGCCCTGGGGCAATCATGAAATCCTCGGCCTATTCGCCGAAGACGCGTGCAAAAATCGTGTCGACGTGTTTGGTGTGATACCCGAGGTCGAACTTTTCCTCGATCTCTTCGGTGCTCAGCGCGGCGGTCACGTCGGGGTCACCCAGTAGTTCGGTTTTGAAGTCCTTGCCTTCTTCCCAGACCTTCATCGCGTTGCGCTGCACCAGCCGGTAAGCGTCTTCACGGCTGACACCGGCCTGGGTCAGAGCCAGCAGTACGCGCTGACTCATCACCAGACCGCGGAACTTGTTCATGTTGGCCAGCATGTTTTCGGGGTAGACGACCAGCTTGTCGACCACGCTGGTCAGTCGCGACAGGGCGAAATCCAGTGTCACGGTGGCGTCGGGGCCGATGTTGCGCTCGACCGACGAGTGTGAGATGTCGCGCTCGTGCCACAATGCCACGTTCTCCATCGCGGGCACCACGGCCATACGGACCAGACGCGCCAGACCGGTCAGGTTCTCGGTCAGCACAGGGTTGCGCTTGTGCGGCATCGCCGAGGAACCCTTTTGGCCTTTCGAGAAGAACTCTTCGGCCTCCAGAACTTCGGTGCGCTGCATGTGGCGGATCTCGATGGCGATGTTCTCGATGCTGCTGGCGATGACGCCCAGAGTGGCAAAGAAGGCGGCGTGGCGGTCGCGCGGGATGACCTGAGTGCTGATCGGCTCAGGCACCAGACCCAGCTGGTCGCAGACATGTTCTTCAACGCGGGGGTCGATATTGGCGAAGGTACCGACCGCGCCGCTGATCGCGCCGGTGGCGATTTCGGCACGCGCGTCGCGCATACGGGACAGATTGCGATCCATCTCGGCGTAAAAACGGGCGAAGGTCAGACCCATGGTGGTCGGCTCGGCGTGGATGCCGTGGCTGCGGCCGATGCGGACGGTGTCCTTATGCTCGTAGGCGCGACGCTTCAGGGCGGCCAACAGACCTTCAAGGTCCGCGATCAAGATGTCTGCGGCGCGGGTCAACTGCACATTGAAACAGGTGTCCAGAACGTCCGAGCTGGTCATGCCCTGATGCACGAAACGCGCCTCTTCGCTGCCAATATGTTCGGCCAGATGGGTCAGGAATGCGATGACATCGTGCTTGGTGACCGCTTCGATCTCGTCAATGCGCGCCACGTCGAATTCTACATCTTTGGCTTTCCACACTGCCTCGGCGTTTTCGCGCGGGATGACGCCAAGATCGGCCATTGCATCGCAGGCGTGCGCCTCGATCTCGTACCAGACGCGGAACTTGGTTTCGGGCGACCAGATGGCGACCATTTCAGGGCGGGAATAGCGGGGAATCATTGGCGGCAGCACCTTTTTATGATTGGGATTAGGCGTTGGCGCGGGGTTTAAACCCGCGCGCTCAAGGGAACAAGGCGCGAGTGCGGGTATGAGACGGTTTGCCCTGATTATGTCGATCTGGCCGGGTATTTTGACGGCCGAGGAGTTTCGCACGCTGACCGGAGAAGAAATCCTGGCGGCGCTGTCGGGGCAAAAACTGGATTACGGCGAAGGCATCTGGCAGACCTTCGATGAAACCATGCTGACGCAGTATTTCTCGGGGCGCCCCAGCGCGGGCCGTTGGACGGTGCGCGAGGATCGGTATTGCTCGCTTTGGCCGCCTGCGGACCTGTGGGCCTGTTACGACATACAGCAGAACGGAGACACTATCCGGTTCATTGACGATAGTGGCAACACGACAGACGGGACCATCGTCAAGTGACGTTGCCACAGGGTCTGGTGGATTTTGCAGGTGACTGGCGCCTTACGCGCACAATTCGCGACGCCAGGGCAGGGCACGTGATTCACGCCGAGGGGCAAGCGACGCTGCGCGCGGCGGATGCCGGGCTGGTCTACGAAGAAAAAATGACTCTGCACATCCCAAACCAGCCCGCCGTCAAAGGCACGCGAACGTATCTGTGGCGCGAGGTCGGGGACGCGATCGCGATCCATTTCGACGACGACCGCTATTTTCACACCTTGCAATTGGGTTTATCGCACCCGGAAGACCATCACGACTGTCCCCCGGACAGCTACGACGCGCGATACGACTTTTCCCAATGGCCGCGATGGGAAGTCCGCTGGATAGTGTCGGGACCCAGAAAGTCCTATGAAATGGATACTCGGTACATGCTGCGATAGCGTAATCATCTTGCAGTGGAAGCCGTGACAGGGCATTTCTTACGCAGAGTCCTGGTTCTCTGAGGGAGAAAACACCATGAATGCAAACGTCTTGGCCAATGCAATTGGCCCGCGCGAAGGAACAGCTCTGCGTGTCAAACAGGTGGTTCTGGTGGCTCTGGGTATCGTAGCCCTCGCCATCGCCGCCAAGATCAAAGTGCCGATGTGGCCGGTTCCGATCACCATGGGAACCTTTGCCGTGCTGACAATCGGCACCGCCTATGGCGCCCGCTTGGGTCTTGCAACCATGCTGGGTTATCTGCTGATCGGCGCGTTGGGTTTTGACGTTTTCGCCGGCTCGTCGGCCGAAAAATTTGGTCTGACCTACATGATGGGTGGCACCGGCGGTTATCTTGTCGGTTACCTGCTGGCCACGGTTCTGCTGGGCGCGCTGGCGGCGCGTGGCTGGGATCGGTCGGTTGGCAAACTGGCGCTAGCTCTGCTTCTGGCCAATGTCCTGATCTATGTTCCGGGCCTGCTGTGGCTGGGCCAGCTATATGGCTGGGACAAGCCGATCCTGGAATGGGGTCTGACGCCATTCCTGCTGGGGGACGCGATCAAGCTGGCTCTGGCTGCGCTGCTGATCCCGGGCCTGTGGAAACTGGTGGGCAACGCACGCGCCTGATTCAGCTGCCTAATGGAATTTTTTGAACCAGCGCCCGACATGTTTCGGGCGCTGTTTTTTTGCCAGCCCAACGTATTTCTGGACAAAACGCATGTAGGCAAGCCAATCTGAAGCCTGAGAAACGATCAGGTTATTGAGATATGCGTATTTTATTTGGTTCAGCACTCGTCACCTGCGCCGCGTTGTGGCTGGGTGGCGTGGCTCCGTCCTGGGCCGATACACCGGTGACATATACGGACCAGGGCCGGGCACTGTTTCGCTTTGAAGTTCCCGACTTCTGGGCGTTGCGGACCGGCGGGCCGCGTGAAATCGAGGATACTGAACTGGGCGATTCCAGGGGCGTGGCGCGGGTTATGGGGGTCCGGCCGATCACAGACGACAATGTCTGGATGGGCTTCGTTTCGCCCGCTGGCGTAGCGACCATCAATGACGGACTGCAGTATCTTGAAGATATCGACAAGTTTCTGGTGAAAGAGCCAACCGTAACAAGCACCAGTGACACCCGGATTGGCGGCCTGCCCGCGCGGGTGATCCGAGGAACCGGAACCCGCGACGGGCGCGGCATCAACTTTACCGCCACGGTAATCGACCTGCCGCGCAACCGTGTGGCTGTTATCGTCGCCATCCTGCGCGACGGGGCGGATCCGGGCTATGTCGATGTGATGAATGATGTGTTCGCGTCATTCCGGTCCGCGCAGTGAGGAGGTTCAGATGACACGCAAAATCCTCGGACGCGCTGCATTGGCACTTGCGCTTGGTGTTTCGACTTTCACGCTATCGGCCTGCGACGGAGTCACGCTGGGGGTCGGCGTGGGGTATGGGTACGACCCGTTCTACGACTCGATGCTGTGGAACGATTATTACCATGACGTAGACGTGGATGTGAATCTGCCTGATCGCCCACGGCCACCCGAAGGCAGACCACCTGCGCGTCCCACGCCACCGATCGCAAAGCCGCCGGCACGACCGCGTCCTCCGGTTGCGCGCCCACCCGCTGCGAGGCCACCGATACATCGCCCGGCACCGCGTCGGTGATAACGATCAAACGGGCCGCATATGCGGCCCGTTTCTTTTGAAGGAAGCGCTCCTAAGCAAGTAGTTCCGTCGTGATATGTGCCGAGCCTTCAAGGGTGCGGTGCACCGGGCACTTGTCCGCAATTTCCAACAGCTTGGCTTTCTGGTCCTGATCCAGAGGACCTTCGAGGCGGATTTTGCGGCGGAATTGGTCCACTTTGCCGTCTCCGTTCAGGCCAGCATCCTGTGCGTGGACCTTGTCGTGACACACATCAACGGTGATCCCGGTCAGTGGCCAGCGTTTGCGTCGGGCATACATTCGGATTGTCATCGACGTACAGGCCCCAAGACCCGAGGCCACAAAACCATATGGTGACATGCCCCGGTCGGTTCCGCCATACGACGCAGGCTCGTCCGCAACCGCGTGGTGGCGCGGTCCGGACTGAATGTCCTGCAGAAACCCGGCGGGGTCGACCTCGGTCACCCGAACGACGCCTTCGGGGGCGCCGGGAGGCGGGGCCGGGGGCGACAGCTTGACATAACGTGACACCCAGGCTGCGATCACTTCGGCGGCGTATTCAGCATCCGCAGGGCGCGTAATCAGGTGGTCGGCATCGTCGAGGGTTACGAAACTCTTGGGATGCTTTGCTGCCAGAAAGATGGTGCTGGCGTTGTCGATGCTGACGGTTTCATCCCGCGGCGCATGCAGGATCAGGAGCGCGGCCTTAAGTTCGGTGATGGCCTGTGTCAGTGCGGTTTCCGAAATGTCATGCACAAAGGCCTTTCCGATGCGGAACGGGCGGCCGCCCAGCATGACCTCGGCACTGCCTTCCTGCTCAATCTCGGGCAGTGCTGCTTCGAAATGATGAGAGACGTGGCTTGGGTCGGCTGGTGCACCCAGTGTAACGACTGCCTTGACCGACGGGATGCCCGCGCGTGCACGCAGCACCGCCGCGCCGCCAAGCGAATGCCCGATCAGAAGGTCCGGGGCCATGTTCCGGCCTGCCAGATACTGTGCGGCGGCGATCAGGTCTTCGACATTCGAGGTAAAGGTCGTATTGGCGAATTCGCCGTCGGAATGGCCTAGCCCGGTAAAATCGAAACGCAACACCGCGATACCCATTGCGGCCAGACGCGCCGATATACGGCGGGCAGCGGGAATGTCCTTGGAGCACGTAAAACAATGCGCAAACAGTGCTGTAGCAAGAACCGGCCCATCCGGAAGATCAAGTCGCGCGGCAAGCTGGTTGCCGTCATGACCGGCAAATGTGGTGCGTTCGGTGGGCATGGCAATTCCTTACATCTCGGGTTGACGACAATACTGTGTACATAAGGCGGACGTCTCAACCCCTATGTAAGAAGCGTCACAGGAAGGTGAGTATGGTGCGAGCAAACGATCAAGTCCGGTATTTAAGCGTTTTTCAAAGCTTCACGTTTTGTGATTTGAATGTCGTCAAATATTCGATTTTATTAAGCTGCGAACGCACTCATGTTAAGGCCATCCGAATTTGTCAGCCAAGGAGGCCTAAATGGCAAATACTGCTTCAGCCCCGCAAAACGGGCTTGTCCGCCCGGATCTATTGGTCATGATTGCCGTGGCCGGTGTGATCGGGTTCACGCTTGGTCAGCTCTGGCCTGCGAGCAATCCAACTACACCGCAAGTGATTGATACGGCACCAGAAGACTGGCACGGCAATGTCCGGCGGTCGAATTGGTCGAACTGATACTCTAGGCCAGCCCCATCAAATGCGGATCAAAAGGATATTTGGTCAGGTTCTCATAACCATCCTCGGTAATGAGGACCTGATCTTCCAGCTTGATCGAGAAATCTCCGCCAACTTCGCCGACGCAAGCCTCAACACACAAGACCATGCCGGGTTCCAGCGGGTAATTAAATGAACCCTCGACCGCCTTATCGGGATAGGCAACCAACGGCCACTCATCGCACAGGCCGACACCGTGCATCAGACAGCCGTATTTCTGCGCCTGAAACTTGTCGTCCAGCTTATGCGCATTGGCCGTCAGTTCCGGGATCATGACACCGGGTTTCAGCATTTCCATATTTGTCATGATATGCTCATGCGCGTGTTGCATGGCATAGATCATGTCCTCGCGCGGTTTTTGGTCGCCGATCCACCATGTGCGAGAGATGTCGATACAGATGCCGTACGAGCCAATCAGGTCGGTATCAAAAGCAATGATCTCATTCTGTTGCGTGATCCGCGGGCCGCATTCCTGAAACCATGGGTTCGTACGCTGGCCCGAGGCCAGAAGACGGGTTTCGATCCATTCACCACCACGGCGAATATTCTCGGCGTGAAGAACCGCCCAGATGTCGTCCTCGGAGGTTTTGCCGTTCCCTACATTGGTGCGGGCAAACTTCTCCATCTCTGCCACAGCCGTTTCGCAAGCGTGGCTTGCGCATCGCATGGCCAAAATTTCATCCGGGCCTTTGATGGCGCGGGTCTTTTCGGTCAGCTCTTCGCCTTCCATGATTTCGAAGCCCTGCGCCTCGAGCGCACGCAGGCCATGCAGCATGATCTTGTCCACGCCCAGACGCTTGTTACCGCCGCCGTGCTCGTCGATCAGGACGCGCACCTCGTTCGAGAAGACATCTGCTGCGACATCCACCTTGTCCCCGCGGTCGAAGTAAAACAGGTCTGCGCCCGAGCGTTGTTCGCGCACCAGTGGGTTGAACTTGGACAGGAAGGGCGAGTTCTTGTAATCCCAGATCACCATGTATCCGTCGGCACACAGCAGCACAGCCCGGAAGGGGTTGTGTGTATTCCAAAGCTGCATGTTGGTGCTGTCGGTGGCATAACGGATGTTCAGCGGGTCGAACATCAGCAGCCCGCCATACCCCCGATCAACAATCCCCTGGGTCAACCGTTTCCAGCGATGCTCGCGCATGTTTTCGAGGTTCGGTAATGTCAGGCCCGCAGCAGCCCATTCCGAGAAGGCCAGTTGAGTCGGCCCGATCTCGATCCGGTCGTTATCGTTCGGTGTACCGTCGCCAAGCACAGACCCCCGGGTCGGGTCAATCTTGCGGGTATCCCTGTAGTGCCGGTTCATGGCGCGCCTCCTTACCTGTTGGCCCGAGGGTGAAGAAACACGGAATTGCCGTCGCGGTGTTTTGCGACGAGGCGGGAGTCGCTTTTAGACCGACAGGTAACAGATTGAATGATAGACCAGTCTCATGAAGACCATTCTACAGACCCAAATCCCTTACGATCCGCTTGTTGAACAAAAGTTGCCCGGTATTCAGCCTGCAACTATGGCAACCTGGCTGCACCGGGACGAGGCTTTTGCGGCACAGATGAAACTCCGCGAATCCTTGCTGGAAACGCGCCGCGACGAAGTTCTGGCCTTGGACCTATCCGCAAAACCAGCGGCTCAGGAGCTGCTGGAAACCGTTCTGCTGCACGCCTATCCGGGTGCCTCGGAGCGGGCCACTCGCGCGGACGGAGTTACCGTTTTCATTGATCGGGACAATCCGCTGGAGACCCTGTGCCAACTGGTGCAAGAGGATTTCTGCATTCTGCAAAAGCAGGGCGATGAACATGTTCTGACCGGAGCCATACTGTGCTTTCCCGCCAGTTGGCGTCTGTCCGAGAAATTCATGCGGCCGTTGATTGGAATTCACCAGCCCGTCGAAAGTTATGACGCCAATATCGCCCGTCGGGTTCAGCGAATGTTCGATGGCATTCAGCCCGGTCGTCCGTTGTGGCGGTTCAACGCGCTTTGGTATCAGGACGCTGAGCTATTTCAGCCTCGCCGCGCCGAGGATCCGCGCAAAATCCGGGATCGGGGATCAGCCCGTTACCTGCGCAGCGAACGGCAAACTCTATTGCGGTTGCCGCAGACACAGGCCGTTGTGTTTTCGATCCACACCTATGTTTTGCCCGCTGAACAATTGGTAAAAATGGAAAACCCCGCCTGATGGCGGGGCCTCCTAGGAGGGTCTTGGTAATTTCTTTACATGCTGATCGCGTTTACAACGCCAGCAATCGCACCGCTGGTGTTGAGGCCGAAGATGGCTGTGGTCAGCGCCAGAACTTGTGTGTTGAGACGGAAATCCTCGCCGCGGATCAGGTTCACTGCCGCCATTGAGATCGCAATGGGGGCCGAAATGCTGGCCACTGCACCCGTCATTCCCCAGCTGGTCAAACGCAAAATATCGCTGGGGCGCTCAACGTCGTCCTGCGCAGAGACAGGGTCTTCCAACCGCAGTGGCGGTTCGGGTTCAGTTCGAAACGCGATACTCAGCAGCTGATCGTCCGTCAGCTTGATCGGACGCGGTTTAGGCTTAACCGGATCTACGACGTCTGCAACGGATTCCGGCAGTTTGATGCCAGCAAACTGTCCGCTGACCGAATTGAATATTTGCCTGCGGTCTCGGGGCTTGCGGGGGCTGAAGGAATCGAAAGCGCCGAGAAACTGTTCGACGGTAAGAACAGTATTGGGCGACAGCCATTCGATCCGCTGGGTCGAGCAGATATCGACCATCCGATAGAGCGTCACAACCAGCATCATCTCGGATATCTCGGTATCATCCAGCAGGTCCGACACCGGAGATATCGTAAGGGAAAGACGATTGCGGGGAATCGAGGGGGCGGAACGCGTCAGGGTCTTGAGGCCGGCAGCCCGGTCCATCCGCTCGTAACGGTCGGTTTCGTCAGAACCCTGAGTCTCGAGCGCAAGGCGCACCAGATATTGGCTTGAGACGATGCTGGCCTCGGTTGCGCTGAGCAACGCTTTGCGTTCAACCAGATGGCCGTAGTCTTCCAGCGTGGTTGCAACGATATCGCTGAACCGCTCCAGCGCTTTGTCAGCGTCGCCGCTGAACTGAAGGCCACCATGGTATCTGTGCTTTGCAGTCACAGCATTTTCCTTTGTCGCGTTCTTTCTGAAACAAGATGTTATCCAGCGATAAGGGGGAGAATTTGACGAAAATGGAAAAAAATCAAAATTCGGCAACATTGATTACGCCTTGGAAACCAAAGGAATTAAGGCTTCCTGTGATTACTGTGGCAGCAATGTGGCTAAAACTGGGGCAGGCTGTGACCGAAACCGGATCGGTCTAGTTGTCGATTCGTAGTGCCATAATGGCAATGGACTGTTGATAAACAGTTGCGGCGTTCCACTGTTTTATCACCTCGAAATTCGGTTGCCCGGGTTGGTAGCCCCGACCCGGTTTCCACCCTTTCTTTCGCAGGAAATTCGCGGTCGAGGCCAATGCGTCGGTCATATTGTAGAAATCCACGCGCCTGTCACCGGTGGCGTCCACACCATACTTTAGCGCATTGCCGGGCAGGAACTGAGTGTGGCCCAGTTCGCCATGTTTTGCCCCCTTTGTTGCCACTGTGATGCTGCCTGCATCGACCAGTTTCAGTGCCCCAATTGCATGGGGAATAAAGAACTCGGATCGGCGACAATCGTAGGCCAATGTCGTGATTGCTGAAACAATCTGGCTGTCGCCCATGAAGTTACCAAAGCCTGTTTCCATTCCGTGAATGGCGATCAGAACACCGGCCGGAACGCCGTACTGGCGTTCCAGCGCGGCGTAGAATTGTGGATTGGCGGCCTTTCTCTTGCGCCCCTGGGCCACGATCGTGTTGGCGCCGCGCACCTGCATGAACTTGTCCAGCGAATATCTGAAACTTTTCTGATTGCGATCCGCCGCGATCGTGCGGGTGGCGTACTGAGCTTGCGCCAGAGCTTGCAAACCCTTTTTCTTGACGCCGGCCTTGCGAGCCTGTTTGGAGAAGTCCTTCTTCCACTCTTCAAACCCGTTGCCTGTATTCCCGCATGGTGCGGCCAAGGCCGCAATGGGCAGGGTGAGAGCAGCAACAAGTAGCAAAGCGAGGCGCGACATGCGTTTTATCCTGTGGAAGCAGAAAACTCCCGTCGGGTTGGTGCATTTGGTGTGATGAAAGAACACTGGCCCAGGCAATTCAAAGACAGCCTATAATCCGCGCTGCAGGTCTTCCGCAGTCAACACGGGTTGAATCTCGATTGACGCGTTCAAAGCAGCGAACAATGGCTCGTTGATGACTGGCATGCGGGCCTGATCGCTTTCTTCAAATACCACGATGCCCATGCGTTTCCCGTGCTCAAGCGCAAAATAGGCCGCTTCGGCATTGACCTCTTTCACCAGTGCGTCAATTGCCTGCCCCAAGGTGCCGTCCCTTTCAGCCTGATTGCCTTTTTCAACCGGGATCGTGAATTTCAGCATCAGACGCATTGCTTTTTCCTCGGGCAAATAAACTGTTCAATGCGGAAAAGCTGTTACGTTCTCGCGCGCCAGTCAAGGTGCTTGACGGTGTCAGCCCTGGAATAACAAAAGGGCGCCCAAATGGCGCCCTTCCGTTTTTCCGCTAACCTTGTGCTTAGCAGCTGTAGTACATGCCGTACTCAACCGGGTGCGGGGTGTGCTCGTAGGTTTCGACCTCTTCCATCTTCAGTGCGATGTAGCCGTCGATCTGGTCCTTGGTGAACACGTCGCCCTGCAGCAGGAAGTCGTGATCCGATGCCAGAGCTTCCAGAGCCTCACGCAGGCTGCCGCAAACGGTCGGGATATCAGCCAGTTCTTCGGCAGGCAGATCGTACAGGTTCTTGTCCATGGCTTCGCCCGGATCGATCTTGTTCTTGATGCCGTCCAGACCGGCCATCAACAACGCGGCAAACGCCAGGTAGGGGTTTGCGGCCGGATCGGGGAAGCGAGCCTCGACGCGCTTGGCTTTCGGGCTTTCGGTCCACGGAATACGGACACAACCCGAACGGTTTCGGGCCGAATAGGCGCGCAGAACAGGGGCTTCAAAACCCGGGATCAGGCGTTTGTAGCTGTTGGTCGACGGGTTGGTGAAGGCGTTCAGGGTTTTGGCGTGCTTGAGAACACCACCGATGAACCACAGGGCTTCGTCCGACAGGTCAGCATACTTGTCGCCCGCGAAGAGCGGTTTGCCGTCTTTCCAGATCGACATGTTCACGTGCATGCCGGTGCCGTTGTCACCTGCAATCGGTTTCGGCATGAACGTAGCCGATTTGCCGTAGGCGTGCGCAACGTTGTGGATGACGTACTTGTATTTCTGCAGTTCGTCGGCCTGCTTGGTCAGGCTGTCGAAGATCAGGCCCAGTTCGTGCTGGCAGGACGCAACCTCGTGGTGGTGCTTGTCGACCTTCATGCCCAGACGCTTCATGGTCGACAGCATTTCAGAACGCAGGTCCTGTGCTTCGTCAATCGGGTTGACCGGGAAGTAACCACCCTTGACGCCCGGACGATGGCCCATGTTGCCCATCTCGTACTCGGTGTCGGTGTTCCACGATGCGTCGGTTGCATCAACTTCGTACGATACTTTGTTGATAGTGTTCGAGAAACGAACGTCGTCGAACAGGAAGAATTCAGCTTCGGGACCGAAGAATGCTGCATCGCCAATGCCTGATGCCTTCAGGTATGCTTCGGCTTTCTGAGCGGTGCCGCGCGGATCACGCTCATAAGCTTCGCCAGTGTCGGGCTCGACAACCGAGCAATGTACGCAGATGGTTTTTTCGGCGTAGAACGGATCGACATAGGCGCTGTCGGTGTCGACCATCAGCTTCATGTCCGATGCTTCGATCGACTTCCAGCCCGCAATGGACGAACCGTCGAACATAAAGCCTTCTTCCAGGAAGTCCTCGTCAACCTGGTCGGCCATCAGGGTCACGTGCTGCAACTTGCCGCGCGGGTCGGTAAAGCGAACATCGACGTATTCGGCGCCTTCGTCCTTGATCAGCTGAAGAACTGCGTCCTTGCTCATACTCTTGTTTCCTCTGATTTGAAGATTGGTCTTGTTACAGTGCTTCCGAACCGGTCTCACCGGTACGGATGCGAATGGCTTGTTCAACGGGCGAGACGAAGATCTTGCCGTCGCCGATCTTGTCAGTTTTTGCGGCCGAGACGATGGCGTCGATTGCTGCATCGACCTGATCGTCGTCCAGAACGACTTCGACCTTTACCTTGGGCAGAAAGTCGACAACGTATTCCGCACCGCGATACAGTTCGGTGTGGCCCTTTTGACGGCCGAACCCTTTTACCTCGATCACGCTGAGGCCTTGGATGCCGACGTCCTGCAATGCCTCTTTCACTTCGTCCAGTTTGAACGGCTTGATGATCGCTTCGATCTTTTTCATCCCGGCTCACCTCACATGGTTGTCACGACCGCACTGATCACGTCTAAGATCGTGCGGCAATGTGATTGCGGATTTGGCCGCAATCCTATGCACTGAAATCAGGTGGTGGGTTATTTTTTAGCCGTGTTGCACAAAAAGTAATCGAAATTGAATCTCGCAGGGGTTTGAGATGACGGAATTGCTGACAGCGGCACAGATGCGGGCGTTAGAACAGGCGGCGATTGAGTCCGGTGAGGTGACTGGTCTGGAGCTGATGGAACGCGCCGGTCGTGGCGTTGTCGAGGCTATTTTCGAAGAGTGGCCGGAGCTGAAAAGGCGAGGGGCCAGCCCCTCGCGCTCCCCGGAGTATTTGGGAAAAGATGAAGACCAGCCGTTGCAGGGTGTCGTGCTGTGCGGGCCGGGCAACAACGGTGGAGACGGCTTTGTCGTTGCGCGACTGCTGCATGACATGGGATGGGATGTAGAAGTTCTTCTGCATGGTGATCCTTCGAAATTACCCCCGGATGCCAGGACGAATTTCGAACGGTGGCGGGGCCGCGTCGTCGATGTCAACAATCTGGCTGAAGCCAGAATACCGCATCCGGACCTTCAGGTTGATGCGCTGTTCGGCACGGGTCTTACACGGCCGGTGGATGATCCTGCATTATGTGAGGTCCTCTGGGCGCATGATGATGCCGAAACCGCATGGGATATGCGCGACAGCGGGGCCGGTACGGAGATAGTGCCGCCGCGTACAGTTGCGATAGATATGCCGTCGGGGCTGTGTTCGGATTCAGGTAAGGTTCTGGGTGGCGTTTTTCCGGAACATGGGCGGCGCTGTGCCAGATCGGCACTCACCGTGACGTTCCATTCGAGGAAAACCGGACACACGCTTGACGAGGCACACGTGTATTGCGGCAGGCTGGTTGTCAAAGATATCGGGCTGAAATCCGATGGTGACAATGGTGATGTCGTGACCTTGGTGGGGCAACCGTTACGCAGCTGGCTGGAGAAAGGCCGGACAGGTCACAAATACGCGCACGGGCACGTATTGGTGCTTTCGGGTGGGCCGGGTGCAACAGGTGCGGCGCGGTTGGCGGCGCGTGGGGCTCTGCGGACGGGGGCGGGGTTGGTAACACTTGGAGTGCCTCCTTCGGCGCAGTTGGAGGTGGCGAGCCAGATTACGGCGATCATGCTGCGCCGGATTGAGGATGCGGAAGCCTTGTCCGGCGTTTTGCAGGATGAACGGTTGAATGCGCTGTGTCTGGGACCGGGGCTCGGCATGGAGCGCGCGTCGGCTTTGGTCCCTGCGGCACTTGCGGCTGGCCGTGGCACTGTGCTCGATGCCGACGCCTTGTCTGCTTTTGAAGATGATCCTGAAGCTTTGTTCGACCTTTTGCATGAGGACTGTGTCCTCACGCCACATGCCGGCGAGTTTGCACGGCTTTTTCCCGATATCGCCCGAAAACTGTCCGCAGTTCCGGACAAAGGCCCGGCCTATTCCAAGGTGGACGCAACCCGCGAGGCGGCAGAACGGGCTGGGTGTGTGGTTCTGTTCAAGGGGCCCGACACGGTGATAGCCGCGCCCGACGGGCGGTGTGCGATCAATTCGGCCCATTACGAGCGTTCTGCACCGTGGCTTGCGACAGCGGGTTCCGGCGACGTTCTGGCCGGATTTATCACCGGGTTGCTGGCGCGGGGATTTGAACCCATGCAAGCCGCTGAAACGGCTGCCTGGCTGCACGTTGAATGCGCACTAACGTTTGGCCCGGGTCTGATTGCGGAAGACCTGCCCGAGCAGCTTCCTGCCATATTCAGAGAACTTGATATCTAGTAATGATCGGCGATAAATGGCCGAAGGCTGCAAAAAGTGGCAAGCTTTCGCCGCTGTGTCCCGGCACATGCATGGCGGGTGTTTGCAAGACGCAGAGCTCGGCGTCAGAATTTCCTTGGGCTTGGCATCGGTTTCATCGTACCTAAGCTTTAAAGCATTGATAATGAGAAATAATCGCCACGGTTTTTTGAGAGGGCTGTGGCTGAAAAGCAATGAAGGCAGAACTTGAATGGGCCATCTCTGGAAACACAAATTTTTGTGATCATCTGGCAGTATGTAACAACCCGAACCATTCATGGTGGACGACATGACAGTGAGTTTAAAGCGAACTTCCATCGCGGCGATTCTGGCCGCGACGACGGCAATTCCCGCAGCCGCCGAGCTGAAGTATGACAACAACAGCGGTGGCTATGTGCTGTTATACGGTCAGTTGCACCCGGCCCTGATCTCGGTGGATGACGGGCAGCAGACCGAGACACGGGTTCTGGACCATAATCTGTCGAACAGCCGGGTCGGGCTGCGCCTGTTGCAACCATATGGCAGCAACGAATTTACATTTCGTTTCGAAACCGGGTTGGGTCTGCCAAATTCCAGTGAATGGAGCCAGCTCGGCACGAATTTCAGTGGCTGGACGCGCGAAGATATCCGCCACGTGGATTTTGCCCTTGGAAACGAGGACTGGGGTAAAGTTTCAGCCGGGCAGGGCAGTATGGCCTCGGACGGTGCGGCTGAAGTTGATGCCTCTTATGTCGGTACGGCGCTCTATGCGTTTACCAATGATGAAAACTCGGGCTTTTTCTATCGAAATGTGAACGGCATGCTGAGCAACATTACAGTTGGCGACAGCAGCGACGATTTCGATGGCTCTCGCAGAGGGCGGGTTCGGTATGACACGCCTGAATTCGGTGGCGGCTTCACGGCAGCAATTGCGTACGGCCAGAACATTCTGTCCTCAAGCGACGACGATGACTACTATGACGCGGCGCTGTACTATGACAGAACGCTTGCAAACGGAGCCTTGGTCAAGGGTGGCCTGGCCTATGCGGTGCGCGACCGTGCCGACAACTCGGGCAACCGAAAGGATGTGATCGGGTCGGCGTCGGTTCTATTGAAAAGTGGCCTGAGTTTCACGGTCGCTGCAGGTAACCGCGATGATGAGCGAGCCGGAGCAAGCGATCCGAATTATTTCTACGGCAAGATAGGCTACGAGGAAGACAACCTGATAGCTTGGGGTAAAACCGGCTTCGGTTTCGACTACTATGATGGTGCGGATTTCAACAGCACCGGTTCCTCGACCAGCGCATGGGGTATTGCCGTCATTCAGGAAATCAAGAGCATCAATACCGAAGCCTATCTCAAGTACCGCGTGCATGACTTTGAAGACAGCACGTCCTCGTTCGACAAAAACGAGGCCTGGGTGCTGGGGGCACTCTGGAAGTTCTGACGTTGTTTCCCTGTCAACTGGACGCGCCCCGGTTTCATCCGGGGCGTTTTTTTGTCCGATAAGACGGCAAATGAAGGCTCATTAGACCTTTGCCTCTTGCACGCGGGCGGCTGGGCAAATAGAAGGCGTCAAATTTGCCCGGCGCGCCCTTTTTGCGCGCCCCGAATCCTATGGGGACTACCATAATGCAGGTAACCGAGACGCTGAACGAAGGTCTGAAACGCGGCTACAACATTGTTGTGACCGCAGCCGAGCTGGACGACAAGGTCAACGAGAAACTGACTGAAGCGCAGCCTGAAATCGAAATGAAGGGTTTCCGCAAGGGCAAGGTGCCGATGGCACTGCTGAAGAAGCAGTTTGGCCAGCGCCTGCTGGGCGAAGCGATGCAGGAATCCATCGACGGCGCGATGAACCAGCACTTCGAGGACAGCGGCGAACGCCCCGCGCTGCAGCCTGAGGTCAAGATGACCAACGAGGACTGGAAAGAAGGCGACGATGTCGAGGTCGCGATGTCCTATGAAGCGCTGCCTGAAATCCCTGAAGTTGACCTGAAATCGCTCGAGCTGGAGAAGCTGGTTGTCAAAGCCGATGACGCTGCCGTTGAAGAGGCGCTGAACAATCTGGCGGAAACCGCACAAAACTTCAAAGCGCGCCGCAAAGGCTCGAAAGCCAAGGATGGCGACCAGATTGTGTTCGACTTTGTAGGTTCGGTCGACGGCGAAGAGTTCGAGGGCGGATCGGCCGAAGATTATCCGCTGGTTCTGGGTTCGAACAGCTTCATCCCCGGCTTCGAAGAGCAGCTGGTCGGCGTCAAAGCTGAAGAAGTGAAAGACGTCAACGTTACTTTCCCTGCCGAATACGGTGCCGAGCACCTGGCCGGCAAAGACGCTGTGTTCACCTGCACCATCAAGGAGGTGAAGGAACCGGTTGCCGCCGAAATCGATGACGAACTGGCCACGAAATTCGGCGCAGAGGACCTGGCCGCTCTGAAAAGTCAGATCTCAGAGCGTCTGGAAGCCGAATATGCCGGCGCCGCACGTGCTGTCATGAAGCGTGCCTTGCTGGATGCGCTGGACGAGAAAGTGTCCTTCGACCTGCCGCCATCGCTGGTCGACGCTGAGGCAAAGCAAATCGCGCATCAGCTGTGGCATGAAGAAAACCCCGAGGTTGAAGGCCACGATCACGACCCGATCGAACCG
Source organism: Ruegeria sp. HKCCD6647-2 (assembly GCF_057221075.1). Taxonomy (NCBI): domain Bacteria; kingdom Pseudomonadati; phylum Pseudomonadota; class Alphaproteobacteria; order Rhodobacterales; family Roseobacteraceae; genus Ruegeria; species Ruegeria sp. HKCCD6647-2. The sequence goes on along the minus strand of NZ_JBWVBD010000005.1, from coordinate 131,332 downwards.
ACCGAAGAGCACACCAAACTGGCCGAGCGTCGTGTGCGTCTGGGCCTGCTGCTGGCCGAGCTGGGCCAGAAGGCCGAAGTTGAAGTCACCGATTCCGAAATGACTCAGGCGATCATGAATCAGGCGCGTCAGTACCCGGGCCAGGAGCGTCAGTTCTTCGAATTCGTGCAGCAGAACGCTCAGATGCAGCAGCAATTGCGCGCACCGATCTTCGAAGACAAGGTTGTCGATTATGTCTTCGAACTGGCGCAGGTGACTGACAAAGAAGTCAGCAAAGACGATCTGCAAAAGGCCGTTGAAGCGCTGGAAGTGGAATAACCCAATTTTCCCTTTCTCCCAAAGGGGCAAAATAAAAGCGGAGCCGTCTGACCTTGGACGGCTCCGCATGGGTGGCTTTTGAACTCATGAGGTGAGGGGGTCAGGCCTCATTAGCAAAAGCACGGGGGGTTCCGAGCAGAGCGGACCTTTGCTCTGGCGTGAATCTGTCCGTAAGTTCCTCGATCAACTTGAGAACCGCCTCCTTTTCGGCTTCGGTCTGGGCAGCGCTCATCTGCTCCACGAAGTATTTCTCAAGTTCGGTCAGTGGCTTATGGTCGCGATTGGCTGGGCTTTTTTCCGCGGCCTTTTTGGCTTCGAACATTGCCAGCGCGTTTTCTTCATCGATGAACACATCCTCGTGGATGCCGGCAAACTCGCGAATGTTCGAGATGCGCTCTTCCGTGCAATCCAGCAACGCTGCCAGCGCCGGGACCTTGCCCATTGGCACAGTCTTTCCGACATAGTCGTAAGGCGCGCAGTTCGACCGTTTGAGAACGCGATCCATAACCGGATCAATCACGGTAATAATATCCTTAATACCCGCGCTGCGAGCGTATTCAAGCGAGCCGATCATCAGTTCGCAGGTGGCATAGGACACCGAGTTCTTTTCTTTACCGCGTGTCAGACGCTGCGTGTCGACGCAGAACCGTGTGGATTCCCACATCGTGGCGCTGCGGATCGGTGCCTCGCCGCACAGAATAGCCGAGAATACATCTGACAGCATGTGCGGACCTGTGGTCTGGAGTGCACGCACGGCAGCGACGACATTCCCCCCGTCGTCGAGGCCGATCACATAAGCAGGATCCAGGTGATCGAACTGATCGATTTCCTTGCCATCTTCGATGTTAACGTCCCAACCGAGACGTCCCCCGAAAACCCTGGCCCTCAGTTCGAACATGTCGTCGAGAACCTCGCTGAACAGATGTCTGTTCAGCCCGTCAACTACTAAGATCATATCATCCCCCTTCGAGTGGTATGTCGGTGACAGTAACGTTACCGGTTTCCCACAGCGAATCTATTGGGGGTTTCCCGTAATCTCGGCCATTTCAAGCCCAAAAATTTTCGAATTTGGCTTTAGCCAGGGTAAATTAACCCGATTCCAATTGCCCGTCCGACCGCCTGTGGCGTTGTCAGCGCGTTCAGTTTCTCGCGCGCGGACCGCAAATGCACCTCAACCGTGCGGTGCGAAATGGACAAAATGTCTCCGATATCCTGCTGCGATTTTCCGGCTGCGGCCCACTGAAGTATCTCCAGCTCTCTGCTTGACAGAGTGGGGTGGTACAGCATCCGGCTGAGGGCGTCGGATGTCATGACGTTGTCATGAATATGCACAGCCAGCGACTGCAGATCGCTGATAACGTTGGGGACGAGTTTTTTCCATTCATCGCGGCTGCAATCGCGTGTTGCGCTCAGCAATCCGATATCGCCATAGGGGCCGCGAACCGGAATGGTAATGCCCTGATCCGGAATCCCGAAGTCATGAGCGTCCCGGAATACCCGTTGAAAATTCTTGCTACGTTCCAGCCGGCTCCAGTCCACCGGAGCAATGCTGCGCTGGCTCATGTGCAATGTCGGATCGATCAGGTGCAGGCCCTGTTCCTGGTAATGGACTTTCCAGTCGTCCCCATAGGTCACATGCCCATGTATGGTGCCGGCAGCCGGGTTCATGCCCGCATATGCGGCATGATCCATCTCGAATTTGTCGCAGACCTGCTTAAGGAACTCATCGTAATGAGTATCCTCTTGGGGAAGGGTGCTGAGATCTACAATTTCCATAAGGTTAACTACCTAAACCCGACGGTACGGGCGACCCCAATTACGCCAGGCAAAATTCTCCCACCCTCCTAGCGCTGTTTAAAACACCATATTTTCAGGTATATGACAAGAAGATGTGGTAAATGTCTGCCTTTTAGAGAAACATGCTCTCTAATTGCACGTTTTTATTAAGTTTTTGGTGCGGCGTTCAGTGGATACCCGGCTGGAGCTACGGAAAACCGGTATTGATCAACCTTGATATGCGTGCACCTTTGGTAGGTTTTGCGCGTTTTTCAAGCTTATTCGGCAGCCGGGACCAGACCGGTTTCTACCAGCATTCCGCGTTTCTTGGCCTCGGGATAATAGCCCTTGGCATACAGGAAAATGGCGCGCTGTTGGTCGCCGTCGGACAGCAGCCAGGCGCCGCGCAGGTACTTTCCGGCGAATTCCAGGTTGGTGTCGGCGTCCAGCAGCCCTTGGGCATTGCCCTTGTATCCCATGGAACGAGCGGTTGCCGGGAGGATTTGCAGCAACCCATAATAGGGGCGGTTTACAGCCCAGGGTCGGTGCGTACTTTCCCGGATTGCAAGCTTGTGAACCAATTCGCGTGGAATGTCGTATTCATCCGCCCATTTGTTGATCGAGGCCCGCAATTCGGGTGTTTCGTTTGGATAAAGCGGTGGATTGAATGTATCAGCGCGGTCTGCCGTGTTGGGTCCGCCGCAGGCGGCAAGAGGTGCCAGCAACAGAAAGGTTAGCAGACTGCGGCGAAAGGTATTTGTCATTAAAACTCTCCCGGACATTGCGGCGATATTAGGCGGGCAGGACCGGGCCGCAAGCTAAAGGCGTTGATCAGGCAGAAACTTGCGCGCAAAACGTGCAAAAAATAAGGCCGCGCTGAAACAGCGCGGCCCCAAATTTTCTCGATGGCAGCCCGATCAGGATTTTGCTTCGTCTTCTTCGGCCGGAGCTTCTTCGGTTACCAGCTCTTCGTCTTCCGAAGCGGCCGAACCGATGTCGTCGAACAGTTCGGCGATCTCGAATTCAGCGGCGGCTTCTTCTTCAGCTGCCAGTTCCTGAATCGATTTACCAGATGCCTGCAGTTCGGCTTCTTCTTCCGAACGGGCGACGTTCATCTTGATTTCGACTTCGACTTCGGGGTGCAGGTTAACTGCTACCGAATGCAGGCCCAGCTCCTTGATCGGCGCGACCAGAGCGATCTGCTTCTTGTCGACGGTGAAGCCGGCCTCGGTCGCGGCGTCTGCAGCGTCACGCGGAGTGACCGAGCCGTACAGAGCACCAGCATCGGACGCCGAACGAATCACGATGAACTGCTGGCCGTCCAGCTTTTCAGCCAGTGCTTCAGCTTCTTTCTTGGTTTCCAGGTTGCGGGCCTCAAGCTGCGCTTTCTGGGCTTCGAACGAGGCAATGTTGGCCTCGGACGCGCTCAGCGCTTTGCCTTGGGGCAGCAGGAAGTTGCGGGCAAAGCCGGGCTTGACGTCAACGACGTCGCCCATCTGACCCAGTTTCGCAACACGTTCCAGAAGGATAACTTGCATGTCAGTCTCTCCTTACTTCACGGCGTAGGGCAGCAGGGCGAGGAAACGCGCGCGCTTGATAGCACGGGCCAGTTCACGCTGCTTTTTCGCCGAAACGGCGGTGATGCGCGAAGGAACGATCTTGCCGCGCTCAGAGATGTAGCGCTGCAGCAGACGGGTGTCCTTGTAGTCGATTTTCGGCGCGTTCTCACCCGAGAACGGGCAGACCTTGCGGCGGCGGAAAAATGGTTTTGCGGCCATGGTTTATGTCCTTATCTCAGGCGTTGATCAACGACGCTCGCGGCGGTCGCCACGGTCGTCACGTTTCTGCATCTGAACCGACGGGCCGTCTTCGTGACCGTCGACCTTGATGGTCAGAACGCGCATGACATCTTCGTGCAGACGCATCAGGCGCTCCATCTCCTGAACCGCACCCGAAGGGGCGTCGGTTTTCAGAAACGCGTAGTGACCTTTGCGGTTCTTGTTGATCTTGTAGGCCATCGTCTTGACACCCCAGTACTCGCTGTCGACGAGGTTGCCGCCATTGTCGGACAGCACGGTGCCAAAGTGTTCGATCAGGCTTTCGGCCTGCGCGTTGGACAGGTCCTGACGCGCGATCATTACATGCTCATACAGTGGCATGTTCACTCCTGTTTATATCAAGGCGCATTTCAAAGGCGGGGCTGTCCGATCCTTCGCGACCCTGCCACGAGAGGCTGCGCGATTCATGTGTATTGCGAAGGATGGCCCCATATACACGTTTCCGCGCGAGGGGCAAGCCCTGCCACATATGCCATTGTGAAGTCGCCCTATTTCCATTGCACCGCCCAATTCCTGACGCTTTTCGACCCGAGGTTGTTCATTAAGCCGGGAGCACCCGGACCACCGGAACTAAAGACAGGGCGAGACAAATGGCCGTGACGAATACGAATACCATCAAGCAAGCCGCGACCGGCGCCGCTTTTGACAAATCCGTACCCGTTCTGATCACATTTGCGCCGAACTGGAAAGCACGGATGATCCTTTTCCGTGTCATTGGCGCCTTTATGATCGTATCGGCCTTTTCAATGTGGTTGATGCCCGGATCGGTTATGGGAACCGACGTTTGGCCGATCAAACTGGCTGCATCACTTATGTTCCTGATCGCAGGTGTCAGCCTGTTGACCATCGAAATTCTGGACGCCCGCCCGGATGCCTATTTCGATCCGATCCGTCGCGAAGTGCGCATTTTGCAGAAGAATGAAAACGGACGCCCCCAAACCGTGCTGCGCCGCAGCTATGACTCGCTGGGAGGTGCGCGGTTTGACGAAGGTCAGGTGGAACTGTTCGACGTGGACGGTAGCCTGCTGATGAAGCTGCCGCTGGAATCGGCGGATGTCAGCCGGGCGCTGAAAGGGCAGTTGAGCCAAAACGTTCCGATTTTCGCGTAAATTCCGATCTGTTCAAAAAGGAACAGAAATTGTGAATCTATTGACCTTGTGTGCCGCCCTTGGGCGGCACATTTACTTTGGCGAGCAACCCGTTCGGTTTGCATTCACAAAATTGCGGAGATTGTTATGAAATCCACCCTTCTTGCTGCTGCTCTGGCCGTATCGGCGACTTCGGCGTTTGCTGTCGATGACAAAAGTGCCGAGAAGTACATTCTGGATCCCAGCCACAGCCAGGTCGTATTCTCATACAACCACCTTGGGTATTCCACCACGACCGGCATGTTCTCGGGCTTTGAAGGCGAAATCATGTTCGACCAGAAAAATCCGGCCGAGTCGAGCGTGAGCGTTTCCCTGCCTGTTGTCGAAATGATCACCGGTTGGAAGCCGCGCGAAGATCACTTTATGACCGACGACTTTTTTGGTGCAGCCGAGGGCGACCTTGTTACTTTCACGTCGACCGGGATCGAGGTCACTGGTGAAAACACAGCGAATATCACCGGCGATCTGACCATGAACGGTGTGACCAAGTCGGTCGTTCTGGATGCCAAGCTGAACCAGGTGGGTAATCACCCGATGGCCAACAAACCCTGGGCCGGTTTTGATGCCACCACCACTCTGATACGCAGCGATTTTGATCTCGGCCAATTCGCACCATTTGTCAGCGACGAGGTTGAGGTCAAAATTTCGATCGAGGCGCAGAAGGCCGAGTAACTTGGAGCCGAGCCCCCGAAATGGAAACCGCCGGAGCCGTCAGCCCCGGCGGTTTTCTTTATTCTGCACGGGTTGCTGTCAGTTCGATTGAGACGGCAACCCCAAAACCCAGCGACTCTTCGGTCGGTTGAGATTCACCGACATTGAAATCGAGGCGGTTAAGGTCAACGACCCCGGTCACGCCAGCTGTGTCGCCCTGAATGTCCAGTGTGAATGGCAAGATGATATCCAGCGTTTGGTCACGGATGGTCAGCGGCCCGCGGGCCTCGAATCCTGAATCCGTTTTGTACAGGTCGGCCTTGAAAGTGGCGGTCGGAAAGCTGGAGGCATCAAAGAAGTCTGCGCCTTTGGCCTGATCCGAGACCGTGCCCAGGCTCAGAGAGCCAATCGCAATGGTGACATTGGCCGAGCCTGCGAGGCCTGGCTCAGTGGGTTCTTCAAAAGCGATGGCTGCTGTCCAGTCGGCAAATGTGCCGGTCACCGGGCTTCCAAGCTGTGTGATTGTGATCGACAGGGTACCGTCCTGAACCTGCCACTCAGACTGAACCTCGGTCAGTTCGGCCGTGTCGGTGTCTGCATCAGAATGGTGAGTGAAAACGCCCGCAAACCAGCCGCCGACCAGAACCGCGATCCAGACAACCAATGCAGCCATAACGGGAAGGGCGGAGTGTTCCTGCTGAGGCGGTTCAGGTGCGTCGGCGCGGCCCGGCAGCATCCGACTGAGAGTGCTGTCCTTGTCGACGACATGATGCTTCAACGCGCCGAGAATGTGCAGGGCCAGTGCGCCAAGCAGCACCCAGATGAACAGCCAGTGCAGGTCGGCAACAAACTCTGACAGGGCCGCCGACTTGGGAATGAAGGGCAGGTTTTGTCCGATTGGCCAAAGGATGGGCGCAAACCCCTCGGCCGAGGCGTGGTGAATCCATCCCGTCAGCGGCACCAGAACGAGCGAGGCATAAAGCAACCAGTGCACCGTTTCGGCGGCGAAGGCCTCAGGCTTGTTCTCGGCATTCAGAAGACCGGGTTTTGTTTGCGTTACTGCCCAGAGGATTCGGGCCAACGCGACAAAAAAAACCGAAACACCGACGGTTTTATGTACCGAGAACAGGCGTGCCGCCCGGGTGATGTCGTCCTCGGTTGTCGGAACGGCCGGGTCAAATACCGCATGTGCCAGGTTTTCGGCGACAAAACCCAGCGGAAGCGCGGTGAAGATCAACAAGGCCGTCAGCCAGTGAAAGGTCTTAGTTACGCTGCCGTAACTGGAAAAGGAATTGGTCGATGCCATGGATTGAACGCTCCGGGATTCGGTGGTTGCGCTCAACGTAAAGCTGGCGGGAATTGACACAAGTATGAGAGAACGCACAGCAATGGTGCCCGAATGCAGAAAGCAGGCAACGCTTGTGCCAGACGGTCAGTCAGTTTACACCCCGCCGCAACCTGACGACATCCAAGAGGCAACAATGACACGCGCGTTCGTTTTTCCCGGGCAAGGCGCCCAGACCATAGGAATGGGCAAAGCTCTGGCCGAGGCATACCCGGCCGCCCAGGCCGTTTTCGATGAGGTCGACGAAGCCCTGAGTGAAAAGCTGAGCACATTGATCTGGGATGGTGATATTGCAGATCTGACCTTGACCGAAAACGCGCAACCTGCGCTGATGGCAACCTCGATGGCGGCCATGCGCGCGCTTGAGGCAGAAGGTGTTGCGATCACCGATGCGGCCTTTGTTGCGGGGCATTCTTTGGGAGAATACTCGGCGCTTGCTGCTGCGGGCTCGTTATCGGTTGGCGATACGGCCCGTTTGTTGCGGACCCGTGGTCTGGCCATGCAAAGTGCCGTGCCGGTGGGCGAGGGCGCGATGGCCGCCATTCTTGGGTTGGATCTGGACGCTGTGCGCGCGGTGGCCGAGGAGGCCGCGCAGGGTGAAGTGTGCCAGGCGGCCAACGACAACGATCCGACACAGGTTGTGGTGTCAGGCGCGAAGGCTGCTGTTGAGCGTGCAGCCGAAATCGCCAAAGAGAAGGGCGCGAAGCGGGCAGTGATGCTTCCGGTCAGCGCTCCTTTCCACTGCGCGCTGATGCAACCGGCCGCCGATGCGATGGCCGAGGCTTTAGCCGATGTTCAGATCAAAGCGCCGGCGGTTCCTCTGATTGCCAATGTTCGGGCCGAAGCGGTCACTGATCCGGACTTGATCCGCACACTCCTCGTCGAACAGGTCACCGGTTCGGTTCGGTGGCGTGAAAGCGTTCAGTATATGGCGGTGCAGGGCGTGACCGAGACTTGGGAGATCGGTGCCGGCAAGGCGCTGTCCGGTATGATCCGAAAGATCGACCGCGCCATTGCGGGCAAAGCGGTTGGATCTCCGGAAGATGTTCAAAAGGCCGTTCAGGTCGAAGAGTAACCTAAAGACTGCGTCAACAACGACGAGACAAGAGGGAAACCGAATGTTTGATTTGACAGGTAAGAACGCGCTGATCACTGGTGCGTCGGGCGGTATAGGGGGCGATATTGCCCGTGCTCTGCACGGTGCGGGCGCAACCGTTGGATTGTCCGGCACGCGGGTCGAACCGCTGCAGGCGCTTGCAGATGAGTTGGGCGAGCGTGCGCACGTCCTGCCTTGCAACCTGAGCGACCCGGACGCTGTCGAGGCGCTGCCGAAACAGGCAGCCGAGGCAATGGGATCGGTCGATATCCTGGTTAACAACGCGGGCATCACGCGGGACAACCTGTTCATGCGGATGTCGGATGAAGAGTGGCAGAGCGTGATTGATGTGAACATGACGGCGACCATGAAGCTGTGCAAAGGCGTCATCCGCGGCATGATGAAGGCACGCTGGGGCCGGATTGTGAACATCTCGTCCGTGGTTGGTGCGATCGGCAACCCCGGTCAGGCGAACTATGCCGCCTCAAAGGCGGGTATGGTCGGGTTTTCCAAGGCATTGGCGCATGAGGTGGCGACGCGTGGAATAACCGTGAACGCGGTGGCCCCGGGCTTTATCACGACAGCGATGACCGAAAAACTGACCGATGATCAGAAGGCCGGATTGCTCAGGCAGGTTCCCGCGGGTCGCATGGGCGAACCGGGTGAAATCGCGGCGGCTGTTCTGTATCTGGCCAGCCCCGAGGCAGGCTATGTTACCGGAAGCACCTTGCATGTGAATGGCGGTATGGCCATGTTGTAATCGCAATTCGGGGTTGGCGCGAAAGCGTTTGCCTTGGGCGTTGTCTGTGCTATAGGCGGCGCACATGCGTAGGAACCGGTCGAATAGGCCGGTTCTCTGATTTCCCGGGCATCCGGGACCCAAACGCCCGGAACGGGCACATAAAGGCCAACCCGATCGGGCAAGGGCAGAACCGGGCGGATCGCCCTGAAATGGAATGAGGAATAGATATGAGCGACGTCGCAGATCGCGTAAAAAAGATCGTTGTTGAGCACCTGGGTGTGGAAGAAGACAAGGTTGCGGAAAACGCGTCCTTCATCGACGATCTGGGTGCCGACAGCCTGGACACTGTTGAGCTGGTCATGGCCTTCGAAGAAGAGTTCGGCATCGAGATCCCAGATGACGCAGCCGAAACCATCCAGACCTTCGGCGACGCGGTCAAATTCATCAGCGAAGCTTCCTAAGAGCTTCGGAGTTGAAAAAATCGGCGCTTCCGGGCAACGGAGGCGCCGTTTTTTATGGCCTGACAGAATTTATTCTTGCGTGCGGAACAGGTGGTTCGCAGTCTGACCCGTGAGGCATATTTCGAGCGGGCAAGGGCATGATAAGATCCACCCCGATGATAAACACGGCGCGCCTGACGCTGTGCGCGATGCGGCCCGAGGATTTCGGGCGGTTCGCTGAAATCTGGAGCAACCCCGAGGTTGTGCGCCATGTTGGCGGCACGCCCCGAACAAGGGGCGAGGCGTGGGATTCCTTTCTGCGCAATGCCGGGCACTGGCAGATGACTGGATTTGGTCAGTGGGGCGTTGTGCTTCAGTCGAATCGCACATTGATAGGTCAGGCCGGTTTTTTTTATGGAAATCGTTGTTTGGGATCGGATTTCGACTCGTTCCCGGAGGCCGGTTGGGTCTTGGCGCCGGAAGGCCAGGGGCAGGGATACGGCTATGAAGCCGCGAAGGCAGCCCATGAGTGGTTCGATAGGGTCATTCCGGGACCTCTGGTGGCGATGGTCAATGCGGAAAACACGGTATCTCAGAACCTTGCATTGAAACTTGGGTATGAGCTGCTGCGCGAAGCCGAGTATAGGAATACTCCGGTGCATCTGTTTCGGCGGAACGGCCCTCCTGCTTTGGCGTGAAACACGTCCTCTGCCGCAATGCCGCAAAATGACTCGACTTTGCCGATCTTATGAGATTTGACGCCGGACTCTGCGTGTATGGTATCGTGAAGTTGCAGAATGATTCAGCGGAGGATTTGGGTCATGATGATTTACCCCACGATGGAGTTGCAGAACGGTCGCTGCGTGACCCTCGAGAAAGGCCGTCTGGACGAGCCGATGATCTGGCACGTGGACCCGGTCGAGACTGCGCGCAGCTGGTCTGCGGCAGGGGCCGAATGGATGCACCTGACCGATTTCGATGCGATCGAAGGGCGGGACACCAATGTTGAACTGATCGAAGAGATAATTCGTTCGGCTGAGATGCCCGTTCAGTTGGCTGGTGGAATGCGCACTCGCGAGCGGATCGAACACTGGATCGACAAGGGCGCAGGGCGTGTCGTCGTTGGAACGCTGGCGGCGTTTGATCCCCATCTGGTCAAGGAATTGGCAAAGCTCTATCCCGATCAGATCGTTCTGGCCGTTGACGTTTGGCAAGGCTATGTGATGACCGAAGGGTGGCGCAGCCAAAGCGCGTTTACCCCGGATGCTTTCATCGAAGCTTTCGCCGATGCGCCATTCTCGGCAATCGTGGTCACGGACATTGACAGCGACATGGAAGATGTCGAGGCGCAGCTGGGGCTGATTTCGGGATTGGCGGAAAAGTCCCGTACCCCTGTCATCGCCAGCGGTGTGGTGCGCACGGCCGACGATATTTCTCGTTTGGCGTATATCCACAACATCTCGGGCGCGATTGTTGGTCGAGCTTTGTTCCGCAAGACACTGACGGTGGAAGAAGCATTGGCGGTCGCAAAAACTGCGCACGAGCCGGTAGCCCAGTTCCAGTAATTTCATCACAAGCAACCCAGCCTGCCTCACGTCCGATTGTGACGTGGGGTGGGTCTTTGTTTGTTGTGATCTTTCCCGATTAATCAGGACCGCTTTTGGTGGATTGAGCGACATGATGCCGGTATGGATTATGCCGAAGCTCTTGCCCCCGGACCCCGGGCCGGGGTATGAGCGGTTCTCATAACAGGAAGCAGGCAAGAGGCATTTCATGCGCAGAGTCGTTGTTACCGGTCTGGGATTGGTCACTCCTTTGGCCAGTGGGGTCGAGGAAACCTGGTCACGGCTGCTGGACGGAGAATCCGGCGCGGGCCCGATCACCCTGTTTGATGCCGAGGCAAGCGGGGTCACCACGACCTATGCCTGCGAAGTACCCCGAGGGGATGGCACAAACGGGACGTTCAACCCGGACGACTGGATGCCGCCGAAAGAACAGCGCAAGATCGAGGATTTCATTCTCTATTCGATTGCTGCGGCCGAGATGGCCTGCAAGGACGCCGGTTGGTTGCCCGAAGACGAAGAGGATCGTCTGCGCACAGGTGTCTTGATCGGCTCCGGGATCGGCGGGCTTGGGTCGATTGCCGAAACCGCGAACCTGATCCGCGACAAGGGTCCGCGCCGGGTGTCCCCGTTCTTTATTCCGGGCGCGCTGATCAACCTGGCATCGGGTCAGGTGTCGATCCGGTTTGGGTTCAAGGGGCCGAACCACTCGGTGGTCACGGCTTGCTCGACAGGTGCTCACGCCATCGGAGATGCCAGCCGCATCATTCGTTCGGGCGATGCCGATGTCATGATTGCCGGTGGTGGCGAAGGTTGCATTTGCGAAATTGGAATTGCCGGTTTTAACGCGTGCAAGGCATTGTCGACCAAATATGCGGACAATCCAAAGGCCGCCAGCCGACCCTATGATATTGATCGGGACGGATTTGTAATGGGCGAGGGCGCCGGGATCGTGGTGCTTGAAGACTACGAACACGCAAAGGCACGAGGAGCGAAGATCTACGCTGAGGTTCTGGGTTATGGCATGTCGGGTGATGCCTATCACATCACCGCACCCAGCGAGGACGGCGACGGGGCTGAACGATCGATGAAAGCGGCGCTGCGCAGTGCCGGACTTGAGCCGAAGGATCTGGATTACATCAACGCGCATGGCACATCGACCATGGCGGATACAATCGAGTTGGGTGCAGTGGAGCGCCTGCTGGGTGAGCACGCCGCAAACGCAACGATGAGTTCGACCAAATCCGCAACTGGTCACCTTCTTGGTGCTGCGGGCGCGATCGAGGCGATTTTCTCGATCCTCGCCATCCGCGACCAGGTCGCGCCGCCGACGATCAACCTGGACAATCCAGCAGTGGAAACGCCATTGGACCTCGCGCCGAACGCCAAGCGCGAAAGGGAAATCAGCGTGGCGTTGTCGAACTCGTTCGGGTTTGGCGGCACCAATGCAAGTGTGATCTTCGGAAAGGTCAGTTAAATGTGGCGGGCCTTAGCATCGAACGCGCTGACCATCCTGGTGGTCGGCCTGTTTCTGATGGGCGGTCTGATCCTGTGGGGGCAATCGCAATACAAGGCTGAGGGCCCGCTGGAAACCGCTATCTGTCTGCAGGTCAAAAGCGGATCCAACATGACGCGGGTCAGCCGCGATCTTGAGGATCAGGGCGCCATCAGCAACGCAATGATTTTCCGGATGGCAGCGGATTACTCGGACAAGGCCCAGCAGCTGAAAGCCGGCAGCTTTCTGGTGCGCGAGGGCGCGTCGATGGAGCAGATCGTTGACGAGATCACACGCAGCGGTGCAAGCACCTGCGGTACAGAAATCGAGTACCGCATCGGTATCAACCGTATGCAAACGCGTGTGCGCGAGTTGGACCCTGCCACCTTGAACTTCGTCGAAATCGCCGCATTCGAAGTAGGGGAAGAGGAAGCCCCGGAAATCTACGCTAAAAAACGCGATGAAGCCGATACGCGGTATCGTGTTTCGCTCGCAGAAGGTGTCACCAGCTGGCAGGTTGTTGAAGCGCTGAAATCGGTGGACGTGTTGGCCGGCGAAGTGGCGGAAATCCCGCCGGAAGGGATGTTGGCACCGGATAGCTACGAAGTCACGCCGGGAGAGGATCGCAACGCCGTTCTACAGGATATGGCGGAAAAGCAGCAGCTGAGGATCAACACAGTATGGGAAGCGCGCCAAGAAGGGCTGCCGCTTGAAAGCCCGGAAGAGATGCTGATCCTTGCTTCGATCATCGAAAAGGAAACGGGCGTTCCGGAAGAGCGCAGACAGGTGGCCAGCGTATTTGTGAACCGTTTGAACCAGGGAATGAAGCTGCAGACGGACCCGACGGTTATTTATGGTGTAACCAAAGGGCAAGGGACTCTGGGGCGTGGTTTGCGCAGAAGTGAGCTTCGGCGTGCAACACCTTGGAACACGTACCTGATCGATGGTTTGCCTCCAACGCCGATCGCCAATCCCGGGCTGGCCAGCCTGGAGGCGGCGGTGGCCCCGGACGACACCAATTTTGTGTTCTTTGTCGCCGATGGTACAGGCGGTCACGCCTTTGCGGAAACGCTGCAAGAGCACAACCGCAATGTTGCGAAATGGCGGGAAATCGAAGCCCAGCGAAATTCGGGTAATTGATGCGGACCCGGGTGGGTCCGCTTCCTGAAAACGGTAGAAACTAATCTGATCGGCGGGCAGATGCTTTGCCGATGAGATTTTGTTTTAGGCAGCCGAACGGCGACGCGGACGGCGGCGCTTGTTCGGTGCGGGCTGTTGTGCGCCAGAGTTGGGCTTGGGCTTGAAGCCGCGTCGGCGATTGCGCTGCTGACGCGCCGGTTTTTTTGGCTCCGCAAACTCGGGCATGGTGCCACTGGCGACCGGGATTTCGATCTTCATCAGTTTTTGGATCTGGCGCAGTTGATCGAGCTCATCGGGGGCACAGAACGCGATGGCCTGACCCTCGCGTCCGGCGCGCGCCGTGCGGCCGATGCGGTGGACATAGTTGTCAGGCACCTCTGGCAGATCGTAGTTGAACACATAGGCGACGCCGGGGATGTCGATACCGCGGGCAGCCACGTCTGTGGCGACGAGGATGTTGATATCACCTGCGCGGAAAGCTTTGATTGCGCGGTCACGCTGTCCCTGGCTTTTGTTGCCGTGGATTGACGCAGCGTTGAAGCCATCGGCAACCAGCCCTTTCATCAGCTTTTCTGCGCCGTGTTTGGTTCGTGCGAAGACCAGAGTAAGGGCGCCTGTATCTTGCGACAGGATTTCCCGCAGTTTTGCAGGTTTGTCGGGTTTACTGACGAAGTGCAGAGACTGGGTGATCTTATCAGCAGCCTTGCCCGGAGGCGAAACCTGCACACGCTGCGGATTGGTCAGGTAGGCGCGGCTCAGTTCCTCCATCTGCTTGGGCATGGTGGCCGAGAACAGCATGGTTTGACGGGGCGTGCCCAGCGCGGGTGCAATTCTGCGAAGGGCGTGGATGAAGCCCAGATCGAGCATCTGGTCTGCTTCATCCAGAACCAGATGGCGAACAGAACCAAGGTCAACGGCACCACGCTCCATCAGGTCGATAAGTCGGCCCGGGGTGGCGACCAGAATGTCGGTGCCGCGGGCGAGAAACATGATCTGTGTGTTGATCGACTGTCCGCCGACCACGGTGGCGACGCGCAGTTTGGTTTTCTGTGTCAGATTGCGCAGGCTGTCGGCGATCTGGTTGACCAGTTCACGGGTCGGGGCAAGGATCAGTGCCTTCGCCGTCTTGGGATCCGGTTTGCCGGGTTGCGCCAGCAAGTGGTCGATCAGAGGCAAGCCGAAGGCGAGTGTTTTGCCAGTACCGGTCTGGGCAAGACCCAGGATGTCATGGCCATTCAGGGCCAGCGGTATTGCCTGGTTCTGAATTGGGGTCGGTTGAGAAAAATTCGCGCGTTTCAGCGCGTCGTTCAGGGCTGGCGCAAGGCCGAGCATGTCGAAGTCGTACAAGTAGCTATCCTTTGTAATCCGCGGGCGGCAAAGCGCGCGGACGCGTTGATCTGGCCGCGCACTGCGCGACCGGGCAGGGGTTGTGCGAGGCCTCGGGACGTGCAGGCGGTTCCTGCGCCATCCGGCCATCGCGTCAAGAACCCTGCGTGAAGGGGAACTGGAGAGTGTTGGGCGCTGTAGGGGCCGATTGGCCCGCCAATGCTCACGCGTCAGCGCTGTGTTTGGGCGCTCATGCGCTGTGTGGGAAGGATTGTCAAGCTTCGATCACTCTCGGAGCTTGCTAAGGCATAACCTATCCCGGATACCTGTGGGCGGAAATGCCGGGATAGGTGATGACATTCAGAGCTATACAAGGTTCCAATCTTAAAACGGCCAGCATTGCCCTTGTAATCGGTGGGATGATGTGGGGGCTGTACTGGATTCCGGTGCGCTATTTCGTGGATCAGGGGTTGCAAGGCCCCTGGCCTGGTATCGTAATGTACGCTTCGGCGATCGTCGTTTTGTTCCCATTAGTGTGGCGCGAGCGGCTAACGCTCATAGAGGACTGGCGAGGGTTGATCCTCAGCGGCATGTTTACTGGTGCCGCCTTCAGCCTGTTCACGATCAGTCTGGTGTTCACAGATGTCGTCCGTTCGATCCTTTTGTTTTATCTGACACCGGTTTGGGGAACGATCCTTGGTTTTCTGTTTCTGGGCGAGCGATTGAGCCCAACTCGGGTCTTGGGGTTGCTGTGTGGTCTGGGTGGGATGTTTATCGTGCTTGGCGGAGAGCAGGCCATTCCGTGGCCAAGAAACACCGGCGATTGGTTGGCGTTGATTTCCGGAATGACGTGGGCACTGGGAACACTTGGCCTTTATCGCACTGCGGGAGTATCGGTTTCGGGACAGGTTTTCGCCTTTGTCGCCGGTGCATTGGTTTTGTCTTTGTTCAGCATTCCCTTCAGTACCGGTGTCGCTTCTCAAAACCCTGAAGGCGCAGCAATTGTGGCTGTTGTGCCGATTGCACTTCTTTCAGCCTTTTACACCCTTCCAATGATGTTTCTGACGATCTGGCCGGCGACCAAGCTGACACCCGCACGAGTGGGGCTTTTGTTAATGAGCGAAGTCGTTGTCGGATTGGTTTCTGCTGCGATTTTTTCCGGCGAACCGTTCGGATTGCGAGAGCTGATCGGCGCCACTCTTATCGTCAGTGCGGCCTTGCTGGAAATAGCGAGGGGCTGAATTGACCCTGAGAATTTTTGCGGCGCGAGTGCTGTTGAAATCTGAACCCACCGTGCGCTGCGTGTTGCGCGCGTGTTGCGCAACTTATTGACTTTGCGCGCTTAATCGCGTATAGGTTGTGACATGCTAGAAGAAGTGGGCGACGGCCACGGGGCGACCCGGTGGCCGTTTTTCGGTTCTCTCGTGCGGAGAAAACTCACGCATGAGGTCACAGGCAAACATGACTTTGATTACCCCGGAAGAGCGGATTTCCCAGACGGCAGAACTTTTGCAGTCGCTAGAGGCATCCATTCGCGATCTGCGCCAGGCAGCGGAAGAACTGCGCAGGCAAATCGGAACCGGGGAGGATGCAGATCTTGCTGGTTCAGCCAAGCAACTCGGGCAGTTAGAGGGGCTGATCCGAAGTTGTCAGAAAGTGGAGACAAGCTTTGTCGAACAACATCACAGACAAGCCGGAATTGCCCAAGGGGGGTATGCGCTCGACCTTGAGCGCGCTCGATTTGAAATCGGGTGCAGGCTGGCTCGCCTCCGCCGATGCTGCGGTGCGGGAGAGATTTCTGAGTGAGATCGGGGAGGGAGGGCTGTGTGCCCTCCCTTTCCTGTTCGAGTTCTGGGCATTGCCGCATCAGCTGCCGCCCGAGGGCGACTGGCGGTCATGGGTGATCATGGGCGGCCGCGGCGCGGGTAAGACGCGGGCCGGGTCTGAATGGGTGCGATCGATGGTTGAGGGGGCCAAGCCGCTGGATCAAGGTGAGGCGCGTCGTGTGGCGTTGGTGGGCGAAACCTACGATCAGGTGCGCGATGTGATGGTCTTTGGCGATAGCGGGATATTACAGTGTTCACCACCGGATCGTCGGCCGGTCTGGAAAGCTTCCGAGCGCAAGCTGGTTTGGCCCAACGGGGCCGAGGCGCAGGCGTTCTCGGCGCATGATCCCGAAGGGCTGCGGGGCCCGCAATTCGATGCAGGATGGGTGGATGAATTGGGGTGCGCCGCTGTCGACAAGGGAACGAACCAACCCAACAAGTTTGTTGACCCGAAATCTTCGGAGTCGAGTTTACCGAAATATTCCAACGGTATGCGGGATGACTACATTCAAGTGCAATACCTGAAGGCGCTTCTGGGTTATTGGGCTGATCCGCTGATCAACCCGGTTTCGGAAGTCTACAATGGGCCGATGATTGATTTGTCGAATGCCTATGTGTGGGCCTGGGACGCGCGCCCATTTCCGACCTTTCCGAACTTGCGATCCCAATGGAGCGACGGTGAAAACTACGCGCGCGGACACTGGCTGAACGGTCGATCCGGATCGCGTACCTTGGCCTCGGTTGTGACCGAGATCTGTCACGGCGCGGGTGTGACGGATATTGATGTCTCGGCCCTTCACGGGGTCGTGCGTGGGTACGCGATGCAGGATGTCATGGATGCTCGTCAGGCATTACAACCGTTGATGCTTCGTTATGGGTTTGATGCGATTGAACGGGATGGCGTGCTTGCCTTTCGGATGCGGGACGGAAGCGGGGTCGTGGACCTGGATCCGGAATACATAGCCATTAGTTCAGATATTGAAGGCAGCGTTGAGTATCGGCGTGAAGCAGAGGCTGAGATGACTGGTCGGGTCCGACTGCGGTTCGTGCAATCGGATGCCGATCACGACGTAGTTGCCGAGGAAGCTGTGTTGCCCGATGACAGGACACACGCCGTGGCCGTCAACGAAATGCCATTGTCACTGACGCGTGCCGAAGGTCGCCAGACCGTCGAGCGATGGCTCAGCGAGGCACGGATTTCGCGTGAGACCGCACGTTTTGCGCTACCTCCGTCACAGATGCATCTGGGCGCCGGTGATGTGGTCCGGTTTACTGAATCAGAAAGAGGGCCGGGCGGGCTTTACAGGATCGACCGATTGGAACAGGCCCAGATGCAGCTCGCGGATGCGGTGAGAGTCGAGCCTGCGGTCTATGCACCCTCAGACCCGGCGGATGATGCCGTCACGGCAAAACCGTTCACGGCACCTGTTCCCGTGCTGCCCGTGTTTCTGGACCTGCCGCTTATCACCGGATCGGAGGTTCCGCACGCGCCGTATCTTGCGGTTTCGGCCAATCCTTGGCCCGGTAGCGCTGCCGTCTACTCAGCCGCGCAGGATGAAAACTATGCTTTGGGCGATGTGATTCCGGGGCAGGCGGTCGTCGGGTTTACCGAGACACTATTGCGGCGAGCCAGCCCAGGGATCTGGGACGAGGGGGCGCCGTTGCGCGTGAAACTGATCGACGGTGTTCTTGAATCGCACCCACGCTCGGCCCTGTTGAACGGTGCCAACCTGGCCGCGATTGGGGACGGAACACCAGGTAATTGGGAAGTGTTCCAGTTCGCCGATGCGGCGCTGCACGAGCCGGGCGTTTACACGCTGGGCTCCCGGTTGCGCGGGCAGCTTGGAACGGACGCGATGATGCCCGATGTCTGGCCGGAAGGTTCATATTTCGTGCTGCTGGACGGACGTGTTTACCAAACGGGCCTGTTGCGGACCGAGCGGCGCATCGCAAAACACTATCGCATCGGCCCAGCCACCCGAGGTTATGATGACCCGTCTTACACGCATCTGGTTGAGGCTTTTGACGGCAACGGGCTGCGCCCTTACGCCCCGGTGCATCTACAAGCGAAACAGTCATCGACCGGCGATGAGTTTGCGTGGATACGGCGGACACGGATCGACGGTGATGACTGGAGCGGCCTCGAAATTCCCCTGGGCGAAGAAAGCGAGTCTTACCTGATCCGCATCTTCGTGTCGGGTACCATGCTGCGTGAAGACGTGACGGGATCGGCCAACTGGCACTACTCGACTGCAATGAAGGCCACGGACGGCCTGAACGGGCCGTATGAGATTGCCGTGGCGCAGGTCTCGGCGGCTTATGGACCGGGTCCGTTTGCCAGAATTTCGGTAGGCTGAGAACGCGGATGCGCCCTGTCTTGCACGGTGATGTCAGCACCGCGGCGCGCGCCTTGTTGGCCGCGCCGCACATGGACCGCGACCGGCTTTGCGCCCGAATGATCGCCGAAGCGGAACTGGCTGATGATCATGTCTCGAAAACCGGTCGACTGCACCCGATTTATGGGAACGGTTCATTGATGGCAGCTGCGCTGGGACGGAAACTGGTTGATGAACCGGGGTTCGATGATTTGCAGTATTGTCAGTGTTTCGAAACGGTTCTGCGCCACCTGATCCTGTTTCTGACTAACCCGAAGCGCAGCTGACGCATTTGCTGGCCGCGAGGTCCAATTCCAGTCGACCATGCGGGATCTCCTCTCCGCAATCCTCGCAATAACCGAATTCCCCTTCTTCGATGCGGGCGAGCGCGGTTTGCAAACGCAGGACTTCCAGATCGCGCCGAGCCTGCTGCGCCTTGGCCATGGCCTGGTTTTGCAGTGCATCCATGCGGCTAAGGCGACCGATTGCCTGTTGGTCCAGCTCTACAACCGATTGCGCGTCCTGCCCCGAGGCAGACTGCGCATCCAGTTCGGTCAGGCGATCACGAATGCGGCGCGTGAAATATTGCAGATTGGTCTCGTTCATTTTTTGTTGCAATGCTCATCAAGGGTTTGCGTTTGGCCTTTTTGGGCCTAGATGGCTATTCTAGGCGCAGGAAAGGATCAAAAGCTATGTTCGAAAAGCGCAGCCACGTGACACCCGTCGATCCGGTTTGGGATCGCATCACCTCTGAGGCCCAGGCAGCCGTGGAGAAAGAGCCGCTGATGGGTGGGCTGGTGCACGCCTGTATCCTGCATCATCGCAGCCTTGAACGTGCCCTGTCTTACAGGATTTCGGCAAAACTGTGCTCGAACGAGATGTCGATGATGGTTTTGCGTGAAATCGTGGACGAGGCCTATGCCGACGATTCCGACCTGATCGAGGCCGCGCGCGCCGATCTGATGGCGGTCTACGAACGTGATCCGGCCTGCCATCGGCTACTGCAACCGGTGCTATATTTCAAAGGCTATCAGGCCATGCAGGCCTACCGGGTGGCACATTGGTTGTGGCGCAAAGGTCGGCATGACCTGGCATATTTCTTCCAGATGCGCTCGTCCGAGATATTCGGGATCGATATTCACCCGGCCGCAAAGATCGGCAAGGGCATCATGATCGACCACGCACACTCCATCGTGATCGGTGAAACCGCCGTGGTTGGGGATAATGTTTCGATGCTGCATTCGGTTACGCTGGGCGGCACCGGCAAGGAAGAAGAAGATCGCCACCCCAAAATCGGCAATGGCGTTCTGATCGGGGCCGGGGCCAAGGTTCTGGGCAACATCGAGGTCGGCCATTGCAGCCGAATCGCCGCTGGATCGGTTGTGCTGCAAGAAGTACCCGCCTGCAAAACCGTGGCTGGTATACCGGCCAAGATCGTAGGTGAAGCCGGGTGCGACCAGCCGGCGATCTCCATGGATCACATGTTGGGCAAGGATCAGTAACTGACCACCCCGATCACTGGCCCGAGCGGTTGTTTCTTCGGTTCAACCGCTTTTGCTGCCGCTTCTCACGCCTCTGTTTGCGCAATTCCATTCGCCGTTCCCGCTCTGCTTTTTGTTTGGCGATCTCGGCAGGGTCGGTCGATTTGAAGCTGGAGTTTTCACCCGGGTAACTGTTGGGCTTTGCACCGGACTTTGTTGGTATCGATAGTGTCAGCAGGGAAAGCAGAACAAGAGCAGTGGCTGATTTGGCGAAGATCATGAAACACCTGTCACATACGAAATGGAGGTGTTTCGAAGTTGGCGCGCGTTCGGTCACAAGCAAGCTTGTTTCGGGTCACGTTTGCTCACGTCATTGAATTGAGCAGGCGGGGACGCCGGGAAACAGCCCGGCGCGCCCCTTTCAAAGAAAGTGCCTAGGCCAGCATGACCATCGGGTTTTCGAGGTTGTCGACAATCGCCTGAAGCAACTGCGCACCCAGGGCGCCGTCGATGACACGGTGATCAACCGACATGGTGACCGACATCACGGTTGCCACTGTCAGTTCACCATCATCACCCACAACGGGTTTTTTCAGACCTGTGCCAACCGCCAGAATGCCCGCATGTGGCGGGTTCACGATGGCGTCGAAATTGTCGATTCCGAACATGCCGAGATTCGAGACCGCAAAGGTACCCCCCTGATATTCATGCGGGGCAAGCTTGCGTTCGCGTGCACGACCTGCAAGGTCCTTCATCTCGGTCGACAGCGCAGAGAGTGACTTGGTGTCGGCATCCTGCAGCACGGGTGTGAACAGACCGCCTTCGATGGCAACCGCAACGGCCACGTCCGAGGGTTTCAGTTGCAGAACCCGGTCGCCTGCCCAAACCGCATTACAGGCGGGAACCTGCTGCAGCGCGTTGGCGACGGCTTTGATGATAAAGTCGTTGACGCTCAGCTTCACGCCACGGCCTTCCAGCTGTTTGTTCAGCTGGCTGCGGAATTTCAACAGTGCGTCCAGCTTGATGTCGCGGCGAAGGTAGAAATGCGGGATGGTCTGTTTGGCCTCGGACAGGCGTGCGGCGATGGTCTTGCGCATACCGTCCAATTTGATTTCCTCGTACTCGCGGCCTTCGTACATTCGAGCCACCGCGTCTGCCGAGGGGCCAGCCGGAGTGGCGGCAGCCGGGGCCGCTGCAGCAGGTGCAGGGGCAGCAGCCGGAGCGGACGCAGTTGCGCCTTCGACGTCGGCTTTGACGATACGACCATGAGGACCGGAGCCGGTGATCTGCGCCAGGTCGAGTCCTTTCTGCGCTGCAATCCGACGGGCCAAGGGGGAGGCAAAGATGCGACCACCATCCGCCTTGACCGGAGCAGCCGGGGCAGGGGCAGGCGCCTCGGACGCCGCAGGGGCGGCGGCCTCGTTGCCCGCGGCGGCAGGAGCCGCCTCTGGTGCTTTGGCGGGCGTTGCGGCGATATCATCGGCGCTTTCGCCTTCTTCCAGCAGAACCGCGATTGCGGTGTTGACCTTCACGCCCTCGGTGCCCTCGGGGATCAGGATTTTGCCGATTGTTCCTTCGTCAACGGCCTCAAACTCCATCGTGGCCTTGTCGGTTTCGATCTCGGCCAGCAGGTCGCCGGAGGAGACGGTGTCGCCCTCTTTGACCAGCCATTTGGCAAGCGTGCCCTCCTCCATCGTCGGTGAAAGGGCGGGCATCAGAATTTCGGTGGGCATCTGTCTGTCGCTCCTTACCGGTAGGTCACTTGTTTGACGGCGGCGATCACCTCATCGGTGGTGATCAGGGCCAGCTTTTCGAGGTTCGCGGCGTAGGGCATCGGAACATCCTTACCGGTGCAGTTGATGACCGGTGCGTCGAGATAGTCGAACGCCTCTTGCATCACCACGGAGGAGATGTAGCTGCCGACCGAGCCTTGCGGCCAGCCTTCTTCCACGGTCACGAGACGGTTGGTCTTCATCACCGAATTGATGATCGCACCGGTATCCATCGGGCGGATCGTGCGCAGGTCGATGACTTCGGCATTGATGCCTTCCTCGGCCAGTTTGTCGGCGGCTTCCAGAGCGAACTGCATGCTGATGCCGAAGCTGACGATGGTAACGTCTGAGCCTTCGCGCCATATGCGAGCCTTGCCGAGCGGGATCGCCAGGTCATCCACTTGCGGCACGTCGAAGGAACGGCCGTAAAGGATTTCGTTTTCGAGGAAGACCACCGGATTTGGGTCACGGATGGCCGATTTCAACAGGCCTTTGGCGTCGGCTGCCGAATAGGGCATCACGACTTTCAGTCCGGGAACCTGCATGTACCATGCGGCGTAGTCCTGCGAGTGTTGTGCTGCCACACGGGCCGCCGCGCCGTTGGGGCCGCGGAACACGATGGGGCAACCCATCTGACCGCCGGACATATAGAGTGTCTTGGCGGCAGAGTTGATGATCTGGTCAATCGCCTGCATCGCGAAGTTGAAGGTCATGAACTCGACAATCGGTTTCAGCCCGCCAAAGGCAGAGCCGACTGCGATACCGGTAAAGCCATGTTCGGTGATCGGGGTGTCGATCACGCGTTTGGGGCCGAATTCGTCCAGAAGACCTTGCGAGACTTTGTACGCCCCCTGGTATTCAGCGACTTCTTCACCCATCAGGTAGACGTCTTCGTCACCGCGCATCTCTTCGGCCATTGCGTCGCGCAAAGCTTCGCGAACAGTTTGCTGTGCCATCTCGGCATCGGTCGGCCAATCGGGCGAGAGGTCTACGACCGGTGCCGCTGGTGCTGAGGCAGGAGCGGCAACCTCAACCGCCGCGGGGGCGGCCTCGGCCACCGCTGCGACTGCAGGCGCAGTCGCGGGCAGGGCGGAGGCGTCTTCGCCTTCTTCGACCAGGATCGCGATGGGGGTGTTGACCTTAACCCCTTCGGTGCCTTCGTTGATCAGTATCTTGCCGACGATGCCTTCATCGACGGCCTCGAACTCCATCGTGGCCTTGTCGGTTTCGATCTCGGCCATGATGTCGCCGGACGATACGGTGTCGCCTTCCTTGATCAGCCATTTGGCCAATGTGCCCTCTTCCATCGTGGGCGAAAGGGCGGGCATGAGAATTTCGGTTGCCATGTCTTATTCGTCCTCTCAGGCGTAAATGTCGGTCCAGAGCTCGTCCAGCGACGGCTCGGGGCTTTCTTTCGAGAATTCGGCGGCCTGGTTGACGACCTCTTTGATCTCCTTGTCGATCGCCTTCAGGTCATCTTCTGTCGCGTGTTTGCCGGTCAGCAGCAGCTCGCGCACATGTTCGATCGGGTCGCTTTGTTCACGGACCTTCTGAACCTCCTCACGGGTGCGGTATTTTGCCGGGTCGGACATCGAGTGGCCGCGATAGCGGTAGGTCTTGATCTCCAGGATGTAGGGGCCTTTGCCCGCACGACAGTGCGCAACGGCCTTTTCACCGGCGGCTTTTACGGCCAGCACATCCATGCCGTTAACGATCTCACCCGGGATGCCAAAGGCCTCGCCCCGGTGATAGATGTCCTTGGTCGAAGTCGAGCGCGCTTGCGCGGTACCCATGGCGTATTGGTTGTTCTCGATGACAAATACCACAGGCAGTTCCCAAAGGGCCGCCATATTGAAAGTCTCGTAGACCTGACCCTGGTTCGCTGCTCCATCACCGAAATAGGTAAAGGTCACGCGCCCGTTTTCCTTGTACTTATCGGCAAAGGCCAGACCTGCCCCCAGCGGTACCTGCGCGCCGACAATGCCGTGGCCGCCATAGAAGTGCTTTTCTTTCGAGAACATATGCATCGAGCCGCCCTTACCCTTGGACAGGCCCCCGATGCGCCCGGTCAGCTCGGCCATCACACCACCAGGGTCCATGCCGCAGGCCAGCATGTGCCCGTGATCGCGGTACGAGGTGATACGCTTGTCACCTTCTTCGGCCGCGGCCTCGAGACCGACCACAACTGCCTCCTGACCGATGTAAAGGTGGCAAAAACCGCCAATCAGTCCCATTCCGTAGAGTTGACCGGCCTTTTCCTCGAATCGGCGGATCAGCAGCATCTCACGGTAATAGGTGGTAAGTTCTTCCGCAGAAACATTTGGTTTCTTTGTGGTTTTTCGCGCAGCCATAGTGGCGATCTCCCCCTTTCGGCAAGATAGTTTAGCGTTAAACTATCTCATAAAGCATTTGGGCCGATCTGGCGAGAGTAAATGTGACGTGGCGTCGGGTCGGGCCGAAATTTGCTGTTTATTGTTGCAGATATTGGGAGCTCGAAGAGAATTGGGCAGGTCGGGCCGTTCGATCATCGATAGTCTCAAACGCATTGCGTGGAGTTCAGCGAATGACGATTTCGTCTGCCCGGATCATACCCAGAACCGAACGCGCCTGTTGATCCAGAAGATCGAGGTCCAGGTAAGTGTCAGACAGGCGGCGGGTCAGGTTTTCCATTTGGTCGATTTCACCCTTCAGCTCGGTCAGGTTGCGCGAAAGGGCGTCCCGTTCGGCCGAAATCTCAACCCTGCGAAACAAGCCATAATCGCCTTGCACGGCGGCGAAGGTAAAATAGACGCCCAGCATGAACGCGATCGAAAAGAAAACAACGGCACCCAGGCCGGGACGATGAGAACGGGTCACTGCGTTAACCACCGAATGAAACTGCCTCGAAAACGTGCCCTTACCGGGCATCTGAAATCACTATGTCACAGGTGATTCGCGTTGTGAATCCCCCGTGAGGCAAAAAAATCGTTCTCTGTTTCGGTTCAGAAAAAAAGCGCCCGGGCAGAACGCTTTTTTGTGTTCCTTACCGCTCCAGTGCGGCAACGCCGGGCAGTGTTTTGCCTTCCATCCATTCCAGAAACGCGCCTCCGGCTGTAGAGATATAAGAGAAATCCTTGGCTGCGCCTGACGCGTTCAGCGCAGCAACGGTATCACCACCACCCGCGACCGAAATCAGTTGACCGGATCGCGTAAGGGCGGCAGCTTTCAGCGCGGCTGCGTTGGTTGCGGCGTCGAAGGGTTCGATTTCGAACGCACCCAGCGGACCATTCCAGATAAGCGTCTGGCTTTTGGCGATGATGTCGGTGATGGCTGCAACGCTGTCCGGACCCGCGTCCAGGATCATGCCGTCCTCTGTGCATTGGTCAGCTGGTAGGACCTGATGCGGTGCGTTGGCTTCGAACTTCTCGGCAACGACAACATCATCGGGCAGAACGATGGTACAGCCCGAGTTTTCAGCCTTGGCCAGAATCTCGGCCGCAGTGTCCTTCATCGCGGTTTCAGCCAGCGACTTCCCGACATTCAGACCTTTGGCGACAAGAAAAGTGTTCGCCATGCCGCCGCCGATGACAAGGTAATCCACCTTGTCAATCAGGTTGCCCAACAGTTCCAGCTTGGTGGAAACCTTCGCCCCACCAACGACCGCCGTAACCGGGCGTTTCGGTGCGCCCAGAGCGCCTTCCAGCGCCTCCAGTTCAGCCTGCATAAGCCGGCCTGCGCAAGCAGGCAGCAGGCGCGCGATGGCCTCGGTCGAGCTGTGGGCCCTGTGCGCGGCCGAGAAAGCGTCGTTGCAATAGACATCACCCAGCTTTGCCATACCGGCCGCGAGGTCGGCGTCGTTCTTGGTTTCGGCTGCATGGAATCGGGTGTTCTCCAGAAGCAGGACCTGACCCGGCTGTAGCTGTTCAGCCGCCAGTTCAGCCTCGGTGCCAACGCAATCGGCGGCAAAAAGAACCGTGGCACCGAACGCGTCCTCAAGGGTCGGGATCAGTTGTTTCAGCGAGAGGTTCTCGCGCCGCTCTCCGCCGGGGCGGCCAAAATGGGCCAACAGGATCGGCTTGCCCCCGGCGCCCAGAATGTCGCGCACTGTCGGCACGATCCGCTGAATCCGGGTGGCGTCGGTCACGACACCGTCCACAACGGGCACATTGATATCGACGCGCACCAGCACGCGTTTGCCGTTCAGGTCCATATCGTCCAGCGTTTTCCAGCCCATCGTGCGATCCTCGTGAATAGTGACAGATTTAGGCGGTTCTTTTCCTGCATTTTGCCCTCAGGTCAATGCGTCACTTGGCATTCATGCGCGTGGGGAATAGGTATTTGCGCAACACAAACGACAGGAGGGCCTCATGGCCGAGATCAAGGATCCCGAAAACACAATCATCATCGAGCTGAAAGACGGCAATGTCGTCATCGAGCTGTTGCCGGACGTGGCCCCGCAGCACAGCGCCCGTATGAAGGAACTGGCGCGCGGTGGTGAATATGACAACGTGGCCTTTCACCGTGTGATTGACGGGTTCATGGCGCAGACGGGTGATGTTCAGCACGGTGACATGGAAGACGGGTTCAACCTGCGTATGGCGGGCACCGGTGGGTCTTCGCTGCCGAACGTACCGGCAGAATTTTCGAAGCTGCCCCATGACCGCGGCACACTGGGCGCTGCGCGTTCGCAGAACCCGGATTCGGCAAACTCGCAGTTCTTCATCAACTTCAAGGACAACCACTTCCTGAACGGCCAGTACACGGTGTACGGTCGCGTCATCGACGGGATGGAGCATGTGGACGCCATCGTTCGTGGTGAGCCGCCTGCAAGCCCCGACCGCATGATCAGCGTCAAGGTGGCTGCAGATGTTTAAGCTGGCCTCCGCGTTTGTTCTGTTGGCCGGTCCGGCGCTGGCCACCGGATTGCAGATCGAGATCGAAGGCGAGGGGGCAAACGGCACCGTTACGGTCGATCTGTTCGAAGACCTTGCGCCCAAGCATGTGGAACAGATTGCGGCGATTGCTGCGGCGGGTCAGTATGACGGGGTCGTTTTCCACCGCGTGATCGAAGGATTCATGGCCCAGACCGGCGATGTCCAACATGGTCGCCTGGGTGGCGACATGCGCCGGGCCGGTACTGGCGGATCGGATCGTCCCGACCTGCCGGCCGAGTTTTCGGACTACAATTTCGATCGCGGTGTTGTCGGCATGGCGCGGGCGCAGGATCCCGACAGCGCCAATTCGCAGTTCTTCATCATGTTCGAGCCGGGCCCTTTCCTGAACGGTCAGTACACGGTCGTTGGTCAGGTCACTGACGGCATGGACGTGGTGGACGCCATCAAGCGGGGGGACGGCCCCAACGGCGCGGTGATCGGACAGCCGGATGCGATGAAAAAGGTCACCGTCACAGAATGACGCTATGCCCGGCGCCTGAAACGACGCCGGGCATTTTTCTTCCGCGGGACGTGTCTTGCTCCGCTTGCGTCACATCCGCGTGTACCGGGCTGGTCAGAGCTTCGCACCGGGGGCAAACTGATGCCTGAAGGGCGGAATGGTCCGGTGCGCATAATCATTGCTGTCTTGCTGGTTTTTCTCAACACGGCTGCACAGGCCGAACCTGAGTCGTGGCGCGGCGAATGGCCGGACACCGACTTTAGCCTGACCAGTATCAGGAGCTGGGCCGAGATTCAGTCCGGCGGCCCTCCCAAGGACGGAATACCGGCCCTGAGCAGGCCAGAATTTGCCCGTGCCTCGGGGGTTTCTGCAATTACCCCTTCCGAGCCCGTCATCACGGTTGAACTGCCGCGCCAGACGCCGCGAGCCTATCCGATCCGGTATCTGATTTGGCACGAAATCGTGAATGACCGCATCGGAAGAGTTCCGGTCGCCGTCACCTATTGCCCCTTGTGCAACTCGGGCCTCGTCTTCGACCGTCGAACACCGCAGGGCATTCTGACTTTCGGAGTGACCGGCAAGTTGCGAAACTCGGATATGGTCATGTATGACCGCGAAACACAAAGCTGGTGGCAACAGGCGACCGGCGAGGCAATTGTCGGGCGCATGACGGGCCGCCAGCTCAGGGCGCTGCCGGCTTGGATGGAAAGCTGGGCAGAATACACAGCCCGCAATCCCGATGGTCTGGTGATGACGGAACCCGCGTTCAACCGGGATTACGGGCGTAACCCATACCGGGGCTACGATACGTCGCGCCGGCCGTTTCTGTATAGCGGTGAGCTTCCACCCCACGGTATTCCCCCGCTCGAACGTGTTGTCCGCGTCGGTGATCGGGCGTGGCCACTGACGCGGCTCAGCCGCGAAAATGTGGTGCGCGAAGGTGGCGTGATCATTCATTGGGTTCCCGGTCAGGCCTCGGCACTGGATGCAGGGCGCATATCGAAAGGTCGGGATATCGGGTCAATACGTGTCCGTGACGGACAGGGAAGGGATGTGGTGCACGATGTAATGTTTGCCTTTGCCTTTCATGCTTTCTGGCCGAATGGCAAATGGATGCTTGGTGGTCGCCAATAGCGACCACCATCGAGAAAATGTCAGTCGTCTGGCGACATCACCTTCCATATGATCGCTCCAACGGCCCCTCCGATCAGTGGTGCAACCCAGAACAACCAGAGTTGCGCCAATGCAGGGCCGTCCGCGAACAGGGCGACTCCGGTCGATCGAGCCGGGTTCACGGAAGTGTTCGTCACCGGGATCGAGATCAGGTGGATCAGCGTCAGCGCAAGGCCGATGGCAATGGGGGCAAAGCCCGCAGGGGCCCAATCGGAGGTTGCTCCCAAAATGATCAGGATGAAGAACGCTGTCAGGACAATTTCGATAACCAGCGCCGATGTCAGCGAATACCCTTCGGGCGAAGCATCTCCGTACCCGTTTGAGGCAAAGCTACCGACCCCGTCGAAGCCGGGTGCTCCGCTGACAATGAGATAAAGCACCAGTGCCGCCGCAATCGCGCCAAGTACCTGCGCGACCCAATAGGGCAGCAAGTCCTTGGCTGGAAAGCGCCCGCCTATCATCAGCCCCAGGCTGACCGCTGGGTTGAAATGCCCGCCTGAGATATGACCGACCGCAAAGGCCATGGTCAGAACCGTCAGACCAAAGGCGAACGATACGCCCAGCCAGCCGATGCCCACGTCGGCGACACCCGCCGCCAGTACCGCGCTGCCGCAGCCACCCAGAACCAGCCAGAAGGTGCCAAAGAATTCAGCCATGAGTTTTGATGCCATGAAAAGTCCTCCAGAAAACAACGACTTTAAGGTTAATTCAAAAAGCATGTTTTGTGAAATTGTGAAAGGTGGGCAAGTTTTGCCTCGACCAGCCAAACGAAGGGCCTGATCGCAGAGGTATTACGCGGCTTTTGGTCTGTGTCGACAAGCTCGGCAACGGTTCGGATTGAAAACCGGCTCATCCATTCGGGCACCGGCTGGACAATCGGCGCATGAATTGGTGATCAGGCGAGCAGGTCCGCCTCGGGCGCTTCCACGAAAGTGTAGGAATGCGTGTTGATGTCACCGCTCCAGCGCCAAAGGGCCACAAAACCCTCGGGGCCGGTGCGAAAGGCGTGAGGCATCAGGCTGGGATGGTGGATCATGTCGCCAGAACCGCGCATCTGTATGTCGTCGCCGGCTGTCCACAATGCCCGGCCTGCGACGATGACATAGGTTTCATCGGCGTCATGCAGGTGGAGAGGGTAATAGCTGTTCGGACGCATATAGACCAATCCAAGACGGACATCCGGTGCGGGAATCGGTCCTTCGGGGGCCATCAGCGACGCAACGCTGATCATGGCGGCAATTCCGGCTTCGGTGTTGTCTTCGACAGGGTTTGAGCCCCAGGGCAACAGCGTGTGCGCATTCAAAGCTGCCGCTGCAACCGGGTGTTGGCTGTTGGCCAGAACTGTTCGGATACCCGCATCCAAAAGGCACGGTTGAACCGCGTCAAATGCGCGTACCGGAGGTGTGTTCACAAGTGCACGTGCCGAATGCGGTCCCATCGGATCGGACTCTGCCTGGTATACATCCGATATTGCTTGCAGCAGTTCTTCGAACTTTTCATTGCAGACCATGGGCTCGCGCACTCCTGAGATCGCCCCATCTGACGGTACGTGCCCTAGGATTCTGCGGATAAAACGACGCCGACAGGTCGATTTCGAACCTTCGAAAGGAAAATCTGGTTCCTGTCGCCAATATTTGGCGCAATCCCGGAGGTGCAGGAATGTCAGTCCGGTGCGAACCGGAACCTGCTTCCTGTTTGAACCGCATCCTTGGCGAAGCAGCAGGTCCGTATGTTATCTCAAAGAAAAACGCCGCAGAAAAACCTGCGGCGTTCGCATCTTTTGAAGTTGCAGCTAAGTTACTGCTTGGCTTCCGCCGCCGGGTTGGCGCCGGCCTTACCGCTACGGCCGGGGTTCAGCGGATCGTCCTGACGCTGGACCGAGCCTTCGAAATGGGCGCCGCTTTCGATGGCGATAGTCTTGTGGATGATGTCGCCCTCAACGCGCGCGGTCGAGGTCAGGCGGACCTTGAGACCGCGCACTCGACCCACGATGCGGCCGTTGATGACCACGTCGTCGGCAGTGACTTCGCCCTTGATCGTCGCGGTTTCGCCGATGGTCAGAAGGTGGGCGCGGATGTCGCCTTCGACAGTACCTTCAACCTGAATGTCACCCGACGTCTTGAGGTTGCCCGTGATGTGCAGGTCGGAAGACAGAACCGACGCAGGCGGTTTTGCTTTCGGCGCGGTGCTCGCTTTGGGCTCAGCCGCTGCAGGTGCCGGTGTTGCCGGAGCGGCCGGTTTCGCTGCCTCAGTCTCTTTGGGGCCGGGTTCGTTGATTTTGCTCTTAGAAAACATTTCTCGCAGCCTTGATGTAAGTCATTGGGTTAACAGGTTTTCCGTTCACGCGCACTTCATAGTGTAAATGGGTGCCGGTAGACCGTCCGGTGCTACCCATATCAGCAATATGATCCCCGCGCGAGACCCTTTGGCCAACCTTGACGCGGATCTTGGTGTTATGAGCGTAAAGTGTCTCAATTCCGAAGGCGTGTTTGATTTTCACCAGCCGCCCAAATCCGGATTGCCAGCCCGCGTGCGAGACGACTCCGTCGGCGGTGGCAAAGATATCCGTACCCTGCGCACCAGCGAAATCAGCACCGTTATGCATGCGGCGCCCGCCGGTCTTGGGGTCGCGGCGGGTACCATATCCGCTGGTGAACCGAACCGCTGCACGCACCGGGCTGGCGAAGGGGGCCTTTTCCGCAGCGATGCGGTAGAGGTTCAGCTGGTCCATTTGTTGCAGCAGTGTATTGGCGCGGATCTCGTCGGGGGTCAGTTCCTCACCGCGCGTGCTGAAGGATAAAGGGGTCAGCGGACCGCCCATACCGCTATATCCGCGCCGGACCTCTTCGATGATGCGATCTGTGGGCATGCCCGCGCTGCGGAACATTTTATCCAGCGGCTCGACCGAGATCACCATGGCTTCTTCGATCTGGCGGAAGATTTCTTCGTTCCGCTCCTGCATCAGCCGGATTTCCAGCTCCAGCTCGTCGCGTTGATCCAGCGCACCCTGTGCGTTAGCGGCGATCTGGTCACGTTCGAGCGCCGTACGCGCCAAAGCGTCGGTCATGAACGCCATCTGCTCGGGGTTGACTGAGGCCGCCATGTAAGAGGCTTCTCCGCCGGTTACCTGCTTCAGCACCGCCAGTTCTTCGCGGGCCTCTTCGCGCTGCTTCATGGTTGCGCGCAGAGTGGTCTGGATAACTTCGATCCCGGTCTCCAGCTCGCGACGACGGTTTTCCGATTCCAGCAGCTCGGACTGCATGACCGAAATCTGTTCGAGGGCCGCGTTAAACCGATCATGCGCGGCCAGGGCTTCGGCCGCGCGGGCGTCGCGTTCGGCCGACAGGATATTCAGGCGTTCCTGATAGGTGGCCTGATCGCGCCTCGCCTGTTCCCGAAAATTCCCTGACCCGATGCTGTCCATCAGCAGGATCGCTGTCGCGACGGCCGTCCAGCCGACCACTACGGCGACTCCGGCAACAGCAGCAACCTGAGTTTCGGAGCTCAGTCGGATGAACCGAGTATCATTGTCGGATTTCAGAAATACACGGCGTTCTGGAAAGTGCCGTTCGAGCAGTGAGTGTAGTTTGATTGCCAGACGTGTTCGCACGCGTCGTACCTCGTTGTCCCCATATCGCGGAGCCGGTCGTGAGTGAGTGGCCGCTCCTTGACGCGATTGCATAAAGGGGTGGGGTCAATGGGGCAAGTTTGTTGACCAGTCGGACCGCATAACCGCAGTTTTCCCGCTTGGAATCGGCGGGAAATTGCCGAAACCTGCGTCTGAAATTCAATCAGGGGTCGAACCCGGGGCGGGCAAGTCTTCGGCCAGAGGCCAATAGAAATCCGGCGGCAATCCGGCTTCGGCGCGTTTTTCCTCGTTGAAGGGCGGTTTGAGTGCTCCGTGGAAGTAACGACGTACGAGCGTGTGGAACACATCCTTGGGGTCCGCATTCTCGCGCCCACACAGGAAATGGAACCACTTGGAGCCATAAGCTACATGCCCGACTTCT
Source organism: Ruegeria sp. HKCCD6647-2 (assembly GCF_057221075.1). Taxonomy (NCBI): domain Bacteria; kingdom Pseudomonadati; phylum Pseudomonadota; class Alphaproteobacteria; order Rhodobacterales; family Roseobacteraceae; genus Ruegeria; species Ruegeria sp. HKCCD6647-2. The sequence continues at coordinate 98,445 of NZ_JBWVBD010000005.1, read as the reverse complement.
TCGGCATAAATGACCTCAAGCGCAGCGACAGCCTGATCTGCCTTGGCCTTGCGAAAGATGTCGATCATGCCGGGCGTGACGTCCAGACCACGGGCTTCCAGTACCATGGGAACGACGGCAAGGCGCCCCATCAGGTCTTCCGCCGTGTCTTCGGCGGCGCGCCACATCCCGGCATGGGCGGGCAGGGCGCCATAAAAGCTACCCATCTGTTCCAGACAATCGCAGACCATCTCGAAATGGCGCGATTCCTCTTCGGCGCATTTGACCCAGTCGTCGTAGAACCCGATCGGCATCGGCACGTGGCCAAAGCGTGCGATGATGTCCCAGTGCAGATCGACCGCGTTCAGCTCGATATGAGCCACGGCGTGCAGCAAAGCGACCCGTCCTGCTTCGGTGCCCGGTCGCCGCTTTGGCACGTCGCGCGGCGACAGCAGTTCGGGTTGGTCCGGGCGAGCAGGAGAAGGCGGCGGCGTTGCGGTGCCAATTTCGATCTGTGACCGCTCGCCCTTGCGCGCGGCGAACCAATCGGCGGCGTATTGCTGTGACAGCGCGGTCTTGGCCCGCCCGTCAGCGGTTGTCAAAACCTCAGTTGCCATCTGGGTCAGTGTCTTGGGCAAGGGTGTGCTCCGCCGTTCGAAATCTCAACGCGACATAGACCGGATGGCCCCAGGGGTCGAGGGGGCGTCACAGTGCGCGCACGGCCTCGAGCACTTCTTCCACGTGACCGGGCACCTTGACCTTGCGCCAGATACGGGCAACGCGCCCTTTGGCGTCGATCAGGAAGGTGGATCGCTCGATCCCCATGGATTTGCGTCCATACATGTTCTTTTCGACCCAGACGCCGTAATCCTCGCACACGGTCTGGCCTTCGTCCGACAGCAGCGGTGTCGACAGCCCGTGCTTGGCGACGAATTTGTCATGCTTGGCCACGCTGTCGCGCGAAATCCCGAAAACGTGAGCGCCCGCAGCGGCAAAGGTCTGAAGTTGTTCCGAGAAACCAATGGATTCCTTGGTGCAGCCCGGCGTATCATCGCGAGGGTAGAAGAACAGAACAACCGCGTTGCCGCGCTGCTCTGACAGGGTTACTTGACCCCCACCGTCGCGCGGCAGGGTGAAATCGGGTGCGATGTCGGATACGTCGGGCATAGGGATCTCCGGCTGAAAAATTAACGGTTGCCCGGTATCATAGGGCGCCGCCGTCGGGTTGAAAGACGTGGAACGCAAATTGGTGCAGCCAGAACAACAACAAGGCACAGAAACCGGCAAAAAGCCGCACCGCCGTTCACGCCGCCGCAGCGCCGTTTTGTGGACCTTGCGTGGCGTACTTGTGCTGGTGTTTCTGGCGGTCGTGTCGGCGTTCATGGTGATCGGCCAGCGGATGCACGCGCCCGTTTGGTTGCGCGACCGGGTCGAGGCGCGACTGGATCAGGCTCTGGGCGGCGTTCAGATCCGATTTGGCGATGTCAGTTTCATCATTCACGAAGGATGGCGGCCACGACTGCGGTTGACGGATGTGCGCATCAGCGACGCGGCGGGTCAGCAGATTGCAGAGGTGTCCGACCTGCGCGCCAGCCTCGCAATGCGGCCACTGCTACGGGGACATGTCCGGCCCAAACGCATCATCCTGCAAGGCGCGCAGATTGCACTGACGCGCGGATTGGACGGCGCGCTGTCTCTGACGGTTGGGTCCGGTAGCGCACCGGTCGGCCAGGCGCCAAACCTTGCCCAATTGATCGAAACCTCGGACGATATCTTCAAATCGCCGGCCTTGTCGGCGCTGACTTCGGTTGAACTGGACGCGATAACGCTGGACTATCAGGATCTGCGACAGGGACGGTCCTGGATATTGGACGGTGGGCACATCCTCGCCACTCGAACTGCGCAGCAGGTGCGTCTGGCCACTGGATTTTCGGTCCTGGCTGGCCGGGATTATGTCAGCGGGATCGAGGCAAATTACACCAGCTCCCTTGACAGCGCGGCCGCAGAGTTCGGGGTGACGATCACCGACCTGCCTGCAGAAGACGTTGCGGGCCACAGTCCGGCTTTGGCGTGGATGCAGGTGCTCAGGACGCCAATTTCAGGGGCGCTGCGCGGCAGCGTCGACGCGGAAGGCGCGTTGGGACCCGTCTTTGCCACGTTGAATCTTGGTGAGGGCGCCGTGCAACCAAACCCGGAAACACGCCCCGTCAGGTTCGAGTCCGCCCGTACCTATTTCACATATGACCCGGTTCAGCAGGTTCTGGACTTCAACGAAGTTTCGGTCGTTTCGGCCTGGGGGACGGTCCATGGAGAGGGTAAGACCTTTTTGCAGGGTGTGCAGGACGGCCGGCTCGACAGCATGTCCGGGCAGTTTCGGCTGAGTGCGATCGAGATCAATCCGGCGGACTTGTTTCCCGAAGCGCTGAATCTGACGCGGGCCGACGTGGATCTGCAATTAAAGCTGGCGCCGTTCCGGGTGCGGTTGGGTCAAGTAACGGTTGAAGACGGTGAACACCGTCTGAGACTAAGCGGCGAACTTGCTGGATTACCCGAGGGCTGGGCTGCCAAGATCGACGCGCAAATCGATCAAATGCCGTCGCAGCAGGTGCTGAAATACTGGCCGGAGTTGCTGGCCCCCAAGCCCCGCAAATGGGTGACCGAGAACATTTTCCACGGCGAGATGTCTGATCTGGATTTCGCCCTGCGTCTAAAACCTGACACCAAGCCGGATATTTATGCGGACTTTGAATTTGCCGAGACCAAGGTCCGATTTGCAAAGACCTTGCCGCCGGTCGAACAGGCGCAGGGGCAGGCGAGCTTGCTTAACCGTCGCTTCACTGTCACAGCGCAAAAGGGGATCGTCGTCGCCGACCAGGGCGGAGCCGTGGATGCCGCCGGCACGTCTTATATTATTCCGGATACCAGCATCAAGAAATCGACCCCGGGGATTGCAAGGATTCAGGCCAAGGGCAGCGTTACGGCCGCCCTGTCGCTTTTGGACCGACCGCCGTTGCAACTGTTGACCAAGGCCAATTTGCCCGTGGATCTGGCGGATGGTCAGGTTCAACTGACCGGAACCTTGTCGTTGCCCATGATTAAGGGGCTCAAGCTGGAAGACACCCGGTTTCACTTTGCCGGAAACCTGTCCAACATCGACAGCGAAAAGCTGGTGCCTGGATTTGAAGTCAGCGCGGACCGTTTACGTCTGACCGGAGATCAGTCTCAGGTCTCGATCGACGGCAATGGACTGTTCGGTGATGTGCCGGTTCAGGCAAAATGGTCGCAACCTATCGGGGGGGATACGCCTCAGGGCAGTCAGGTCGCCGGACAGATTGAGCTTTCTCCGCGTCTGATGGATCAGATCAATGCCGGGCTGCCCCCTGGAATGCTGACCGGGCAGGGGCTTGCGGATTTCACGGTCGGTATCGGAGCGGGCGATCCGCCCAGTCTCGAAGCGCAGTCCGATCTCGTTGGGGTAGGGTTGGCAATTCCGGAGTTGGGGTGGCGCAAGGCGACTAGTAATGCCGGAACAATGACCGCCGTCGCAACCTTGGGTGAGCAGTTGAGTGTTGACCAATTGCGCATCGAAGCTGCCGGGCTGCGCACCACCGCGTCGATCTCGTTCAAGGACGGAGCCTTTGACCGTGTAAACTTCAGTTCGTTCGAGATCGGGAACTGGCTGGCCGTACCCGCCGAGCTTATCGGCCGCGGCGCCGGCCTTCCCGATATTCGGGTTTTGGGCGGGGTGCTGAACTTGGCCAGGGCAACCTTTGGCAGCGGCGCCGGTAGTGGTGGGCCGGGGCCAAAGCTGGATGTCAATCTGGACCGGTTGCAGGTCACCGAAACCGTGGCGCTGACCGGCTTGAACGGTTCATTCCAGACAACAGGCGGATTGACCGGCGCTTTCAGGGCGCAGGTAAACGGGGGAGCTCCAATTCAGGGACAGGTTTCTCCGCGCGGCGGGCGTAGCGCAGTCCGGTTGACGTCTGCCGATGCCGGTGCAGTTCTGCGGTCAGCAGGTTTGATAACACAGGCCCGCAAAGGTACGCTGGATCTGCAGTTGGAGCCGGCGACCGCACCGGGAGATTACGATGTGGATCTCAAAATCCGGAATACACGGATCAAGGATGCTCCGGCCATGGCCGCGCTTCTGAACGCGATCAGTCTGGTCGGGCTGTTGGATGAAATGGCAGGCCAGGGCATCTTTTTCTCGGCCATCGACAGCAAGATGCGTGTCACCCCAACCGAAGTCAAAGTGCTGAGCGGCAGTGCGGTCGGACCGTCGATGGGCCTGTCTTTTGACGGCACGGTCAATACAGTGGCCGGAACGCTGAATCTGCGTGGTGCGATCTCTCCTATCTACTTGCTGAACGCCGTCGGCAGCGTTCTGAGCCGCAAGGGTGAGGGGATCTTTGCGTTCAACTATACTCTGACCGGTCCACTGACCAATCCGCAGGTTTCCGTAAATCCGCTCTCCGGACTGGCCCCATTGTTTTTGCGGAACCTGATGCGAGCCCCTGCGCCGACCGTTTCGGACGGGCCCAATGCGACCCCCGACAGACCTAATCCAGCCCAGCATACGCGCGGAGAAGACCGGTAATCTGACCTGTGGCCGAATCTGTCCTGTCCATGTATGGCGCGCGCATGAAGCTGAGTGATTTTGATTTCCATCTGCCTGAAGACCTGATTGCCACGCGGCCCGCGACGCCGCGTTCCTCCGCGCGCCTGTTGGTTGCACAGGGGGACGAGATCAGTGACCAGCACGTGTTCGACCTGCCGCAATGGCTGCAACCGGGGGACCGGCTGGTGTTGAACGACACCCGTGTGATCCCTGCGCGCCTCAATGGCCGCCGTTATCGGAACAGTGCCCAAGGGCCGGTCTCCGCCGCGATCGAGGCCACTCTGTTGGACCCTCAGGCGGACGGCACCTGGGCCGCCCTGATCAAGCCCCTGAAGAAAGTCAAAATTGACGAAGAGATTGTGTTCTCGGACGAACTCAGCGCCCGGCTCCAGCGGATCGCGGATGGGCAAGCCTACCTTCGGTTCAACGTGACAGGTAAAGATTTCGACCGCGCGCTGGAACAAGCCGGTGCTATGCCTCTGCCGCCATACATCGCGGCAAAACGGCCTGCGGACCATCGGGACAAGACGGACTACCAAACCATTTGGGCCCGGAATTCAGGCGCAGTGGCTGCACCGACAGCTTCATTGCATTTCGATGAACCGCTGATGCAGGCGTTGGCGGATCGGGGGATCGAATTTACATACGTCACGCTGCATGTCGGCGCCGGGACGTTTTTGCCGGTCAAGGTCGAGGACGTGACGACGCACAAAATGCATGCGGAATGGGGCCGTGTCAGTGAACAGGCAGCCTCCGAAATCAAAGCAACCAAGGCAGCGGGTCATCGGGTCATTCCCGTCGGCACCACGGCGTTGCGCCTGATCGAAAGTGCTGCGCAAAGCGGCGAGATCGCGCCTTGGGAAGGTGACACGGACATCTTCATCTACCCGGGTTTCAAATTCCGCATCACCGATGCCCTGATGACGAACTTCCACCTGCCGAAATCCACGCTTTTGATGTTGGTCTCGGCGCTGGTGGGGCATGACCGGGTCAAGGCTGTTTACGATCACGCTGTGGCGCAGAAATACAGGTTCTTTTCGTATGGGGATGCGTCGCTTTTAATCCCTTAAAAGCCGTGTTTTCCGGATCGCGTCCCTTCAATGTCGTAGACAAGCGCGATCAAAAGGTTTTTTGATCCCAAGACGTACAGCACGTCGGCAATTCCAGGTGGCAGCATGCTTCAGGTTCTTTCCAGCGCATGGGCGCTTCTTCTTGGTATGGGATTGCTGATGGTCGGCAACGGTCTGCAGGGCACCTTGTTGGGCGTGCGCGGCGAGATCGAGGGGTTTTCGACCCTTCAGATGTCGTTCGTCATGTCCGCATATTTTGTCGGGTTTCTGGGCGGGTCGCGCCTTGCGCCCGAAATGATCCGGCGCGTGGGGCATGTTCGCGTGTTTGCCGCGCTGGCTTCGTTTATTTCCGCCGTGATGATCATGTACCCGATGCTGACCAATCCGATTGCGTGGTCATTGGGGCGCGTCGTGATCGGGTTCTGCTTTTCAGGCGTGTATGTGACGGCAGAAAGCTGGTTGAACAACGCGGCCAGCAATGAAAACCGCGGGCAAGCGCTGTCGCTGTACATGATCGTGCAGATGACCGGTGTCGTCAGCGCACAGGCGCTGATGTTGGTGGGTGATCCGGCGGGCTATGAGACTTTCGTGATCGCTTCGATCCTGGTTTCGATTTCGTTCGCGCCGATCCTGCTGTCGATTTCTCCGACGCCGGCTTTTGACACGACGAAACCGATGACACTCCGGCAGTTGATGAATGCCTCGCCGCTTGGCTGCGTCGGGATGTTCCTTCTGGGCGGTGTGTTTTCCGCGCAATTCGGGATGGCTGCTGTCTATGGCGCGCAGGCCGGCTTGTCGGTTGCAGAAATTTCAACCTTTGTCGCGGCCTTTTATATCGGCGCCCTTGTGCTGCAATACCCGCTGGGTTGGTTTTCCGACCGTATGGACCGTCGCATCCTGATCCTGTCAGCCGCTGCGCTCGGCGGGATGAGCGCGCTGACCGGCATGGTCTTCGGGGTGACACTTCCAGTTCTTTTGGTCGTGGCATTCTTTATCGGTGGAATGTCCAACCCGCTGTATTCGCTGCTGATTGCCTATACAAATGATTACCTTGAATACGAGGATATGGCTGCAGCGTCGGGCGGACTGGTGTTCATCAACGGTTTTGGCGCTATCGCGGGGCCGTTGATCACCGGTTGGCTGATGGGCGGTGCGGTATTTGGGCCACAGGGGTTCTTCCTGTTCATTGCCACGCTGATGTTTGCAATAGCCGCTTATGCTGCCTATCGAATGACCCAGCGGGCCTATGTTGTTGTTGACGAAACTGCTTCAATTGCGCCTATTTACCCCACATCGTCTCCGGTCGCGCTTGAGGTCGCGCAGGAGGTCGTGATCGAAGCTGCGCAGGATGAAGCTGAAACAACGCAGGAATCCGCCTAAGCGCCGGATTTATTTCGCGTGTGTTGCAATATTTTACTGTAACACTTCTGTAAAACCGACTTTACTGACGTTACGTCCCTGGGGAGGGCAATTACGGAGTCAAGGGCATGGTTGGTCCTGAAGAAGTATTGAGTTTTTGGTTAGATGAGGTTGGTCCCGAGGGGTGGTACTTGCAGGATGAAGCGTTGGACGCGCAAATCCGCGAACGGTTCCTCGAAACATGGCAGGCAGCGTGTCAAGGGCGGTTTTCGCTTTGGCTGACATATCCCAGCGGGTCGCTGGCATATATCATCCTCATGGATCAGTTTCCGCGAAACATGTTCCGAGGTAGCAAGCAGGCGTTTGCGTCGGACAAGGCGGCTCTGGCGGCGGCGAAATGCGCGGTCGATAAGAGTTGGGACCTTAGGATCGACGAACCGGCACGGCAGTTCTTTTACCTGCCGATGATGCACTCGGAAAATCTGTGTGATCAGGAACGGTGCGTGCGGTTGATGTGTGAACGGATGCCGAAGGACGGGGCAGCCAATCTGCTGCATGCCCGGGCGCATCGCGAAATCATCCGACAGTTCGGACGGTTCCCGTATCGCAACGAAGCGCTGGAGCGTCCGACGACCGAGCACGAGGCTGCATATGTCAGCAGTGGTGGCTACGGGTCGACAGTGCGGGCGCTTCAGGCGGCAAGTTAACTCGACGGTTCGCAACCGCGAATGACCAATACCTTGTCTGTCATCACCTCGGCCGAGGCGGTGATGGCGTAGTTGATCAGGTCTTCCGGATTTTCGACGAGAGTGGCAATCTGAGACTGGGCTGTCGCCAGCTTTTTTTCCAGTTCTTTCAGAGCCTTCGTCGTTTCTTCCAACTTTGCCCGGGATCCCAGATCGAGTGCACCGTCTTTTTGGCGAATGGCGGCAAGGTCGCTGCGAATGCCTTCCAGCTCACCGCGAATGCCTTGCACCTGATTTCGAAGCGGGCCGATCGCCTGCAGGTTTTCCGCGGACCCCGCCTGTATGTTTTCCACGGATTGGGCCAGCTTCCACCCCAGGAACAGGCACAGCGCCAACAGGATCAGGGTTGCGTTTATCAGGGCGAGCAGAAGATCCTTGAGCGTCTTGGCCATGATTTGCTTCTCATTTATCAATGACTTGGAAATACCGAATGGGTCAAGTTGCCTCTGTTCTAGCCTTTGACGCAGGGCGGGTATAGGCTGAAACCAGCTCAAACAAGGTCAATTGCCCCCGCGTCACTTATGTCGCGGGTATGATTGTTGATGTGAAATAAAAATTAGTTTAACGGTAAACTAGTTTTAAAACCGATCTGCGCCGAGAGGTACACATGGCTGCACAATCCTTTGATCTGATCGTAATCGGGGCAGGCCCCGGCGGCTACGTTGCTGCTATCCGCGCGGCCCAATTGGGCCTGAAAACGGCCGTGGTCGAGCGTGAACATCTCGGCGGTATCTGCCTGAACTGGGGTTGTATCCCGACCAAGGCGTTGCTGCGCTCATCAGAGGTGTTTCATCTGATGGAACGCGCCAAGGATTTCGGCCTGAAAGCGGACAAGGTCGGATATGATCTGGACGCGGTGGTCAAACGCTCGCGCGGGGTTGCGGCGCAGTTGTCGGGCGGCATCGGGCATCTCTTGAAAAAGAATAAGGTGACCGTGGTCATGGGCGAAGCGACGATCCCGGCCAAGGGTAAGGTCAGCGTCAAAACCGAAAAGGGCACCGACGAATTGACCGCCAAGAACATCGTTCTGGCCACCGGAGCCCGGGCGCGCGAGTTGCCGGGACTTGAGGCCGACGGCGACCTGGTCTGGACCTACAAACACGCCTTGCTGCCACCTCGGATGCCGAAAAAGCTGCTGGTCATCGGGTCCGGCGCGATCGGGATCGAATTCGCCAGCTTCTACAATACGCTGGGAGCGGACACGACAGTTGTCGAGGTTCTGGATCGCGTTCTACCCGTCGAAGACGCGGAAATCAGCGCGTTCGCCAAAAAGGCGTTCACCAAGCAGGGCATGACCATCATGGAAAAGGCGATGGTCAAGCAACTGGACCGCGCCAAAGGTAAGGTGACGGCGCATATCGAGGTCAAGGGCAAGGTCGAGAAACACGATTTTGACACCGTGATTTCCGCGGTCGGTATCGTTGGAAACGTCGAAAACCTGGGGCTGGAAGCTCTGGGCGTCAAGATCGACCGGACCCATGTTGTGACAGATGAGTTCTGTCGCACCGGAGTCGACGGGCTCTATGCCATCGGCGATATCGCCGGTGCACCCTGGCTGGCGCACAAGGCCAGCCACGAAGGCGTCATGGTTGCAGAGTTGATCGCGGGCAAACATGCGCACCCGGTCAAACCCGAAAGCATCGCGGGCTGCACCTATTGCCAGCCACAAGTTGCGTCTGTGGGTTACACTGAAGCCAAGGCAAAGGAACTGGGATACGATATCAAGGTTGGCCGATTCCCGTTCATCGGCAATGGCAAGGCTATCGCCCTGGGTGAGCCCGAAGGTCTGATCAAGACGGTCTTTGATGCCAAGACGGGCGAGTTGCTTGGCGCCCACATGATCGGCGCGGAAGTGACTGAGCTAATTCAGGGTTACATTGTCGGGCGTCAGCTTGAGACAACGGAAGAAGACCTGATGAACACGGTCTTCCCGCACCCGACGCTGTCGGAAATGATGCACGAAGCCGTGCTTGATGCCTATGGGCGCGTGATCCACATGTAAAGACAGGGGGGCTCTGCCCCCGCCGCGGCAAGCCGCGTCTCCCCCGGGATACTTTTGGCCAGATGAAGCAGGGGATCCGCACTTTGTCTGGCCGAAAACACCACGGAGCGAAGGGTGGAGCCGTGTTGAAGGGTTCTACTTGTTCAAAGCGTCCAGTATGCGCGCCCAGGAGCGAATGCCCTTGTGGAAGCTTTTGACGTCGTATTTTTCGTTTGGTGAGTGGATGGCGTCGTCGTCATTGGCGTAGCCGACCAGCATGGAATCCAGACCCAGCACAGTGTCGAAGTAGCCGACCACCGGAATGGAGCCGCCCATGCCGGTAAAAACGGCTTCGCGGTCCCACTCGTCGGACAAGGCACCACGGGCGGCTTCGAATTCGGGTCGGTTCAGGTTCATGACCGAGGCCGGGGATCCTTCGAGATCGTTGTCCCACTCGACTGTGGCGTCAGACGACAGGCGGTTTTCGACATGTTTGCGGATCTTGTCGCGCAGGTTGTCCGGGTCCATTTCGCCGACCAGTCGGCAAGTGATCTTGCAGTGCGCCAGCGACGGGATCACCGTTTTCGACCCCGCACCGTTATATCCGCCCCAAAGCCCGTTTACCTCGAGCGTGGGGCGCGCCCATTGCTGTTCCAAAGTGGAATAGCCTTTTTCGCCATGGGGTTGGGTGTAACCGACAGAGTTCAGGTAATCCGCCTCGTCGAAGCCGCAGTTTTCCCATTGCTTCAACTGCTCGGCCGGAACTTCATGCACGCCCTCGTAAAAGCCTTCGACGGCGACTCGTCCGGTTTCCTCATCGTAAAACGAAGCAACGATGCGCGACAATTCCCGCAGCGGGTTCAGGCCGGGGCCGCCATAGTGGCCGGAATGCAGATCAATGCGCGGGCCCTGGATAGTGAATTCGTCTTTGAGCATTCCGCGCAATTGCGCGGCAATCGACGGCACGCCGCGTGACACCATGGAGGTGTCGCAGACCAGAGCCAGATCCGCTTTCAATTCCTCAGCGTTTTCTTTCAGAAACGGCACCAACGAAGGCGAGCCCGATTCCTCTTCTCCTTCAAAGAAAAAAGTGATGCGACAGGGCAATTTTCCGTGAACGGCTTTCCAGGCGCGGCAGGCTTCGACAAAGGTCATCAGTTGGCCCTTGTCGTCTGACGATCCGCGCCCGCGGATGACCTGTCCGTTTGGGGTGTCTTCCAGCGCCGGATCGAACGGATCGCGGTTCCACAGTTCCAGCGGGTCGACGGGTTGAACGTCATAGTGGCCGTAAAACAGCAGATGGGGCCCGTCACCGTCCTCTCCGACATGACCCACGACCATGGGATGACCGGGCGTGACGCGCTTTTCGGCTGTTATGCCAATGCTTTGCAGGTCAGCCACCAGCCAGTCGGCAGCTTCATCGACCTTTTCGTTGAAAGCAGGATCGGTGGAGATCGAGGGAATGCGCAGAAACTCCATCAGGCGGTCGATGGAAGTGGTAAGATCGCTGTCGATCTTACTCAGTACAGCGTCTAGCGACATGGGAAGACTCCTGAAAGTGTGGTAATCTGGGGCGAACCTATCAGGGTCTGCGATGCCGTCCAGCCCGATCATGCCAAAGCCCATGTGCAATTCGCGGGCCGGGGCTGCGTCGTTTCCCCACGTCTGAGTGCCGTAACTTCACTTGTCTGGGTGCAAGCAAAGAGATATTTGATGCAAATCAATGATGCGCGCTTTTCAGGGACATAGAAAGCAGACCCAGAGGAACGCAAGGTCGCCTGCGGGTGCGAACCCGCGAGATGCGGCGAAAAAGGCGCCCGGCTGCCGCGAACAGAGGTCGGGCAATCAAGGAGGGTCCGTTGGACTACACTGCTCAGCTCGATACAGCGATTGCCAGGCTGCATGAAGAAGGACGTTACCGGACCTTTATCGATATCGAACGTCGCAACGGCCATTTCCCGCATGCTGTGCGCACTTGCCCGGACGGGTCACAGCAGAACATCACCGTGTGGTGTGGCAACGACTATTTGGGTATGGGGCAGAACCCTGTTGTTCTGAATGCCATGCACGAAGCCGTGGATGCTGCGGGTGCGGGCTCGGGGGGTACGCGCAATATCTCGGGCACCACCGTCTATCACAAACGGCTTGAGGCTGAATTGGCCGACCTGCACGGCAAAGAAGCGGCGCTGCTGTTCACCAGCGCCTATATCGCCAATGACGCGACGCTGAGTACACTGCCGAAACTGTTCCCCGGTCTGATCATTTATTCCGACGCGCTGAACCATGCCTCGATGATCGAAGGCGTGCGCCGCAACGGTGGCGCGAAGCGCATTTTCCGTCACAATGACGTTGAGCACCTGCGAGAGCTGCTGGAGGCCGACGATCCGGCCGCGCCCAAGCTGATCGCGTTCGAGTCGATCTATTCGATGGATGGCGACTTTGGCCCGATCGAAGAAATCTGTGATCTTGCCGACGAATTCGGCGCACTGACTTATATCGACGAGGTTCATGCGGTCGGTATGTACGGCCCGCGCGGCGGTGGTGTGACAGAGCGTGACCGACTGGCTCATCGCATCGACATCATCAACGGTACGCTTGCCAAGGCCTACGGCGTGATGGGGGGCTATATCGCCGCCAGTGCAAAAATGTGTGACGCCGTGCGCTCTTATGCGCCGGGTTTCATCTTCACCACGTCGCTGCCGCCAGCCGTTGCAGCAGGGGCGGCGGCCTCTGTGGCATACCTGAAAACTGCGCCCGAACTGCGGGAACAGCACCAGACCCAAGCCAGGATCCTCAAGCTGCGTCTCAAAGGCATGGGCCTGCCACTGATCGATCATGGCAGCCACATTGTACCAGTGATCGTTGGCAACCCGGTACATACAAAGAAGCTGAGCGATATGCTGCTGGATGACTACGGCATCTATGTTCAGCCGATCAATTTCCCGACTGTCCCACGCGGAACCGAGCGTTTGAGGTTCACTCCGTCGCCAGTACATGGGCCTGACGAAATGAACCGACTGGTGCAAGCGATGGACGAACTTTGGTCACATTGTGCGCTAAATCGCGCCGAACTTGCCGGATAACCTCACGCCAAAGTGTGCAACTCGCTTGTCGCGTGTTAAGCTTAGTCAATAAAAGCACCGGACGAATCATTGTGAGTATGATTCGCCGATGGCGTGTAAGACGCGGCAGGCAGAATGGGGCAGCAGGAATGATTGGGCGCAGATCACAGCGCGATTCCGAAGAAGACACTGACGTCAGACCCAAGGGTTTTGACGATTACGAGGTACGGCTTGGCGATGTAATGCGCGGTGAGCGCGCGACCATGGGGAAATCGCTGCTGGATGTTCAGCGCGAACTGAGGATCAAAGCCAACTACATCGCTGCCATCGAAAATGCCGATCCCGACGCATTTGATACACCCGGCTTCATTGCCGGGTATGTGCGTTCTTATGCCCGCTACCTGGGGATGAACCCGGACGAGACGTTCGCGACCTTCTGCGAAGAAAGCGGTTTCGAAGTTGCCCATGGCATGTCGGCCCAGGCGTCGGTCGTACGCAAAAGCGCCGGAGGCCTGCCCGCACGCGGTTCCATGGGGCACGACCCCTTCACTTCGCCGAACACCCCCTTTGTCCCCGGAAAGGAATCCTTCCTCAGCCAGATTGACCCGCGTGCGATTGGGTCGTCGCTGGTGTTGCTGGCGGTGATCGGCGGGATCGGCTATGGCGGTTGGTCCGTCCTGAACCGCATTCAGCAGGTTCAGGTCAGCCCGGTCGAACAGGCCCCGGTTGTTCTGACGGATCTCGACCCATTGGATGCAGCCCGCACCCAGACGGAAGAGATCGAGAGCGCCAGCGCGGACACCCCAAGCGCAGAGGCTCTGGATCGTCTCTACCGGCCACAAGCGCTGGACGTGCCGGTTCTCGTGGCCCGCGACGCACCGATTTCCACTCTGGACCCCCGAACCGTCGGAACCTTCCGTCCTCCGGAACCGCCCAAGGTAGAAGTGGCCGAGGTTCACACGGTTGAGCGCCCCGCTTTGCCGCAGGTGGTGGAAAAGATCGACACCACCCTGAAAATCGTAGCCGTAAGCCCAGCCTGGATGCGCGTTACCGCAGCAGATGGCAGCGTTATTTTCGAAGGCACACTGGGTACGGTCGAGCAAGGCAGCGTTTTCGAAGTACCCCTGACGGAAGAACCGCCGCAACTGCGGGCGGGCGCCTCGGGATCTGTCTATTTCTCGATGAACGGCGAGCATTATGGCCCGGCCGGCGCACCCGGTACCGTGGCCAAAGGGGTCGTCCTGTCCAAGGATGCCGTGTCCGAGACCTATGCCGTTGCCGATCTTGAAGCCGAGCAGAACAGTGCCCTCAAGCAATTGGTGGCCGAGTTGCAGACACAGGCGACAGAAGAGCCCGCCGAGTGATCTAGCCATTGCGGTGAACCGGCTGCCGAACTATCTACTGACGCAACCTTGGTAGACGCGGGTCCATCCTCATGTCCCTCAATCACGTGCGCCCCTGGCGCGACATCTATCGCCGTAAATCGCGCCAGATCATGGTCGGGAACGTGCCCGTCGGGGGTGATGCGCCTATCGCGGTTCAGACCATGACCAATACCCTGACCACCGATGTGGCCGCAACTGTGGCTCAGGTTCAGGCGGCTGCTGAGGCAGGTGCAGATATTGTGCGGGTTTCGGTACCGGACGAGGCGTCAGCCAAAGCTCTGAAAGAGATTGTACGCGAAAGCCCGGTGCCCATCGTGGCGGATATCCATTTCCACTATCGCCGCGGGATCGAAGCCGCCGAGGCCGGGGCCGCTTGTCTGCGGATCAATCCCGGCAATATCGGTGATGAAACCCGAGTGAAAGAGGTCATTCAGGCCGCCCGCGACCACAATTGCTCGATCCGGATCGGCGTGAATGCAGGCAGTCTGGAAAAGCATCTGCTTGAGAAATATGGCGAACCCTGTCCCGAAGCGATGGTCGAAAGCGGGCTGGAACACATCCGAATCCTTGAAGACAACGACTTTCACAACTTCAAGATCAGTGTCAAAGCCAGCGACGTTTTCCTGTCGGCGGCAGCTTATCAGGGCATTGCCGAAGCAACGGATGCGCCGATCCATCTCGGTATCACCGAAGCGGGTGGGCTGGTATCAGGGACCATCAAGTCGGCCATCGGTCTGGGAAACCTGCTGTGGATGGGCATCGGCGACACGATCCGCGTCAGCCTGTCGGCCGATCCGGTGGAAGAGGTGAAGGTCGGGTTCGAGATCCTGAAATCTCTGGGCCTGCGCCATCGTGGTGTGAACATCATTTCGTGCCCGTCCTGCGCGCGGCAGGGGTTCGATGTAATCAAGACGGTCGAGACTCTGGAACACCGGCTTGAACACATCAAGACGCCGATGAGCCTGTCGATCATCGGGTGCGTGGTCAACGGACCGGGTGAGGCGCTGATGACCGATGTCGGCTTTACCGGCGGCGGAGCCGGAGCCGGCATGGTCTACCTGGCCGGAAAGGCCAGCCACAAGATGTCGAACGACCAGATGATCGACCACATTGTGGAACAGGTCGAGAAAAAGGCGGCGGAGTTGGATGCTGCGGCAGAGGCGGCGGAATAAGCCCGCGGCCTGATTAGGCAATTTGCAGGTAACTCGCTTGCGCATGTAGTGTCTGAAATGCGCCTCACCTTGCTCTTAGGCCTCGCCTGATGCAAACTTGAATGCGGAGGAGGGATGTCCGTTTCAGCGCTGTGTCTGTTGGAAAACAGAGCAGCACGGACCCATGCATTGGTAGGAGTGTGTCATGACATCCAAGACTGCAGGCCCCACACCACCGAACAATGTGACGCCGCAACAGCCGGCCATGCCCAAGATCAACAAGTTAACCGCAGGTGATATCTCCTCGTCGCTGAAGGCGGGGTTTTCCGACTTTCTGGCGCGCCCCTTCATGAGCAGCTTTTTCGGATTGTTCTATGCAGTCTTTGGTATCCTGTTTGTTTGGGCGCTGGTCTGGCTCGGCAAGATCTGGATGATCATTCCCGCCATCATAGGCTTTCCTTTGGTCGCGCCATTCGCCGCTGCCGGGCTTTATGAAATGTCCCGCCGTTTGCAGAAGGGAGAAAGCTTCGGCTGGTCTGACATCCTCACCGTCATGGCAAATCAACGCAAGCGCGAATTGGGTTGGATGGCCTTTGTCACCCTGTTCATTTTCTGGGTGTGGATATATCAGGTTCGGCTTTGGCTGGCGATCATCCTTCAGAATGCATCCTTCTCGGATTTTGACGGATTTTTGCACACAGTCTTCTTCACATCGCAGGGCTGGACCTTCCTTGCCATTGGCACATGCGTAGGCGCATTTTTGTCGGCTGTGTTGTTCTCTGTGACGGTCGTTGCCATGCCCATGCTGCTTGACCGGGAAACCAACTTCGTTTCCGCCATGCTTACGTCCATTCGTGTGGTCACGGAAAACCCGGTAGTCATGCTCAGCTGGGCGGCGATCATCTCGGTCACTATGCTGTTGTCGCTGGTGCCGGCATTTCTGGGGCTGATCTTCACCCTGCCGATCCTCGGCCATACCACATGGCACCTCTATCAGCGTGCCGTGCAACCCTTGGAAGGGTGATCAATCCCGCCAACGGCGGAGCAACTGCGAGCTTTTTTCGTCCGCAGGGAAGTAAAGTTCAATTTTCAGGCCGTGGCGGAGCAATCCCTCGCCTGTACCGAGTTAAGGGATGGAAGGCGAAGGGCGGTCACACCGCCCTCTGGCCAATCAACCCTGTTCAGCCCGCACGCCATCGGCAATCTGTTGCATCTGGTCGGCGGGCAGGAAGCCACGCAGCATTTCAGTGCCCAGAACAAAGGACGGCGTACCGGAGATCCGCATCCTCTGAGCCAGGGCACGGGTCTGGGCAATTTCTTCGGTAACCGCATCGCTGTCCATGGCTGCAAGGATTGCGTCACTGTCCAGCCCCAGCCCGTCCGAGATGCGGCGCAAGGTGACGTCCGTCGGCTCGCCAGTAAATTCCAGCAGCGCGTCGTGGACCTGCTTGTAGGCATCATCCCCGGCGACCTGCTTGGTCGCAATGGCAAAACGCGAGGACAGGACCGAAGCGTCGCCCAAAATCGGGAACTCCTTGATCACCAGACGGATATTGCCGTCTTCGGCCAGCAAGCTGGCCACTTCTGGCACTGCGCGACGGCAATAGCCGCAACGGTAGTCCATGAACTCGACCAGGGTGATGTCGCCATCGGGGTTACCGCCAACCCAGCTATAGCCATCATTGAACAGTTCATCAGCGTTCTCCGCGACCAATTGCTGATCGGCTTGCGCCTCGGCTGCTGCATTGCGCTGTTCCAATATGTTGATCGCTTCGATGATCACTTCGGGGTTTTCCAGCAGGTACTCGCGCACCTGAGCGCCGAATTCAACCTTTTCGGCATCGCTCATTGCGTTCAGGTCCAGCGCCTGAGCGGGGCCGGTGATCAGCGAAAGCCCCAACAGGGCAGGGGCTGCGTGTCTGAGGATCATTTCCGTTTCCTTTTCTTTTTTGCTCGCTCCGAGGCGATCAGCACGTCCTGTGCCCTCTGCCACCCCGGAGAGCCTTCGGGCAATTGCCCGACGGCGCGTCTTGCGTGAATCCCTGCA
The DNA here is from genome assembly GCF_057221075.1 of Ruegeria sp. HKCCD6647-2. Classification (NCBI taxonomy): domain Bacteria; kingdom Pseudomonadati; phylum Pseudomonadota; class Alphaproteobacteria; order Rhodobacterales; family Roseobacteraceae; genus Ruegeria; species Ruegeria sp. HKCCD6647-2. The sequence goes on along the minus strand of NZ_JBWVBD010000005.1, from coordinate 81,044 downwards.
TCGGCCAGACGGCCTTGCAAAGCATATCTTTCTGCGGTGACGGCCGAGGCCATCCCATTGTTGCCCACCTGCGCATAGGCAGAACCCAGGTCGCGCATCAGTCGGGCATTCCGGTAGTCTCTTGCGCGCGCTTTTTCAAGCACTTGCAGGGCTTTGTTCGTCTGTCCGTCGACCAGCAGCGCGCGCCCATACCCCGCCAGGATAAGCGCGTCGTTCGGCGCCATCTCGACAGCCTTTCCATACGCGACAATTGCCTCTTTCAAACGGCGGTTCTCCAACAGGATCTGACCTTTCAGTTCATAGTAGAACGGATCGTCAGGCCGAATAGCCAGAGCTTCGTCAATTGCCGCGCGCGAGCGTGCCAGGTCGCGGTTCTGATGATGGGCCGAAGCCTCACGCATCAGTCGGATGTCACGGTGATCTTCCTCGGCCGCGCGGCGCAATGTCCATCCGGGCGCGCGCAAAAACGCCGACAGCTTGCCTTTGACACGCGCAAACCAATAGTCGGCGCGCGCATTCTGTTTGGCCTGATCGCCGAATTCGTCCAAAAATGCCTCGGCAGCGCGCAAGCGTTCCCGGCTGGTCGGGTGCGAGCGCATATACGGGTCCTGATTGGCCTCGCTCAGCAATTCCTGACCGGCGAATTTTCGGTGCAGATTGACCATGCCCCGGGGCGAAATGCCCGCCCATCGCAAATAGCTGGCAGCGCTACGGTCAGCCGATGCTTCCTCGGCCCGCGTATGACCCAGAAAACTGCGCAGGGCAGAGGCTGACGTGCCCGCGGCAATACCGGCGGCAGCCTCACCGCCGCCGGCAGCAGCGGCGATCAGGGCCAATGCTGTGCCCAACTGAGCGTTGCGTTGGGCGGCCCGCAGGTTTTCCGCCCGCCGGGCCAGATGACCATTGGCGATATGGGCCGCCTCGTGGGCGATGACAGCCTGCAACATTTCAGGTGTGTCGACGGTCAGGATCAGCCCGTAGTTCAAATAGATCGTGTTGTAGTCGATCACGAAGGCATTAAACGTGCTGTCATTGACAACAAGCACGCGCACCCGGTTGGTGTTCAGCCCCGCCGCCCGCAGTACGGGAAACGCCAGCTCTCGCAGCCCATGTTCGATGTCGGGGTCCCGGATCAGGCTTTGCGCTTGGGCTTGCACGGCGCTGCCGAGCCACGTCACTGCAACCAGCATTAGGGCTGGGATTGACGCCAGCCTTGATACGCGTTCAAAAGCCATGCCAGCAACATGGGAGATGGGCATGAGAAACTCAACCCGGTCCGGCGTCGATCCCTTCATCGTGATGGACGTGATGGAGGCCGCGCGCAAAGCCGAAGAAGCCGGGCGTCACATCATCCATATGGAAGTCGGCCAACCCGGAACCGGCGCGCCCAGGGGCGCAGTCCAGGCCCTGGCACATGAGATGGAGCAAGGCCCGCTGGGTTATACTGTCGCCCTGGGTCTCCCCGCGTTGCGGCAACGAATCGCACGGCTTTATGGAGAGTGGTATGACGTCGATCTGAACCCCGAGAGGGTCGTAATTACGCCCGGCTCATCCGGCGGGTTCTTGCTGACCTTCACGGCGTTGTTCGACAGTGGTGATCGTGTTGGTATCGGCGCACCCGGCTACCCTTCGTACCGACAGATACTCAGGGCGCTTGGGCTTGAACCTGTTGATCTGCCGACGGCTCCTGAAAACCGCCTGCAGCCGGTTCCGGCGGATTTCGCGGGGCTTGATTTACAGGGGCTCATGGTTGCCTCGCCCGCCAATCCAACCGGCACAATGTTGGATCACAAGGCGATGGGGGCACTTATCGAGGCTGCACACGGGCAGGGGGCGTCATTTATCAGCGACGAGATTTACCATGGCCTTGAATACGAGGCCAAGGCGGTGACGGCGCTTGAACTGACGGACGAGTGCTACGTGATCAACTCGTTCTCGAAATACTTCTCGATGACCGGTTGGCGTGTTGGCTGGATGGTTGTGCCCGAAGATCAGGTGCGTGTCGTGGAACGGATTGCCCAGAACATGTTCATCTGTGCGCCTCACGCCAGTCAGGTGGCAGCATTGGCGGCGATGGACTGCGAAGACGAATTACAGGCCAATCTGGATGTCTACCGCAAGAATCGTTCTCTGATGTTGCAAGGGCTGCCGAAGGCTGGGTTTACCAGTATCGCGCCGCCGGATGGGGCGTTCTATGTTTACGCCGACGTGTCCGACCTGACGGATGACAGCCGTGCCTTTGCCTCTGAAATACTCGAATATGCGGGCGTCGCTGTCACACCCGGTTTGGATTTCGATCCCCAGCGCGGCCACACAACCCTGCGCTTTTCTTATGCCCGCGCAACAGCGGATATCGAAGAGGGGTTGGAGAGGCTGCGCTTGTTCATGGCCGAACGGGGCGCAATCAAGGAACAGGTCTGAGGCGTTCACAAACTTAGCTGCGTGCTATAGTCTCGGCGCAAACGATCTCGGGAAAACTTGAGGCTATGAGCAGGCTTCTCTTCACACTCGCGCTGATCTGGACGCTTTCCGGTGCTGCCGTCGCGCACGATTTCAGTGCCTTGGCGCGCATACTTCCGGATCAGAGCCGTATTACGGATGAGGGTCGCTCGGGCGTGCGGGTTGATCTTGGCCTCAGCCAAGGAGTGCCTTATCGGGTTTTCACTCTGCGCGATCCGTACAGAATGGTGCTGGATTTTCAGGAAGTTGACTGGACCGGGCTGGAACGCGAAACCTTTTTGCAGTCGACCCGTATCAGCGGGGTCCAGTTCGGATCTTACGTGCCCGGTTGGTCCCGGTTGGTATTGGAACTGGGTGCGCCATTGGCAGTCGAGACGGCAGATATGCGCATCGAAACCGCTACGGGCACAGCGCGTTTGTCGCTGACCCTGAAGGGCACGGACTTTGACACATTTGCCGAAAGCGCAGGTGCTCCACGTCAACCGGGTTGGGATTTGCCTGAACCAGCAGTAACTCCTTCGGCCCCTCGGCAGGACGGGTTGCGACCGTTGCGCGTAATATTGGATCCCGGACATGGCGGTATCGATCCGGGGGCCGAAGTGCCTGGGACCAACGAGAAAACCCTGATGATGACTTTCGCTCGGGAACTGCGCGAAAGGCTGCTGCGTGCCGGAGGTTACGAAGTCGTGCTGACGCGAACCGATGATAGGTTCGTGTCATTGGAACGCCGCATCGCGCTGGCGCACCGGGCAGGGGCCGACGTTTTCATCTCGCTTCACGCGGATTCTCTGTCAGAAGGACGGGCCCACGGTGCCGCAGTTTACACCTTATCGGACGAAGCCTCGGACGTTGCCAGCTTGAAACTGTCCGAGCGTCACGATCGCGGTGATCTGATCGCCGGTATCGACCTGAGCGGTTCGGATGATCAGGTCGCGGATGTCCTGCTGGATTTGGCCCGTCAGGAAACCAAACCGCGCACCGATGCGTTGGCTGCGGCGCTGGCAAAAGGGATGGCGCAGCAGGGTGGGCCGATGAACCGTCGCCCGCTTCGGACGGCCTCCTTTTCCGTGCTCAAGGCGGCGGATATCCCCTCGGTTCTTGTCGAGCTTGGGTTTCTTTCCAGCCCGAGAGACCTTGAGAACATCCAAAACCCCAAATGGCGCGAAGGTATGGCGCAGGGGATTTTCGAGGGGCTTGAGCAGTGGCGGCAGGATGATTTGATCAACCAGTCTTTGATTGGTCAGTGACCCTGCGGCGCAAAACGGCTAATATGGGCCGAGGTGTTTTGACCCGGCGGAGGTGCACCCCTATATAGGCGGCACCGCGAATAAAAGGCAGTAACGTGATCCGGTTCATTCTTTCGTTTTTCGGGGCGATATTCAGCCTCGTGACCTTGGGTATTTTCATGGCGGCCCTCACTGTGGGTGCTGTGTTTTGGATGTACGGGCGCGATCTGCCCAGCCACGAGTCGTTGGCGCAGTACAAGCCGCCGACAATCAGCCGAATTTACTCGGGCGAAGGGCAACTGATCGACGAGTTTGCACAGGAACGTCGGCTATTCACGCCGTCCGAGGAAATCCCGGATCTGGTGAAGCAGGCGTTCATTTCCGCTGAAGACAAGAATTTCTATACGCATCAAGGCTATGACCCGCGCGGCATCATCGCGGCGGGTGTCGAGGCAGTGAAATCCAAGGGTGAAAACGTCCGCGGCGCGTCCACCATCACACAGCAGGTGATGAAGAACTTCCTGTTGTCGGGTGATCGCCGCGCCGAACGTAAGATCAAGGAGATCATCCTTGCTACCCGGCTTGAGGATACGTTGGACAAGGAGCAGATCCTCGAGCTCTATATGAACGAGATTTTTCTGGGCCAAAACTCCTACGGGGTGACTGCGGCTGCGCAGACGTACTTCAACAAAACCTTGCAGGAACTTGCCCCGCATGAGGCCGCGATGCTGGCTGCGATGCCGAAAGCACCGTCGGACTACCACCCTGTCCGGCAAAAGGAGCGCCTGCTGGCCCGCCGCAACTACGTGCTGCGCGAGATGCGGCAGAACGGCTATATCGATCAGGCGACCTATGAGACCGAGGTCGAAATGCCTCTGCGTTCGGTCCAGAACGGAGATTTCGAAAGTTTCCGCACTGCGCTGCCGCCACGCGACTACTTCACCGACGAAATTCGCCGTCAGCTGAGCGAAGATTTTGGCGAGGGTGAGTTCTTTACCGGTGGTTTCACCGTCCGCGCCTCGGTGGACGAAGAGATGCAGGTCGAGGCTGCCCGTGCGCTGCGTGAGGCGTTGCAGAAATACGACCGTTCGCGCGGAAAGTGGCGCGGTACAGGTGAGGTGATACCGGAAGAAAAACTCGCGGATGAAACCCAGTGGCGTGAGGCTCTGGCCATAATGGAAATCCCGCGTGATGTTGTGCTGCCGACGCGATGGTACCCGGCGGTGGTCCTCAGCGTTGCGGATCAGCAACTGACCGTTGGGGTCGAGGACGGCCCCGCCGATGGCATCATCCCGCGCTCCGACATCAATTGGATGCAGGGCGATTTTGCGGCCAACTTCAAACGCGGCGACGTCATTCTGGTCATGGCCGCGGAAGAGGGGCAATGGTCCGCGCGTCAAGTGCCCGAAGTGCAGGGCGGGTTCGTTGCGATGGACGTGAACTCAGGTCGCGTTCTGGCGATGCAAGGTGGATTCTCCTATCAGGACTCGGTGTTCAACCGCGCTACGCAAGCGCAGCGCCAGCCGGGCTCGAGCTTCAAGCCCTTCGTCTATGCGGCGGCGCTGGACAGTGGTTACAGCCCCGCGACCATCGTCGTCGACGCCCCGATCGAGGTAAATACCCCACAGGGACTTTGGCGACCCAAGAATTCGACGAACAAATTCTACGGACCCACGCCGTTGCGCACCGGGATCGAACAGTCGCGGAACCTGATGACCATCCGTCTGGCGCAGGAAGTCACCATGCCGGTTGTCGCAGGTTATGCCGAGCGCTTTGGTGTCTATGATCACATGGGCGCGTTCCTGGCCAATTCTCTGGGGTCCGAGGAGACGACGTTATACAAAATGGTCGCCGCCTATGCGATGTTCGCGAATGGCGGAGAACGGGTTGAGCCCACTCTGGTCGACCGTATTCAGGACCGCTTTGGCAAGACAATCTATCGCCATGACGACCGCCAGTGTCTGGATTGCAACTCCTCCTGGATCGAACCGGACGAGTCCCCTCAGATCGTTACTGATCGCCATCAAGTCATGGATGCGATCACTGCCTACCAGCTGACATCGATGATGAAGGGGGTTGTGGATCGCGGCACTGCATCTCGCGTCGTTAACCTGCCGGTGCCCACTGCGGGAAAGACCGGCACGACGAACGAATCGAAAGATGCGTGGTTCATAGGCTTCACCTCGAACATCGTGGCAGGTTGCTATATTGGCTATGACCGTCCGCGCCCGATGGGGCGTGGTGCCTATGGCGGCACAATGTGCGGCCCCGTTTTCCAAAGCTTCATGGAAAAGGCCGTCGAGAAATATGGCGGCGGTCCCTTCGAAGTGCCGCCGGGCGGTCATTTTATCAAGATCGACCGTTTTAGCGGCGCCCGCCTGCCTGAAGACGCGACTGGCGAGTATGTTGTGGCGGAGTATTTCAGGGACGGTGTCGACGGCTTCATCGACCGTGTCTATGACGGTGGTTTCGCGATGGGTTCGGATTTGCCGTTGTTCGAAGAGGTCAGCAATTCCGGCCACCAGGTCACGACATCCACAGGTGACACGGTCACGGTTGGTCCCAACGCAAGCCAGGGCGATTTACAGGGCGGTGGGCTTTACTGATCAGCGATACGTAGCAGCAGGTGGAGTAGGTCTGCCTCGCTGTCTTCCGTGATCGCTCCGGATGACCGCCAATAGATCGACAAAGCACATTTTGCTGCGGCCCATTGTGAAAGACGTTCGATGGGGACGTTCAGTGCATTGGAGTACAGCACCAAGCACCGCTTGATCTGCTCCGGTCGGCGAACCAGATCCGGCATACCTTTGGGGTGACGAATTGCGTTGGCCAGTTCGAAAGCCGGGTCGCCGAAATATCCCTTTGCATCAATGATTTTCGGGCCGGCATCCGTCAGCATGACATTGTCGGGATGAAGATCGCCGTGTAACGCGGCCTGGCTTTTCTGACTTGCAAGCAACCTCTGCGCCAGAATAGTGGCTTGGTGCATATCCTGCGCCAGAACTGCAGGGCAGGTGCCTGCAAACACTGCCGTGAAAAGCGGCGTGAAAACCTCGTCTAACGGCTTCAACCCGGTCACATTGGTCCGAGGGTTTTTGTGAAGCCTGCGCGCTGTTTCGGCCAACAACTCAACCGCTCGGTCGGGCGCGCCGTTTCGCGCGACATCGCCGAGAGAAGGGCCGTCGATCCACTCCATGAGAACGGCGTTACTCTCTACGGCGATGACCTTGACGGCGCCGCGATCCCGCCAAGCAGTCAAAAGGCGCGTGCCCGGTGTTTCGTTGCCGCGATCATAGCGGCGATAGAGCTTGAGGGCCGCGAATGCGCCGTCAGCCATTGCGACTTTCCACACCCTTGCCTGCCCGGTATCGGCGACTTGCATGATGGGCGTCAAAGACCACCTTTTCATAATCTGATCCGGTATGGTCTGCATTCAGGTCCTGCCTGTCTTGTGGTGCCTCGCACCTCTTGCTATCACGCAGGCCTGATTGAGCAAGTTGGGACCTGACCATGCGCGCCGAAACCCAGAACATCGTGGCGGAAATCGAAAAGTCGCTGGAGCTGCTGGCGCAGCGCATGGACTATGAAACCGCACCGCATCGGCTTGAGGAATTCAATGCTCGCGTCGAGGACCCGAACCTGTGGGACAATCCTGAAAACGCCCAGAAACTCATGCGTGAGCGTCAGATGCTGGTGGATGCCATCGAGACTTACGAGTCGATCAAGACCGATCTGAGCGACAACATCGAGTTGATCGAGCTGGGCGAGATGGAGGAGGACGAAGAGGTCGTTCAGGATGCCGAAGATGCGATCAAAAAGCTTCAGTCCAAAGCCGCCAAGAAAGAGCTTGAGGCGCTGTTGGATGGCGAGGCGGATGGCAATGACACGTTCCTCGAAATCAACTCGGGCGCCGGGGGTACGGAAAGCTGCGACTGGGCCTCGATGCTGGCGCGGATGTATGTCCGTTGGGCTGAAAAAAAAGGCTATACGGTCGAGCTGCAATCCGAGACCGCGGGTGAAGAGGCGGGGATAAAATCCGCCGCCTACAAGATTTCCGGTCACAACGCCTATGGCTGGTTGAAATCGGAAAGCGGCGTGCACCGTCTGGTGCGGATCTCGCCCTTTGACTCGGCGGCCAAGCGACATACGTCGTTCAGCTCGGTCTGGGTCTATCCGGTGGTGGATGACAATATTGAAATCGACGTGAACCCGTCGGATATTCGTATTGATACCTACCGGTCTTCCGGCGCGGGTGGTCAGCACGTGAACACCACTGACTCAGCAGTCCGGATCACGCATATTCCAACCGGGATCGTTGTAACCTCGTCCGAGAAATCGCAGCACCAGAACCGCGATATCGCGATGAAGGCGCTGAAATCGCGCCTGTACCAGCAGGAGCTGGACCGCCGCAATGCCGATATAAACGCGGCCCACGAGGCCAAAGGGGACGCAGGCTGGGGCAACCAGATCCGGTCTTACGTTTTGCAGCCTTACCAGATGGTCAAGGACTTGCGAACCAATTATGAAACGTCTGATACCAAGGGTGTTCTCGACGGTGATCTGGACGGGTTCATGGCGGCAACGCTGGCCCTGGACGTGGCAGGAAAAAGCCGGTCAGAAGCACAGGGCGACGGGTAAGCTCTGAAAGGGGGCTCTGCCCCCGTCTCCGCAGGCGGAGACTCCCCCGGGATATTTTGGGCCAGATGAAGCGGATCCCGTTTGTCGCGGTGCACCGAGAAAAGATACATTCAAACAATGGGTTTAAATGGTTCGGGGCCTTGGCTAGGCTGATCCGCAAAAGCAAGGGCTTGTGCGAGTGGGAGCCAGATGGACCTGACCCGGATTTCTGCTGAACAACTGCTGGATGACCTGTCTTCCAGACGCGTCTCGTCGGCGGAAGTGATGCGTGCGACTCTGGACCGGATCGGTGCAGTGAATGGCCGTGTAAATGCCATCGTCGCGTTGCGCGATGAGGCCGATCTGCTGGCCGAGGCAGAAAAGCTGGATTCAGGCCCCAACCGCGGCCCGTTGCATGGATTGCCCATTGCGGTGAAAGATCTGGTCAACGTGGCCGGGATCGTGTCGTCTCAGGGCTCGCCCTTGTTTCGAGATCATTTACCACATGTCGACGATCTTCTGGCCGCGCGGTTGCGCGCGGCGGGTGCCATTCTGATCGGTAAGACCAACACCCCGGAATTTGGTTTGGGTTCGCACACGTTCAATCCGGTCTACGGGGCGACGCGCAACCCTTACGATCTTGCGTTGTCCTGCGGTGGGTCCTCGGGAGGATCAGCAGTGGCTCTTGCCACGGGCATGCTGGCTTTGGCCGACGGATCGGACATGATGGGCAGCCTGCGCAATCCGGCGGCCTGGAACAATGTTTACGGGTTCCGACCCACCTGGGGGAAAGTGCCCTCGGAACCCGTGGGGGACGGCTATTTGCATCAGTTGTCCACGCTGGGCCCCATGGCGCGCAGCCCTGCCGATATCGGTGTTCTGCTGGACGTGATGTCCGGCCCAGACCGACGCCAGCCGCATTCATTGCCGTACCAACCTGTATCACCGGTCCAAGCCACAGATCTTAAAGGGTTGCGAATTGGCTGGCTTGGGGATTGGGGCGGGGCGTTTCCATTCGAGGCCGGTATCCTCGAACTGTGTCAGCAGGCGTTGGATGTACTTTCGGATCTTGGCGCTGATGTCGAATTGTTGCCGCCCCCGTTTGATGCCGAGAGGATTTGGAACAGCTGGATCACCTTGCGATCATGGAGCGTTGCGGCAGGACTGCAACCTTTGGCCGACCGAAAAGCGTCAATGAAGGACACTGCGCAATGGGAGCTTGATCGGGGACTTGCATTGAGCGCGATGGAGATTCATCACGCCAGTGTCACACGGACCGAATGGTTCCGGCGCACGGATGCGTTGTTTCAGGCGCATGATGTGCTGATCCTGCCGACCGCGCAGGTTTGGCCCTTTGAGATCGAGAGGGAGTACCCGACCGACATCGCGGGCACTGCAATGGACACCTATCACCGATGGATGCAGGTTGTGACACCCGTCAGCCTGCTGGGTCTGCCAAGCCTGTCGATGCCGGCGGGTTTTGGATCCGGCGGCCTGCCGATGGGGCTACAGATCTTTGGTCCGCGCGGGTCCGACGCGGATCTGTTGTCGATCGGTGAGACGTACCATGCGGCGACCGGATGGCCGCAGAAAAGACCGGCTGATTGAAACAGTCGATGGGGAGGAGAGACTGAGAATGGAAAAACCCTTTGGCGTACCGACACTAAGGCCTGTTGATACAGGAATGCTGAAAGAGGCGCTGCGCCGCGCCTGGAGTGATTTCCGCCGCGCACCGTTTTTTGGGTTGCTGTTCGCTGGGTTCTACGTTCTGGCAGGGTGGATGATGGCCTGGATCACTCTGAAAACCGGAACCTCATACTGGCTGGTGCTGGCAGCAATCGGGTTTCCGCTGATCGGGCCATTTGCCGCCGTGGGGCTGTATGAGGTTTCGCATCGTCTCGAACAAGGCGAGCCGCTGGATTTCGGAGCAATTTTCGGTGTTGTCATACACCAGGGCCGCAGGCAGCTGCCTTCGATTTGTGCAATCATCGTGGTCATGTTCTTGTTCTGGTTCTTTCTGGGGCACATGATTTTCGCTCTGTTCATGGGCCTGTCGACGATGACGAATGTTACCTCTTCGTTGGAAGTGTTCTTCACTGCACAAGGGTTGACAATGCTGGCCGTTGGCACCGCCGTCGGGGCGGTCTTTGCCCTTATCCTTTACATGATTTCCGTCCTGTCGATCCCCATGTTGCTGGATCGAGAGCTGGATTTCGTAACGGCAATGATCTCCAGCTTTGCCTATGTCCGCGCAAACATGCCGGTAATGCTGATGTGGGGAGCATTCATTGCAGTGGCCACGTTTCTGGCCATGATCCCATGGTTTTTGGGATTGCTGATCGTGTTGCCTTTGCTGGGACACGCCAGTTGGCATCTCTATCGTCAAATAACCGAAAGCGGAGAACCGGGTACTGCCTGACCGCCAACCGGCAGGTTTAACCCGGGGCGTGCGGCGCCGCGCGCGCAAGTCGCATGGCCGCCTGCATGTCATCGTTCAGATGTCGCAGGACAAGCCGATTAAACGCAGGACGCTCGGACAAGGCGCCATAGGGGCTGACCACGTAGCCTGTCCATTCTGGCCTATCGGGGCGTGCTGACAGAACCATCATCCGGCTGTCCGCTGCGCCCCGACGTGACATCAGGGCAAAGATCTGGTCCCCGTTGCAGGAAACTATGCCTTGGATTTCCCGGTTCCTGGCGGATGACTGGGGTAACAAACGCCGTGGTTCATAGGCGCGTAGAATCGTGCTGTGGCCAATTCTGCGAATGAGCAGAAGACGATGGCTGGTTACGGATGGGTCGTCGGGAATCGACTCGGTTGCGTGGTAGAAACCTTGAACTAAGGCCGCGTCCGGATGGCTTGTCAAAAAACCGTCCAGCGCATTGGCCGCAGGATGCTTTTGGAAAGCCTGAATCTCGCCCAGCGGTTCGAGAAGTATCCGGGCGTCGACCTCGAAGAAGCGACAGATACGATCCAGTACATCTGGACGTGGAAAGCTTTCACCCGATAAGTAGCGGTTGAACTGGGTTCGATTGATGCCAAGTTCTCGGCACAGTGCCGAGATTGTCGGGAAGGTTGAGGCGAGTTGTCTGAGATTTGCGCCAAACATGTTGCGCAATTCTTCAGGTTTGCGAATAGTTTCGGTCATGCCTGTCCCAGATTTCTTGTTATTCAGGAAAACACGACCGCGTTGGCCCTAGGACCGAGCGACAGTCAAAAATCGTACAGATTACCCCAACGAACTGCCTGTGCGTTACGTTGCGTCAATCAGGCTAGCGCGTCATATTGCAAAGGCAATAGGCTTTATCCTGTTTTGCATGATCTTTTTCATGCGCGCCCCTCAATGCCTTAAAGCTGCCGAGGATTGTTTTGAATTCGCGAACAATGACAGTCGCGCGCTTTTGAAATTGCCCCGCTAGATCCTTTCCGGACAAGCGGGGCAGTCTTCAGTCTCAGTCGCCGCGCAGCAGGGCGGCCACGCCTGTTCGGGCAATCTCTACCAAGCCCAATGGGCGCATCAGATCAGCAAAGGCGTCGATCTTGTCCGGGGCGCCGGTGATTTCAAAGATGAATGAGTTCAGCGTGCTGTCGACCACGTTGGCGCGGAATATATCCGCCAGACGCAGCGCCTCGACACGTTTCTCGCCTTCGCCAACCACCTTGATGATCGCAAGCTCGCGTTCGACTGCGGAGCCTTCAACCGTCAGATCATGCACGTCGCGTACGGAAACAATGCGGCCCACCTGTGCCTTGATCTGCTCAATCACCTGCGGCGTTCCTGTCGTGACAATCGTGATCCGGCTGAGATGTCCTGTATGATCGACCTCGGCCACGGTCAGGCTTTCGATATTGTAGCCACGGCCCGAAAACAAGCCGATTACACGAGCCAGAACTCCGGGTTCGTTTTCGACCAGAACTGCGATTGTATGGCTTTCTTGCACGTCCGAGAATGAGGGCCGCAAGTTATAGGCCGAGTGGCGGGTGGAACCTTTTTTGATGTTCAGCGGTGTCATCTGAGGACCTCATTGTTGAATTCAGGCAAATCGGGGTTTCGCAGCCGATGAATGACGGCGAAAAGACAAGTCAGGCATGCGGCCAGTACGATGGGCGCAAATGAAAAGCGCACTGAAAGAGCGGTGATATCGGTCATGAGGATGACCAGTATCGCCGGAGCGGCCCCCAACCACATCAGCACGCCAAGCACGTAACCAAAGCGGTTGGCGGTCAGAATGCCGGCCCGGAGCAGGAAGAGGGCAGCCGGGGCCAGAATGGCGCTTTCGTAGTGCCAGAAGTACGGGCTGGCTACCATGATCGCCAAAAGCAGCGTCGCCGCGCGCAGATCGAAATCGATCTTCGGGCTGTACCACGCTACCGCCACAGTGATCGCGGCCAGACCGGTCGTGATCCATTGTATGGCAAGTGCCGTGGGTTCGGGAACTCCCAGCCCTGCGAGTACGGAATACAGGCTGATCATAAGGTGATTTGCGGCGGCGGCCTCACGCACAAGCCCAAAGTGATGCTGCGTCAGTTCATTCATTGCAGTCCAGTATTCAACCCCCATGATGAAGGTCGAAACCGCTGCCAGCAACACGGTGGTTACGATTGCAGCGGCAATTGTGCGCCATGCAAAACAGGCTAACAGGGCGACGGGTATCAATAACCCGAGTTGCGGCTTAAGCGTCAGAAAGCCGATCAGAACACCTGCCATTATCGGCCGACCGCTGCGCAACGATGCCAGCGCCGCCAGCAATCCGGCAATCCACAGGATACTGTTCTGACCGATTACAAGCGCCGGCAACATCGCCGGCGCAAATGTGAACCCGATCCAAACCGGTGTGACGCCGCCTGCAAAGGGACGGACCGCAGCCAGCATCGCCAGAACGGACAGTCCAAGGAAGATCAGCCATGCCACGGGAAATGAGAACGCGCCCAGCGGCAGGATGGCGACGAGAAAACCGGGTGGATACAACCACGGCATCCACGTGTCGCCGCGAACCCCATGAACCAGGATCAGTTGTTCGGGATCAAAAGCCGCCAGCGGGTGACCGGCATAGGCCAGCTTGGCGGCTGACCAGAACACAGTGAAATCGATCGCAATTGCCTGGATGCCATTGGTGGCGATGTTCTGCCAACTCTGCGCAACCCAAACAGCGCAAATTGCCAGCACCAGGGCCGGAACCAGCGTCCCCAACTGCCAACCGCGCTTTGTATCGAAGATGCGCAGACGTGTGTCTGCGACGGTCTTCGCGTCTGTCTGGGGCGATGAATCGAGTGGCATCAAGCCATCCTTTCTGCGCAACGAGTTTGACCCGTCAACCGTGTTTTTGACGTCCGGCGAGGTTTGCGGTGTCAGACTAGAACTGCGCCCCCGGCTTGAATAACGCCTTGGGTTTCAGCCTCACCCAGCAGCATCTCGTTGTGGGCTTTGCCGGACGGGATCATGGGGAAGCAGTTTTCGTGCTTTTCCACCAGACAGTCGAAGATCACGGGACCGTCGTAGTTGATCATCTCCATGATCGCATCATCCAGATCAGCAGGATCGCTGATCATGATGCCTTTGGCTCCGAACGCCTCGGCGAGTTTGACGAAATCGGGCAGGGCCTCGGACCAGGAATGCGAATAGCGCTCACCATGCAGCAACTCCTGCCACTGGCGCACCATGCCCAGACGTTCATTGTTCAGGATAAACTGTTTCACAGGCAAGCGGTATTGAACGGCGGTGCCCATTTCCTGCATGTTCATCAGCCAAGAGGCTTCGCCGGCTACATTGATCACCAGCGCGTCGGGGTGGGCCATCTGCACGCCGATCGAGGCCGGGAAGCCATAGCCCATCGTGCCCAATCCACCGGAGGTCATCCAGCGGTTGGGGTCCTCGAAGCCGAGGAACTGCGCGGCCCACATCTGGTGCTGGCCGACCTCGGTTGTGATGTAGCGGTCGTGCTTCTTGGTCAGTTCTTCCAGCCGCTGCAGCGCATGTTGCGGCTTGATCGACTTTTCGCTGTTCGTGAAGGCAAGGCAGTTCACCTTGCGCCAGTCCGCGATCTGGGCCTGCCACTGTTTGACAGCCGCCGCATCCGTCTTGCGCCCGCGCGCTTTCCAGACTTTCAGAACGTCTTCCAGGACATGCGCCACATCGCCGACAATCGGGATATCGACGCGGATCACCTTGTTGATCGAGGACGGGTCGATGTCGATATGCGCCTTTTTCGAGTTCGGCGAGAACGCGTCGATACGGCCGGTGATCCGGTCGTCGAACCGTGCACCGACATTGATCATCAGGTCGCAGTCATGCATCGCCATATTGGCCTCGTAGAGACCGTGCATGCCCAGCATTCCCAGCCAGTTGTCGCCCGAGGCGGGATATGCGCCCAGCCCCATCAGGGTTGAGGTGACCGGGAAGCCGGTAGCGTCCACCAGTTCGCGCAGCAACTGACTGGCGGCAGGGCCCGAGTTGATCACGCCGCCGCCGGTGTAGAATACAGGTTTCTTTGCCGTTTCAATCGCCGCAACCAGCTCGGTGATCTCTTCCAGATCGCCTTTCAACACCGGCTGGTAATGCGAGGTCGACGGCTTGGGTGGGCTGTATTCGCCAGTAGCGAACTGAACGTCCTTCGGAACGTCGACCAGTACAGGGCCTGGGCGGCCTGACGTGGCAACGTGGAAAGCCTCATGCATCGTCTCGGAAAGTGAATCCGTGTCCTTCACCAGCCAGTTGTGCTTGGTGCAGGGGCGAGTGATGCCAACGGTGTCGGCCTCCTGAAAGGCATCCGAGCCGATCATGAAGGTCGGGACCTGACCGGTCAGAACGACAATCGGGATCGAGTCCATCAATGCGTCGGTCAGGCCGGTCACCGCGTTGGTCGCGCCGGGGCCGGATGTTACCAGCGCCACGCCGGGTTTGCCGGTCGAGCGGGCATAACCTTCGGCCGCATGAACCGCGCCCTGTTCATGCCGCACCAGAATGTGACGGATGTCGTTTTGCAGAAAGATCTCATCATAGATCGGTAGGACGGCGCCACCGGGGTACCCGAATACCGTGTCCACGCCCTGATCCTTGAGGGCCTGAACCACCATCTTTGCGCCGGTCATCTCACGTGTCATCTGCTTTGCTCCGTTCGCGACATGTGTCTTGCGTTTAGCATAAAAAAAGCCCCCGAGGTTTTCGGAGGCGCATGGGTTCGATTATGGCTTACCGTTACCGGCCCATGCGCGTGGTTCCTACGATTACGACTAGCGTTCTCATCGCCAGAGGCTCCTTTTTGCTGGGGGCGACATTATGAGCGGGGGGAAGGGGCGTCAACAGGCAATTGACTCAATTTCATGATGTGAACGACGAATTTTGCGACATTTTATTGCGCAAAATGACGCACGAAGAAAACATCCGCGAATTGGCGGCCAATTCACCGGGTTCAGGCCGGCTTCCGACTGGTCTGAATGCGTCAAGGCGATGTCCGAAACGGGCCAGAGAGGCGCTTGTGACTCGGGCAGGCTGAACCTGTAGGTGCAGAACAGGGAGGCAGACCATGTTGCAGGATCTGGTAGATCTGGGAAAGTACCCGATCGATCGCCCGGACTCGTGGGTGTACGAGCAATTGATCCGGGATCTGCGGCGCGAGCTGGATCAGGATGGTTGCGCTGTCTTGCCCGGTTTTGTGCACGAACAAGGGCTTGAGCAATTGCTGCGCGAGGCTGATGCCGTCGCCCCCAATGCACATCGCTCGTTCAACCGGACAAACGCATATTTCACCAAGGACGATCCGCGCTTTGGAATTGGCCACCCGATCCGGCGTTTCTACGACCGTTCCAACGCGTTTGTACCGGCGGACAATTTTGACAAGGCGGGGCCATTACGGCGGATATACGAGCATCCGGGTTTCCTGCCCTTTATCCGCGCGGCGCTGAACGAACCCGAGGACCGGTTCTTTCGCTATGACGACCCGTTGGCGGACGTGATTATCAATGTGGTTGAAGAAGGGCAGGGTTTTCCCTGGCATTTCGACACAAACAACTACACTGTAACGCTGGCCATTCAGAACGGAGAGGCGGGCGGAGAGTTTGAATATGCGCCCAACCTGCGCAGCGCCGAGGACGAGAACTTTAGTGCGGTCACCGCGATCCTTGACGGAGGGATGGCAAACGTACGCCGGCTGGAACTACAGCCGGGTGACCTGCAGATATTCAAGGGGCGGTATTCGCTGCACCGTGTGGCGCCGGTGTCCGGCGACCGCAAGCGTTATGTCGGAATATTTTCGTTCGTCGAAACCGAGGGAATGTGCGGTGGGGTCGAGCGGACCAAACAACTGTACGGCCGGGTTTTGCCACATCACTATGATCGGGAAGGACGGCGGAAGGATCGATTGCTGGATTGATCCGGTTGAACCTGTAGACTAAGGCCGCAGCCGACCGGAGGATGCCGCTTATGTCTCGTATCTTGCAACTGACGCCCTTTGTGTTGTGTTCCTCGTTGCAGAACCAGATTGATTTCTACTGCAATCGATTGGGGTTCACCTGCGGATTTCAACAGGAGAACTACGCGTATTTGTCGTGGGGCACTGTTGCCATTCGGTTGTTGGAGTGCCCGCCACGCGATGACGGACGGCCGTTGGGCGACGATCAGTCCTATTATATCGATGTCGGTGGAATTGATGCCCTTTATGCCGATCTGGAGCCAGGCTTGAGAGACTTGCCAGCAGGGCGGGTGCGACCGCCATTTGATCAGCCCTATTTGCAACGCGAGTTCCACGTGATCGACGAAGACGGCACACTGGTCTTTTTTGGTGAAGACATCAGGCCACGCGCAGAAGGGTAGGGCTCCCGCCCGGTGTCGACGCGCCTTGCGGCGCATCTCCTCCGGTTGGGCCAGGCAGCGCTGCGCGCTGCGGTCAGAAACTGTGGCCGGTGCCCTGCAGAACGCCGTGCTCTAGCGCATAGCGGGTCAGGCCGGCGGTCGAGGATATGCCCAGTTTTCGTTTGATATTCTTGCGGTGGGTTTCGACCGTACGAACCGAGATATCCAGAGCGCTGGCAACCTCTTTGTTGGATTTGCCCTGCGCCAGTTCCAGCAGAATTGTCTGTTCGCGCCCCGTGAGTGCCTCGCGCGTGTCGTCCTGTTTGGGTTCCAGCGAGCCGCTGGCGCCGGTGCACAGATACTGCTCACCGCGCATTACGGCATCGATGGCCTGCTTGATTTCATCCGTGGGCACGTCCTTGAGCACATAGCCCTTGGCGCCATGGCTGAGCGCGGTTGAGATATATTCCGGGCTGTCATGCATCGACAGGATCAGAATTCGGGTCGCAGGCAGGCGTTCCAGAATGATCTCGGTGGCACTGAGACCACCCAGACCGGGCATGTTCAGATCCATCAGGATCACGTCAGGTTGCAGACGCACGGCCTGGTCGACGGCTTCCTGCCCGCTGGACAAGGTGCCGACGACTTCGATTTCATCATAGATTTCCAGCAGGGACTGAATGCCTTCGGCGACCATCGGATGGTCATCGACGATGAGGACTCGGATCGTATCGGGCATCAGGCACCGGCCTTTCGCTTGGGTATTGCATCATCTTGCGGCGACAGCATCCGACTGAGCGGCAGGCTGACCTCGATCACGGTGCCGCTGCGCGCGCCGCGTGATGACAGGATGCGCAGCGATCCGTCAAGCTGTTCGATGCGTTCCTGCATGTTACGCAGACCGATACCGGTGCTGATCCGGCCCGGTTCACTGCGCAGGCCGCGGCCATTGTCCGTGATCCGCATGGTCGCGCCTTTCTTGTGACCGCGCAGATCAATTGTAACGTGAGTGGCGCCAGAATGGCGTTCAATGTTTGTCAAAGCTTCTTGTGCAATGCGGTACAGGGCGATTTTGCTGTCCTGATCCAGCCGGTTGCGGAACACGACGGTGGAAAACTCGGTCTCGATACCGGTGCGTTCACGGAAATCGTCGGTGAGCGCCTTGAGCGCCGGGCCGAGCCCAAGGTCGTCAAGAACACCCGGACGCAGGTCGCGGCTGATGCGGCGAACCTCGGTGATGGCCGTGCCCAGATTGTCGATGCCTTTTTCCAGCGGCGCCTGTGCCCCCGTATCATCGCCACGGGACAACCGACGGCGGGCATTGTCCAGCGCGTAGCGAACACCGACGAGAATCTGGCTGATGCCGTCATGCAGTTCGCGCGCCACGCGACCGCGTTCCTCTTCCTGCGCGTCAAAAACCCGTTGGGTCAGCTCTTTCAGTTTGGCGTCAGCCAGCCTGCGTTCGCGGAAGTTGAGCAGCATGCCCGAGGTGAACACGATCAGCACGGCGGCCAGAACAATACCGCCGATATATAGAAAGGTGCGCTGCACGCGTGCCTCGACTTCGGCGCGCGCGTTGGCGACAGTGGCAACGATGTCGTCGATGAACACGCCTGTCCCGACGACCCAGCGCCAATCCTGCAACCCCACCACATAGGCGATCATCTGAGCCTCTTCCCCGGTCGAGGGCTTTTGCCACATGAAACTGTGCCACCCCGCTCCCTGTCGGGCGAGGCTTATGAACTCATCAACAATAGGCGTGCCGTCACTGTCGGTCAGATCAACCCAGTTTCGATTGATGAATTCGGTCTGGCGTGGGCTGACGAGATTGGTGCCGTCATAATCGTAGACGAAGAAGAACCCGTCTTTGCCGTAGATCATCGCTGACAGGATCTGCGTAACCAGCTTCTTGGCTTCGGCATCGTCTGGCGATGCGCGACCGTAAATATAAGCAAACCCATTGCGAGCCTGCGTTACATAGTTTCGCAGTTCATCCTTTTTGGCCTCGATCAGGCGCCGTTCCAGGGCCTGAATTTCGCGTTCCGCCGTGGCGCGGGATTCATAAGCAACAACAACGGCGATTGCGGCCACTGCCGCGAGCAACGGGATAGCCGCCACCAACGACAGTTTTTGTGCATAGGTCAGCGAGACCAGGTTTCGAAGTCCTCCCATGGTCGAATCGATACGCAAGACGGCGAGAAATTGCAAAAAGATTGGGCGCGTATGCAGATGCAGACGATGAATCCGTGAAACAAGGCGCCAAATCGGTCATATCATTTGTCCAAATTCCGAAAAAATCCGGCCCGACTACGTAGTACTAGGTATTCACATTCACTTGAGTGTCATTACGCTGACGCTCATTGGTAACGACTGGCCCGGACAGATCCGGGCTTTGAATATGGAGGGGAGGAACACTCACATGGATCGTCGTTCATTTCTGAAAACTTCTGCGATTGGTGGTTCGGCTGCCGCTGCTGCCACATTGGCGGCACCCGCGTATGCGCAGGGCAATCGTACGCTGACCATGGTAACCTCGTGGGGCCGCGGTCTGGCTGGCGTTTTTGACAGCGCGCAGCGTTGTGCCGACAGCATCAACGCCATGTCGGATGGCAGTCTGACCGTTGATATCAAGGCCGCTGGCGAACTGGTGGGCGCGTTTGAAGTGTTTGATGCCGTGTCCTCGGGTCAGGCCGACATGTATCACGCGGCTGACTACTATTTTGTCGGGCAGCATCCGGGCTATGCGTTCTTTACTGCTGTTCCGTTCGGCATGACCGCGCAGGAGCTGGTCAACTGGTACTACCACGATGGCGGCATGGAACTGCATGACGAGCTTGGTCAGATCTTTGGTCTGAAGTCCTTCATCGCAGGCAACACCGGCGCGCAGGCGGGCGGCTGGTACTCGAAAGAGATCAACAGCCCCGAAGACTTCAATGGCCTGAAATTCCGTATGCCGGGTCTGGGTGGCAAAGCTCTGGGTAAACTGGGTGCGTCCGTGCAGAACATTCCGGGTTCGGAAGTCTATCAGGCGCTGTCGTCCGGCGCGATCGACGGAACCGAGTGGATCGGGCCGTGGGCCGATGAAAAGGCCGGTTTCCAGGAGATCACCAAGACTTACTACACCGCGGGCTTCCATGAGCCGGGCGCGGGTCTGTCGCTGGCGACCAACCGCGACGTGTTCGAAGAACTGACCCCGGCGCAGCAGAAGATCATCGAGATTGCAGCAGCCGAAGCGCACCAGTGGAACCTGGCGCAGTTCCTGGCCAACAACGGTGCAGCCCTGCAGCGTCTTCAGGCCGGTGGCGTGAAAGTTCTGGAGTTCCCTGACAGTGTTTGGGATGCGTTCGGTAAGGCCAGCCAGGAGGTTCTGGACGAGAACATGGGCGACGAGCTGTTCAAGAAGATTCATGACAGCGCCATGTCGTCGATGGCGGCATCCTCGGCCTGGCTAAACTTGTCGTCGGGCGCCTACACTGCACAGCGCGACCGCGTTCGCGGCTAACAACGAAGTATTTAGTCATTTGGTTTCCCCGCAGGCGCGGGGGAACCTTTCCTGTTGCAAATGCGCGGTTTGGACAAACCCGCTATAATCAGCATTGCAACTGAAGAACCGGGGACAACATGCAGGACGATAACGGTATCTCCTTCTTCGGCGCCCTGTGGAACGGACTGGTTTGGTTCGTTCAGAACATCGCCGAAGCTTTCTATAATTTCGGATACGCTATCACGCATCCGCAGCTCTGGCTGAACTGGTCGGACAAAGAAGCTATCATGCGCTTTGTCTACTATGGCGGATCGGTCGAGTTCTTCTTTGTGATTTTCACACTGTTTCTGGTTCTGACCGCGATTGGTCTTTACTACCGGAACTTCATGTGGGGCATGGTGCGTGGCCTCGAAGGGTTCGCCAACACCACCGGGCGCTTCTTTGCCTGGGCTGGATTGCTGATGGTGATCCAGCAGATCGTGATCGTTTTCATGCAACGCGTGTTTGCCCGACCGGACATGTCCTTTGGTTTCGGCATTCCCCTGCAAATGGACATCAGCTGGTATGCCGAGGAGCTGAAACTCTACAACGCCATGGTTGTCTGCCTGTGCTGTACCTATACGTTCGTGCAGGGCGGCCACGTGCGTGTTGACCTAATCTATGCCGGCATCAGCCACCGGGCCAAACGTGTCGTGGACATGCTGGGCGCAGTATTGTTCATGATGCCCATGGCCGTGCTGACCTGGATGTATGGCTGGTATTTCATGTGGCGGCATCTGATCGTGCCCAAACCCTCGGCCAGTGATACGCTGGACCGTTTGGTCATGAAATCCCGCGCGCTGCGCTGGAACGTCGAGACCATCGGGTTCAGCCCCAACGGCTTCAACGGCTATTTCCTGTTCAAGATTCTGCTCGTCGCCTTTGCTGCGATGGTCTTCCTGCATGCAATTGCGTTCCTGTACCGTTCGTATCTGGAATACGTGGAAGGCCCGGAAAGCACTGGAAAATACCTCGACAAGGACAGCCTTGGCGAGGGTGAAGAAGCCTACGAAGGCGCACATTAAGGACGGAGACCAAGACAATGCTATTCGGACTTGATGGCGTCGAGATAGGCCTCATTATCGTATTCTTCTGCCTTTTCGGAGGCATCCTGTCCGGTTTTCCGGTGGCCTTCGCCATCGGCGGTGCCGGAATTATCTCATTCGGGATCATCGCGGCGTTGGACAGTGCCGGGCTGTTGATCCACCAGGCGATCGACACCGGATCGCAAGCCTATCGGGATTTGGTGAATTCCGGGGTCAAACCCGACGTGATATCCGTATTCCGATACCCTGATTTGCCAAGGATAGGCGAGCCTGTCTTTGTCTCGGGCTGGGAAACCGCGCTGGACCGCAACGTCTCGTTCATCGTGAACCGCATGAACGAGCGTGTTCTGGCCGGTCAGTCCATCGAGACCCTGCTGGCGGTGCTGATGTTCGTTCTGATGGGTATCACGCTGGAACGGTCGAAAATCGCGAACGATCTGCTGACCACCATGGCGCGTGTCTTTGGCCCGCTGCCGGGCGGTCTGGCGGTGTCCATCGTGGTTGTCGGCGCGTTCCTTGCAGCCTCGACCGGGATCGTTGGTGCAACCGTTGTGACGATGGGACTGCTGGCTTTGCCGACAATGCTGCGAAACAACTATTCGCCCGAACTGGCGACTGGCGTAATCGCGGCCTCGGGGACGTTGGGGCAGATCATTCCACCGTCTATCGTGATCGTTCTGCTGGGGACGCTGGCCGGTGATCTCTATTCGACCGCTCAGGAAACCCGCGCAGTTGAGGCGGGGTGTACCGATGCGTTGACCTATCTGGGTGAACCCGCAGTGGTTTCGGTTGGCACGTTGTTCCAGGCGGCCTTGCTGCCGGGGATCATGCTGGCCTTGCTCTATGCGCTTTATGCCTTTGGCTACGCTCTGTTGAACCCGGAAAAGGCCCCGGCGGTCGAACTGTCAGGCGGCAGCGGTGAGCCCGTAACGCGCGGTGAAGGCCTGACTTGGTTGCTGGGTGTGCCCGTCGCATTGATCGTTGGTGTCGTTCTGCTGGGCAACGTGGGTGTTGTCGGCAGCCAGAACATATCGGTCTCGACATTTTCCGACGCTTCTCAGAGTGCATCGCTGCGCACCAACGTGTCGGCCGAGTGTCAGGCCTCGATGATCGAATTGCACGGTCAGTCCGCATGGGACCAGGCCGTCGCCGAGCAGGAGGCCATTGATGCAGCAGGCGGTACAACGCAGGCGCAACGCCTGAGTGAAGAGGAACTGGCAGCGGCCCGTGATGCAAAGATCGCGGCAGCGGCGCCAATTGGAACTGGCGTGGCCATCATCGTCGTGCTGCTTGGTCTGACATTGACGCTGGGTCGGGGCATCGCGCCTTCGCGCCCGACGCAGCCGTTGATCCTGGGTGCAATCGGCCTGTTGCTGATGCTGCTGGTGGACGTGCTTCTGATCGCGCCGACGACGTCCTCCGGGCTGACCTTCGTGTTGCTGGCCTTGCCGTTTGCATTGGCAATCTACGGCTGCAAAGAGGCCGCGGCCCGCTGTGCCACGAATGATCTGATCCGCGTCGTCTTTCCGCCGCTGGTTCTGATCATCGCGGTGCTGGGCTCGATCCTTGGCGGGGTAACCAATCCGACACCGGCGGCGGCGTTGGGGGCAGGTGGCGCCATCATGTTGGCGGCTTATCGAAAGCTGCAGGATCAGGAACGATCCGGCAAGGTGATCATCTGGGCGACCTTCGCCGTCATCATTGCATTGCTGATGGGTGTGAACTTTGACCTGCGCATCAACCAGGGTGGCGTGAGCTTTGAGACCTGGGTCGCGTTTGGCATCGCGTATTCGGCCTATCTCTATGCGTTGTTCGGGCTGTTATTCGGTTGCTGGGTCCTGTTCTCCAGCGGGGTTCTGACCCCGGTCGTGCGAGAAACGGCCAAGGTGACCTCGATGGTGTTCACGATCCTGATCGGGTCACAGCTGCTGAACCTTGTGGTGATCTCATTCGGTGGTGAGCACTATATCCAGCAGTTCCTCAAGAGCTTTGACAACGAGTTCACGGTCTTCCTGATCGTGATGCTGGTGTTGTTCATTCTGGGCTTCGTGCTGGATTTCCTCGAGATCATCTACATTGTGATCCCGATCGTGGGTCCGGTGATTTACGGCGGGTCGTTCGACCCGAAATGGGTCACGATCATGGTGGCGGTGAACCTACAGACTTCGTTCCTGACACCACCATTCGGATTCGCACTGTTCTATCTCAGAGGCGTCGCCCCGAAAGAAGTGACGACGGGCCATATCTACCGGGGGATCATTCCGTTCGTGATCATTCAGGTGGTCGGCATCGCGATCCTGTGGTTCTTCCCGACCATCGTGACCATTGTTCCGGACCTGATCCCGAACTAGGCCGATCTGGTTATTCGACAGAAGCGGAGGCCCAATCGGGCCTCCGTATCTGTGTCAGCTTTGCGGATGCGTCAGCCTTGCAAACTCACGCTCGGCTTCCGGGTCGATTTCCAGCGGGTGGACATCGATCGTCCCAGCGTGGGGATTGTCAAAAGTCGCCCGGTTCAGCTTGCCAACCTTTTGTCCAACGATGGTGGTCACGACAGCGTCACCGGTCACGTTCACGACGGTCCGCATCATGTCGACGACCCGGTCGACGGCCAGAATGATCCCGATCCCCTCAAGCGGCATACCCAACTGATTCAGAACCATCGCCAGCATCACGATGCCGACGCCCGGAACTCCGGCCGTGCCAATCGATGCCAGGACCGAGATCGAAATGACGGTCAGATAGCCGCCCAGGCCCAGATCGATGCCATAGGCATTGGCCAGGAACACCGTCGCCACGCCATGCATGATCGCGGTACCGTCCATATTGATCGTAGCGCCCAACGGGATACCGAACGAGGCGACCGAGCGGTCGACGCCGATCCGTTGCGTAACGCATTGCATGCTGGCCGGAATCGTTGCGTTCGAGCTGGACGTCGAAAACGCAAAAACCTGGGCCGAACGGATTTTGCTCAGGAACACACGCGGGCTTAACCCCGTGGTGAAATACAACAAGGCCATCAGGGTTACGCACAGGTGGAACACCAGTGTCAGGCTGATCGTGGTCAAATACCCGATGACCGGCGCGAACAGGCTGAACCCTTCAAGAGCAAACGTCCGCGCGATCAGGCTGAAGACGCCGATTGGGGCGAAAGCCATGACAATGCTTACGATTTTCATGGCAAGCTCGTTCATGAACTCGCAACCTTCGACAAAACTCTTGGCGCGGGTCCCCATCATCAAAACCGCAACCCCAACGATCATCGTGTAAAAGATGATCTGCAACATCTCACCATTGGCCAGCGCGTTGATCGGGTTCTTGGGTACGATATTGGCCAGAATGTCCCAGACATTCTGCTGGGCAGAGACGTCAGGGGACTGCCCAATCAACTGCAAACTGCCCAGGCCGCTACCAGGCCCGATGAGGCCCGCGAAGATCAGCGCGGTCGTGACCGCAAGTGCCGTTGTTGCGACGTAGATCAGAAAGGTGAGACCCCCGATGCGGCCCAGCACACGGACATCACCGATCCCGACAACGCCACATAACAGCGAAAACACAACCAAGGGCACAACAAGCATCTGCAGTGCGTTCAGAAACATCTGCCCGATCATTGCGAACAACCCGTTGGCAAGGGTCTGTTGCAGTCCGGGCATGTTGATCACATTCAATCCCAGACCCACAACCATGCCGAAGGCCAGAGCGATGAGTATCTGAGTCGTCAAATTGGCCGATAATAGCCGTCGCGTGGCGTTAACCATTTTCTCCTCCATCAGAACCAAGTCAGCAAAGCGGGAGGTCTTTGCTGCAAACAAAAGTCAGAGCCTGCCTGTCCGGGCGCGGCAGTGGTTTCTTGAAATTTCGCGCGTTAAAGCGTTCGGAGGTATCTGGTGACGCTGCGTCAATATTCAACTGCTGAAATTTTAATCGCAGTGATTAAAATTGTCGCATGAGCGATCAGGGGTGACTGGAATTATCCGCAAAACCAGATAAGTGAAACTTTTTCAAACGCTTAAATGACTACCTGAACTGGATGAGATCCCAGCGATTTCCGAAGGGATCCTGCCACACCGCGACGATTCCATAGGGTTCGAAACGGGGTTCTTCTTCAAAAACGACCCCGGCGCCCAGCATCGCAGCGTGGTCTCGATGAAAGTCGTCGGTCTGTAAGAATAATCCGACGCGCCCGCCGGCTTGGTTGCCGATTGCGGCCTTCTGACCCGCACCTTCGGCTTTGGCCAGCAGCAGGGACGCGCCGTCCGACCCCGGCGGTGTGACGCGCACCCAGCGTTTGCCATCGCCAAGGTCGACGTCCTGCGTCAGTGAAAAACTGAGGGTCTGAGTATAGAACGCAATCGCAGCGTCATAATCGGGCACCACAAGGGTGACCGCGTGCAGGCTTTGACGCATGTCGCTTATCCTTTGGTCGGTCGTCTGTCAGGCAGCTGGATGCCGGCGACCTGTTCCGCAATGGGCTGGGTGGACAACGGGTGATGGGTGATATCGGCCAACTCGTCAGGATTGCTGACCGGACGCCACTCGTTATTCATATAGACTTCGAGGCCAGCGAACTTGGCTTTGTAGCCCATCTTGGGGCTTCCGGGCACCCAATAGCCCAGATAGATATAGGGCAGGCCGGCCTCACGCGCGATGTCGATATGATCGAGTATCATATAGGTGCCCAGCGAGTTTTGTTGCAACGCGGGATCGTAGAATGAATAGACCATGCTGAGACCGTCATCCAGCACGTCGGTGAGGCTGACGGCGATCAGGTTTCCGGTGTCCGGATCGGCATATTCGACCACCCGACTGCGGATCGGCGTTTCTTCGATCATGGCCGCAAATTCGAACACATCCATATCGGCCATACCGCCATCGGCGTGACGCTCATCCAGGTAGCGGCGGAACAGGTCGAACTGTTCGTCCGTGGCCCAGGGCGAGGTCGCGCGCCGTTCCAGATAGGAGTTGCGTTTTGCTGCCCGCTTCTGGCTTTTGTTCGGTCGGAATTTCGAAACGTCCAGACGCGCGGACAGGCAGGCGGAGCATTCGCTGCACGACGGCCGGTACAGCACGTTCTGGGATCGGCGAAACCCTTGTTGCGAAAGGGAATTATTAAGCTGATCAGCGCCGTCACCCTGAAGTGCCGTGAACAGCTTTCGCTCCATCCTGCCCTCAAGGTAAGGGCAGGGCTGGGGTGCCGTCACATAGAATTGTGGCGCTATTGGCAGCGTATGTCGCATGTAGGTCCCGTGTTTCCTGCAACAGGATGATAACAACGGTTCCGAGACCCGCCAAGTGATTCACGCACCCGAATGATCAGGCGCGCTGGTTCAGCATTACCGTTCCAAGGAAGGCGTCGGTCAATCCCTGACAGCGTGCGCTTGTCAACATCATGATGACCGAAATGATCTGGATGACCGGAAACGCCATGCTGACGAAGTAGCCGGCGGTGTGGGCGACGGCCTTGCCCGTATCCAATCGCTCACCAAAGGCGTCGCGCAGCTCGATGCCCATGAAACGCATGCCCAGCGTTGCCGACGCATTTGAGATGGTAACGACACGGTAGACAAAGCTGATGACCGCGTAGATCAGCGCCAGAAAGAACAGGCCTAGAAATGCGGTGAACAGGATCGCCACTGTACACAGCAGCGAGATGAAAGCGATGTCGAAAAGCCACGCGACAAACCGTTTTGTCGGCACGGATTGGTAGAATTCTGGCTGACTGTCGGGGTCGGGCAGGTGAGTCATTTCTGGTTTTCCGGATAAACAACTAGGGTCACCCTGTCCCGAAATGCGGGACAGGGCAAGCCGGTATCAGGCGCGCTCGCCGTCTTCGGCGTCGTCGTGGTTTTCGCGGGCGCGTTCTTCCATAAACTGGTCGAACTCGGCCTTGTCCTTGGCCTCGCGCAAGCGGTGCAGGAAGGCTTCGAACTCTTGCTGTTCGCGTTCAAGCCGTGCCAGAGTATCGGCCTTGTAGGCGTCGAAGGCGGTGTTGCCCGACGGTTTCATGGCGCTCATATGGCTTTGCCAGGATTTGCGGCGGCTGCAGGATTTGCTGAACATACGCTTGCTCCAGATCATATAGGCCAGAAAGGCAAGGCCGATGGGCCAGAAGAAGATAAAGCCAAGGACCATGGCGGCGATCCAGGCACCTTTGCCTTTGCTGTCAAGCCAGGCTTCGGCACGATGCAGCCATCCCGGATTTGCAGGGACGGCGGTGTCGGACAATGCGGTCATTTGGGGTCTCCGGGTTGATGTAAATTGTTTTCACATTGACAAGATGGGGCGAGTGGAGCGCCGTTGCAAGGGGTAATGTGAAAAAGATTTACATTTCCTGTTGTCACACTTGAATGGTTGACGCCATGCGGGATCGCGCGCAGGTTCCGCTTATGCAAAATACCGAAAACACGACGTCTCCGACACTTGATGAAATCCTGGTTTTGGAAAAGCAGGTCTGGGCTGCCTTGGTAGATGGCAACGCTCAGGCGGACCGGGCGCTGCTCAGCGCGGATTTCCTGGGTGTCTATCCAACCGGATTTGCCAATCGCGATGACCATGTGGGCCAATTCGCGGACGCGCCGACTATGGCGAAATTCGATCTCAGCGAGGTCAAGTTGCGGGCTCTGACGTCCGATGTCGTTCTACTGTCTTATCGCGCGGATTACCTCCGCCCCGGCGCGACCGAGTGGGACGCGATGCTGATTTCGTCCCTTTGGGAACGGCGTCACGATGTCTGGGTCAACAGTTTCAGTCAGGACACGCCGCTGGAGTCGAAATGAGCGGACCCCTAGCCATTCACCGCTGTCCGCGTGCCTTTGATCCGTCGCTTGGGGAAGAGACGCGCACGTTGATCCCCGATCTCGCGCCAGACCACGCCGAGCTGATTGTCGGAACTGCCGGGTCCAGCCCGTATCTCAATGGTTTGATTGACCGCGAGCGGGATTGGTTGCCCGAGGCGCTGCATCAACCGGATCAGGCTTTGGTGGATGTGATGCAGGCCGCGAGGGCCTTGCCGCCGGATCAATTGAAGCCAGGCTTGCGGCAGGCCAAACGGCGGCTGGCCTTGTTGACCGCTTTGGCGGATCTAGCGGGCGCTTGGCCGTTGGAAAAGGTAACGGCGGCGCTGACCGATTTCGGTGCATTGGCGGCAGATGTCGCGGCCAAAGCCGAAGTCGCTGCGCTGATCCGGCGCGTCAAGTTGCCGGGAATGACCGAGGATGATGTGGAGACCGCCGCCGGGTTGATCATTCTGGCAATGGGCAAGATGGGCGCGCATGAGCTGAATTACAGCTCGGATATCGATCTGATCGTTCTGTTTGACGAGACGCGGTTCGATCCGGAAGACTTTTATGACGCAAGGCAAGGCATGGTCCGGGCTACGCGGAATTTCTGTGCGACGCTCAGCGACAAGACGGCCGATGGCTATGTCTTTCGGACCGATCTGCGCTTGCGCCCTGACCCCGCTGTGACCCCGGTTTGCATGGCGGCAGAGGCGGCTGAGCGCTACTACGAAAGCCTTGGTCGCACGTGGGAAAGGGCTGCCTATATCAAGGCGCGACCCTGCGCAGGGGACATTGCCGCAGGGCAACGGTTCTTGGACGCTCTGCGCCCCTTTGTCTGGCGGCGACATCTGGATTTTGCCGCGATTCAGGACGCTCATGACATGCGACTGCGTATTCGTGAGAACAAAGGTACGGGCGGTACTTTGTCAATTCCCGGCCACGATATGAAACTGGGGCAGGGCGGTATCCGTGAAATCGAGTTCTTTACCCAGACCCGGCAATTGATCGCCGGGGGGCGTGACACCGATCTGCGCGTGCGCGGAACCGTGGCGGGTCTGGCCGCGCTGGCCGCGAAAGACTGGATCCCACAGGACGTTGCGGACAAGCTGACAGACCACTACCGGGCGCACCGGGAAGTCGAGCATCGCATTCAGATGGTCCACGATGCGCAGACACACAAAATCCCGCAATCAGAGGACGGGATCGAACGGGTGGCGTGCCTGATGGGGATCAGCAGTGCCGACCTGACCAGCAATCTGACCCGCCGTCTGATCGAAGTGCATGATCTGACCGAAGGCTTTTTTGCCCCCGGTCCCTCTGCTGCGCCTGCCCCGGTACAGGAGGTTTCTTTCGATCAGAATGTGCTGGCACGCTGGCCCACATATCCGGCGCTCCGTTCGCAGCGCGGGGCAAGGATCTTTGAACGCCTCAAACCCGAAATCTTGTCGCGGCTTGCCAAAACGGCGCAACCGGATGAAGCGCTGCAGGCGCTTGACGGGTTTCTTGCTGGTCTCCCCGCCGGAGTACAGCTGTTTTCCCTGTTCGAGGCCAACCGGCAGCTGATTGATCTGCTGATAGACATCGTTGGTACTTCGCACGCTCTGGCCACGCATCTGTCGCGAAACGCCTCGGTTTTCGACGCTGTGATTGGTGGCAGTTTCTTTGTCGACTGGCCCGGGCGCGATTCTTTGCAGGCCGATTTATGTCAGGCTCTGAGCGCGGAAACCGACTATGAATCGCAATTGGATGTGGCCCGGCGCTGGTGCAAGGAATGGCATTTCCGCGTCGGCGTTCACCACTTGCGCGGCCTGATCGACGGCGCGCAAGCGGGGCGTCAATATGCCGAACTCGCCAGTGCAGTGATCGCTGCGATTCTGCCCTGCGTGACCGAGCAGTTTGCCGGCAAACATGGCCCGGCGCCGGGGCGTGGCGCTGCTGTTCTGGGCATGGGTTCGCTGGGGGCAGGTCGGATCAATTCGCAATCCGATCTGGATATGATCGTGATCTATGACCCGATGGACCAGGATATGTCGGATGGCCCGCGCCCCTTGGCCACGCGAACCTATTACGCCCGCTTTACACAGGCGCTGATCACGGCCCTGTCGGCACCGATGTCTCAGGGCCGGCTTTATGAGGTCGATATGCGCCTGCGCCCGTCAGGAAATCAGGGCCCGGTCGCGACCAGTTGGGTCAGTTTCACCAACTATCAGCAGAACGAGGCCTGGGTATGGGAACATCTTGCCCTGACACGAGCGCATGTGGTCGCGGGGGATGTCGGGTTGGGCGAAGACATCGAAGCTTTCCGCGCTGATTTCCTGTCGCGTCCGCGCGACCGGGCGAAAGTGCTGAGAGAAGTGGCCGAGATGCGCGCCCGGCTGGCGGCGGCAAAAGCACCGGCAGGTGTTTGGGATGCCAAGAATGGCCCTGGCCGCATGATGGATATTGAGCTGATCGCCGAAACCGGCGCCCTGCTGTCGGGCACGCCCCGGCGGGATGTGCATTCCGGTTTGGATGGCGCCGTCGCAGCCGAATTATTGGATGTCGCACAAGCGCAAACCCTGAAAGACTGTTACGACCTATGCTGGTCCGTGCAATGCGCGGCGCGGCTATTGTCCGGCAAGGTGATCGAAGCCGACAGAATCGGCGAGGGCGGGGCGTCCTTTTTGTGCCGGGCCACTGGTTTTGAGCGGGTCGAGCAGCTACAGGCCGCGCTACAGGAGAGTTACACCACTGCCGCCGAACTGATCGGTGGCGTCGTCGAGGAGGGCAATGATGGCGCGTAGTGATGATCCCAATGATCCCAAAGGTTTGATCCGGGAAGCCTATCGCATTGAAGGTATCGCCTTGCCCGAATGCCGCAGCATCTTTCTGGATTGGGCTCTTGGCCTGCCCGCAGAGTGCGACCAGAAAAAGGCCCTGACCGAATTGCACGCGGTTTATTCCGCACAGGATGCGGACCATCCGATGACTCAGGTTCTGCGCGATGGGCTTGAGACGGCCGAAGCCCCGAAACGACGCGGCGGTTGGCGCAAGCGGCCGCGCTGACAAGGTCTTTCCCCGCGCTGCATTCGCGATTAAGAGGGCGCCATGATCCAACCTGCCGACCGCCCCCGTATCCGCCTGAAACCCAAAGCCAATGCGCGCGGTCTGCGCCACGGGTTCCCATGGGTTTATGCCAACGATATCGTCACCGACCGTCGGACGCGAAAGATTGCGGCCGGCGCTTTGGCCGTGCTGGAAGACGACAAACGCGCGCCCATCGCCCTGGTGGCAGTTAACCCGACCTCGAAGATCATGTGCCGCGTGCTGGATCGGGACATTGACGCAGATCTAAACGCGGATTGGTTCGAGACCCGCCTGCGTCGGGCGTTGGAGATGCGCGAGCGCCTGTTCGATGCACCGTATTACCGGCTGATCCATGCCGAGGCTGATGGTTTTCCCGGTGTCGTCATCGACCGTTTTGGCGACTCTTGCGTGATCCAGCCCAACGCTGCCTGGGCCGAAGCGCATCTGGAGAAGCTGGCGGAAGCTCTTGCCGCGGTTGCGGGCGTGACAACCATTCTGAAGAACGCGTCGGGCCGCACTCGCGGGTTGGAGGGGCTGGACGACGAGAACATGACTTTGCGCGGTTTTGCACCGGACAAACCTCTGCCTGTGCCGATGAACGGTGCCACCTACATGGCTGACCTGACCGGAGGCCAAAAGACCGGCTTGTTCTACGACCAGCGCCCAAACCACGCTTTTGCGGCGCAGTTGGTTCAGCCAGAAGCACATGTTCTGGACGTGTTCAGCCATGTGGGTGGCTTCGGACTGGCCATGCTGGCTGGTGGAGCCGGGCGGGCATTGTCAGTGGATGGATCTGCCGCTGCGCTGGAACTGGCGACAAAAGGGGCCGAAGCCTCGGGTTTTTCGGATCGGTTCCAGACCCGCCAGGGCGACGCATTCGAGGTTTTGACAAAGCTGGGCGACGAGGGCGCGCAATTCGACGTCGTCATCTGCGATCCGCCAGCGTTTGCCCCGTCCAAGCAGGCGCTTGACGCCGGGCTCCGCGCCTATGAGCGTGTTGCCCGTCTGGCCGCGCCACTTGTCAAGCAAGGCGGCTACCTCGGCTTGTGCTCATGCTCGCACGCTGCCGATCTGGGCCGGTTCCGGGACGCATCCTCGCGCGGGATCGGGCGGGCAGGACGGCAGGCACAACTGATCCATACGGGCTTCGCCGGCCCGGATCATCCGCAATTGCCGCAACTGGCCGAAAGCGGGTACCTCAAGGCTGTGTTCTACCGGCTATGAAGGCGGTACTGGACACCTGCGTGATCTACCCAACCGTGATGCGGGAATTGTTACTTGGTGCGGCCGAACTGGGCCATTTCACTCCAATTTGGTCAGGCCGCATTCTCGAGGAATGGGCCCGCGCCGCGCGAAAGATCGGCCCCGAGGGCGAGGCGCAGGCCCGCGCCGAAATCGCGCTGACTCAGGCGCGATGGCCGAACGCGGAACAGAATGTTCCGACCGGTCTGGAACACAGGCTCTGGCTTCCGGACAGCGCCGATATTCACGTGCTGGCGACCGCTATCGGATCATCTTCAGACCTGATCATCACGATGAATGCCAAGGATTTTCCTCGGAACGTCCTGGCCGAGGAAGGGCTTGACCGCCGCGATCCCGACGGTTTTTTGCATGAGTTTTGGCTGACCGATCCGGATGGAATTTCCGCGATTGCACGCCGGGTTCTGGCAGAAGCCAACCGACTGTCCGGTGTTCAATGGACATTGCGGAGCCTGATGAAAAAAGCCCGTCTGCCCCGTCTGGGCAAAGGCTTGGACACGCATTCCGGATCCTCTTCATCTGGCTGAAAATATCCCGGGGAGCGCGAGGGGCTGGCCCCTCGCTGCCGCTTGTCACTCACCAGAACTCCACCGTTGTTCCAACGCTTCCAACGCCGCTACCCGCTCATCTGTTTTTGGATGGCTCATAAGCCAGGCCGGAACAACACCCGCACGTTGCTGCGTCAGATCCTCGAGCTTGTGGAACAGTGATTTCTGCGGCCCAATCCCGATACCTGCCTTGGTCAGCAATGCGGCGGCATATTCATCCGCCTCGTATTCATCGGCACGGGACAGGCGCGAGGCGAGCAGGGCGGTCAGGGCATTTGCGATCCACGCGCCGACAAACGGGATAAAACGGTTCAAAACCATCATCAGGGCGGCCCGCATGGCATTCTGACCCGAGAAATCGATCATCCGCCGCCGGGCATGTCCCAGCGCGACATGGCCAAGCTCGTGCGCGATCACGCTGGCCATTTCCTCGGCCGAGACCTCTCCGTTGCAGAACTTTCGATAGAACCCGCGCGTGATGAAGATCCGCCCGTCCGGAGCGGCCAACCCGTTCACCGGATCGATTTCGTAGATATAGACCGGCACACGCTCGACCCCGAGCGCAACGGCCAGTCGGTCGGTCATGCGTTTGAGCACCGGATCGGCCAGTTCCGTCGACTTGGCATCCAGCTCGCGATGCGTGCGCCAGACGGAAATCCGGTACATTACAACGGCATAGGCGATTGCCAGCAGAATTGGCGTGAGGCGCAGCATATCCCAGATATGGGCCAGTGCATCAAGGCTGGCAAGGGGTCACAGCGGCAGCGGGTCAGACAGACCAGAGTCCTCAAAGTTCCACTGCGCCGACCACTGGCCATTGGTTCCTTGAAGGATCAGATAGTTGCGCTCGGCGATATAACGCATTTGCTGACCGGGAATGCGGCGAATGCGGATCGGATGACCAGGCAACGGTGTTTCCCCGATCGTCGCCAGCGCACCCAACACCCGTGCCCAGGCACGCGGCGGAGCGCGATGCGTGATCCCGGAGGCGACCAGCTGATGCAGGGTTTTGTCTTGTTCGAGCTTCATTTCACCTCGCGTGGCGAGATGGATTTCCCCGGAAATGACCGTCACATCCTGGTCGCGGTGCGCGGCAATACGCTGCGTCAGCTCCAGCATATGGGCCCACGAATCCCGATGCGCCCGGCTTTGCCATTGGTCCCGCAAATCATCCTCGTATTTCTGCATTCGCGGCGTCAACACCATCAGCAGTTCAAGCAGCGACAGCCTTGGCCCCAACAAGGGAACACTGGACATGACCAAAGTGCGCCCGGGCGACGGTTGCACAGCCAAATCTTCCATCATCTGCCAACCGCGCTTGCCCATCACTTCCCGACGCGTGCGTTCGGACCGCAAATCCGGCCCGATCAGACGCAAACCCGGGGTCTGTACCGACCAGCCCAGATGCAGGCCGGACGAGTCTGCAAAGCGGGCGGGCAGATCGCCATCAACGGTTGCATGCTGAAACAACAAAGCTGCCTCGCGCGCGACATCGAACAGGGCCTGACCAATTGGGGAATACGTCCGCGATCTCCGCAGTGACCCCCAACCGTCGCAGATATCATGGTCGTCCCATTGCATCAGCGAAGGAACCCGGGCCAACAGATGGGCCACGTCCGGTGCAGCATAATTGGCAAGATAGCGTCGCAGAAAGCCTTCTCGCAGATGCTCTCGAAGGTCGAGAAGATCGGCACGCGATGGATCAAGGGGCAAGCGGTCCGGCCAGCCGTCACAGAGCGGGTGGCCATCGGTGACCTCATCCGCATAGATCTGATCGCCACCGTGCAGCAGAAGGGCGAACGGGGCGCTGTCATGTTGCCTTGCCATGCGTGCCCACATGGCGTTGCGCTCAGCGCCGTCGCGCGCCATGTCTCCATGCTCCTCACCGTTGCAGGAGACATAGGCAAGGCGCAGGTCTTCCGTCAGTCCGGCCACTGAATACTCGGTGTCATTCCAGCGGTAAGAGGACGGCTTGTCGGCCGGCAAGGAGAAGCGGCCGCGGTATACGTCGTGTTTGGCGTACTCAGCCAAAAGTTGTGGCGAGACATCATGCTCCGACGTCGAAACCCGTTCCGGCCGTGTACCCTTTTTAGTGATGAAGATGGCCGCAAGGTGCATCCGCCCGTCGCGTATGTCATCAAGGATCAGGATCGGGCCGGTAATTGGATTTTCACTGCTCATATTGACCACCGACCTATGCGGGACTGAAGTCACCTTCAAGGGTCAGCGTGTCAGTTCTCGCATACCCTGTTCCAGCCCTGCGAGGGTCATCGGAACCATGCGGTCTTCGAAAATTTCTTGGATCATGCCGATGGAATGGGTGTATTCCCAGTATTTTTCGGGCACGGGGTTGATCCAAAGGTTCGAGGCCCACTGCTCGCGTGCACGTTGTAGCCAGACCTGCCCGGCCTCCTGGTTCCAGTGCTCGTTGGCACCGCCGGGATAGGCGATTTCATAGGGGCTCATCGAGGCGTCGCCGACGAAGATGCACTTGTAGTCACCGCCATATGTGCGCAGGACTTCATGCGTCGGGGTTTGTTGGTCCCAGCGGCGGCGGTTGTCGCGCCAAACGCCCTCGTACAGGCAATTGTGGAAGTAGTAGTATTCCAGGTGCTTGAACTCGGACCGGGCTGCTGAAAACAGTTCTTCGACAACCTTGATATGCGGGTCCATCGACCCGCCGACGTCGAGGAACAGCAACACCTTGACCGCGTTGTGGCGCTCGGGGCGGGTCTTGACGTCCAGATAGCCGTGTTCGGCTGTCGCGCGGATCGTTCCGTCCAGATCCAACTCGTCTGCTGCACCTTCGCGTGCCCAGCGGCGCAGGCGTTTGAGGGCGACCTTGATGTTGCGTGTCCCCAATTCGACCGTGTCGTCGAGATTCCTGAATTCACGCTTGTCCCAAACTTTGACCGCACGTTGATGGCGGCTTTCCTTCTGGCCGATGCGGATACCCTCGGGGTTGTAGCCATAGGCGCCGAACGGGGAGGTTCCGGCCGTACCGATCCATTTGTTGCCACCCTGATGACGACCCTGTTGCTGGCTCAGGCGTTCGCGCAAGGTTTCCATCAGCTTCTCAAAACCGCCCAAAGCTTCGATCTCGGCTTTTTCTTCGTCGGACAGATGCTTTTCGGCCATCTTAGCCAGCCAGTCGGCGGGAATGTCGACAGATTCCAGAACCTGTTCGAAACTGATCTGATCCAACCCCTCGAAACTGGTGGCAAAGGCGCGGTCGAACTTGTCGATATTGCGCTCGTCTTTCACCATCGACACGCGGGCAAGGTAGTAGAAAGCTTCGACATCATAAGTGGCCAGCCCCTTTTTCATTCCCTCAAGAAAAGTCAGGTATTCCCGCAGGGATACGGGAATGCCGGCCTTTCGAAGGTTTTCGAAAAAGGGCAGAAACATGGGTCAGGCCACCAGTCTCACCAGGATCAGCGACAGGATCAGCCCGACCAGCGCAAACGCGATGCCGTAGCCGGCGGCATATTGTGCCATGTCTGCGCCGCTGCCATTGCGTTTGCGGGCGGTCATGGCACCCAGAACTGCCCCCAAGATCGCCATTCCCAATACCACTAACATGCGCCGTTACCCATTTGTGTTGCCGGCAGTCCCCTGGGCGATATCCTGTGTCACCGAGCGCACTACCACGTCCGAGCCGAACCCGTAGCGTGCCCATCCGATACTGTCCACCCTGACCGCGCGTGCCTGATCGGTGCGCCCGGCCTGACGCAGCGCTTCGGATTTCAACAGCAATAGCGTTGCCAGCAATGCGGCATTCTCGGCCTGCATCATCACATCTATTGCGTCGTCGATTTCGGGCAAGGCATTCGGGCCCTGACCCTTCGCCAGGGCAAATGCGGCTGTTTGCGCGGTGATGTGGGCGCGATGCACCTCGGTTCCCGGTGTGGCTTTCAGGAATTGCAGTGCAATCTGGTATTCACGCTGTGCCGCTTCGGGGTCGTCGAATTGCTTCATGCGGCCCAAAAGATAGTGGGGGTAGGCGCGGCGGTGATCGGTCCAGCCTTGCTCCCGTCCGATCCGGGCGGCCTCCTGGGCAGAGCGCAATCGCCGGGCGTCCGTTGCGTTGGGGCCCAACGCACGTTCAACGGCGTTGATCCACGCGCGCAGCGTTTCAGAGACCGACTGGGCGGGTATTCTGTCGCCACGCGGATTCAGGCGGCTGAGCACGCCGGGTAATGCTTGTGCGACCTGTTCGCGGGTCATGCCGTTGCGCAGTTCGGGCGCGTAGGCCGTGCGCAGGATCAGCATATCAAAGCCGGTCAGAACAGTGTGAAAATTGTCGTCGTTGAACACCGAATCCGGCAGGTGATACAAGTCGTTCAAGGGACCAAGGGCCTGGGCCAGTTCTTCGTGCAGGCAGTCGCGTATTTCCTGTGGACTGGCGTCGTAGGGGATGAAAATGCCAAGACGCTCGCGGTTGCGTAATTCACTCCAGCTGCTTTTCTTCTTGCGCCGGTCGCGCTTGTATTCCTCCAGGCTCGAGGAATTTGGAACGACGAAACACGCTGCTTGCGGCAGCACGCGGTGAATCTGCTTCTGGCTGACCGCTTCGATTGTTATGTTGGCCTGTCCATCAGATATCTGACGAATATCCAGACCCGCCTCACGTTGGATACGTGCAAGCAATCGGGTCAGGTCCGTCTGCATGGAAGAGGTCGGAGTGCCGGTCAGACGAACCGTGATCGGGCCTTCGAACCGGGTGAAAACCGGTAAGGGTGCGCCGCTTTCCAATGCGAAATGCAGGGCCAGAAAGTCCGCGGCGATATTTGCGTTCGACCGGGATGGCGGGGAAGGGCGAGTGGCCGCAAAGGATTTGCTCGGCGGAAGGGAGGCTTCGATGACTTGCACGCGTGTCGGCTGATCGACAGGCCCGACGCCTGTACACCCGGCCAGAACGACCAAGAGACAGAATGCCCCCAATCGCCTCATGGGCGGTTGTACCGGATAAAGGGTGTCTGTTTACCGATGCGGTCATACAGCTTGCGGGCCGTATGGTTGAATTCCTGCGTCAACCAGTAGACTGCAGGTGAACCCTGGCGATCTGCCTCGGTATAGACGGCCTCGATCAACGCGCGGCCGACGCCTTTGCCGCGCGCCTCGGGTCGCGCAAAAAGGTCCTGCAGATAGCAGGTGTTCTCGACCTTCCAGGCGTGGCGATGAAACAGGTAGTGTGTCAGGCCAACCAGTTGTCCGTCGATCTCGGCCACAAAGCACGAGAAATCCTGCGGGTCATCGCCCAACAGCCGGCTGAAGGTCGTGTCATAAACGACGTCCGGTACGGTGGTTTCGTAAAAAGCCAGATAATCATGCCACATGGCGGACCATTCACTGCGGTCCTCGCTGCGCAAGGGGCGGATCGACAGAGCGTCGGGCAAAGCGGGCGTCCTTTCCTGCCGGGCAGTCGGGCGCCGAGCGGTGGCAAGCCCTGATTTCGGTTATGCTGCCATCCGGCCCGGCCGGACGCAAGCGATCATCGATGTACAGGCAGGTTTCAGCGCTTGCTGCGTGCCATAAAAGCAAGCCGTTCGAACAGGTGTACGTCCTGTTCGTTCTTCAGCAGCGCCCCGTGCAGTTTCGGCAGAGCATTGACGCCGTCACGCTTGAGGTCCTCTGCGGTCAGGTCTTCGGCCAGCAGGAGTTTCAGCCAATCCAGCACCTCAGACGTGGACGGTTTCTTTTTCAACCCCTGCGTCTCGCGGATTTCATAGAACTGGGTCAGGGCCGTGGTCAGCAACGCATCCTTGATGCCGGGGTGATGCACTTCGACGATGCGGCGCATCGTGGTCTCATCCGGGAAGCGAATATAGTGGAAGAAACAGCGGCGCAGGAACGCGTCGGGCAGTTCTTTTTCATTGTTCGACGTGATGATCACTATAGGGCGGTGTTTGGCCCGGATCGTTTCACCGGTTTCGTAAACGTGGAACTCCATCTTATCGAGTTCCTGCAGCAGGTCGTTGGGAAACTCGATATCGGCCTTGTCGATCTCATCGATCAAGAGCACGACCTTTTCATCGGCCTCAAATGCCTGCCACAGCTTGCCCTTGCGGATATAGTTCGAGACGTCATGCACACGTTCTTCGCCCAGTTGGCTGTCACGCAACCGGCTGACGGCATCGTATTCGTACAGTCCCTGCTGTGCGCGGGTCGTGGATTTCACGTTCCACTCGATCATCGTCAGCCCCAACGCGCCTGCAACCTGCTTGGCCAGTTCGGTCTTGCCGGTTCCGGGCTCGCCCTTGACCAGCAGCGGACGTTCCAGCGTGACGGCGGCGTTCACGGCAATATTCAGATCATCAGTCGCGACATATTCTGCCGTGCCTTGAAAACGTGCGGTCATAGGGGCCTCATGTAGTTTCGTACCCTGAACGGGCGCGGGTGCGCCTCTGAGTTACAGAGCAGTTCCGGGATTTACAAGTCAGGTCGCCGCGTCGCGGCGGGTTGAAAAGCTCAGCATCTACAGGCCTTTCTGATTGATTCGCATACATTGCTTGATAGTGCATTCGGCGAGTGCCCCAAAAATGCCCGGCTGTTTCCACAGATTTTCAAGGTTTTGCTGTTAAAAGTCTCATATTTAGACTGAGCGAGCTGACGACGCGTCGGGGCAAAGTTTGCATAGTGACATTCCCCGCGCCGTCAGATAAACGCTCCGCAGAAAGGGGTGCCAGATGTCAGGTAAAACAATCGCGACCGACGTTATTGGCAATACCGAGGGAGCAAAGATGAAGCAGGAAGTTTTCCTGCCGGACGATTATCGCCCGGCTGAGGATGAACCTTTCATGAATGATCGACAGCTTGAGTATTTCCGCCGCAAGCTGCTGAATTGGAAAAACGAACTTTTGGCAGGCAGCCGCGATACCATCGAAGGGCTGCAGGACAACACCCGGAACATCCCAGACGTCGCCGACCGCGCCAGCGAGGAAACCGACCGTGCGCTGGAACTGCGCACCCGGGATCGTCAACGCAAACTGGTGGCCAAGATCGACTCGGCCCTGCGCCGGATCGAAGAGGGCGAGTACGGGTATTGCGAGAAGACGGGCGATCCGATCTCGCTAAAGCGGCTGGACGCACGCCCGATTGCGACCATGACGCTTGAGGCGCAAGAGCGCCACGAACGGCGCGAAAAAGTTCACCGCGACGATTGATCGCTGAACAAATCTGGAATTCACCAACGCCGGGGCCTGTTGCTCCGGCGTTTTTGCGTTAAGCCAGTGCCATGAAAATAGACGGTCTGGATTTCTGTGTCATCGGCGGTGGGATTGGTGGCTTGGCTGCGGCATTGGCCTTGCGGCAAAACGGGGCTCGGGTCACCGTGCTGGAACAGACGCCCGAGTTGACGGAAATGGGCGCGGGTTTGCAGATCAGCGCCAACGGTATGCGTGTGTTGCGTGCACTGGGCGTTGTCTCGGATACGCCTGAGGCTGGCCAGAAATCGCATGGGACGGAATTGCGTGACTACCGCAAGGGGCGGGTTATCAGTCACATTCCGCCGCCAAGGGCAGGTCCGACATAT
Source organism: Ruegeria sp. HKCCD6647-2 (assembly GCF_057221075.1). Lineage (NCBI taxonomy): Bacteria > Pseudomonadati > Pseudomonadota > Alphaproteobacteria > Rhodobacterales > Roseobacteraceae > Ruegeria > Ruegeria sp. HKCCD6647-2. Next base: position 40,196 of record NZ_JBWVBD010000005.1, on the reverse strand, counting down.
TACTACCACCGGGCCGATTTGCTGGGGCTATTGCACGACGCTGCGCAACGGACCGGGGTGGATATACGGTTGAATGCACAGGTTTTGGAGGTTCGCAAACACCCGGCCGAAGCCGAGATTGTTCTGCAAAGTGGTGAACGCCTGCGCGCAGATTGCGCCATCGCGGCGGATGGGGGTCGCAGCGCGATCCGCCCGTCGCTGAACGGGGTTGAAGCCCCAGAGTTCACACATCAGATCGCCTGGCGCGCCACGGTCCCGTGGGTCCCGAAAGCGGATACGCCGCGCGCTTCCTTGACCATGGGGCCGGGACGGCACGTGGTCACATACCCGCTGCGTGATCAAAGCCTAATGAATATCGTGGCGATCGAGGAACGCTCGGACTGGCAAGAAGAAGGCTGGCGACGTGAAGGAGACCCGGACGACCTGCGCGCGCGTTTTGCCGATTTCGGAGGTTCGGTGCGCGAGCTTCTATCCAAGGTCGACCAGGCGCATCTTTGGGCACTGTTCTTGCGTCCGGTCGCGCCGCACTGGCAGAATGGCCGGCTGGCACTTTTGGGCGACGCGGCACACCCGACGCTCCCCTTCATGGCGCAAGGCGCATGCCTGGCGTTGGAAGATGCGTGGGTCCTTCAAAAATCGTTTGCGGAACAGACCGGCATCAGGCAGGCCCTCGCAGTCTACGAAGCTGCCCGACGCCCCCGAGCGACGCAAGTGGTAGCAGCGGCCGCGTCAAATGCGCGAAATTTCCACCTGCGCGGACCCGTGCGGCTGGCCGCGCAGGCCGCGCTGGCAGTAATCGGGCCGAGACTGGCGCAGAAATACGAGTGGATCTACGCCTACGATCCGACGGTTTGAAAGGTTACAGGTCCAGATCGACCCAGACCGGCACGTGGTCCGAAGGCTTTTCGTGTCCACGAACCTCGGCATCGATCCGGCAGTCCCGCATTAAATCGGCAGCTTGCGGTGTCAGTAGAAAATGGTCGATGCGAATACCGTCGTTGCGGTTCCACGCGCCGGCCTGATAATCCCAGAACGAATAATGCTCGGGGCCTTGAGTGATCGCGCGGAAGGCTTCCGTAAAACCTAGGTTCAGGATCTTGCGAAATGCTGCACGGCTTTCCGGCCGAAACAGGGCATCTTCGCGCCAGGCGTCTGGTCGTGCGGCGTCCTCGGCTTGCGGGATTATATTGTAGTCACCTGCCATTAGCGCCGGTTCTTCAGTTGCCAGAAGATCGCGCGCCCGGCTGTAAAGCCGTTCCATCCACGCCAGTTTGTAGTCGTATTTTGGCCCAGGCGTCGGGTTTCCATTGGGCAGGTACAATCCGCAGATGCGCAACGCCTGCTTGCCGACGACAGTGGCTTCGATCCACCGCGCCTGTTCGTCTTCGTCATCGCCGGGCAATCCGCGTGTGACATCCTCGAGCTGTAACTTGGAGAGGATCGCAACGCCGTTGAAACTCTTCTGACCGTGGGTTTCGACGTTATAGCCGCGTTCTTCGAACATCTCGCGCGGGAAGTTTTCGTCTATGGACTTGATCTCCTGCAACAAAACGACGTCCGGCTGCGCGTCATCCAACCATCGCGGCAAGGCCTCGGCCCGCGCTTTAATGCCGTTGATGTTGAACGTGGCGATTTTCATGCGCGATCCTCCGAAGCTCCGAGGTTACCTATCGCGCAGAACCGGCCCAGCGGCAAGCCAGAGGACGGGTTTGCGAGGCTCTGCCTCGCGCTCCGGGATATTTTTGGCCAGATGAAGTAACGGATCCTTAACTGGATCGGGGCAAAAGAGTTTTGCGGTACAGGCGGGGACGCCGATGACCGCGCCAGGTGAAGCTCTCCGACGGAAGGGTCGGAGAGCGGATCCCTGCTTCATCTGGCTGAAAATATCCTGGGGGTGTGGGGGCAAAGCCCCCACCGGCTTTTACATCGAGAATGAAGTGCCACAGCCGCAGGAAGAGGTGGCGTTGGGGTTCTCGATCACAAACCTGGCGCCGATCAGTTCCTGAGTGAAATCGATCACCGCGTTTTCCAGAAAGGGCAGCGAAATCGAATCGACGATGACCTTCTGGCCTTTGCCTTCCAGCACAAGGTCGTCGTCTTTGGGTTCGTCCAGCGCAATTTCGTATTGAAATCCGGAACATCCGCCGCCTTCCACTGCTACGCGCAGGGCTTGACCCTGATCCGCTGCGCCAATTTCGGCGAGTCGGTCAAAGGCGCGTTCTGTGACTGTGGGGGGCAGATTCATGCCGGACTCCAAAGGTTTATTTCCTGAACATCATACAATATAGAAAGTGTAACGAAAGGCGACAAGGACAAGACCTTTGGACAGAGCGGGTTTTGCCTCGGATCCGGGCCGCGCAAGAGGACGGCTTGTGCCGGAGGAGGAAAGCAGTTTCCGGTCATGCTTTCAGCGCGACCGGGACCGGATCATTCATGCCAGTGCTTTTCGACGGCTCAAGCACAAAACACAGGTATTTGTCGAACATGAGGGCGACAGTTATCGTACCCGGTTGACCCATTCCATCGAAGTCGCTCAGGTGGCGCGAACGATTGCGGGGGCTTTGGGGCTGAACGGTGAACTGACCGAAGCGGTGGCCTTGGCGCATGACCTTGGGCACACCCCGTTCGGCCACACGGGTGAGGATGCGCTGCACGCGCTGATGGAGCCCTATGGGGGCTTTGACCACAATGCCCAAGCCATTCGGATCGTTACGAAACTCGAGAGGCACTACGCGGATTTTGATGGGTGCAACCTGACCTGGGAATGCCTGGAAGGTATCGCCAAACACAACGGGCCCGTATTGGGCGAACTTCCTTGGGCCCTTGCCGAATGCAATGGCGGGTTTGATCTGGAGCTGCACACGCATGCCAGCGCCGAGGCTCAGGTTGCCGCATTGTCCGATGACATAGCCTATAACAACCACGATTTGCTGGATGGGCTGCGCGCAGGATTATTTACCGACGAGGAAATTCAGCGATTACCAATCGTCGGCGAATGCTACGCCGAGGTGGACCGGAAGTATCCCGGACTGGACCCTTACCGCCGCAGGCATGAGGCGTTACGGCGGGTTTTTGGTGTCATGGTGTCTGATGTCATCGATACCTCTTGGGGATTGATTTCCCGGTCAGGAGCGCAGACGGTCGAAGATGTTCGGCATCTGAGCTATCCTGTGATCCGATTTTCAGACGATCTTTGGGCTCAACTCAAGGAAATCCGGACCTTTTTGTTTGCGCGCATGTATCGCGCACCCAGTGTCATGCAGGTGCGGGACAAAGTCGGCAAGGTTGTCCTAGACCTGTTCCCAATCTACCTGAATGATCCCAAACAAATGCCCCAGAGGTGGCATGGTGATATTGAAGCGGCGGGGTCCGAAACTGCGCTGGCACGGATTGTCTCGGACTACATTGCTGGCATGACGGATCGGTTCGCACTGCAGGACCATGCGAGGCTTACCGGCCGCTGATCATTCGACGCCTATATAGGCGATAGCCCAGACCTGCTGCCCGGCCTGCTCCTGGGCCAGATCGGTGTCATCGGTGCGCGGAAATACGATCATTGTGGGGCCATAACCTCCAATCCCCATCGGTACTCCATCCGCATGCGTCGCGACGATGGGTTGATGGGTTGCGATACTGTCCCAAGGGATTTCGGATTGATATCCGTCCATCGCCATCGGTTTCGCGGTCTTACCCTCGGCTCCGGCCAACGCCATCACATCTGACAGGCGCGGGCCGGAAAAGGCGATGTCACGTTGGTTGCCTTCAGGGCCATAGGTGATGGTGATCTCCACCTGCTTCAATCCATCCAGCATCTCCGCGTCAAAGCCCGCAGCTCCGTCGTGTTGAACTTCGAGATATCCTAGCAAACCGCCATCCTTTTCTCCTTGCGCGGGCAGGTTGGTCTCTGAGATTGCTCCACCCAGTGTCAACAAGACGTGACCTCGGGGCGCGGGCATTTCGGCCCATGCCGGCAAAGAGGTGGACAACAGCAGCGTAAGGGGCAGGGCTAGGCGCATGGATCGGTCTCCGTTTCCTGAAATTACGCTGACACTAGCGGGCTTTGCCGGTAAACCAAGCCTAAACTGATCGCTTCCATTGACCTTGCTGTGCTGCGTGATAAACCGCCGGGCAAGCAAAAGGACATCCAAAATGAACCTGTTTTCCGAGATCCGCGGCCTTGTTCTGGACGCGCTGGCACAGATGCAGTCCGATGGCTCTCTGCCGGAGGGGCTGAGCTTTGACAATGTGGCGGTCGAACCGCCGCGCGACGCCGCGCATGGCGACATGGCGACCAACGCGGCGATGGTGCTCGCGAAACCGGCCAAGATGAAGCCGCGCGACATTGCTGATGTGCTGGCTGGAAAACTGGCGGCCGATGACAGGATCACCAGCGCCGAGGTGGCCGGACCGGGGTTTCTGAACCTGCGGCTGGCGCCGTCGGTCTGGCAGGGCGTTCTGTTGGCCGTGCTGGAAAAGGGCACCGACTATGGTCGCTCGACAATGGGGCATGGCCAGAAGGTAAACGTGGAATATGTGTCCGCGAACCCCACCGGCCCGCTGCATGTGGGTCACACGCGGGGTGCGGTGTTCGGGGACGCTCTGGCAAGCTTGCTGGCCTATTCGGGCCACGACGTAACGCGTGAATATTACATCAACGACGGCGGCGCGCAGGTGGATGTGCTGGCGCGGTCGGCATACGAACGGTATCGCGAGGCCAATGGGCTGAGCCCTGAGATCGCCGAGGGCCTGTATCCCGGCGATTATCTGATCCCGATCGGTGAAGCGCTGAAGGAAAAATACGGCGACAGCCTGATCGACAAGCCTGAAAGCGAATGGCTGGAGGAGCTGCGCGAGTTCTCGACCGACGCAATGATGGACCTGATCCGGGCCGACCTGAAGGCATTGGGCGTTGAGATGGATGTGTTCTTCTCGGAAAAATCGCTCTATGGCACTGGCCGGATCGAAGCTGCGCTGCAGTCGCTGACCGACAAGGGTCTGATCTATGAAGGTGTGCTGGAGCCGCCGAAGGGCAAAAAGCCCGAGGATTGGGAGCCCCGCGAGCAGACCCTGTTCAGGTCTACCGAGCACGGCGATGATGTTGACCGCCCGGTGAAGAAATCCGACGGCAGCTGGACCTATTTTGCTCCCGATATCGCATATCACTATGACAAGGTGACCCGTGGCTTTGACGCTCTGATCGACGTGTTTGGTGCGGACCACGGCGGCTATGTCAAACGAATGAAGGCGGCGGTGTCGGCTCTGTCCGATGGCACGGTGCCACTGGATATCAAGCTGACGCAGTTGGTGAAACTTTGGAAGAATGGCGAGCCGTTCAAGATGTCCAAGCGGGCAGGGAACTTTGTCACCCTGCGCGATGTTGTCGATCAGGTCGGTCCTGATGTGACCCGTTTCGTCATGCTGACCCGCAAAAACGACGCGCCACTGGACTTCGATTTCGACAAGGTGCTGGAACAAAGCCGCGAGAACCCCGTGTTCTATGTGCAGTACGCCCATGCCCGCGTCATGAGCGTGCTGCGCCGCGCTGCCGAGGCCGGGATTGCCGCCGATGACGCGACCCTGTCCGGAGCCGATCTGAGCAAGAACGATCACATCTCTGAACTGACCGTCGCCAAGAAGCTGGCTGAATGGCCTCGTCTGGTCGAGATTGCCGCGCGTACGAATGAGCCGCACCGGGTTGCCTTCTATCTCTATGAACTTGCTGGGGATTTCCACGCGCTGTGGAACAAGGGCAACGACGAAACCCAGTTGCGCTTCATCCAGGATGGCGATGCAGCCACAAGTCAGTCAAAAATCGCTCTGGCCCGGGCCGTTTCTGTTGTGATTTCAGCGGGCTTGGGTATTCTTGGCGTTACTCCGGCGCAGGAGATGCGGTAACCAATACCGCCCGAACCGTCGGACTGAGGCAGACAAGAAATGACCCGCGTGCCCTATTTTCAGGCGCAATCGGGCGGTGAGGCGGAAATGGCGAGTTACGATTACTCGGGGCACCAAGGCCCCGAGCACATGCATTACACGAATCAAGCTCATCCTCAGGATGAGTATGAGTATCCCGACGAGATGCAGGGTTATGACGGGGTTCCGCCAGTGGGGGCCGGGTTGGGGCGTGTGGTCAACATGCTCGGGGCCGCCGCGTCCTTGGCGCTGGTCGCCGGTATAGGAGTCTGGGGATACAAACTGGTCATGCGCGATGTCAGCGGCGTTCCGGTTGTTCGCGCCGTCGAAGGTCCGATGCGCATTCAGCCTGAAAACCCGGGCGGAACGCCGGCGGACCATCAGGGACTTGCGGTCAACGCAGTGGCAGCTGTCGGGTCTGCGGCAGCTCCGGCGGATCGTCTGATTCTTGCGCCTCGCCCGGTATCGCTGACGGACGAGGATGTCCCGATGGCCGCGGTTCAACCGACACCGGCCGTTCACCTGATCGAAGAAGAAGCCGCCGATCAACAAACCGCCCGGCAACGGCAAAGTGCCGTTGACACTCTGGTCGCGGAATTGGCGGGTGAGGGTGCCGACAGCGATCAACCGCAAGAGTCGGGCGTTCAATTGGCCTCGCTGGCCGCACCGGAGGAAGAGCCTGCTATCGATCCGGCCGATCTGGCGGCTCAGTTGCCCGATCCGGCTTTGGCAGCACTACCGGGCGTGCGCCGTTCGCTGCGGCCTCAGACCCGTCCGGCCCGCGCGACACCCAGCGGACTGACCGCCAACAGCGGGACCGAAGCTGCGATCAACGCAGCCGTCAAAGCCGCCGTGGGATTGGACGTAGATCCCAATACACTGGCCAAGGGCACGCGCCTTGCGCAGTTGGGGGCCTATGAAAGCGCGGACGTTGCGCAAGCCGAATGGGTTCGCATAAGCGGACGCTTCGGTGAATATATGGATGGAAAACAGCGAGTTATTCAGAAAACTTCGAGCGGAGGACGCACGTTTTACAGGCTGCGCGTGCTCGGGTTCGAGGACGTAAGCGACTCACGCCAGTTCTGTGCCGCGCTGGTAGCGCAAGGTGCGGATTGCATTCCGGTCGCCGCCCGGTGAGTTTCGGAGCAGTCATTACCGACGCCGAAGGGTTTCGGTTGACGCCGGAAGAAAAATCCCTGTTCAGACAGATGAACCCATTCGGGTTCATTTTATTTGCCAGAAACATCAACACTGCCGATCAGGTTCGCGCGCTTTGCGACGACTTCCGCGAAGCGGTCGGTCGCAATTGCCCGATCACCATCGATCAGGAAGGCGGTCGCGTGCAGCGGTTGCGGGCGCCCTTGGCCCGCGAATGGTTACCGCCGCTGGATCACGCGGTTCGCGCCAAAGACGAAGCCGAACGTGCGATGTATCTGCGATACCGGCTGATTGCCGACGAACTGTTTACGCTGGGGATCGACAGCAACTGCGCCCCCATGGTCGATCTGGCGCGCGAGTCCACACATGTTTTTCTGAAGAACCGCTGCTACGGCTCTGATCCTGCTAGGATTTCCGGGATCGGACGAGCTGTGGCGAACGGGCATTTGGATGGCGGCGTTCTACCGGTTGTGAAACATATGCCGGGGCATGGGTTGTCGACCTTGGACAGTCACCACGACCTGCCACATGTGGATTTGCCGCCGGAAGAGTTGGAACATAGTGACTTTGCCCCGTTTCGCGCTCTGAACGATCTGCCAATGGGGATGACAGCGCACCTGGTCTATGACCGGATCGATGCGCGGCCGGCGACGATTTCGGCAAAGATGATTGGGTTGATCCGCGAGAATATTGGATTCGATGGCCTTATCATGACCGATGATATCTCGATGAAAGCACTCAGCGGTCCGCCCTCGGAGATCGCGCAGCAGGCCTTGAACGCCGGGTGCGATGTCGTTTTACATTGCAACGGGTCATTCGAGGCCCGTGCGCAGGTCCTCGATGCTGCGGGGCAGATGTCGGAAGCAGCGCAAATCCGCGCGGATCGTGCGCTGGCACAGCGCCGCCCACCGCAGGAACTTGACATCCCTGCCGCCGAGGCGGAACTATCTCGCCTAATGGGCGGGCAGGTTTATGAACGATAATCTTTTCAGCGAAGACCCGGTGTCGATCGCGGATCGGCTGGCTGCTGAGGCGTTGATCGTCGACGTCGACGGGTTTGAAGGCCCGTTGGATGTTTTGCTGATGCTGTCCCGTACGCAGAAGGTTGATCTGCGAAAGATCTCGGTGCTGGCGCTGGCTCAACAATATCTGGCCTTTGTCGAGAAAGCCCGAGCGCTGCGGATCGAACTGGCGGCGGACTATCTGGTCATGGCCGCATGGCTGGCCTTTCTGAAGTCCCGTCTGTTGCTGCCGCCTGACCCGGATGACGAAGGACCTTCGGGTGAGGAGCTCGCCGCGCATCTGGCGTTCCAGCTTGAACGCCTGCAGGCCATGCGCGATGCCGCCGCACGTCTTATGGCGCGGGATCAGCTAGGTCGGGATTTTTTCAAACGCGGGCAGGGCGAGGATGTGACCCGCATCCGTACAGTGACCTATTCCGCCACGCTGTTGGATCTGATGCAGGGATATGCCCGTATCCGGACACGCGATGAATTCCGCCCCTTCGTCATGGACCGCGACGCCGTGTTCACGATGGAGCAGGCACTTGAGCGGATGCGCCCTCTGATCGGGTTTGCTGGTACCTGGACCGATATGGAGACCTATCTGCCCGACGGATGGGATGCTGATCCGGTGCGGCGGCGCTCGGCCACGGCGGCGACCTTTGCGGCCTCGCTGGAGCTGGTGAAAGAAGGACATATGGAAATGAAGCAGAGCGAGACCTTTGCCCCGATCCATTTGCGCAAGAGGACCGACAACCGTGACTGACGCCCCTCAAGACGAAGGCACCGGCACCCTGTTCGAAGCGCCGCCCTTGGCGGAACAGGAACGCATGGTCGAAGCCGTTCTGTTCGCCAGCGCCGAGCCGGTAACGATTGCCGACCTGGAGGCGCGGATGCCCCACGGTAGCGACGCGGCGCAAGCGGTTGAAATGCTTCAGAAACGCTATGACGGGCGTGGTGTGCGCATCGTCAGGGTCGGTGAGGCCTGGGCCATCCGGACCGCCCCCGATCTGGGGTTCCTGATGCAAAAGGAAACCGTTGAAACACGGAAATTGAGCCGGGCTGCGATCGAAACGCTGGCCATCGTGGCATATCATCAGCCCTGTACACGGGCCGAGATTGAAGAGATTCGTGGCGTGTCCGTGTCGCGCGGGACAATCGATCAGTTGCTCGAGATGGAATGGATCAAACTGGGACGGCGCCGCATGACTCCCGGTCGTCCTGTTACCTTTGTTGTGACGCCGCAGTTTCTGGACCATTTCGGTCTGGAGAACGCACGCGATCTGCCCGGTCTCAAGGAATTGAGAGCCGCCGGGCTGCTGGAAAACCGACCGCCACCGGGTGCGGTGCCATTGGGCGTCGAACGGGAGGAGGAGCATGAAGAGGATCAGTCTGAACTGTTCGAGGAAGAGTGATCGGCACGCCCTTTTGTTGCCGCACAAAACGCCTATGCTGAGGCACAGGAAACGGAGAGAGCAATGAACGCCAATCGGATCATCGACATGATCGTGCGTCAGGTGATGCGCCGTCTTGTAACTCGTGGAGTCGACAAAGGGCTGGATATGGCGAGCCGTGTGGGCCGCAAACCGGATCAGCCGAACGAGGCTTCGCGCATCCCCAAAGCAGGAAGCCAGATGCAGGACAGCGCGCGCCGACAGGCGCAAGGGATGAAACAAGCGCAGCGGATGACCCGCCAGATGCGCCGATTCATGAAGTTCTGAAGCTTATAAAGTCTTGAAATGTTTGGACAGTTTCAAGCCTTGCCCCTGATAGTTCGAGGCGATTCCCGCACCGTATAGCTGCGTGGGCATCTCCGCCATCTTCTCATAAACCAGACGCCCGACGACCTGTCCGTGTTCCAGCACGAACGGTGCCTCGTGACACCTGACTTCAAGCACACCACGTGAGCCTGCCCCACCTGCGGCCGCATGGCCGAAACCGGGGTCGAAAAAGCCCGCGTAATGCACCCGAAATTCACCCACCATAGCCAGATAGGGGGCCATTTCCGCTGCATACATCGGTGGGATGTGCACCGCTTCGCGGCTGACCAGAATGTAGAACGCGCCCGGGTCCAGAATGATGCGCCCGTCGGTGGTGCGCACTTCCTCCCAATAGTCCTGCGGATCGTAGCCACCAATACGATCCAGGTCGATCACACCGGTATGCGGCTTGGCGCGGTACCCAACCAGATCGGTATCAGGCAGTTGCAGATCGACCGAAAAGCCCAACCCGTCCTGAATGACCGCAGGGCCATCGACCAGCGGCGAGTCGTTGTGCAGCGCCGTCAGTTCCGCGTCGCTGAGAACCGCCTGACCCCGGCGGAACCGGATCTGGTTCAGGCGCATTCCTGGGCGCACGAGAACCGAGAACGAGCGCGGGCAGATCTCGGCATAGAGCGGTCCGGTATAACCAGCGGGAACCCGGTCGAACTCGGTGCCTTCGTCTGTGATGGCGCGCGTCAGCAGGTCCAGCCGACCAGTTGAGCTTTTGGCATTGGCGACCGCGCTTGTTTCGGCTGGCAAGGCCAGCGATTCCATCAGCGGAACCAGATAGACGCAGCCTTTTTCCAGAACTGCTCCGTCGGTTATGTCGATGCGATGCATCTCGAATTCCGCCAGACGATCAGAAACGGTGCGGCCTTCACCCGCAAGGAATGAGGCGCGCACGCGGTAAGCCACTGTCCCTAAACGCAAATCAAGGCTGGCTGGTTGGATCTGTGCAGGAATGATTTCAGGATTGGCGGTGATTTCACCGCTTGCGATCATTGCCTCGATCTGTTGGTTCGGGCATACGCCTGTCATTCCGATCCCCTCTGGTGCCAGAGCGGGATCTGGCCTGTTTGCCACAAACGTCGGTGTGATTTGGTCGGGCTAGCAGGACTCGAACCTGCGACCTTCCGTCCCCCAGACGGACGCGCTACCAGGCTGCGCCATAGCCCGACGTTGGAGTGTTCATAAAGACTTTCCCGGCAGGGGCAAGAGGAAATCATCGCCTTTTTTCTTATCCCGCCGGTTGGGTTTCGACCCGATCAAGCCAGGCGCGCAGGTCTTTGGCTATGGGCGCGATCCGGCGCAGCACCTGGGGGTCGAAGTCCTCGACTTGCCAGGTCAAAGACGCGATCCCACCCAGCAATGGGGCCGTGTCCAGATCGTCCTGACCAGATGGCTCTGTCAAGGCAACCGGGGCTTGCGCCGGAGCATCCCGCCCATTGCTGGCCCCGGAGGGCGTTTGCAGATCAAGTCCGAACTGACGGTCTTCTGCCGGAGCAGGTTTGACGGTGAAAGGTACAACCGTATTTTCATCGGCAACTTCGGTTTGCGGAGCAGGGCTCTCAACCACCGGTGCAACCGTCTGCGCCGCCTCGTCATCCAGAGGCGGCGAAAGCGACGCAACGTGCGCCACACCTTTTTCGCGCAGAATGCGCTGGACACCTTTGATCGTCACGCCATCGTCGTGCAGCAGCTTTTTTATGCCGCCCAACAGGCGCATGTCGTTGGGACGGTAGTACCGGCGCCCACCAGCCCGTTTGACCGGCTTCACCTGACTGAATCGGCTTTCCCAGAATCGCAGCACATGGGCCTGAACACCCAGCCAATCCGCAACTTCACTGATTGTGCGAAAGGCGTCGGGGGACTTGCTCATTTCTGCGGGCCTCGGGTGTTACTTGCGGTTCCCAGCGGCGACGCGATCCTTCATCAGGTGCGACGGGCGGAAAGTCAAAACGCGGCGGGGCTGAATAGGCACTTCTTCACCGGTCTTGGGGTTGCGACCGATGCGGGCGGTTTTGTCCCGTACGCTGAATGTGCCGAAAGATGAGATTTTGACTTGTTCACCGCGCACCAGCGCGTCCGACATGTGGTTCAGAACGCTTTCGACCAGTTGCGCGCTTTCGTTGCGTGAAAGGCCAACCTCACGAAATACGGCCTCACTCAGATCCATTCGGGTCAGTGTTTTGTCGCCCATGCTTTTTCCCCTGTTGATAGCAAAGCATATGGCGATGGAAAATTCGCTGTCAATATCAATGAATTGCAGGCGGCTGTGTAAGCTGGATTGCGCCTGTTACCAACGCAGGGCCACGGCCCCCCAGGCCAGCCCGCCACCGATGGCCTCGGTCACGATCAGATCGCCTTGTTTGATCTGGCCGCGTTCTTTGCCTACGGACAAGGCCAACGGAATGGACGCGGCAGAGGTATTTCCGTGATCCTGCACCGTGACCACGACCTTTTCCATCGGCAGACCCATTTTCTTGGCCGTACCCTGTATGATGCGGATATTGGCCTGATGCGGGACGATCCAATCGACGTCGTCGCTGGCCACACCGGCACGCTCAAGTGCTGTTTCCGCAGTTTTTGCAAGCTTTTCAACGGCATGGCGGAATACTTGATTGCCTTGCATCCGCAAGTGTCCGGTGGACTGGGTCGAAACTCCTCCGTCCACGTACAGCAAATCCTTGTAGCGACCGTCGGAATGCAGGTCGGTTGCAAGGATGCCCCGATCCTGAGGAGAGCCATTCCCCTCTTGCTCTTCCAGTATCAGTGCGCCGGCGCCATCGCCGAACAGCACGCAGGTTGACCGATCGGTCCAATCCATGATTCGCGAGAACGTTTCGGCGCCGATGACCAGCACGCGTTTGGCCTGGCCGGACAGGATCAATGCGTTGGCGTTGCTGAGTGCAAAAACGAATCCGGCACACACCGCCTGCACGTCAAAGGCAAATCCGTTGGTCATTCCCAGCCGGGCCTGCACCATGGTCGCGGCCGACGGAAAGGTCAGATCTGCGGTCGAGGTCGCCAGAATAATCGCATCGATGTCATCCGCCGTCAGCCCGGCGTCGGCCAGCGCGGCCTCAGCGGCACGGGTCGCTAGATCCGACGTTGTCTCGTCATCGGCGGCGAAATGGCGACGTTCGATCCCGGATCGGGTGCGAATCCATTCGTCTGAAGTGTCTAGTGTCTTTTCAAAGTCGGCATTCGGTACGATGCGTCCCGGTAAATAATGCCCAACACCTACAACAACTGAGCGGCCTGCCATTCTGGGGTACTGCCTTTTTGTTATTATTCCGACTGCGACGCAGAATGCGCGGCATCTTGTTCAAGCTCGGCTGTGGATGCAACCCGTGCGGCCAACTTTTCCGAGAATCCGGATTCGGCCAGCGTGAAGGCCAGCTTGACGGCTGCCGACACGCCGGTGGCATCGGCGCCGCCATGAGATTTGATCACAGTGCCGTTCAATCCCAGAAAAACGCCGCCATTGACACGGCGCGGGTCAATCCGTTTCTTCAGACGATTCAGCGAGGTGATCGCCAGTACCGAAGCCAGCCGCGAAAGTGGCGAGTATTTAAATGCCTGACGCAACAGGTCACCGATCAGGCTTGCTGTGCCTTCGCCCGTCTTTATCGCAACGTTTCCGGTAAACCCATCCGTTACAATGACATCCGCCTTGTCGCCGGGGATGTCACTGCCTTCGACAAAGCCCACAAAATCGAAATTCGCACGCTCGGAAAAATCCGAGATCAACGCGTGCGCTTCCTTGAGTTCCGCGCGTCCCTTGTGTTCTTCGGTTCCCACATTCAGCAGGCCGATCCGAGGGCGCGTCTGCGCCATACCGTTGCGTGCGTACGAGGCACCCATAAGCGCATATTGCAACAAATCCTTGGCGTCGGCCCGCACATCTGCGCCCACATCCAGCATCACGTTGAACCCTTGCGGGTTGCGCGAAGGCCACAGAATCGCAATGGCAGGGCGGTTGACGCCGGGTAACTTCCGTAGGCGCATCATCGACAGAGCCATCAGCGCGCCGGTGTTGCCGCACGACACGGCGCCGTGGGCCTCGCCCTGGCGAACCGATTCCAGCGCCGACCACATCGAAGTCTGTTTGCCGTTGCGCACGACCTGGCTGGGTTTGTCCTCCATCGTGACTACATCCGGGCAATCACGAAAAACGACGCGCCCATCCAGGACGCGCCGTTTGGCAACCAGTTTTCGCAGCACACTTTCCTGACCGTGCAGGATAAACCCGATTTTCGGGTTCTTGTTCGCAGACTTTGCGATGCCTGATACGACGACCGCGGGACCCGAATCTCCGCCCATTGCGTCAACCGAGATCACTATCCGTCCGGTTTGCGAGGGCTGATCCGTCATACCTTTGCCTGCGCTCGATAAGGCTTAGGCTGCGTCTTCGTCCAGGTCGATTTCGTCGGCCTGTGCGACTACTTCACGGTCATCATAGTGGCCGCAGGATGCGCAAACGTGGTGCGGACGCTTCAGCTCGCCGCAGTTCGGGCATTCGTTCGGGTTTGCAGCAACCAGAGCGTCGTGTGCGCGGCGGTTGTTGCGACGCGACTTGGAAACTTTGTTCTGTTGGACAGCCATGGTCTCAACCTTTGTCTAATAAGGGTCAGCAGATACACCGCCGACCGGGTTTCATTCTTCGTTTATCACGTGGTTCGACGCGCGTTTAGGGGACCAGCCCCACGATGTCCAACCCAAATTCCGATGAGCGCGCGAAAATACTGCGATTCTCGACATGTTCAAGCGATTTTTCTGAGGGCCTGCTATGACAGGAAAACAGACCTGTGTCACTCGTCTTTTTTCAGTGCGTCGCGCAATTCCGCCAACCCGGCAAAGGGTTTCGCGTCTTCGTCGGTCATCGCCTGTTTGCCGGGTTCGGTAAAGCCGGTTTGCCCGATTTCGGCATCTTCCTTGCGCGGGTATTGGGGCAGGGCAAGCGACAAAGCCTCGGCCATAACCTGCGATGGGTCGATCTCGGGGCCCAGAGGTTCGGTCTCATCATCTTCCGGCATTTCGCTTTCGGGTTCGTCCGTCTCTTCCCATTCGGCCAGATAAACGCGGCGCACCGGGGTCTCGATCCGCGTTGTGACGGGTTCCAAAGTGATCACGCAGGGTTGAACAACGGTCGCACCCAACTTTCCAGTCAGCACCCAATCGCGTTTGCCCTGTGCTTGCACCGAGCCGACAAAGGACAGCTTGCGCAGACCCAGCAGGCCAAGCTCCTGTTTGAGCGTCTCCAGCGCCTTTGCGCTGGGGCGCAGATCGAAGGGCGTCGGGGCGTTTTGCTGCAGGTCCGCGACGCGCAGCGGTTTCGGTCCGGTCATTCGAGACCCTTTCCTGTGTTGAACCAAGGCAACGGTTTCTGTAATCGGATAGAAGCCGCAAGGTGCCAAGGCAAGAGGGTGTGAATGTTGAAGGTGACAAACAAGATGCAACCAGTGTTTAAATCACTGGCTTTTGGTGCCCTTCTGGCCGCAATGGCCTGTACACCTGTCTATAAGAATCACGGCTACGTGCCGACGCCCGAGGACTTGGCTGAGGTCAAAGTGGGTGTCGACACCCGCGATACAGTGCTTGAAACTCTGGGAGCTCCGAGTTCTTCCGGCGTGTTGCGGGACTCCGGTTACTATTACGTAGCCAAGCGCATTCGCTATCGTGGCCCCAAACGGCCCGAGATCGTCTCGCGCGAGCTGGTCGCAGTCAGCTTTGACCAGCGGGGCGTTGTCCGAAATATCGAACGATTCGGGCTTGAGGACGGATACGTGATCGTTCTGGATCGACGGGTCACCGATTCAAACATTCAGGACAAGAGCTTCCTGCGGCAATTGCTTGGCAATATCGGCCAGTTCAACCCGGCCAACATACCGGGGGTCAACAACTGATTTCGTGACTCCACTTGATGTTGTCACGGGATGGTCACACATCCTGTGTTAGGGGACGAACAGCAATAACAAAGGTCAGCAACCGTGGAGGATGCGACCATGGCCAGAGCAGTTTTGTTGACCAAAGGCCGTTATCGGGCTCGTATCGCGCACTGCAACGAGGATGTTGCTGTGGCGCAGGCCCTGCGAACCCTGGCCTTCGGAACCGGCCAGATCGACCGAGACGACTATGATGGGTATTGCACGCATATCCTGATCGAGGACATGCGGGCCAGCGGCCGACTCGTGTGCTGCTTTCGAATGCTGATGATGCAAAACGGGTCAGAGGTCGGAAACAGCTACTCGGCACAGTTCTACGACCTTTCGGGACTGAGGGGCTTTCAGGGGCCCATGGTGGAGATGGGGCGATTCTGCATTCATCCCGAGTGGACCGATCCGGACATCCTGCGTGTCGCCTGGGGTGCGATGACCTCGTTCGTGGATCAGAACGGGGTTGAAATGCTGTTTGGTTGTTCCTCTTTCGCCGGGACCGAAACGGCTGAGTATCTGGACGCGTTTGCGATGCTCAAACACCGGTATCTCGCACCAAAACGTTGGTTGCCCCGGGTCAAGGCTCCTGACGTCTTTCGCTTTGCCGCGCGATTGCGGCGCAGACCGGATGCAAAAAAGGCGATGCTGCGGATGCCGCCATTGTTGCGCACTTATCTGACCATGGGCGGCTGGGTCAGCGATCATGCGGTCGTGGACCGGCATATGAACACGCTGCACGTTTTCACCGGGCTTGAGATCGGCGCGATTCCTCCGGCTCGCAAACGTTTGTTGCGGGCAGTGGCCGGGTAATTTGAGAATTTGGGAAAAGGTGAAGACGGAACGTTGACGCCTTGTGCCAGCCGGTTTAGCTGGCGGTCATGGCGAGAATTCCTTTGTTGCAGATGTCCGGCATTTCCCTGACCTTCGGGGGCGATCCTGTGTTGTCCGAGCTTGATCTGGTGGTTCAGCCCGGTGATCGTGTGGCGCTGGTGGGGCGCAACGGGTCGGGAAAATCCACTTTGATGAAGGTGATGGCGGGCCTGGTCGAGGCTGACCGGGGTGATATCGTGATCCCACCGGGTAAATCCGTTGGGTACATGGAGCAGGATCCGGCGATGCAGGGATTTGCCACCCTTGGCGACTATGCTTCCAGCGGGTTGGAGCCGGGCGAGCTGTACAAGGTGGAGCGTGCCGGAGAGGGGTTGAAGTTCGACCCCTCGCGCCCGGTTGAAACCGCCTCGGGTGGCGAGCGGCGGCGCGCGGCGCTGGCCAAACTGATGGCCGAGGCCCCCGATCTGATGCTGTTGGATGAACCGACCAACCATCTGGATATCGAGGCGATCGCCTGGCTGGAACGTGAGCTTGGCGCCACACGGGCAGCCTTTGTTCTGATTTCTCACGACCGGGCCTTTCTGCGTGCGTTGACGCGGGCGACCCTCTGGATCGACCGGGGTGTTGCGCGACGGCAGGAGCAGGGGTTTGAGGCCTTTGAGACCTGGCGCGACAAAGTCTGGGAAGAAGAAGACCAACAACGCCACAAGTTGAACCGTCTGATCAAGTCCGAGGCGCGGTGGGCGGTCGAAGGCATCAGTGCGCGGCGTAAACGCAATCAGGGGCGCGTCCGGGCCCTGCAAGCGCTGCGCGCCGAGCGTGCGGCTCAGATTAAACGTCAGGGTTCAGCCGCGATGTCACTGGAATCCGGGCCAAAATCCGGGCGCAAGGTGATCGAGGCGAAGGGACTCGCAAAAGGGTTTGGTGACAAACAGATCGTTCGGAGCTTTGACCTTCTGGTGCAGCGCGGTGACCGGGTGGCCTTTGTCGGGCCTAACGGTGTGGGCAAAACCACGTTGCTGAAGATGCTGTTGGGGCAGGAAGCGCCGGATCACGGAAGCGTCACCCTGGGGACCAATCTTGAGATTGCCGTGTTCGATCAGACGCGCGCGCAACTGGACCCGGAGATGAGCCTTTGGGACAGTCTGACCGGCGACCCCGAGATGCGGGTTTCGGGCAAGTCGGATCAGGTTATGGTGCGCGGAAATCCCAAGCATGTAGTGGGATACCTCAAGGAATTCCTGTTTGACGATGCACAGGCAAGAGCGGCAGTTAAGTCCTTGTCTGGCGGAGAAAAAGCGCGGTTGCTGCTGGCCAAGCTGATGGCGAAACAGTCGAACCTTCTGGTGCTGGACGAACCGACCAATGATCTCGACGTTGAGACCCTGGATCTGTTGCAGGAGTTGCTGGACGATTATGACGGCACGGTACTGCTGGTGAGTCACGACCGGGATTTTCTCGACCGCGTCGCAACCACGACCATCGCGATGGAAGGCAACGGACGGGCGACCGTCTACGCCGGGGGTTGGTCTGACTACATCGCGCAGCGCGGCGATGTGACCGAATATAAGAGCGAAAAAACAAAGCCTTCGAAGCCGAAGGTCAAGCAAGAAGCAAAGCCGAAACAGGGATTGTCGTTTTCGGAAAAGCACCGGTTGGAGAAACTACCGGCAGAGATCGCACAACTTGAGGCCGAGATCGCCAAGCTGGAAGAGTTGATGTCGGACCCGGACCTGTTCACGCGAGAGCCTGTCAAGTTTCAGAAAGCGACCGAGGCGTTGGTAGAGCGGCAGGAAAAGCTGGCCGCATCTGAAGACGAATGGCTGATGCTTGAGGAAAAGGCCGAGAGCCGTTAGGTCCAAGTTGTGCGCCTAATCATGCGGATTTCTTTTTGTTTTGACCAAGTGCAATGAAACGTGGTTTTACATAAGGATACGTGCCGGGTTCCCACCGACCGTTTTGCCCTTGGCCACGTCCTTGGTGACTACGCTGCCGGCTCCGACTATCGCTTCGTCGCCAACCGTCACTCCGGGTAGGATGATGGAGCCACCGCCAACCCAGACGTTTCTGCCGATCGTGACGGGCCGGGCGATTTCCAGACCTCGGGCGCGCTCGGCAGGGTCTTTTGCGTGTTGCGCGCAATAGATTTGAGCGTTTGGGCCGAACATGGTGTCGTCCCCGATTTGAACCCGCGCAGTGTCCAGAATGGCGCAACCGGCGTTGAAATAGACCCGCTTGCCCAGGTGAATGTTCACACCATAGGCGCAATGAAAAGGCGCCTCGAGAAAGCAACCCTTCCCGGCGTTAGCAAAAAGGTCCCGTAAGGCGGGTGCCATTGCGCCGCGTGTATCGGGATCGCAGGAGTTGTGCGCATGAACGGCACGACGCGCTTTGGCGCGCAACGCTTCTAGTTCAAGGTCCAGGCAGCAATACCAAGCTCCTGCTTGCATCTTTTCCCGTTCGGTCATGCGACATGCCTAGCGCATGCGCAGCGCGCCGTCGATGCGGATGACCTCTCCGTTCAGGTAACCCAATTCGACGATGAAACCGGCGAGCCGGCCGTATTCTCGCGGGTCACCCAGTCGCGCGGGGTTGGGAACGTCTGAGGCCAGTTGTTGCTGTACCTCTTCCGGTAACCCCGCCAGCATTGGGGTCATGAAGATACCCGGCGCGATGGTCATCACGCGGATGCCGGTCGACGCCAGATCGCGTGCCATGGGCAGCGTCATGCCCACAACCCCCCCTTTGGACGCGGCATAGGCGGCTTGTCCCTTTTGTCCGTCAAACGCTGCAATGGAGGCTGTGTTGATGATCACACCGCGGGCACCATCAGGTTCCGGAGCATTCTTGGCCATCTCGGCCGAGGCCAGCCGGGACACATTAAATGTGCCGACCAGATTGATATCGATGGTGCGCTGAAAGGCGTCCAGAGGGTGGGGGCCGTCCTTGCCCACTGTCTTGATCCCGTAAGCAATGCCTGCACAGTTCACTACGGCAGTGATCCGGCCCATCTTTTCCATCGCCAGCGAAATGGCCGCAGCGACCGAGTCCTCGTCCGTCACGTCCGTTTGTGCAAAGTGCCCGCCAATCTCACCTGCAACCTGTTCACCGCGTTCGGTATCACGGTCCAGGATCGTGACTTGTGCGCCTTGCTCAGCGAAGTATCGCGCTGTGGCCTCGCCCAGACCAGAGGCACCTCCGGTGATGATGGCTGCGGTGGTGGACAGGTGCATGGTGGTCTCCTTCCGGGATTTGAACACTTGTTCATTTATCGTGCTGATCCGCCTGTGTCTACCGATATGACGGGGCAATGCATCGCAATTGACGGATTTACGGGGCCAAGAAGGGTTTTCTGAACATATCCTCAGCAGTTCTTTATCTGCCCTTCACGCAAGTTCGCCACTTCGTGATCGAAGAACCTGACGCACCTTGGTGTTTTTGTGCAAGGAGGTAACGATATGCGAAAGTTAAAGAGTAAGACCATGGGCGCGATTGCGGCCGCCCCGTTCGTGGGAATTCTGATTGTAGGGGCAGCTGAGGCCGCACCTGAAACATGCAACGGCAGCACGGCACGCAACCTTGCCAATGCAGGCGACTACGCAGCGCTATGTGATTGCGCGCAGGTGACCCCAAGCTTTCTGGAGCGCCTTCAAAGGCGCGCGGATTTCGAAACGACCCTTCGCGTGACCGGCGCGCAGTGCCCCGGGCTTGCCGCACTTTTGACGGATCTGCCAACGGCGTCGATCGGGAGCGCCGGCGATGCCAACCGCGGTGAAGATCGCAGCTCTGATCTGGCTCAGGATGGGGATTCTTCTGCCCCGGGCGGCGGATCGCCCGGCGGTGGCGGAAATGAAAGCCCCAATGACGGTATCGGTAACGACGATCCCGGCGATGGCGGCAATGACAGTCCCGGCGATGGTGGGGACGACGGCCCCGGTGATGGTGGCGATGACGGGCCCGGTGATGGTGGTAACGACGGTCCCAGCGATGGTGGTGATGACGGTCCGGGTGACGGTGGCGATGACGGTCCGGGTGACGGTGGCGATGACGGCCCTGGTGATGGTGGCGATGACGGCCCCGGGAAGGGACCCGGCAAAGGTGGCGACGGGCCAGGCAAAGGCGGCCACGGAGGCGGCAAAGGCGGCGATGGTCCGGGTAAAGGCGGCGGGAAGGGCAACAACGGCCACGGAAACGGACCGGAAGGCGAAAGCCCCGGACGTGGCAATAACGCCAACGACGATGAAAGTGGTGATAAACCGGGTCGTGGTGGCGGCAAAAACAACCGGTGATGCGAAAATGAAAAAGGCCACCTCTGCGTTGGTGGCCTTTGACTTTTTATTGGCTTGTTGAGGTCAGCCGATTTGGACCAGTGCGTGGCGTTTCTTACCTGCACTCAGCTTTGTCGGTTTCTTCAATTCCGAAACTGAAACAAATGGGAAATCGCTTGTTACAGCGACGTCATTAACAAGAGCGCCCTTTTCCGAAATCAGGCGTTTCGCGTCTTTCCCGGACTTGCTCAGCTTGGCTTCGACGAACAATGCAGCCGCAGCACAGTACATCTCACCGTCATCTTTTCCCAGCTCAATTCCCGGCAACACTTTCAAAGCGTTGGCGTCGAGTACGAACGAGGGCAGATCGCCGCCCACGCCGCCCTTTTCAAACACTTCGCGGGCGGTCGCTTCGGCCTTGGCGGCGGCCTCAGCGCCGTGAAGCAGACCTGTAACTTCATTGGCGAGGCGGATCTTTGCCTCGTTGATCTCGGAGCCCTGCAGAGCTGCCAGACGGTCGCATTCATCGACTGGCAACTCGGTGAAGATTTTCAGGAACCGGCCCACGTCAGCGTCGGTGGTGTTGCGCCAGAACTGCCAAAACTCGTAAGACGACAGCATATCGCCGTTCAGCCACACCGCACCGCCCTGCGATTTACCCATCTTGCGCCCATCGCTGGTGGTCAGCAGAGGTGTGGTCAAGCCATAGATCTCGTGATCCAGTACGCGGCGGGTCAGGTCGACCCCGTTGACGATGTTGCCCCACTGGTCCGAGCCGCCCATCTGCAAAACGCAGTTATAGCGGCGGTTCAGCTCGAGGAAGTCATAGGCCTGCAGGATCATGTAGTTGAACTCGAGAAAGCTCAGCGACTGTTCGCGGTCCAGCCGCGATTTAACGGACTCAAATGACAGCATCCGGTTGACCGAGAAATGTCGCCCGATATCGCGCAGGAAATCGAGGTAGTTCAGGCTGTCCAGCCATTCGGCATTGTTCAGCATAAGTGCGCCGGTTTCGCTGTCGTCATAGGACAGGTACTTGGCGAAGACCTGCTTCATGCCCGCGATATTGGCCTCGATTTGTTCGGGGCCCAGCAGGGGGCGTTCGTCCGAGCGGAATGAGGGATCGCCCACCTTGGTCGTGCCGCCACCCATCAGGGTGATCGGTTTGTGGCCGCATTTTTGCAACCAGCGCAGGACCATGATGTTCATCAGGTGTCCGACGTGCAGCGACTGCGCGGTGGCGTCATACCCGATATAGGCAGTTTGCACCCCACTGATCAGCGCGTCGTCAAGGCCCTGATAATCGGTGCAGTCGGCGAGAAAGCCGCGCTCGATCATCGTGGCGATGAATTCCGATTTGGGGTGGTAGTTCATAACGCTTAACAGGCCTTATGCTTTGGCCCTCTCAGTAAGGGCAGGTGTGAGTTTAGGGTCGGTAAATGTCAAACTGACCCGCTTGTCTGCACGCAAATCAGAAGTGCCGTGAGACATGGTTTTCTAATTCCCTATGTCCTCGGGAATGTCCAGTCACTAGCCATTGGGAATTCAAATATGTTGTGTACAGGTTTGATGCCTGAAAATCGGTCGAGCATTATCCAGCGCTTATCCTTAAAACAACGGAAATGCCGCATATGCCATCCGGGGATTCATTCTGTACCGAATGCCCGGCTGTGCAAAGGTACGCCCGGTTCAATCCACCTTCGTGAGCCAGCCCTATCTGGGAAAGGACAGGATTGGAACTAAGGCTTCTCGCCTTCCGATCGCATCGACTGCAAAAGCAGCCCGGTTACGTATCTTTCCCGCGCACGGTCCTGATCAAACGCAGCCGTAACTTGCACTTCGTCATATCCGTTGCGGCTTAAGGCAGGGTTAACAATTGGTGCGAGCATGCTGATCGCATCCGGCGCCAGCTTCTTCCAACGCGCGACGCTATCGTTCTGAACAGAGCTTTTCGAGAACGTTTTCCAATCGCTGAAACCCTTTGGATCACGCTCCTGCAAGGCAGTTTTCAGCATTCCCTCTTCGAAGTCTTCACCCAGGTTTTTCAGAACCGCCGCTAGAACGGTCTCCGGATCCGCCACCAAATCTTCGTAGCGAATGACCTGAGTGTTATTCGGGTGCCGCGCGGCGAAATCGCAAATGGCATCGGTACTATCCCGCCAGGCCAAGGCAAAAGCCTCAAGAAGCCGCGGAGTGCGTTTGACGTAGTCGTGAATCTCATCGGGCACGGACTGAGCCTTGTACGCCCAATCGAGCATGGAACACGCGACGTCCAGCCCATGCCGCACAACGCAGATGAATTGCGCGTGATCTGCGCAGAGGCGTTCGATTTCACGAACGTGGAAGGCGTCAACGGCAGTCTTTTCGACCCAACGGGGCTTTCCTTCCTTTGCTGCATGCTCGCTGTGGAAATCAAAGGCAAATTTTCTAAGCCGTGCGATCACTTCGTCATCGGAAAACCCCAGGAAACCAAGCCCGTTCAGAACCCCAACGTTTATTCCGCCCACAACAGGGGCTTCCTTCAGAAAACGGGCACAGGCGGACAGCAAATAGGTCTCGCCCGGTGCCGAGATGTTTGAATGCCCACCCAGCAGTCGCCGCAAAAGCGTCGATCCCGAACGCGGGCAACTCAGAACAATTATCCCCTGCGTCTCTGTCATCGGTTATCCTCGGTCTTCGACAAACGCGACAATCCTGTCCACTGTGTCCAAGTTGTCGAGGGTAATGTCTGAGGGTTTCATACGCTTCCCCAGATCCTGTTCGATGAAGGACACCAAATCTATCATGGCGAAGGAGTCGATCAAACCATTGCTGAACAGTGGGGTATCTCCGCCAATCTCGGACGAGGTTACACAATGTACGCTGGTCAGGTATTCAATGACTGAGCCTTTTGTTATTGCCATCTACTCCTCCGAATTCACACTCACAACAGTCCAGTCAACACCCGACGATCTATCTTCCCATTGGTATTATTTGGGAATTCCGGAACGGCGATCAACTTTTTTGGCAGCATATATTCGGGAAGCTGCTGCGCGATGGACGCTCGGGTCGCACGCTCGTCAAATGAGGTGCACTCGAGAAACGCGACAAGCCCCTGTGGCTGCCCATCCCTAAGTGGCCAGCCCAGTACAACGGATCGTGCGGCACCGCTGGCTTTTCGAACAATTGCCTCGATTTCTCCCAACTCGACCCGGAAACCGCGGATCTTTACCTGGTAATCCCGTCGTCCAACATACTGGATTGGTTCACTTTCGGTTGAAGGGCGCAACACCAAGTCGCCGGTGCGATAGTAGCGCTCGCCAGTTTCAGGGTGGGCCACGAATGCTCCTGCCGTCAATTCAGGATCGCGCCAATACCCCATCGCAACCTGCGGGCCACACATCATCAGTTCGCCTTCCGCGCCGGGCGCGACCTCGGTAAAATGCGGACCGGCCACAAGCGCCGCCATTCCATCAAAGGGCATGCCTATTGGAACGATGTCGCCATGGTCCGCTTGATCGTCAAATTCATACCACGTGCAGGCAAGCGTGACTTCGGTCGGCCCGTAGATGTTATGCAAAGGCGCGTTTGGAGTGGCAGCACACCACGCACGCGCGGTTTCGGACAATAGCGCCTCGCCACAAAAGAGGCTCACCCGGATAGCTGGAAAGCGCCCCGGCTCAAGCTGTCTTAATCGGTCCATGAGAGTTGCCAGCGACGGTACCGAGAACCAGACGGTGATCCGGTCACGCGTGATGTAATCGACCGGCAAGGCACGATCTTCTTCTGACGGCACACACAGGCAACCGCCAACTTTCCATGTCATGAACATGTCGAAAATCGACAGATCGAAACTGAGGTCGAACATATGCGAGAAGCGATCACTGGCAGAGAGGTTCAGGCGTTGTTCTGCAACCGACAGGAAATGAGCAACATTGGCATGGGAAACCGCAACACCCTTTGGTGAGCCTGTGCTGCCGGATGTATAAAGGATGTAGGCCGGATCGACCACTGACGGTGCAGGCGATTGCCGCGGCGGCATGTCAGTCGGGATGCCGAGTACCGTATGGTCCGGATAGAGTTCGTCCAAGTCGGAAACGTCATAGCGGTCGGCAAAAATCAGCGTCAGCCCCTTGAAGCCCTGAATGACTTCACCGATCAAAGCTTCGCGGTCGCTGTCGATGATGACGGTTGCACAGCCGGAATGACCAAGCATGAAATTTAGCCGCTGCGCCGGCATCTTCGGATTGAGAGGGACATAGCCATTCCCTGCTATGAGGGCACCCAGTATACCGGCATAGGCCGTAATGCTGTGGGTTGCCAAAATGGCGGTCAAACGGCTGTCGCCGGTTACAGTGCTTTCGCATGCGTGGGCAATACGTATGGCTCGGTCCAAAAGGTCGCCATAGCTGACCTCGGTCCCCGCTATCGAAAGCGCCGGGGCATCCGGTGACGCCTTGGCGGAGCGAAGGAAACCGTTTCCCAACCATTCGTCATTTGCGGTATCGACGAGCGCTCTGTTCATAGTCTGATACCGAATAAAGCCATGAAAACGCGCAATGAATCTCTCCAATCCCCACCCATTGAAGAGAATGCGTAGCTTCCAGTTACGAACGCAAAGGTAAACAGGATACCCTGATATCTCAAAGGGCTCTGCGATAGTCTGCGCCACCATAAAAACCGACGCGCTGTTCGTGCCCAGGTCATGTAGAGGGAAACGCCAGTCGCGTGGTAAAGGCCCCACATAAGCCATCCGGCAGTAGCGCCATGCCACAACCCCATGACGGTAAATGTGGCGAATACCGCGGCATAGGGTGTTCGCGTCCGAGCCAGCACAGGAAGGTAAATGTAGCTTTGGCACCATCCGGCAAGCGTCATGTGCCAACGACGCCAGAAATCCTGGATATTAACGGCCAGGATCGGCCAGTTGAAGTTTTCCATGATACGGAACCCAAACAGCCGCGACGCACCGATGGCTATGTCGGTATAGGCGCTGAAATCCAAATAGGCATACAGATATGTTATTCCCAGAAAGATCCAGATCTGCGCCGCACTGTAGCTGTCAAAGTGTGTGAGTAACCGTTCGCTGCTTGGCGGCATGATGCCGCCATACAGGAAAGGGTTCAGAAACTGCGCCAACAGAAAAATCTTGATGATGCCATGTATGATACGGGTGAGACCTTCGATGGCAAACTGCCGGTCCCAGGTCTCGGACGTGTTTGCGATGAAATGGTCAAATCTCTGAATCGGACCCGCCGTAAATATCGGGAAAAGAAAGATGTAGCAGAAAAACCGGGACAGCGATCTGTCTGTGATATTGCCGCGCGCGACTTCTACCGCGTAATGGATCAGCTTGAACGAGAAATAACTGATCCCCAGTGGGACGGCGATTGCTAACCCCGGTGTGGCGTCCCCCAGAAGCTGGACCAGAGCGGGGAGGTACTTGTACCAGAAAAGATAGCAGAGAATGGCACCAACAAGAGCCAAAAGAGTGAGGTGTCCGCGCCTGTTATCTGCGATGGCCTGTGGCGCGAAATAGAAAAAGAACAAAACCCACCCGATCAAAACCGTCGACCCGACCGGTTCCAGCCACGCCAGATAGAGGTACGACGCCGACGCCAGGAACGCGAAACGAAATCGCTGTGGCAAGTTCCAATACACCAGTACCGTTGTCGCCAGAACCAACCAGAATATGGGACTTTGGATCATCTAAATGCCACGTGCAGTTAAAAATTCTGATACCGAAACAGACGAACGTCTCCGGCCAGGGTAGCCATTTCAGCAAGCGCCAGGGTCAAAAGGCAGCCCAAAACGATCCCCTGAACGATCTGCCCTACGAACAACCAGTCGATTCTGAAGCGCTTTCCGTTCATACCTCCCCCTGAACTCCACCCAATGACGCTCCGATCGCATGTGTACACTTTAAGCGCGCTTCGTCGTTTTTCAGGTGGCCGTCGAAATCCAGAAAATCCTTCTGTTGAAAATTGGCGTGATCCTGCACCGAAAAATAGGTTGTTCCGCTGGCCTCCGCGAATTCTTGCACGTCTTTCTTGAAGGTTTCGAATAGTGTTGCACCAGCTGGAATTGTATACCAACCAGGATTTACCGGTGCTTCCATCAAAACAAACGAAGTACCGCTGCGCGCACGTTCGCGCTCAATTATCCGCTCCAGCACCTCAAAACTCTGGTTTTTCAGGTCTCGGTATTCTTGGATTAAAGTTTCTAACTCGTCTAATTCTTTCGCCCGATACTCATCATTGTCCACAATATTGACCCAATACTCTGTCAGCGGATCAGCAGGTTCGCGCCCTCCGCGAATCAGGTTGACCAGAATTTCTTTCTTACGGGACAAGAAGAACTTGGCATTTACCAGGGCGTAGATGTCCGTATGGATCGGCACGTCTATTCCAAGAAGCTCAGCCTCGTCTTCCAGCAACTCGGAATGGAAGGCAAAGCGAGGGTTCTTAAGGGCATTTGCCACCGCGTTGTCTTCCTCGCTGTAGACCACCGAGCGGAACATGCCAATGTTGAGCCCGGCAACAACCACACTTCCGGGTGGCAATTCGAGCTCTGCCAAGATGGCAGCCATTTCAACCGTGGACTGGGCCGGGGTTGAAAGGTTGATAACATTGTAGTTTTTGCCAGACGCGGCGCCGACAATACCATCCAGATCCAATGCCTCATTGACGCAAAAGACCATAGTCGACGACCCGAGTATCACCACGGCCGGACGATCCGACGGCACCCCGTTTAATATGCGATGGCTGACCAGCGTGTGCCGGTCATAAGGACTCACCATGAATAATTTGTACGTGTCGCCAGTCAGAAGGCGTGGGCCAATCGCGACCGCCGCAATGATAAAAATCACCGGAATAAACAGTGCGATTGCGACTGCGGTCAGGGAAGGGTTGGTCAGACCTTTCCAGAAATCGGCCGGCCCGCGCTTACAAAATCCGAACATAACTACATCAACTATTACGACTACCGTTCCACACACGCATTCTGCGCATATGAATAGTACGAAGCTTCCTGGATCATGTCATGCCTCATGTTTCCAAACCAAGCATGGTAAACGTTACTGTGATGGTTGACGCAAAGCCGAGAATCGACTGAATGCATGAAGGTCTGGCTGACGTTGGCCCTGCGCTTCTTTGCCGGAGTTGAATAAACGGCATCTGGCCAAGCCAAAGTCTTTTTACGATTTCCCCAGGGCTTCAGATCTAATTCACTGCGGAAACACCCAAGGCACCCTGTGGGCATGGGAATTGGCAAGGACAAGGCACCCTTTCAAAGAATAACGCTTGGGCTGACCGGGTCAGGATTTGGTCGGGGGCAGGCGAAAAGCATAGAGCATGGCGAACAGATTCAGCGCCGCCAACGCAAAGATTGGGGTGATCGGATCGTGCAGATGCGCAACCGCTCCGAGGATTGCAGCGAAGACCATGCCGACCAGACCCGCGCTGACATCTCCCAGCGCGACGAGGTAGGGCCGCTCTTTCTCAGTCGTCATCTCGATGATGTAAAGGTAGCGGCCGTAGATCACTCCGTTTCCACCCAGCGACAGAAGCAGTATGACCAGTGCGTACACCCATACGTCCTGTGCATAACCTAAAAACGTGAATACAAGCGCCAGAACGGCTGACATGGTCGAGATCAGGCATCCGAGCCACATCACCGGCTTGACCGAGATGCGTCCGCTGAGCCACCCCCACAGCAAGGATCCGAGAACCATTCCTAAGCTTGCTGCGATTACGAAATAGCTGAGGGAGTGTTTTGTACCGACATGAAAGGTGGCTGCATGGATGGTGTAGAACGGCATGGCGAGCTCTACCGAGACGAAGATCAGTCGTGCGAGAAGAAACTTGCGATACCAGGAATAGGCCATGCCTGTTTTGAAACCGGTCACCAACTCGGTCAGGGGTTTCGGCTTTTTCTTTGGCGTCGGCGCGTGGGCCTGCTCTTCTTCCAGCAGGCGTACCCCGGCAAAACTGACGCCGGCGGCGAACATGGCAACGACTCCGCACCACAACACGACGATATGGCGCTGCATGGGTTGGTCAGAGGCCAACAGGTCGCGCGTGACCCAGACGACAGCGATAGCCAGAATGCCGGAGATGGTTGCCTGCGCAAACACCATCCGGTTGCGTTTCGCTTCCGGAACGGAAATGCCGTAAATCTGGCTGGTGCCAAGGCTGGTGATACCCTGACAAAGACCCATAACCGTGGCTGTCGTCAGGAACAGCAATACAATCAGCACGTTGGGCAGGCCCGTCGCGAACAGGGCTAGGACGGCCAGTACAGTGGCGGTCAGAATATTGGGCACGTAAACTGCCAGTTTTGCACGGGTCACCCGGTTGATGAACGGGGACATGAAGATTTCGGCAATGAGACGCGAGCCGGTCACAAACGGCAGCAACATGCCCGCAAAAAACGTAGGTGCTCCCAAAGCCAGATACAGAAAAGGCAGCACAAGGTTCGGGTTTACCAACTGCGTGCCGATCGTTGCCAGCGAGCCCGACCAGAAGATCAGCTGGTAGTTTCGGCCTTCGGATGGCTGCTGCGATGTTTTTGTGTCGGCCATGGGTTTCTCGGGCGGATCTGCACCAATTCTGTGGGGGTTAATCTGTTGCGATGGTTACTCAGGAACCGGTTTGACGCAACTTTTGCAAAAAGTAACGACTGGGGTTTCTGTTGTGTCCTGCGCTCACATAGCGTCAAAATGGGTGCCTTTTGAGTGATGAGGCTTGCCTTGGGCACCGGTAAAAAGGCAGGTTGAGCGCGCTGCGCCGAAGCACCGGTACGGTAGAATACAAGACAAATGAGGTGAGCGTGAGCCGGACCAACAGGAAAGTCGGGGCGATCAGAGCTTTGGGGGCGATGTCCGGTACGTCGCTGGATGGCGTTGACGCGGCCGTGGTGGAAACCGACGGGCACAGGATTTCCGAATTCGGTCCATCCAGGTATCGCGCCTATTCCGAAGCTGAACGTGCCCAGTTGCGCCGAGCATTGGGCCAGTGGCACGGCGCGCAGGTCGAAGCCGCGGGCGAGTTGGTGACGCGGGCGCATGCCGAACTGTTGTCCGAGTTTGAAGATGTGAGTTTGATCGGGTTTCACGGCCAAACCCTTGCGCATGAACCGCGCGGTCGCGGGACGCTGCAAGTTGGGGACGGGATTGGTCTGGCGCAGGCGCTTGGCCTGCCGGTGGTCTGGGATTTCCGCAGCGATGACGTTGCAATGGGTGGAGAGGGTGCCCCTCTGGCACCGTTCTTTCACTTTGCCTGCGCCAAGTGGATCGGTGCCGAGGCTCCCTTGTGCTTTCTCAACCTTGGTGGGGTGGGCAACCTGACGTTTGTAGACCCGTCCTTTGACGGGCCCGAGGCACCGGGGGCGCTATTGGCTTTTGATACCGGCCCCGCGAACGCACCGGTTGATGACCTGATGCAAGCCCGACTTGGACAACAGATGGACCGCGATGGTGCCGTTGCCCGCAACGGAACAGTCGAACCCGGTGCGCTCGAGCTGTTTCTGGCAGAGCCATTCTTTGCCCGCATGCCACCGAAATCTCTGGATCGCAATGACTTTTCCGAGATGATCAAACTGGTTCAGCAATTGAACGATGCGGACGCCGTTGCCACCTTGACAGCCATGTGTGCTGCCGGTGTCGCCAAGGGTATGGAACATTGCCCGAAACCGCCTGTACGCGTTCTGGTCACCGGCGGAGGGCGGCACAATCCGGTGTTGATGGAAATGTTGCGGGTTTCGCTGGACTGCCCAGTCGAACCGGTTGAGGCCGTCGGTCTGGATGGCGATATGCTCGAAGCGCAGGCCTTTGCCTATCTCGCCGTGCGTGTGGGGCGCGGATTGCCGACGTCCGGTCCCGGAACCACAGGTGTGAGTGCGCTTGTGGGTGGCGGAACGGTTTCGGCTCCGATCAGGGGCGCTGTCGGAAACGGTTAACGCGACAAAGAACGCGCGTACTCTGCGGTAAATTCTGTATAGCCGTCCGAGGTCGACTTCAGGTGGGCCTGGGTCCATTGATGGAAAGCCGGCAACTGGTGGAAAGGGACATTCGGAAAGGAATGATGCTCAGCATGGTAAGGCATGTTCCACGCCAAAAAACGGATGATCCGGCTGGTAAAGGTCGTCCGCGAGTTCTCAAGCATGTTTGCCACAGGCGGGCACAGGCCGTGTTCCGCCAGCAGATAAAGGCGCAGAACCGGTTGCCCGACCAAAACGGGTAGTATCCAAACCCAGAACAGCGCCGTTGAAAAGAACAGGCTTAGCCCGGCAAGACCATAAAGGCTCAGGAGCACGCGGGCTTCGGTTTTCATCGCGCCGTGTTGACGTCGTGGCAGATAGGGGGCGTCGATGCGTCCAGACGCGTTCATCACCAGCACCTTTGCCATACCGGTCCAGTAGAACCAGCCGCTCAGGTAAGCCAACAGGTTGGGCCAATTGTCGGGCCGGGGTTTGCCTCCGAGCTCCGGATCACGCTCAGGGTCATTGGTCCACTTATGGTGCGCCAGATGAAAGTAGCGGAACCAGACAAAGGGCAGGGCGATGGGCAGGGAAACTAGGTGCCCGACCGCCTCATTCAACCACCCGGATTTAAACGGCGTCTTGTGGGTGCATTCGTGGCTGAGCGTGAACACGAAAACCAGCATGACGCCCTGAGGCAGGATCAGCAGCGGCCAGAGTGGCACCTGCGCCAAAATCCCGGCGCTGAGCGCGGCCAATACGGCGAAATAATACCCCAGATGCCTCAGCCCGGCTTTGTCCGATCGTTTCTGCAGCTGGTCTTTGGTTTCCGGTGGTAGTGAAGCTATCAGGGCGCGATGATCCATATCGTGACTGTAGATGCCCGCCACAGGGGATCAAGCCCGGGGAATATCAAAACCGGGCTCGGCCAGTTCGAAACTCTCGAACTCGAAACCCGGCGAGACCGTACAACTGACCAGAGTGTAGTCTCCGGTGCTGCGGGCCGCCTGCCAATGTCCTTTGGGAACGATCAGTTGGGGTGCGCCGACGGAAAGATCCGGCGTCAGCACATGATCGGTTGCGGGCCCCTGATCCGTTTCACTCATCGACAGAACCAGCGGTGCACCGGAATGATAAAGCCATATCTCGGTGGCATCGACGCGGTGCCAGTGGCTGCTTTCACCCGCTTGCAGCAGGAAATAGATGCAGGTGCCTGTAGCCCGGCCGGGATTGTCTGCCTTCCACGTCTCACGGTACCAGCCGCCCTCGGGATGACGTTGCAGGTTCAGGTGGTCGATGATCTGTTGGGCGGTCATAGTATCCTCGAACGTTTGGCCGCAATTATGCCGGGGCTAGGGCCGATACGCTATGGCAATTGCGGGCGTACAAATTATGTTTGCCTCATGACCCTGACGATCCCTTTTGACAACAGTTATGCCCGTCTTCCGGACAGTTTCTATGCACGGCAGGCGCCCGAACCGGTCCGGGCTCCAAGGATGGTTGCCTTCAACGAGCCGCTGTCACAAATCCTGAACATCTCGCCCGGAGACCTGCAGGAAATGGCGGAAACCTTTGCCGGCAACGCCGTCCCCGATGGGGCCGAACCCTTGGCGCAGCTGTATTCCGGCCATCAGTTCGGCCATTACAATCCACAATTGGGCGATGGGCGGGCAATCCTGCTGGGGGAAACCGTCGGCGCAGACGGAGTCCGGCGGGATATTCAACTGAAAGGTTCCGGCCGAACGCCCTTTTCCCGGCAAGGCGATGGACGCGCGTGGCTGGGGCCGGTTCTGCGCGAATATGTCGTGTCCGAGGCAATGCACGCGCTGGGCATACCGACAACGCGCGCGCTGGCGGCGGTAGAGACCGGTGAGATCGTATTGCGCGAAGGTCCGATGCCCGGTGCCATCCTGACGCGCGTGGCGCAAAGCCATCTGCGGGTGGGGACATTTCAGGTCTTTGCGGCGCGAGGGCAACTGGACCGTTTGCGGCAACTGACCGAATACGCCATTGCCCGGCATTACCCACAGGCGGACGGTCCGATGGGTCTGTTGCGCGGTGTTCGGGACACCCAGGCGCGATTGATTGCTGATTGGATGAGTGTCGGGTTCATTCATGGCGTGATGAATACCGACAATTGCTCGATTGCCGGTGAGACCATCGACTATGGCCCATGCGCCTTCATGGATTCCTACCACCCGAACACGGTCTACAGTTCGATCGACAGGATGGGCCGGTATGCGTATTCGAACCAACCTGACATTGCGGTTTGGAATCTCGCGCAGCTCGCGACGTCGTTGATCCAGCAATTCGAGGACAAGGAAGCCGCTGTTGAAGAAGCGACCGAGATCGTCCACGCAATGCCTGAACTGATGCAGCAGCACTGGCTGGACCGGTTCCGGGCCAAGATTGGCCTGCGGACGGTGGAGGCGGGCGACCTGCAATTGATCTCGGACCTTTTGACGCGAATGGCGCAGAACCAGGCGGACTTCACCAACACATTCCGAGCCCTGTCCGGTGATAAGACGCGGGACCAGTTCACCGATCCCGAGGCATTCGACAGTTGGGCGGAGGGCTGGCAGGCGCGGTTGCAGCGAGAAACCGATCCGCAAACAGTGATGAATGAAGCGAACCCGGCTTTCATACCGCGAAACCACCGGGTCGAGCAAATGATACAAGCGGCCGTGAACGGTGATTACGCGCCGTTCCATCGGCTGAACGCGGTATTGGCGCAGCCGTTCACTGATCAGCCTGAGAACGCGGATCTGTCGCGACCACCAACCGAGAGCGAAGTGGTCCACGCCACGTTCTGTGGAACCTGAAAAATAGGGAGCCAAGGTCGTTGTCCCGCCTATAACGCTGGCCGTTTTGGTTTGTGAATTTCATCGTGATGAAGTGACGGTTGCCGGTTTGAATGCCCGGCGATTTGTTTTGTAATTCAGCGCTTGGGAAATCAGCCGGCGCCACGTTTGGAAAAAATGGCATTTTTAGATTAGAATGTAAAAATATGAGAGACCCGTTCCTCTGGTCACGGAAAAAACCCAAGTCAGGTGAGGAAGTTACATGAATTTGAGATTGTTTTGTTCGTTCGTTTCCTGCCTGACCGCCGCGCCGGTGTTTGCGCAGGACACTCCTATTTCACATGACGCGGAATACTACATCCTTGAGGCACAGCATGGCGCACAATGGGCCGAAGATGATGCCGCAGTTGACGCGGAACTGGCCGCGTTTCAGGAGGGTAACGGGGGCAAGCCGCCCAACATCGTAAGCGTTTTGATCGATGACATGGGATTCGGCGACATGGGTATTCCGGAACTGAACGCAGTGCGCGGGTACCAGACACCCAACATCAACGATTTCTCGGACGAGGCGATGCGAATGGTGCGGATGTATACCGAACCGTCGTGCACGCCGACACGTGTGGCACAGATGACCGGACGTTTGCCGGTACGCATGGGAATGGGGGACACGACCGTCGACATTGCCGGATTTGGATTGCCGGGCGATGAGGTGACGCTGGCCGAAGTGCTCAAGCAGGCAGGCTATGCCACCAGCCATGTCGGCAAATGGCACATGGGGGATATTGCCGAAAGCTGGGCGATGAACCAGGGATTCGACTATGCCCAGCACGCAATTCACCAACAGGGCCAGCTGACAATTTTCAACGACGATGCGATCCGGGAACAGGTTTCTGTCGCGATCCGGGACTACGATGACAAATACACGATAGACGATTGGTTCCGCCCGGACGCGTCGGCAATGATGACCGTGATCGAAGGTGAGACCGGAGGGCCCATTCGCGAAATTCGGATGGAAAGCGGCGAGCGTTGGAATGCCGCCAAGTATGATGAGATGAATCAGGCCTTCCAGGATAAAACACTGGAAGAGCTTGAACGACTTTCCAGCGGGGAAGAGCCGTTCTTCCTGCAGTACTGGCCCATGATTCCGCTGGACAATACGCGCGCCGGACGGGAGGGACCGGAAAGCGCGAATGGCGGGCTCTACGTTGACAAGATGCAACTGCTGGATCAGTGGCTGGGCGATTTGTTCACACGCATGGACGAACTCGGGGTAGCTGAAAACACGATCGTTGTCGTTATGGGAGACAACGGCCACTTTACCAAATACGCGCCCCAGTCCGGGTTTACGCCGATGATCTATGCCGGGGGCAAGGGCGACACGACCGAGGGCGGCGTGCGCGTCGATGCCTTTATCCGCTGGCCCGGAATGATCGAGGCTGACGGATTACTGAACAGCATCATCCATGTCTCGGACCTCTATACGACACTGTCGCGATTCGCGGGTGCCGACCAGTTTATTCCGAGGGACCGTCTGGTCGACGGAGTGGACCAATCGGCCGCGCTGTTGTTTGGCGATGAGAGCAAAGCGCGCCGCGATCATGTCATCATCTACTCGGTCGCCAAACCCGAGGCGATCGTCAAGGACCAGCTCAAGCTGAAATTGCCGGGGCCGGGCGAGAACGCGATCGTTGCCGAGTTCTTCGACCTCTATCGGGACACGCGCGAGGAATACTCGGTTTCGACCGAGGTCGGCGCCTGGGGTGGGCAGGAATTCGTGCGTATCCTCGGCCGTCACATGGCTCGGAAAGAAAAGTTCCCGGACATAGAGCCGGCCTATGGTGTGCCTTATGAAGGGATCGAGAACATCCGGCCCGAGACGCAAAAGGCCGTCGAGGCGTTCATGGTCAAACGAGGATCGCCACAGCAATAGACGGGAAGGGGCGACCAGCCTCGAGTTCAGAACGTAAGGAGCCTGCAATGCTCGGCAACATATTGTTCTTAATGGGTTTCGCCGTTTCTCTCGGCATCGGGTTCCTCTATTTCCGAGATCTCGGCGACGTGTCGCAGATGCTGCTGAAGGTCAAGCGCGAGAATATGGTGCGCTTTATTCGGCACGAGTATCGGTTGATTGCCATCGGCCTTGGTGCGTTTGTTGTGGCGACCATGTCGCATTTCATCTTCGGTGGCGGCGCACGGTGGGCGTGGGTGATCGGGACGTTGCTTGTTCTACTGCTTTATGGCTTTCCCTATGTCTGGGTGCATCTGGGGCTGCGCAACCAACTGAACGACGCAAGCTATTTTCCGATCGCGGAGGCCCGCAAATACGTCGGTCCGACCGCGCCTGTGATCGTGATCGAAAACAACGGTCAGGCACGGGCTCACCCTGATGCACAGATCATGCGTCCTCACCTGGCGGGGAACGAGGCCGGTCTGGGCGGTGAAGATGTCGTCATGACTTATTGCGCCATGGCTAATCTGGGGCAGGGCTACATCCCTCGGATCGAGGGCAAACGTCTGGACCTTGAAGTTCTGGCCCAGCATGGCAACAACCTGATCCTGCGCGACAATGAGACCGGCGAGCCGATCCAGCACATCTATGGCTTCCGCGAGGCGGACCGGGATACGACCGACCCGACCTGTCCGCTGCGACCCGAGGCGCGCATGACGCCCTGGCCGACATATCGAATGACCTTCCGCGGGTTCCAGAAGGCTTTTCCCGAAGGTGAAGTCTATCTGAACAAGCCGTCACCGAATCCGTTATTGCGTTTGTTGGACACCGTGACAGAAATCACCTTTGGCTGGGGCATTGGCCGCCAGCATCAGGAGGACGCCCCTGTCATGGACAATATGGAACGTTCGGATGACCGGTTGCCGAACAAGACCCTTGTCTGGGGGATCACGATCGGACAGGACGCGGCGTGTTGGACCGATGATTTCGTGATCGACAACAACTGGATCGTGAATGCACGGGTTGGTGGTCGGGAGGTCGTCGTCAGCCTGGACCCGAAATACGAAAGCCTCGGCATCTGGTACAATGACAGCGGCCAGCCAGTAACCCGCTGCAATTTCTGGGGTCACTCGGATCAGGGTCAATTGCAACGGGTCGAAACCCTGCGCGCGGGCATCTTCTGGCACGTCTGGGCCGAGTTTTTTCCGGAAACCGGTATCAATCCTGTTGCACAAGGCGCCCGGGAACCGTCGGAGGCTGCAGCTTGAAAAAATACTCACCTGATTGCGCTCAGGGCGGGGAACATTGGATGGTGAAGGGAGAAATTCCATGTTTTTTAGATTAGTTTCAGTCCGTAAGTCATTGAGTTTGGTCCTTACAGCCGCTGCTGGAATTCTCACGGCACACGCCTCGGCCGCGCAACAATCGGAATGGTCTTATGAGGCCACGATTTATCTGTTCATGCCCGAGACAAAAACATCCTTGAACACCCCGATGGGTAATCTGGACGCGACGCTCAGCTTTTCCGATGCGCTCAGCAATCTTGACATGGCCTTCATGGGCACATTCGCCGCGTCAAACGGCCGTTGGAGCGTTTTGGCTGATTACAATTACACCAACCTTTCCTTTGACACTGCAACGGCAGGGCCGGCGAATGGCAACCTGAACACGTCTGTCAAAACGCAATTTTTCAGTGGTTATCTGGGATACCGAGTGTACGAGGATATCGATCTCAAGGTAGATCTGGCGGGCGGGTTTCGCTGGTACAGCACAGACACAGATTTTCTACTGACACCCGGAACCGCGCCGGGGCGGAGCGCGACGGCCGATGAAAGCTGGACGGATCCGGTAGTCGCAGCGCGCGCGCGTTATGCTTTCACCAACAGCTGGTCCGGAACTGCGTTTCTGGACTACGGCGGATTCCGCAGTGGCAGCGAAACCTGGCAGGTCCTGCTGACGGCGGACTATGCGATCAACGACAGGTGGCTGCTGCGAGGTGGATATCGATACATCTCGTTTGATCATGAGATCAGCGGTAACGACTATTCATTCAGCCAGTCGGGCCCGGTGATCGGGGCAACCTATCGGTTCTGATGGTTGTACGTTCGGGGCAAGGCCGTAGCGGGGTTCTCAGGCGCCGATTGGAAACAGGGGCTTGCCACCGCCTCTGCACATGGCATCTTGTGGGCGACAACAGTCCCGGATCACCATGACACATAATTCGACCCTGAGGTTGGCCAGCTATAACATTCAGAAGTGCGTGGGCCTGGACTTTCGCAGGCAACCGCAGCGCATTCTTCAGGTGCTGGACGGGATGAAGGCCGATATCGTGGTCCTGCAGGAAGCCGACAAACGCTTGCCACCGCGCCCGGCAGCACTGCCGCATTTCATGCTCGAAGAATCTGGTTGGCAGGTGGTCGACCTCGGCGGAGCGGGCAGTCTGGGCTGGCACGGAAATGCAGTCATCTGGCGAGGAGACACCATCCACGTGCGGCAGGCAGGGCATCATGATCTGCCGGGGCTGGAGCCGCGCGGTGCCGTACGTGTAGAGTTCGATACCCAAATCGGCCCACTGCGTGTGATGGGAATGCATCTGGGGCTACTGCCAGCCTCGCGGCGGCAACAGATTACCCATATCCGTCGCTTCGATTCCGATCTGAATCAAATGCCTACGGTCTGGGCCGGGGACTTCAATGAATGGTCTCGTCAGCCGGTTTTGGATCACCTCGCCCCGGACATGCGGTTTCTGCCTCCCGTACCCAGTTTCCCGGCGGCTCAGCCATTGGGCGCGCTGGACCGGATTGCGTTGGGGCAGGGGCTGTCCGCGATGGCCCACGGGGTGCACGACGCACGTCCGGCGCATATCGCATCGGACCATTTGCCGGTCTGGGCGGACTTGCAGCGCGCCGCTTAAAGGGCAATTCACCTGTGGCGCAGCACGCGCATCCGTACTAAGACAGAGACCCGAACAGCTCTGGGGGTCACTATGTCCGACACGATCATCGCCCGTTGCGAAGCCAAGGGCCTGCGCATGACAGGTCAGCGCCGAACCATTGCGCACGTGCTGCAACAAAGCGAGGACCACCCGGATGTTGAAGAGCTTTATGCCCGCGCCTCGGCCGAGGACTCGGGGATTTCGATCGCCACGGTTTATCGCACCGTGAAGTTGTTCGAAGAGGCGGGGATACTCGAACGACTTGAATTCGGCGACGGGCGCGCGCGGTACGAGGATGCCGAGCGCGATCACCACGACCATCTGATCGACATGCAGTCGGGCGAAGTGATCGAGTTCGTCGACCCCGAGATCGAAGCGTTGCAGGAAAAGATAGCGGCCAAGCTGGGGTATCGCCTCAAGGGGCACCGCCTGGAACTGTACGGCGTTCCGCTGGAACAGGACTGATCCATCACGAAACGAGATTGATCGCCTCACGGCAATTCATCAAACGTGTCGGAATTCTGCTTGCTACGTCGCAACAGTTGGGGTTTTGGTGCCTTAAGGGCTCATGTTTTGTCGGCCCATTCCAACGGACGCGCAAATGAACAACGTAAACGGCATTCTGCTGATCATCGCATCGATGGCGGCCTTCTCGCTTGAGGACATGTTTATCAAGCACCTGTCGATCAGTGTGCCGACCGGCCAGATCATGATCGTGCTGGGCCTGTTCTGCGGTCTCGTCTTTGTGCTGATGTCGTTGGCAACGCGCAAACGCATCTTTGATCCGGTGGCTTGGCAGCCCTTGCCGCTGGCGCGTGGCGCGGCTGAAGCCTTTGGCGCACTGACATTCGTGACCGCGCTGTCGCTGGTGGAATTGTCCACCGTGGCTGCCGTGTTTCAGGCGATGCCGCTGGCGGTAACCATGGGGGCTGCGCTGTTTTTGGGTGAACAGGTCGGCTGGCGCCGGTGGAGCGCGATTGGCGTTGGATTCATCGGTGTCCTGATGATTATCCGGCCGGGTCTGGAGGGGTTCCAGCCCGAGTCGCTGTTTGTCGTCGCCACCGTCGTGGCCATCGCGGCACGCGATTTGATCACCCGACGGCTGGATGTCCGCGTGGCTTCGTCTGTTGTGGCATTGCAGGCGTATGTCGCAGTGGCATTGGCAGGGGCGGTGCTTATGGTGTTCTCGGCTCAGCCTGTTGTTCCGTTGCAAACACCGCAGATCGGACCTTATCTGGGCGCCATAGGATTTGGTGTTCTGGGCTATTACGGAATTGTCACCGCCATGCGGATCGGAGAGGCGTCGGCCCTGACACCGTTCCGTTATACTAGGTTGGTGTTTTCAATCGCCGCCGGAATGCTGATGTTTGGCGAGCGTCCCGATTTGATGACATTGGCAGGCGCGTCGCTGATCATCGGGTCGGGCATGTACACCTTTATTCGCGAACGCAGACTGGCGCGCGAATTGGCCGTCGCGGCCTGACGGATCGTCGCACGTTGGCGCAAACAGTGAATTGTTAGCCCTAAAGGTCGGGAAATAAGAACGTTAGCGGTAACGACGCCCGTTTACTTTCTGCCGGGTGCTGGTATGAGGCTGACAACTAATGCAGCTTCAGGGACTGGCATCATGAGCACGATCATCGACATACACGCACGCGAGATACTGGACAGCCGGGGCAATC
>NZ_JBWVBD010000004.1:0-488199 GCF_057221075.1 Ruegeria sp. HKCCD6647-2 | reverse complement strand
CAGACCCTCTCTTAGCTCACGCCGCTATCTGTCCCAAAATCCCTGACGACGGACACCCTATGGACTTGGCGCTGAGGTCCGCCCCCTCCTCGGACAGAGATTTCTCCGTCACGTAAATCAGGAATTCCTTGAGACGCGGCGAGTTCGCGAATATCCGACTTTCCACCACCGAAGCCACAGCAGCACGTTTTTCTTCGACACTGAGGTCGTTTCCGCTCTTGTCGCGGCAGGTGCTGTTTCCTTCGGTTTCGGTCATATTTTCAAACAGATAGTGCGTGAGCTTACTGGCGATTTTAGGGTAAGTTACTTCCCTGACGGATATTTTACCCGCAAGTCTGAGCGTGTCCAACCAGACGATTTGGAGGCACGTGACCTTTCTTGAACGATATAACCCAGGACTTTTTGTAAAGTATGTGAAGAGCCGTCAGTTCGACAGTCGCATTGGTGAAGTCTTCGACGATTTGGAAGAGATTGCCGGATCGTACGGGTTTGACGAAGTTTCAAAAGACGAACCCGCCACCTCCATCGTTTCGGAATTGATCGAAGAACTCCAGCGGCGAATAGAGGCCGTTGAAATACGAGACAACGATTGAAGGAGAGATTGCACGATGTGGATCATACGAAACAGAACCCAGACTGCTTTGGGCTTGTCGATAGCGATAAGTGGCGCGGCCTTTGCAGCGATGGCGGCAGATCAAATCGTCCATGACGCAGAGTTTGTCCGGATGGAGCAGGAATTCGGTCTCGCCTGGGCTGACGATGACGCCACTGTGCGCGAAAAGCTGGTGGCTCTCGAAGCGCGGTTCGGAAAGAAACCCAACATTGTCTACATCATGGCCGACGACGTCGGGTACACAGAACTTGGCGTGTATGGCGGCGGCAAAATTCGTGGAGCGCCAACAGCTAGCCTGGACCGTATGGCGGAAGAGGGCATGAAGTTTCTGTCCTTCTATTCGGAGGTCGAATGCTCGCCGTCGCGTGGCGCGGTTCTGACCGGGCGTCATCCCATCCGAAACGGCGTCTATAACATCACGCTACCGGGCGAGAGCGGAACTGGTTTGCATAGTGATGAGGTGACAATCGCCGAGTTGCTGTCGGACGCGGGTTACTACACTGGTTTTTTCGGTAAGTGGCATCTGGGCGACGACGACGGCAACCATCCGACAGAACAGGGTTTCGACGAGGCGGAATGGTCGGAAGGAAATCCTCCTTGGTGGGTTAACAACAAGAACGCTTCCAAAGATGACGATATTGGCGGATTCACACAGCGCGCTTTGATGCACTCGCCCGGCCCTGAGGGATTTCCCTATGACACCGGCGGCGTCATGCGGGCAAAGAAAGGCGAGGAGCCGGAACCTGTCTATGAATACTCAATGGAAAGGTACAATACTTACGACACGGAGGTCGCGGATAACGTCATCGAGTTCATCACGCGCCGCGCCAACACGGATCAGCCGTTCTTTGTGAACTTCTGGGGCAAGGGTAATCATTTCTGGGGCGCTCACCCGGATTT
The DNA here is from genome assembly GCF_057221075.1 of Ruegeria sp. HKCCD6647-2. Classification (NCBI taxonomy): domain Bacteria; kingdom Pseudomonadati; phylum Pseudomonadota; class Alphaproteobacteria; order Rhodobacterales; family Roseobacteraceae; genus Ruegeria; species Ruegeria sp. HKCCD6647-2. The sequence goes on along the minus strand of NZ_JBWVBD010000004.1, from coordinate 486,686 downwards.
TCGCGACACACCTGCTGAAACCAATACCGCAGCTCAAATGGTGGAACATGACTACAATGTCGGGCGCGTTCTGAAAACGCTGGTCGATCTTGGGATCGCAGAGAACACCTTGGTGGTTTGGAGTTCGGACAATGGACCCATGTACACGGTGCACCCGCACGGCGGTTACTCCTTACTCCAAGGAGGCAAGGGGGAAACGCGGGAAGGCGGCATCCGCGTGCCGGCGATCGCGTGGTGGCCCGGCATGATCGAGCCGGGGCAAGACCCGCTCGACATCGTCCAGATCACGGACTTCTTTACCACATGGGCAAGCATCGGTGGCGTGCTCTCGGAGGTGCCCGGCGACCGGGTGATCGACGGTGTCGACCAATCTGGTTTGTTCCTGCTTGGAGAGGGCAACGGGCGTCGCGACTATGTCTTCCACTACAATCGCCAAAACTTGGAGGCGGTGCGCAAGGATCAGGTCAAACTGAACCTGAAGCCGAGGAATCCCGACTTTCATTTCTACGAGGTTTTCAATTTGTATCATGATCCCGCCGAGCGGTTCCCAAATGAGGCGCAAAACGGAATTTGGGCGGGCCCGGGCATCACCAAGATGATTCAGGAACACATGCTGCTGATCGAAGATTATCCGCATCGGTCAGTGAGCAGTTTCTACCGTGATTTTGACACGTCCTTCGATCCCGAACCGACGCCGCAGTATACGCCACAAAAGACAGTGGACTGGTAAGTTTCGTTTAAGAGAAGCTTGGAGCCATTGCAAATGGCTCCATCAACAAAATGTCTGCTTGGTTTGCACTTGAGACCTTGGTCACTATCGAATTCGAGCAGTCGCGGCGAATGGCAGCAATGCGGGTGCGAGTGCAGCATTGTCCGCCCGTGATTAATGTCGGCTCTGGGCCGTCCTCGAAAACTTCGGCACGACCAAAATCGCCAATGCTGCAAGTGTTCCGGCTGCAGTAGTGAGCCCCAAGACGGTCGTTCGATGCGCTGACATTGCTGCATCCATAATCAGAGTTCGGGCAAAACGCCGCGAAAGCGGGCGCAGAGCCCAGAGAAGGCATTTTCAGCAGTTTTTTGTGCCTACCGTTGAGGCCGAAAAGAATGTGAGGCCGAGCCAACGGAAGAGTTAGTTGCCTTCGAACTCTTCTGTAAACTCATCAAGAGATAGAACAGGAATCACAGTGTTAACGTTCAAGTCGGTCCAATCGTGCAAGAGTTTTCCCAGTGCTGCCGCATTTTCAGCTTCAACTATCGTCCAGCCTTCCAGTTGGTTAACTGCAAACCACATACCAAGAATCTTAGTCCCGGGCACATCAACCGCCCCTTCCTTTTCTTTCAAACGCTTGTAGTTAGCATCTCGGTTCTCTGGGCTAATTTTCACATGAACCATGAACTGCATTTAGGTCTCCTCAAAAACTAAGTTTGCTTTTCAATCCTACTCATACGTTAGGTGACACGGTGGGTTTGACAAAACTCTAAAATCAGCGGTCACGCTTCGCGCAGCAAGGCAGCTTTGTCAGCAAAAACACCGTTGGTCGTATCGGGACGGGCCGCAATCCCGACAGAATTCGACGGACGACCGCTCTTGAGCCATTGTTGCTTAAACGCGGTTAGGTCGTGCAACCAACTCCCTTATTGCTCGCCAACGCAGATAGACATCATCCAAATAGACCAAACACCGTCGATGAGTTAAAAAACACATGGACTACTTTTTTAGTGTCACACTCAGCAAATAAAGGATTTCCCTTAAGCAACTTGAAGGAAACAAGGAGCCGAGAAATGACCAGCGCTGATATTGAAACGTTACATCACAAACTAAGTATAAATGACCTAAACTCGCGATACGCTTTTTCTTTTGACAACGGGGATGCCGCTACTTTCGCCGATTGTTTTTCTCCGGAAGGTGTCCTGTGCTACCGGGGAGATGAGATTTCGGGCCGTGATAAGCTAATGCAACATGCGAATGCGCATAAGGTTTTACCAACACGTCACTGTTTGACTTGGCCTCTGTATGAGTTTTCTACAGACGGAATGTCCTGTTCAGGAAAGACTGCAGTTTTCGTTACGCTTGCCACGCACAAAGGTTATCGAATCTTCTTTTCAGGTCACTTTGAAGACGAGTTGGCCAACATTTCGGGCCGCTGGTATTTTACGCGTCGAGAAGCCGTGGATTTGGCCTTGCCGGGGTCGCCAGATGTTAAAGTTGGCGCTGCCGATCCACTTGTTTCGTCAGAATTGGACCTAATCTATCGCTCTTTTGAAGGGCTGGGTAACTCGAAATGAGATTATAAGAAGAGTTGTCAGAAAACGGAGACTTGTCACTATCCAGCTTTGGCATCTACCGATTGGGACGTCAGCTTTGTCCCCATATTGCCAGTTCGCATAGGCCACAATCTTGCAAGCGCAGCGAATGACCGCAAAGTGGGCGCGACCGCAGAATCTAAAGGAGATGGTAAAGGACCGGTTCGGGCCGCCCTGGTACGTTCATCAGCAAGAAAGAACTGTTCATACAGTTATTACTGGGTCGTGGTTGGATAAGGTCTTCGAATCCAAAGATTGAGACCTGTTAAGTTAATATCATTTTTTGAGCTTGGGTTTCTCGGGGGCTCAAAATTGACACCAGTGAATACGCGGGTCTACACGCTCAAATTTGAGTGCACCGAGCTTTAATGACCACAAATGTAACGCCATCCGGACGAAATTCTTCGTGTACTGCGCGCTTGAGAAAACACCACCAGCAGTCACTATCGAACCATGCAATCCGTTATCGGAACTGGTTTGCCATAGTTCTCTCCCGATCCGATCAAAATACCAGCGTCACCGGGTATCGAACAATTCGACATACAGCGGGGGGTGAACACGTCTGGACGGGCATCGCAAATGAAACCATCGACGTTAGGCATTGTCACCTGCATCAGACTGTCTTGGTCCAGGTCGGCTCCTGCAGGTAGGATATCGTTCAACACCAGGATATGCGCTGTGACGGCATAGACTTCGTCATTGCTTAGTGAATGGGCCGTCGCAAAAGGCATGGCACGGCGGACGTAATCAAAGAAGGTCGTGGCATATGGCCAATAGCTGCCCACAGTTTGCGCAGGCTGTTGTTCTGTGTCGGTCAAAGGCGGCGTCGAACCGACAAGGGTGGGAAACGCACCGCGATCCAGCAGAACCTTCACCCCAACGCCTTTTTCGCCATGGCAGGCCGAGCATTTGTCCCTATAAATTTTATTACCCTCTTCAGCATTGCCCATTCCTTCGGGAAGCCCGGTTCCATCGGGGAAGACGTTGAGAGACCAAACCGTCAGATCTACCTCAGTGATTGTCTGGCCAAGACACAACGGGCGATCACTGCAGTCGGCAGTCTGTGCTACGGCTGGCCCAGAGGCTTTTAACAGCAGGACGGCACAGAAAATCTGATTAACCCTGCGCATTATACACCTCGCCATTGCTTTCGACTCGCCACGTCTGAATGCCGTTGTTGTGGTAGGATGAGAACTTGCCGCGTGCTTCGACGAGTTGCTGAACGAAAGGCTGCGTATAGCCGGTTTCGTCAGTGGCACGGCTCATTATAAGCGTCTCACTGCCGTCCCATCTCCAAGGCAAGGTGAATTCGGTCAGGCATTTTGACATTACCGGCTCCGTGAGTTGCGCCGGGGTCCAATTGCGCCCGCCATCCAGTGACACATCCACATTTGAAATCTTGCCGCGCCCAGACCAAGCAATGCCTCGGATTTGGTAGAACCCTTTTTCCGGCAGGGACTGACCGCCTGATGGGAAGGTGATGATCGATTTGGCCTCCATCACCAGCGAAGATATCCGCGCCTTGCCGGATTTCAGCAGATCGGTGTACTGACCGGTTTCAAATGTCGCAAACAGGGGTTGGTCAGTCACTTCTATCCGCTGCACCCATTTGATGTTAAGGTTGCCTTCGCAACCCGGAACTAGCAACCGAACCGGATACCCCTGTTCGGGGCGCAGCATTTCGCCATTTTGTGCAAAAGCCAGGATGCAATCGTCCAGTGCCCGAGCCATCGGCAAACTGCGCGCTAACGCTCCGGAATCTGCGCCTTCGACGATCAGCCATTTGGCCCTTGCTGTATCGGCTCCTGCCTCACGCAAAAGATCGGATAGTCGAACGCCGGTCCATTCCGCGCAACTGAGGAGGCCGTGAATATCTTGCGCGGTCAAATATGGTGACGTTTCCTGCCCGCCATAGGTTGCTTTGCCCCAGATCAGATCGCTGTTGCCGGAGCATTCAAGAAATCTGAACGTGGTGACAGTGGGAAAGCGGCGCAGATCCTCCATGCTGAGTTCAAGAATGCGGTCGACAAGCCCGTGAATGACCACCTTGTGCTTGGCCGGATCCATATCTGCATAACCGCCGTGGGATCGTTCATAGAACAACCCGTTGGGGGTGATGATCCCGCGCAAATCCTGTAGAGGCGTCCCAGTCCAAGAGGACTCATTCATGGGCGGAACGTAACCCTTTGGTGCATACTCGGTTGGTGTGGGGCGACGGATCACCGTCCTTTCGAAGGAGGACGGGTGGCCATAGGGATTTGTACCAACCGGATCGCCCAGTTCGGTTGCCCATGGGCGTTGCAGAGGACCGGCCGCTGCTCCCTCGGCTCCAAGACCGGCGACCAAAGTTGCCGCCGTGCCAGTGGCCACACCGACACCGCCCGTCAGCACGCTGCGCCGTGTCACGTCGGTATCGCTTTTTGGCTGTTTGTCATGATCATCACACATGTCAAATTCCACTTTTTCCGTTCTGGCTCGGCGCCACCTATTTCAGAATTGCCTCAATGTCGGTCTCGGTAAACTTGGGCAGGTCTGGAGTTTCAGACGCAAAAGCGTGCCGTAGAAAATTGGCCAACTCCGCGATCTGCGTCGGTGTCATACGATCCTTGAAGGCAGGCATCGGGCTGGAATTGGGTACGGACCTAGGATCAGGAAAACCGTTAACGATTGCGTAAAGCATGTTGCGGCCCCCAACCTGCGCGAGCGTAGAATTGCCTGCCAATGGCGGCGCCCCATCTTTCACTCCCTTGCCGCGCGGGCCATGGCACATCGAACAATTGTTCAAATACAATGCTCGCCCCTCGGGAAATGATGCTGGAGGCTCGCCAGCCACGGCGGCCAAAACGACGTTGTCATTAACCCTTGGGGCGGATGGCAGATCCAGAAGATAGGTTGCTATGGCGATCCGGTCTTCATCGGTCAACTGCGACAGAGAATTTTCTACTACGAGATACATTTCTTTGAATGCAGTTCCTTTGGGTCCTTTACCTGTTTGGAAGAACTCGGTCAGATATTCAGAAGTCCAGCCGCGCTGTTTCAGTGCCTCAGGCCGAATATCGGGTGCTTCATAGTCTGCAAGCGGTGCCCCGGCCAGCGCCCGGTCATGCTCAGCGGCGCCAAAGGCGTTGTGTGGCGTGTGGCAGGCACCGCAATGGCCCAGCCCTTCAACAAGATAGGCGCCCCGGTTCCAAACCGCGTCTCGGGACGTGTCCGGTTCGTAGGTTCCCCGCTCCGCAAAGAGCACATTCCAAAAAAGCACAAGCTGCCGAATGTTGAAGGGAAAGCGCAATTCGTTTTTTGGAACGCTTTTGTCGACCGGCGTCTGGGTCATCAGATACGCAAGCATCGCATCGGAATCTTGGCGCGTCACCAAGTGGTATGATGGATAGGGCATCGCTGGATAGAGAGGCTGAAAGGTCTTGTAAGAGCCATAGGCGAGGACCTGGTAGAACTCGGCCGAGCTCATGCCTTTGATGCCTTCTTCAGACGGGGTAATATTGGCGGAGTATATTCCACCGAAAGGGGTATCAAGTTTAAGTCCGCCTGCAAACGCAGCTCCACCCTCGGTGGTGTGGCAAGACGTACAATCGCCGGCAGCGGTCAAATATTCCCCTCGCGCGATGGTTTCAGCATCGGTTGCAATCGGGTGGTTCTCGACACTGGGTACGGCCCACAGCCAGAAGAAAAGAATGATTATTGCCACTGCGCAGATGACAATTCCAAGAATAACTTTGAACAAATGCGCCATAGTTGCTTCCCGACCAATCAATTCGATCTCGAGGGTATTAGGACGATGCTAAAGCATTACCACATCTACACATATCTGTCTCGGTACGTGGCTATTTTGACCTTCGGCCGGTTGTTCAGATTTGGATTGGAACGTGTCTGAGCCCTGATTTCCAAGTCATTCGTGACTAAATTTTCGGGCGACGGTGGGTGCATTTTGAAGGTCGGGAATGGTCGGGTTTGGTTCGATTCATCTCAGATAAAGGGCCTCAAAAAAAATACTACGGCATATAGATGAGTAGCGAAACCGCTGCGAAGGATGTGTGTAGGGTAAAAAGTGGCGCGCGCTACCTTGTCGCGCGGGGCGCAGCGAAAGGCGGCTATGCGGGTTGCGACCGCAGAATCACAGAACCACCATGAAGGTCGTGTGTGGGTGGGGATCTGTTGCGAAGTTTTGACTGGCGACAGCGATAGCATTGTACCGGCGGGCTAAGCGGCCAGCTCTGCAAATTGCCGAATCGGACAGACTCCGGGCGTGATTTGACCTTTGCGGATCATGTGTGCCACTTCGATTCCGTCGAGGGTTGCCGCCGCTGAAGCGAACGCCTTGAACCCTAGGATTTGCCGGATGCGTCTTTTGATGAAACGGTGGTCCTGTTCCACGATGTTGTTCAGGTATTTCCGCCTCACCATCTCAATCGGGATCGGGCAGCCAAAGCCTTTCAGCATTTTGTTGATCGCCTTGATACCAGCTGTGTTGGCGCCACTTTTGTCGATGACGATCTTTCGCGGAATCCCGTTGACCTCCAGCATCCTGGCGAAGAACTTTGTCGCAGTCGGTTTGTTTCGGCGCGGGGAAAGCATGAAATCAAGCGTTTTGCCGTGTTTGTCGACCGCTCGATAGAGATAAACCCACGAACCCTTCACCTTTAAATAGGTTTCATCCATTCGCCAGGATGGGGTCTGATGCCGGAGGGGGCAGGATCCTACGTTAAGGGCTGATTTGACGCTCTATTCGCTGCAACGATTTATGGACGGCTGGCTTTGAGACTGAGAAGGTTTTGGCAAGATCGTTAATCGATCTCTTTTCGGACATCTCTCTTTCCAAGGAAGTAACAATATGCCCCGTCGGAAAATCCTGACTGGCCGCCAACGCGCGGCCCTTTTTGATCTGCCAACCGACGAAGCTCTTTTGCTACATCACTACACCCTGGCGGATGACGATCTGGAGATCATTCGGTCCCGCCGACGCCCTCACAATCGTTTCGGCTTCGCGCTGCAACTTTGCGCCCTACGATATCCGGGTCGATTGCTCGCGCCAGGCGAAGTTATCCCGCTGGAAATCACGCGCTTCCTGGCGGCCCAACTTGGACTGCGGCCCGAGGATCTGGCCAAATATGCGAGCCGTGAAGAAACCCGGCACGAACACCTGGCAATCCTGCGCGAGATCTATGGTTACAAGATGTTCGCGGGACGGAGATCACGCGACTTGAAGGTTTGGCTAGAGAAGAAAGCCGAGACGGCGCGGTCGAACGAAGAGTTGGCGCGGCGGTTTGTTGATCAGTGCCGTACGACCCAAACCGTCCTGCCCGGAATCACAGTGATCGAGCGTCTTTGTGCAGACGCCCTTGTCGCCGCTGAGCGACGTATTGATGTGCGGATTGTCGATCAACTCGAAGACGGAATGCGCGACCGCCTTGATGCCTTGCTGACCGAGAGTGCAGAAGGCAGCATCACCCGCTTTGTCTGGTTGCGGCAGTTTGAGGTAGGGCGGAACTCGGCCGACATGAACCGTCTGCTCGACCGACTGGAAGCACTGCAGGATATCGTACTCGACAGTTCTCTGCTGTCCGATATTCCGCCGCATCGCGTTGCTGGCCTTCGCCGTCAGGGCGAGCGCTACTTTGCCGGGGACATGAGGGATTTCTCGGTTAATCGGCGCCTCGCAATTCTCGCAGTCTGCGTTTTGGAATGGCGAAGTGCCGTTGCTGATGCAGTGGTCGAAACTCACGATCGGATCGTAGGCAAAACCTGGCGTGAGGCCAAATCACGAAGCGACGCCTGCGTGGCTGAAGCCAAATCGACTCTCAAGGACACCCTGAAAGCCTTCTCGTCTCTCGGGTCGGCATTGCTCGAAGCGCACGAAGACAAAGCCCCACTGGAAGAGGCCGTTCAAAATTCCGGGGGTTGGTCCACGCTCAGGGACCTTGTTGCAACCGCAGCCCAACTCACCGAGACATTAGCGACCGATCCGCTGGCACATGTCGTCCATGGTTATCATCGTTTCCGGCGCTACGGTCCGCGCATGTTGCGGGCACTCAACATCAAAGCAGCTCCGGTTGCCGAACCGTTGCTGACCGCTGCGGAAATCATCGCAATTGGCGAAACAACGGCCGTCCGGTCGCGAAGTTTTCTGCGCCGCACCTCAAAATGGCATCGTCACCTGAGGGACGATAACGGGCACCGGCTATGGGAGGTGGCCGTCATGTGCCACCTGCGCGAGGGTTTTCGATCCGGCGACGTCTGGCTTGCCCATTCCCGACGTTATGGCGATCTCAAGGAAGCGCTTGTCCCCGCCGAGATCGCCCGGTCCACACCGAGACTGACCATGCCGTTTGAACCGGAAGCCTGGCTGGTAGATCGGAAGGCCCGTTTAGCCAATGGTTTGCAGAGACTTGCCCGTGCCGCCAGAGCTGGCGCGATTCCGGGAGGACTTATCGAAAACGGTAATCTCAAACTCGACCGGCTGACCGCTGCCGTCCCAGAAGAGGCCGACGCCATGGTACTCGACCTTTATCGACGACTACCGGAAACTAGGATCACCGATCTCCTGCTCGAGGTGGATGACGAGGTTGGCTTTACTGAGGCATTCACTCATCTGCGCACCGGCGTACCCTGCAAGGACAGGATAGGTATGTTGAATGTGTTGCTTGCTGAAGGGTTGAATATTGGTCTCAGCAAAATGGCAGGTGCCACGAACACCCACGATTATTTCTAGCTCTCCCGCTTGTCACGGTGGCACATTGAAAGCGAGGCAATGGCCCGCGCCCTGGCCGTGGTGATTGAGGGGCAATCTTCGTTGCCGATGGCTCAGTTCTGGGGCGCCGGGCAGGCCGCATCGAGCGACGGCCAGTTCTTCCCTACTTCACGTCAAGGCGAGGCAATGAATCTCGTTAATGCCAAATACGGCCACGAACCTGGGCTGAAGGCCTACACTCATGTCTTCGATCAGTTCGGTCCCTTCGCCACCCAAACCATCCCGGCCACGGTGAACGAAGCACCCTACATTCTGGATGGTTTGTTGATGACTGGTGCGGGTCAAAAAGTCCGGGAACAGTACGCTGATACAGGTGGCTTCACCGACCATGTCTTCGCGGTCACCGCTCTGCTGGGCTTCCAGTTCATTCCCTGCATCCGAGACCTGCCGTCCAAGCGCCTTTATCTCTTCGACCCCACATCCTGTCCGAAGGAACTGAAAGGCTTGATTGGGGGTAAGATCAGGGAGCCTGTCATCGCCGCGAACTGGCCGGATATCCTGCGCAGCGCCGCAACCATGGTGGCAGGGGCCATGCCTCCAAGCCAATTGTTGCGGAAATTTTCTGCCTATCCCCGCCAGCATGAGCTTGCGGTGGCGTTGAGAGAAATCGGACGAGTCGAACGGACACTATTCATCATCGACTGGTTGCTTGACGCCGACATGCAGCGCCGGGCGCAGATCGGCCTCAACAAAGGGGAGGCACACCACGCTTTGAAGAACGCGCTCCGCATCGGGCGGCAGGGCGAAATCCGTGACCGAACTTCAGAAGGACAGCACTATCGCATGGCTGGCCTGAACCTGCTCGCCGCGATTGTCATCTACTGGAACACCAAACACCTTGGAAACGCTGTCGCCGAGCGCCGCAGCGAAGGATTGGACTGCTCGCCCAACCTGCTGGCGCATATCTCGCCACTTGGATGGGCCCACATACTCCTGACAGGTGAATACAGGTGGCCCAAAAGGTGATCAGACGGTCTTAACGTAGGATCCTGCCCTCTCCGGCATCAGACCCCAACTACGCTTTGCTAAGGATCAGCACCACTGTGATCGGCTTATGGATGATATCGCCGAGTACCTGCGGCTTGGCCAAACCTGGTATGCAATGAAATCGGCGTTTGGCCCAGCTATTCGCTTCATTGTTCTCGGATACATTTTTCAACGTGCTGAGAACATACAGTCTCCAGGGGCTTACCTGATTTCATTACTGGCTAAAATCGAAAAGGGGGAACTATCTCCAAAGGCAATGCTGTCAAGTACCTCCAATGCTACGTAAATTTGGGGAAACTGGATGAGATTTACCGTTTTCAGATTACACGTCCAATCGATGATCGGACCGAAGAGTTTGAAAAAAGTGAGCAATAGGATTAACCTCTATAAATCATGTAACGATAAATAGTGAGTTATAGAAAGGAGGCTTATACCTCACGATGTGGAACTGGCAGAACCCTGATTGGCCGACTTTTCGTTACGATGCCACAAGACTCGAACCATACGAGCAACAGTTCCTGTTGTCTTCAGGGGAAGTTCTTGGAGCGGTTCATCATGTGAACACATCGGATCGAGATCAATTGCGTATCGACCTGCTAAGCGAAGAAGCGATGAAGACCAGCGCGATCGAAGGTGAGATGCTGGATCGTCTCAGCGTGCAATCTTCCTTGCGTCGGCATCTTGGACTGACTCCCGACAGCTATCCATCCAAACCGCGCGAGCAGGGCGTTTCTGAAATGATGGTGGATGTTTATTCCAATTATTCGGAACCACTGTCACACGACACCCTGTTTCGGTGGCATGACATGCTTCTGTCCCATGACAGGCGTCTGGAAACGATTGGATCATACCGGAGCCATGAGGATGCGATGCAAATCGTCTCAGGTAGGCTAGACCGTCCAACGGTTCATTTCGAAGCGCCACCTTCACGTCAGGTTCCGGCTGAAATGGACCAGTTCGTGACCTGGTTCAACCGGACCGCACCGGATGGTCCCGAACCATTGCGCGCACTGATCCGAGCGGGATTGAGCCATCTGTATTTCGAGAGCATTCACCCCTTTGAAGACGGCAATGGCCGGTTGGGCAGGGCGCTGGCTGAAAAGTCCCTGGCACAAAACATTGGTCAGCCCAGCCTGATTGCTCTTGCTTTCACGATCGAGCGAGAGCGGAAGACATATTATGATCAGCTCGAACGTCATCAAAAGACGCTAGACGTCACAGCTTGGCTCGTTTGGTTTGCCGAGACCGTCCTTACAGCGCAGCAGGTGACGCTTGAGCGCGTCGGCTTCTTCATATCAAAGGCGCATTTCTATGACCGGCATCGCGATCAGTTCAACGCCCGCCAAGGCAAGGTAATCGCCCGGCTATTCAAGGCTGGGCCGGTTGGGTTCAAAGGCGGATTGAGCGCCGAGAACTATATCTCGATCACCGGAACGTCCCGCGCCACAGCGACGCGGGATCTCCAGGATCTGGTCGAGAAGGGCGCTCTGACCCGAACGGGTGAACTTCGATACACGCGATATTGGTTAAAGCTGGATCGGAACGGGTAGGGGGCTGAAATACGGCACGAACGGCCTATTTCGTTGAAAAACTCTTGCTTGATCGTGAGGTAAGTCGCTGATTCAATTCTCCCCGAGGATGGGAGGACTGAGCGATGACGGGGCCGAAGCAGGAAGCGCAGGCGGCGTTGTTCTACGAATTCTCTCTTGAGGATCATGTTCCCCAAGACCACTTGCTGCGCTCGATTGATCGCTTTGTTGATCTGAGCAGCATTCGAGCGCACCTTGCGGATTTTTACAGTCACACGGGTCGTCCATCGGTCGATCCCGAACTGCTGATCCGGATGCTGCTGGTCGGCTATTGCTTCAGCATCCGCTCCGAGCGCCGGCTGTGCGAAGAGGTGCATCTGAACCTGGCATATCGATGGTTCTGCCGCCTCGATCTGAATGAGCGTATCCCGGATCATTCGACCTTCTCCAAGAACCGGCATGGACGCTTCCGCGAGAGTGAGCTGCTGCGTCATCTGTTCGAGATGACGGTTGCGCGGTGCATCAAAGAGGGTCTGGTCAGCGGCCAGCGCATGGCAATCGACGCCAGTCTGATCGAAGCCGATGCAAACAAACAAAACTCAACGCCAAAGGAAGAATGGGGTGCATCAACCATCGATCCAGAAGATGCGCCTCGTGCGATCCGCGAGTATCTCGACACTCTGGATAAGGCGGCTTTCGGAGCTGCGAGCGAGGTCCAGCCCAAGTTCACCTCGCATTCTGACCCTGCGAGTCAATGGACGGCAGCGCGTAAAGGGCCAGCTTTCTTCAGCTATTCTGACAATTATCTGATCGACACTGACCATGGCGTCATCGTTGATGTCGAGGCCACACGGTCCATCCGACAAGCTGAGGTTGGATCAACCAAGACCATGCTGGACCGGGTAGAGGACAAGTTCGATCTGCATCCCGAACGCCTGATCGCGGACACCGCCTACGGAACCGGGCCGCTCCTGGGGTGGCTTGTAGATCGCAACATCGCCCCGCACATTCCTGTCTTCGACAAGTCCGGGCGCAACGATGGCACCTGGACGCGGGCGGATTTCGAGTGGGATGCAGAGAACGATCAGTACATTTGTCCTGAGGGTCAGGAACTCAAGCAGTTCCGCCGCAACTATTCTGACCCAAACCGAGGCCCAACCGGTAAGGGTACGGCCCGCTACCGCGCCCTGAAAGACGTTTGCCAGGCCTGTCCATCAAAAGCCAAATGCTGCCCTAATGCCGATGCGCGCAAAATCACCCGCGAAGAGCACGAAGACGCTCGCCAGGTCGCCCGCGAGATCGCCAAAACCCGCCAATACGACATCTCGATGAAACTCAGAAAGAAGGTCGAGATGCTCTTTGCCCACCTCAAACGCATCCTCGGTCTGGGACGGCTCCGACTACGCGGACCATGCGGCGCAAATGACGAATTCCTTCTCGCCGCCACAGCCCAAAACCTCCGCAAATTGGCCAAGATCATTCCTGCACCGCAGCAAACGCGAAAAGCCTGACCAAAAAGGCGTTCGCGCCGTGCTCAAATCATCCCATTCTGCGCCAGCAACACGTTGTTTTTCAACAGAATCGGCGGGAAGCTGCCATTCGCGGCATATGCAAAATAGATTGACAATTGCCCTTGAACCGGACACAAGATCACGAATGCAGAGGTCGCCAAAACACACCCACGCAATACTGCTGGCCGTTACCGAGTGTCTGCCAGCGCTTTGGCCTTTTCGTACTCGTCCAGCAAAGGCTGCATCATTTTAGGATCATAAATTACCTTCTCCAACCACCGTCTGAGCGGAAAGGTCTCGCCTTCGGCGATTATAGCCGCGAGGCTTTCGAGAATTTCCGTTTCTTGGTCGATTTTCCCGATCGCAGCATTTCCGGCGGCTTGGTAGACCATCATATGGGGACCGAACGGCCCTTCGAGATCCAGGTTTTCCTGCAGTGTGGCCAGACTCTCTCGATAGTTTCCAGCGTGGAATTGAGAAACGCCCAGAATGTTCCTATAGGGTATTCGAATACTGAGGGGATCAAGGCTTAGCGCTCGCTGCAACGGTGTTATTGCCTGCTCTGGCTTGCCAGCGTACAGGAGGAACATTCCCAAATAACCATGAGCCAAACTTGAGCTCGGCTCTTGCTCGACTGCTCGTTCACCGAAATCAATTGCGGGTTGCGGATTGCCCATCAAGATTTCGAGAATACCCAAGGTCAAAAGTGCGCGAACATTTGCCTGATCCTTTTCCAACGCGCTTTCAGCATATTGTTTGATCAGACCCCGTGTTTCATCCGTGTTTGCAGCAAGTCCAAACCAAGTTCTGTGCGCTTCCGCAAAGGCCAGACCGGCATAACCGTGCGGGGCGTTCGGTTCCAACCGCACTACACGCTGCAACAAGGTGTGTGCGGCGTCAAAACGCGATGGGTCGCTTGGCGGGTGAATGATGTCCAACGCCTGCTGGTACAGGATCCGGGCATCCCGGCGTGTCCATCGCGCATCCTCCATACTCGAAGTCAGTTCGGGGAACAATTCGATAGAAAAGGTCGAACTGATCTCGCGCGAAATCTCGGTCTGAGTTTCGAACCGATCTGTCGTTTTATAGTCGAACCGTTTAGCCCAAATTTCGCCCCGGCTGTCTACGTCAACGAGGCCGATGTTTAGCCGATAGCCATCTGACATGGTCTGCAGGCTGCCCCTCAAAACATGGGTCGCACCCAGATTGCGTCCTTCGTCGATCAGGTCGACGGCTCCGTCGGACAGTTCGGCTGTCGATGCGTACGAGATCACGCGCAAGCCCTGCACCCGCGCCAGATCTGTTGTAATATCCTCGGCGATGCCACGGGCAGCTACGGATGTAACAGCGCTGTTTCCCAATGGATTGAACGGCATCACGGCAACGACAGGTAAATCCCCCCAAAGGTCATTGTCCGTGGTCGTCTGATCGGTAGACAGGCTTTCAGTTTCGAAACTTTGGAACAGCATGAAAGCTGTCACGGCCATCAACAGCGTCAACAAAAGCAATACGACCCAGTTCGGAGCCCGCCAGCCGCTTCTGCCGCGCTGGCCTGTCCGATCTGGCTTGTCGGAAGGCGCCGAAGTTACATCCCGAAATTCGAACGACGGCACATAGGACCCTTTGGGAATGGTAATCACCAAGGGATCATTGCTTCCATCTGTCAGGTAATAGTGTTCCAGCTCGCGCCGCAAGCGTCGCGCTTCAAGGCGTACAACCGGATCTGAGGTCGCGTCGAAATCCTCGGATCGGCCCAGAACGGAAACGCCAATCGAATAGCCCTTCAGCCGGTCAGCATGTCCGGCCAGTGTTTCATCGATGATGTATTTGAGGAACGCGCGTCGGCGATCATTTGCACCAAACTGAGAACTCTCAAACATACGGTCGAGCTGTTCGTCTATGGCCGCCTGTTCCAGAGGCGGCGCTGACTTCCGCTCGGATAACTGACTTTCCATCGAAGTATCTGTCGGCTGTGTTCGTTCCATCCAAACTAACCTAACGATACCCGGGTTAAACGGGCCGCGTCCAGTATTACATTCAAACACAAGAATTTTTAAGGTCCAAAACACGTTCAGAACATGTTCGTTACCCCAGTCCGCAGCCCCCGGATGTTAATCTGGTGTCTCCAGGGAGTACCTGGGCAGACAGACCGTGGAAACAGATTCTCACTGACGGCCAATGGCCTTTGACGGGAGGGGAGCAAGTGGAAAACTTTCTTGCTGCCGGATGTTCCGAATTGGTTAAAAAATCGCCCAACGATGAATTCACAATCGTGTCTTTGTCGCGGAGCGATCCAAAGTTTCAGGCGATTTGCCGTGACTTCGGCGAGGCAGTGACCGCCTTTCACAGCTTTCAAGCTGAAGGAGAAAACGGGCGAGCCCGAGCGACCGAATACAATCAGATCTGCGAAGATCTGAGGCTCGAACTGATGGAATACGTGAGCTTGGCCAAGGTCAGACCCAAGGCACAAGATCACCACTGAAGCGGCACGACGGTCGCCCGAACAGGCAGCTTGTCCGACGCCGTGACCTGAATTCCAACAAGCAAGGAGACGGGAATGATTAAACGAACCTGCCAGACGCTATTCTTCGTATTTCCCATGGTTCTCGGCTTCATGTCCATCGCACAGGCGCAAGACGATGATGGCCAGGAGTGCAAGGCATTGTTCGTGCACAATGCCGGTTCAGTGTCGATGACCGCTGACACGATAACGATGACAGATGTCAGCCCGATCGTCACATTCTTCTGTGACAGGCCGGTTCGGTATGCGGGCGTGCAAAGCATACAGGGCTTTCTGGACATGGTGTCCCAAGGCGACGACAGCTTTGCCGTGGACCCGCCCAACGCCTTACTGACCATCGTTGCGGATGGTGAACCGCCTGTTGATGTGGTCGTGGAGTTGTCGCAACGGCCACTGAACGATCAGGGAACGATGACCTATCCCGGCGTCAAGGTCATCAAGGGTGACATACCACAAGCAACAGGCCCGGGCACGTTGTTCATCGACCATTTCGGTCGACCAATGTCGCCGGGATCGGTGGCAGGCGTGCATCGCCGGCACGACCGCCGCGAGGTTCGTCACTGCGCGGCCGACAACCCCGATAACCCGAACGATCTTTGCAACTGCGGGCCCGGCCTCGTTTGCAATTGAGACCAGAGAAATGATGGAGGAGAATATGTTTTATTGCATTGGTAGAAGATTTCACAAATTGGCATTTGTCTGCACAACCTTGGCAATGTCTTTTGGCGCCGCCGCAGCTCATGCCGAAAACCTGCCGACCGGTCGGACCGCCACGCAGATCAGCGACGAAGAGTATCCGGCAAGCTATTTCCCGAATACCGAGATTCTGGGAACCGAAGAAATGCGGATCACCGCACTGGGGACCGGAATGCCGAACCAAACCAAGGCTGCAGTATCCATTTCGTTTCTCGTTGAACTTGGCAATGGCGACGTATTCCTGTTCGACATCGGAATGGGCTCGATGGGCAATCTATTTTCCCTTCGGCCAGACTTTTCGAAAATTGACAAAGTTTTCGTCAGCCACCTGCATGTCGATCATGTCGGCGACTTCATGGGGCTGCACATCGGCAGTTGGCTGTCGGGTCGATACACTCCTTTACGGATTTATGGTCCCACCGGATCGACTCCGGAAATGGGCATCAAGGCCTTCGTTGAAAACAGTAAGGCCGCCTACGCCTGGGATCTGGACGGGCGCACTGGCGCATTGCCGGATGATGGAGCCAAGATTGAAGTCACCGAATTCGACTACATGCAAGAAAACGAGGTTGTCTACGAGGAAAATGGCGTGACGATCCGGTCCTGGCCGGCAATTCATAGTTTGGATGGATCGGTAAGCTATTCGCTGGAATGGAACGGGCTGAAGTACGTGTTCGGTGGCGATACATATCCAAACAAATGGTACGTGAAATACGCTAAAGGTGCCGATCTCGCCACTCATGAGGCATTCCTGCCGCCTAAAGCACTGGCGCCTTATTTCGGCTGGAGCCTCGGACAAGCCACATATGTTTCAACGCGCGTTCATACCGAACCGGCAGCTTTTGGGAAAGTCATGGCCGAGGTCAAACCGCGCCACGCCATGGGGTACCACTCCGTATTGTCGCCGGAAAACTATCAGGCGATCTTAGAGGGCATCCGTTCAACGTATGACGGTGAGTTGACACTGGCCCGAGACCTGACGGTCATCAACGTGACCAAAGACAAGATCGTGGTACGAGAAGCATCGGTGGACGAATACGCGCTGCCCCCTTCCGTATCGCAAGCCTATATCGACGCGCCACGGTCCAAGGAAAAGGAACCATCCGACAAAGTTTTGGCCGGGAAATGGAAGGGTTACACTCCGCCGAAGATGCCGGATGACAAATAGTCCGGTTGCCAAGGGCGCACCCACCGGCCGGGCGCGCCCTTCTTAATCACCTCTTAGTGTTTGCTACGCCCCAAATTTCGCAACGAAGACACCCAGCTGAACCCAAGAACCAAAGGTCGATACGCCTCTGACCGAATTCATGAGGGTAGTCGTACCAAGGAAAGAATTGATTGATGATCGCCCCCGCCAAATGTCTGATAACCAAACCGATTTCGGTAGGAGTATGTTTGCCCGTCGTCTTTACCGCCCTGGCTATCAGTCCGGCCGCTGCAGCAGACGACTCCGAACTGGCTAAACAATTGTCGAACCCGCTGGCGTCACTGATCTCGGTTCCGTTCCAGTTCAATTACGACACCGGTTACGGCAGCGAAGATGGCAATCAGACAACTTTGAACATTCAACCTGTCATACCTTTTTCCCTGACAGATAATCTGAACCTAATCACCCGGACAATCATTCCATACAAATGGCAAAACGATGTTGTCGGCACGTCCGGAAGCAACCAGGGTATCGGCGATACGACGGTCAGCCTTTGGTTCAGCCCAACCAAATCGTCGTTTACATGGGGTGTCGGTCCCATCTTCTATTTGCCGACATCCAGTAACCGTGAACTGGGCGTGGGCGAATGGGGCGGCGGGATCACTGGTGTCATACTGGTTCAGGAGGGGCCCTGGACCATCGGTGGGCTGGGTAACCATATCTGGTCATTCGAAAGCGACGACATCAATTCAACCTATCTTCAACCCTTCCTGGCGCACACCACCAAGGACGCTTGGACTTACACGGTGAATTCCGAATCCACCTATGACTGGACCACGGACGAGTGGACCGCGCCGGTGAACCTCATGGTTTCTAAGCTTGTCAAGTTTGGGGAACAGCGCGTGTCGCTGCAGGCAGGCGCGCGTTACTACCTGGCTTCTCTAGACTCCGGCCCCGATGGTTGGGGGGTTCGGCTGTCTGCGACACTTGTGTATCCGCGGAAATAAAAGAGGAGACGTTGTACCGTTTCTTTGAACAATGGAGAGATTATTAATTTATATCAGTCGTTTGCTGGTGGCACTCACGGTTTCCATCCTTGCGACCGCCGTCAAGGGTGATGTGATCCCGTACAGCGGGGCAGAAGTCGCCAAAAATATCGCTGTGTTCCGAATTGAAGACGAGGGCATTCGTCTGGAACTGGAAATCTACCCCGAGGATTTGGAGGTTTTCGAACACGCCTTTCAGTTGAAGCTCGTAACGGCATCCGTTGCCACACCAGCCAAGTTTCATCAGTCACTCGGTGAGAATCCGGAAAGCCCTGTGATCGCGAGTGCTGACGGGAAACCGTTGCCGTTTGACGTGATACGTATGGAACACCGTCAGAGAATAGACCGGGCCTCGCCTTTTGCCGGAAAGACCGACCCCCTTACCGGAAAGCCAATCCCCGGCCCACCTGAAAACCTGGACGTTATGTATCTTGAGGTGTTCTACAGTTTCGAGGGCGCGCGGCCCGAAACTCTGAGCATTCGCCCTCCATTTGCCATTGATGGTTCGCCTGCAGCTACAATAGGGTTCATGGTTTTCGATCGCCACGTCCCAGTGACTCGGTTCAGTTTTCTGAAGAAAGACATGCAACTGGCGATCAGTTGGCCCGACCCGTGGATTACGGCGTTCGCGAACCCCAATCTCAATCGTCCGTCACAAAGTGGGACAACTTCATTTCTGTATGTGACGTCGCGAGAGGTTCGGCACGAAATCCTCATCCGGGTTCGGGAACTCGCACCGTGGATTGACCAAGAGTTTGCAACGGGTATCAGGCTGGAACCCGCGCTTCAGTCGCAGGTTCTAACCGCCGCGTTAGAGGCGTTCAAAACTCGTAATTCGCTGAGTATCTCGGGAAATGCCGTCTCACCTAATTCGGCTCGTGGAACATTTCTGACGTTAGGAGAGCGAGGGTTTCAAGTCGTTGAAGGCCATCCAATGCTCATAGCCGATTCAACGTTTGTCGGCGTGATACTGACCTATCCGATCTCGGAGTTGCCGACTACTGCATCGATCAACTGGGAGATGTTTGATGATGCGATTCAGAAAGTCCCGATAACGCTGACAGACATTGCCGGCCCGTTCTTCGCCTGGGCATCACCGGACGAGCCTGTTGTCACATGGACCAACCATCTGAAACGATACAACAACCCCGAAGTCACGCCTGTTCAAGCTGCGGGCATCTTGGTTATTCCGTCGTGGACAGTGTTGGCCGTTGCCCTGTTCGTGGGCGCAGTCGTGATCGCGTTCCGATCATCCAGGACATTGACATGGATAGGCGTTGTGGCGCTATCAACAATATCTCTTATTGCGGGCATCGCTTTTTCAGGGAAACACGCAATTCCGGTCCTAAACCCGATCTCTGGCCAATCTGAAACACAGATTGTGACGAGTGCATTATCCCGTCTTCTGACCAACACATATGTAGCCGCTCTCGAAGTATCTTCCGAAGAGAGGAAACTGGCGCTTGCACCGATCGTCATGGGCGCATCGCTCTCTGATGTGGCTGCTGAGCTGGAAACCAGTTTGACGATCCGGGTGCCCGGCGGCGGGCGTGCGCAAATCGTCGACGTCACGAATGTCGTCATTGTCGACGGCGACATAACCCGCAGAGGAAAGTTCGAAGGCGTCGTGCAGTGGCGCGTCGACGCGCAGGCCGGCCATTGGGGTCATGATCACCGTCGGCGCGTGGAGTATCGCGCCCGGGTAGAGTTCCAGCCCGACCGAGGAAACTGGGCCCTGTCCGCCATCACAGTGTTGGAGGCACGTTCGCCAGATGTCTGATCGTTTGCGAAATATCCTGCTGGTTAGTGTAACCGCCTGTCTGATCGTCTCTGCGGTCGCAAGCCAGGCGCATTTTCTTCTGAACCTAAATGTGCGGATCTTCCATGTTGAGCACACAAATGACGGGCTCCGCATCTTTATGCGCGTGCCGATGCCATATCTTGTCGCGGACAAGACTGGCGAACCAATCGAGGGCGGTCTTCCCTCAGCTGCACCATTTACGACCAATGCTTTTGAGTATGGCCGCGTGGTTCACTTTGTTGATCCCGCCAAAATCGCCGCAGACCCGCTTGGGCTCGGCCAAATCGCTGAATCCGGTACAGTCTTAAAGACCCGGGAAACGCATGTTCCTGGTAATGTTGAATCTGTTGCGCTTCATCGTGTGGGCGAAGAACCTGGCTTTGCAACGTTGAATGAAGCCAAACACGCTGTATCTCAAGGCTCAACCCTGCAGGACAATCCGCTTGCCTATGTCGGCGACGTGGTTGTTGATACTGTAATACACTACAATTTCGGGCAGGCACCTTCGGCCTACACCCTATCCAGCCTTCTTAATCCCGGTTTGCCAGACCAGGATATCACCGCGAACCTTATCCTGGATTACGGTGTTAGCGATCCATTGATTTTTCGAACACGGGGACTGATGAAGGACCCGATCGAGGTCTCCAGATCCAGAATGGCGGGGATCATTACCTTTGTCTGGGAGGGGGTGCGCCACATTCTGGAGGGCATCGACCATGTCCTGTTTGTTATTTGCCTGGTCATCGGAGCGCACGGATTACATGCGCTTTTATGGCGGGTCACCGGCTTTACAGTTGGTCACAGCGTTACCTTGTCGCTTGGCTTCTTCGGCTACGTGCCATCGGGCGCATGGTTTGTCCCATTCGTGGAAACGGGTATCGCTTTGTCCATAATCTATGCGGCTTTTCTGGCAGTGTTGGAGGGCGGCTCAGATATCGACACCAACAGAAAGGTTTTTGTTATAACCGTCCTGATGGGCCTCCTTCACGGTCTCGGCTTCAGTTTCGTTTTGCACGAAATTCTGCAGGTAACGTCTCCGAATATCTGGCAGAGCCTATTGGCTTTCAACCTCGGCGTTGAAGTTGGTCAACTGGCAATTGTCCTGGTGACTTGGCCGCTTTTGTCCCTTTTTGCAAGGTTCGGCCCAACCCCGGAGATGTCGCTAAGGGTGTCGATTGCGATTGGTTGCGGAACGATTGCAAGCTGGTGGACTTTTGTGCGCGGAATAGACTTTCTGGAGATGCTACTAAGCTAAATTTAAGATACTGACGCCAAGCAAGAGCCTTTTAACGGCCGTTTCTGACCGACGATGCGCCCCTTGTTCCAAGCTGGGCGAAGCGCGCGAATGGCAGGTAAGTTTGGTGTTTCCATAACTGATCCTCCGATCCGCCATGCCCGCCCACAACGACAACCCGACGTTGACGAAAGAGGATATCACAAGATGCCGCGTTGCCGCCGAGGTTTGCGGTGAGCCCTACCTCTCAAATACCGCAAAGCGAAATTCTGGTAGGTGCGCCATTGCAGACCTTGGTCGCAGTGAGACGTGCTTATCACCGCAGATTTCACAGGGCAAAGTTACTGATATGTTGCAGGCGCCAGCGTCACAGACGGAGTACATGCACCGAACACTGAGCGTGTCGAACGACGAGAGCGGCTGTTGAACCCAAAAAGAACTCTTTCATCCCAGGTTTGTGCGAAGCAAGGACGATACAATCTATGCCATGTTTGTTTGCATACTCGGTGATCGCCCGCCCAGCCGATTGACTCTCGATCAAGACAGAAGAAACCTCAGTTTCGTTTTTTAAGCGCTCGGCTAAACGCACCTTTGCTTTTTGGAAAGATTTTTCTGCGATCCCTTCATCCATATAGTACATTATCTGTCTGTTTGGGGGCTCATGGATGTGCGCGGCAGTGATTTTTCCACCTTCCGACACAAGGGCGTGTGCCGCTGAAAGTGCGTGATCACTGATGCCGTGTTCGAGAGACAGCGCGACTAGGATGTTTTTGTACATTTCGAACCTCTGTTTTTAGATTCCGGTTTTCTGCTGTGAACCAGTCTCTCCAACGTCTTCTTTGGGAGACCAGGCACCCCAACCGTAAAAATGGGGTGCGTGCTGTTCCGTCTTGGGCTTTTGTGCTTTCCGTCCATTATCTGCTGAGCAGGAGGTCGGGTAGGAAGAGGGCCAACTCTGGTACAAAAGTCGTCAGCATCAGCGTCGGAAGCCAGGCAAAGGCTATGAAGATCAAAGTCGGCCAAAGCATGCGCGAAACCGGCTCATCACAGACCTGAGCTCCAAGGTAGAGTAGTGGCGCAGTTGGAGGGGTGATGTTCGCCATTCCCAGATTCACGCCAATCACGGCCGCAAAATGGATCGGATCCATGCCGGTGCTCTGCGCGATGGGCAGTAGGATCGGTGTCGCCAGAAGTAAGCCCGAGATATCATCCATCAACATCCCGATCAGGATCATCACCACGTTGATCATCAGAAGGATGACAATCGGGTTGTCAGACACGGAGTAGACCAGATCTTTGGCCAACTGAGGGGCACCCTGCGAGATCAGGTTGTCCGACACGATCAGAACCATGAAGATCATGACCATGACCACACCAATCGTAACACCGGAATTCTGGATGGTCTGAGCCAGTGTTTTCCAGGTCAGGCCACGATAGAAATAGATCGCAATTGGGATCGAGTAGACCACTGCGATACCGGCGGCTTCAGTCGGTGTCATGATACCACCATAGATTCCGCCCAGAATGATCAGTGGCATCATAAGCGCAGGCCCGGCCAGGCGCGCCTGTACTCCGAATGTCGGCAGAAATGGTTTAGGACGTTCCGTCAGGTTTATGTCGTCATACTTCCGAAGCATGAACTGATTTACGACGATCAAAAGGGTGATCAGGATGATCGCCGGAATGACCGTGGACAAGAAGCACTTCAGTACGTGCTGCTGTGCAACCCAGCCATAAAGGATGTGAGACGAACTCGGTGGAATCAACAGACCCAAGGGGCTGGCCGCCACGATCAGAGCCGCCGATTGCCCACCCGGATAGTTGGCCTTTTTCAGGTGGGGCATCATGATGCCGCCGATACAGGTCAGCGTTGCATTGGCACTACCGGAAATGGAGCCAAACACACCGCAGGCCAACACCCCAGCCGCGCTCAGTCCTCCTTTGATATGGCCAATGAACATTTCAGCCAGAGAGACAAGAGGGGCCGCGATTTTACCTTTCTCCATGATGCCTCCGGCGATCATGAAGAGTGGGATCGCCAGAAGTACAAGTGAGCGGATACCTGTAGAACCGGTGGGCAAGTAGCCGGTGATGGATTGATCTCCGACAAGGGCGATGAAAATCAAAACCGATCCGAATGCCACATAAACGCTGACGCCCAACAGCAGCATAAAGCAGACGATTAGGAGACTTCCTCCGATGATCATTGGGTCTCTCCTTTTTGCATTTCTGATCTCAGTGGAAGCCCGAGCCCCTTGCGGATATGCACGTACAGATATGCCGCCGTGAACGTCGCCATGAGGCCAAAGGCAATCATGATCGCAATCCGCCAGGTCACAAACGGAATGCGCAGCACTGGGGTTGCGCGCAGCCGCGGGAATGAGAAGTCATCAAGCAACGAGACGTAACAGGCGTACATGAGGAATAGGATCACCAGGATCTCGACGGTCAGGACGACAAAGCCGCGCCACCAGATCAACCGAGGGTTTTGGATCACAATGCCAAGAATGTCTGCGTTGATATGCAGGTTGCGGGCAGAGGCCAACACTGCGCCTGCAAAAAAGCCGATGATACTGATGCCCAGAAGCCATTCTTCATAGGCAAAGAGATCGCCACCAAATCCGTACCGGATGACAACAACGGCCCCAAACGTGAAAGCCATCAGGAAACCGGCAAACATGACGATCTGCCTCATGACAAAGGCTACTGCCTTCAACGGATACCCAATAGCAACCGGCAGCTCATCGGTGATTTTTTGAGAGCTCTTTTGTTCTGCGCTTTCGACGACCAATGGACGCTCAGTTTCTGAACTAGACATCTTTCTCCCTCCCTTTGTTGAGCTAGAGACGAAAAAAGGGCCAACTGATTTGCTGGCCCTTTTCTTCGTTGCTTATTGCTGTTCTTTAGCTGCCAGCAGGCGGTCAATGATGTCCTGACCGACATTTTGTGCCATCGCGGGCCAGACCGTTTCTTGAACATGAGTGGCCATTGCAGCCTGTTCTTCATCGCTCAGGCGCAGGATGGTGTAGCCTTTGTCGAGCAATTTCTGACCGAATACTTCGTCGTTCTCGCGGTTGTAGGCAAAGAAGTCTTCGGACGCCTTGGTCATTGCGGCCTGCAGTGCGGCACGCTGTTCGTCGTTCAACTTGTCGAGTGTCCGCTGCGACGCATAGAACGTTGTCAGTTCCGAGATCGAGTTGTACTCGACAAAGTGAGTGCCAACATCCGACTTTGCGAAGATCGAGTAGGTCGCGGTCTTGGTGCAGCAGATGGCCCCATCGACAATACCGGCCTGCAGTGCGGGGAAGATGTCGCCCCATGCCATGGTTGTCGCCTGGTAACCCAGTTCTTCAACCATCGATTTCACGACGCTGGACGACCAGACACGAATGTTCATGCCCTTGTCGTCAAAGGTGTTCCAGTTCTCGGGCTCTTGCGACGCAACGATGCCGATGAACCCTTCGGGGTTCTGCGCCATGACGCGGACACCGTATTCGTCGGTGATCTCTTGCAGGATGGTGTTGAACTCGGAATCCATGTTGAGCAGGGTGCTTTCCATGTCATCCCAACCGCCCAGCAGGAACGGCATGGACAGGAACTCAAGACGCGGATCGGTGTCGGCATAGATAAATGCCGAGGCCAAGTCGATATTGCCACGTGCAACATCTTCGAACAGCGCCTCACCTGAGCCCAGCTGGTTTGCAGGGAAGACCTCGACCTTCAGGCCGACATCCGCGGCTGCAACATCCGCTGCGACCTGCTCCATCATCTTCGTACCCTGATGATCGATCGGGAACACGCCGGCAAAACGCAGAGTCATGTCTTCCGCGAATGCTGCTGTCGACATCAGGGCACCCAGCGCGCCTGCCATCATACCTGTGGTAAACTTATTGAAACTCATCGAGATCTCCTCCTGTTTGACGAGTAACGCCCGCCCAGCGGCGTGCTGGAGCGGGCGTCGATTTGCTGGTGTCAGCAAAGTTCCGGGGCGATGAACTCGTACCCGAGATCATCGGCCACAGCCTTGTACGTCACCTTACCGTGGGCCACGTTCAGGCCGTTCATCAGGTGACGATTGTCTGCAAGCGCCTGCTTCCAGCCGTTGTTGGCAATGGCCAGAGCGTGCGGCAGGGTGACGTTGTTAAGCGCGTAAGTCGACGTTCGGGCGACTGCGCCCGGCATGTTGGCGACGCAGTAATGAACAACATCGTCGACAACGTAGGTGGGCTCTGCGTGCGTGGTGGCTTTGGACGTTTCAAAGCAGCCACCCTGATCGATCGCCACGTCCACGACGACCGCACCGGGTTTCATTTTCGAGATCAGCTCGCGCGAGACCAGCTTGGGCGCAGCAGCGCCCGGGATCAGAACCGCGCCAACAACCAGATCTGCATTGGTGACTTCTTCCTCCAGTGCAGCTTTGGTTGAATAGACAACCTTGGCCGAGGCCTCGAAGTGGTTTTCCAGCTTCTCCAGAACTGCAGGGTTACGGTCCAGAATGGTCACGTCCGCGTGCAGGCCGACGGCCATCTGGGCCGCGTTGAAACCAACAACGCCACCGCCGATGACCACAACTTTGCCCGGCTTCACACCAGGCACGCCGCCCAGCAATACGCCCAGACCGCCCTTGGCCTTTTCCAACGCGCTGGCCCCGGCCTGGATCGACATGCGACCGGCAACCTGGCTCATCGGTTTCAGCAGGGGCAGACCGCCATTGTCGTCGGTGACGGTCTCATAGGCGATACAGACCGCGCCCGAGTTGACTAGATCTTTGGTCTGCTCTGGATCGGGGGCCAGATGCAAATAGGTATAAAGGATCTGACCTTCACGCAGCATGGCGCGTTCCACGGCCTGAGGTTCCTTCACCTTCACGATCATCTCTGCATTGGCAAAGATATCGGCTGCAGTTGCAGCAATCTCGGCTCCGGCAGCCCGATAGGCGTCGTCATCTGCGCCAATGCCAGTCCCGGCATTGGTCTCTACGATGACGTTGTGACCATGCGAGACCAGTTCCGCGACGCTTTCGGGGGTCAGGCCAACCCGATATTCATGGTTCTTGATTTCCTTGGGAACACCGATGAACATGTTCTTCACTCCTTGGATCGGATGATCATTTTGCCGTCGGCATGACGAACTCGGCACCTTCCGAGATGCTCTCGGGCCAGCGCTGCATGATGGATTTCTGCTTGGTGTAGAAACGCACACCCTCTTCGCCGTAGGCGTGCATGTCTCCGAACAGGCTCTTCTTCCAGCCGCCAAAGCCGTGCCAGGCCATCGGAACCGGGATCGGAACATTGACGCCGACCATGCCGACCTGAACCTGCTTGCCGAACTCACGCGCTACATTGCCGTCGCGGGTGAACAGCGACACGCCGTTGCCGAACTCGTGGTCGTTGATCAGTTGCAGACCTTCCGCGAAACTCGAGACGCGGACGCAGGACAGAACCGGGCCGAAGATCTCTTCCTTGTAGATCTTCATGTCGGGGGTGACGTTGTCGAACAGGGTGCCGCCAAGGAAATAGCCTTCCTCGTGGCCTTCGACGGTATAGTCGCGGCCATCGACCAGAAGGTCCGCACCTTCTTCGACGCCAGAGTCGATGTACCCTTTGATCCGGTCCCGCGCGGCTGCGGTGACAATCGGACCCATCTCGGCGTCCAGCTCAAGACCGTTTTTGACCTTCAAGGTTTCGGCGCGTTCTTTCAGGACCGGCATCAGCTTGTCGGCGGCATCGCCAACCAGCAGGGCAACCGAGATCGCCATGCAGCGCTCTCCGGCCGAGCCATAGGCCGCGCCGATCAGTGCGTCGGCTGCCTTGTTCATATCGGCATCGGGCATCACCAGCATGTGGTTCTTTGCGCCACCCAGCGCCTGAACGCGCTTGCCGTGCCGCGCACCGCCTTCGTAGATATAGTTGGCGATCGGTGTCGAACCGACGAAGGACACGGCCTTGACGTCGTCATTTTCCAGCAACGCATCCACGGCGACCTTGTCACCCTGAACGACGTTGAACACACCGTCGGGGAAACCGGCCTTCTGCATCAGATCCGCATACAGCAGCGAGGCTGACGGGTCGGTCGGCGACGGCTTCAGGATAAAGGTATTGCCTGCGGCGATGGCGATCGGGAACATCCACATCGGCACCATGACCGGGAAGTTGAAGGGAGTGATCCCGGCGACAACACCCAACGCCTGACGCGTGGTCCAGTTGTCCATGCCAGTGGAGACTTGTTCCGTGTAATCGCCCTTGAGGAGTTGCGGAATGCCGCAGGCAAACTCGATGATATCAATGCCGCGCTCAACTTCGCCTTGGGCGTCGGTGAACACCTTGCCGTGCTCAACCGTGATGGCACGGGCCAACTCGTCCTTATGCTCGCGCACCAGGGCCAGGAAGTTGTTCATCAGGCGGGCACGGCGGATCGGAGGCGTGTTCGACCACTTGGGGAACGCAGCTTTGGCAGCGGTCACCGCGTCGTTCACTGTCTGTACAGTCGCCAGTGACACTTCGCCGGTTTGCGCACCGGTTGCGGGATTGAAAACAGGCTGAGTATTCTCACCGGAAGGAGCAGTGATTTGGCCATTAATGTAGTGGCCGATCAAAGCGATCGGGGATGCATCTTTCATGATGTCAGTCCTTTTTGGGGTTAGAAGTCAGGGGTTATGGCAGGTCAGCCAATACCTCTCCAAGTGTTTGACAGAGTGTCGTTATTTCGGGTTCCGAGATGATCAGTGGTGGCGACAAGGCGATGATGTCTCCGGTGACACGGATCATTATTCCGGCGTCCCAGGCCCGTTTCATCGCATCATAGCCTCTTGCACCTGGCGCACCCTCTCGTGGTGCCAGCTCAACCGCGCCCACCAATCCCAGATTGCGGATATCGATGACGTTCGGCAGACCTTTGAGGCTGTGAAGTTGATCTTCCCAGGGCTGCGACAGCAATGCAGCGCGGCGGAATAGATCATTCTGCTTGTAACTCTCTAGCGTAGCCAGCGCAGCGGCGCAGGACACAGGGTTGGCGGAATAGGTATAGCCGTGGAACAGCTCGATCGGCGCATCAGCGTTTTCCATAGCCGAGGCATAGATCTTGTCGGATACAATGACCGCACCCATCGGAATAACGCCGTTGGTCAGGCCTTTTGCGGTCGTGATGATGTCGGGCTTCACATCGAAATACTCCGATGCAGTCGCGGTCCCCAAACGACCAAAGGCGGTGATGACCTCGTCGAAGATCAGCAGAATGCCATGGCGGTCGCAGATTTCCCGTAGCCGCTTCAGATACCCTTTGGGCGGAAGGAGAACACCGGTAGACCCGGCCATCGGCTCAACGATCACGGCCGCAATGGTCGAGGCGTCATGCAAGGCAACCAGACGTTCCAGATCATCCGCCAGTTCCGCACCGTATTCCGGGCAACTGCGTGAGAAGGCGTTTTTCTCCAGATCATGCGTGTGACGCAGGTGATCAACGCCGGTCAGAAGCGTGCCGAAATGCATGCGGTTCTTGACGATACCGCCAACCGAAATACCACCAAAGCCGGTCCCATGATAACCACGCTCGCGCCCGATCAGACGTGTACGGGCCCCATCGCCACGCATCCGGTGGTAATGCAAGGCAATCTTGAGCGCCGTATCAACGGACTCGGATCCCGAGTTGGTAAAGAAGGCATGGTTCATCCCGTCCGGCATCATTGCGGTCAGTTTCCCTGACAGTTCGAACGCCTGAGGGTGGGAGAACTGGAAGTTCGGCGCATAATCCAACTCGTGCACCTGTTTCTGCACCGCTTCAACGATCAGCGGGTCACGGTGACCTGCATTGACGCACCACAGCCCGGCAGTGCCGTCCATGACCTTGCGGCCATCGGAACTGGTGTAATACATCCCCTCGGCCGACTGGATCATCCGGGGCTCGCGAAGGAAATCACGATTGGCTGAAAACGGCATCCAAAACGATGACATTGTGTTGGGTTGATCGAGCACGTTCATTCCTCGTGAAGCAGATTTGCATTTGATGACAAATCCTTGCAGAGTTCAGACCTTCCGCACACCCGGCTTTGTC
The DNA here is from genome assembly GCF_057221075.1 of Ruegeria sp. HKCCD6647-2. Taxonomy (NCBI): domain Bacteria; kingdom Pseudomonadati; phylum Pseudomonadota; class Alphaproteobacteria; order Rhodobacterales; family Roseobacteraceae; genus Ruegeria; species Ruegeria sp. HKCCD6647-2. Next base: position 457,098 of record NZ_JBWVBD010000004.1, on the reverse strand, counting down.
TTAATCTGTAAGTTATTGAAAAAAATCGTTGGACCCCTAGAATGCTTTCGATCCAAAGCAAGAAAGCACTAGAGTAACGGTTTTGTCATCAGATCTCGAAACAGCCCGTCGTCTAAAGTTGATTCGGACGACCAAAGGCCTCAGTCAACGTGAAATGGCCAAACGCGCGGGAGTGGGTAGCGGGACGATTTCTCAAATCGAAAGTGGATCAACTCAACCTTCCGTGGCACTTCTCAAAAAGATCCTTGCCGCAGTAGACGTCAACTTGGGTTTTTTCTTCAGTTTTGAATTGCAAAACGAGGAGTCGTTTTATTACCCGCACGAAAGAATGCGCGATCTTGGATCACCCGGAGTTTCCTATTTACTTGTTGCAGGTGAGCGCCGTGACAGAAAACTTCAGATGCTCATAGAAGAGTACGATGTCGGTGCTGACTCGGGCCGATCAGAACTGTCGCACGAAGGAGAGGAATGCGCGGTTGTGATAGAGGGTCGTCTTGAAGTCACAGTAGATGGGCAGTCCAGGGTTCTGAGCCCCGGGGACGCGTACTACTTCTCAAGCATTTTGCCACACAGGTTTCGGAATGCCGGTGATACGCCGTGCAAAGTGATCAGCGCATGCACACCTTCATCGTTCTGACTGAGTCACAAGAGCTCTTTTGTGAGCGTTTTCAATATTTTGCGGGATGGTGAAACTCGACGACCAACTTAGAATGTAGAAATGAAATCGACATTCACAACCAGGGGCCATTTGTCGAATTTCTTACGCGATCCCGGACGGCGAACTCTCTTCAGATTTCGCGCTTGCAGCGAATGACCGGTTCGGGGCCGCTGCACTGCGGCACCGTCCAGCAAGATGAATGACCGGTTTGGGCCGTCCATGAGGATAGCGTGGCTTGTTGTTCGGCCGATGCTGCGCTGTCTCCAAGTTCTGGAACGAGCCCGTTGCAGCCGCTGTACTGCCCGTAACTATTCAGTTGTCCCTTCAGGCAACCCGGCTTTCCGCAATCCGTCAAGATAGCGCTCCAAATCGCCTGTGTTCTTAAAATAGGGCAGGTTCTCTCGAAGTTGAGCGATTGTTAAATGAGGCAGCAATTCCAGAAGCTTTCCGAGTGCGGCTTCTGCTTCTGCAAACTGTCCCAAATTTCCTGCACTCGCGGCCAGCGTACGATACCCGCCCGGAAACTGAGGGTTTGCCTCAACGGCTTTTCTCGCCCACCCGACAGCTTCCTCATCCAAGCCAGCCACAAAAGCGGCAATTGACAAGTAGCCATACCAGGTCGCGATATGAACGTCGCGTGGGCTTAGACGAAATGCGGCTTCATACTGTTCGAGCGCCGCATCATATTTGCCCGCAACCCCGAGAGCGGCCCCCAACAGAGCAAGGTTTTCAGCTTCTTTCGGGTTGGCGGCGACGGCTCGTTCGTAGTAGCGGAGCGCGGCATCGTGGTTGTTTGAAAAGAAGTGGACGAGCCCAATCGACCTGAGCGCTTGGGAATCCTGGCTATCCAACGCGAGGCCACGTTCGGCGCTCAGGAGGGCCTCCTGAAACGAGTCTTCCCGCGACTCGCTCCAGCCAAAAAAGCCGTCCATCAGATACGTCACAGCCAACGTGCTATGGGAGTTCGCTTGGTTCGGTTCTAAGTCGATGGCTTGACTCAGAAAACGTTGGGCTTTGGCATTGTCGTCTTTGGTAAAGCGCAGTAGGTGCCAATAGCCGCGCATGAAGGCGTCCCAGGCATCGAGATTGCGCGTTTCCATTCGATGAGCGCGCTTAAGTTCTGCGGAAAGAAATTCGGGGGCAACCGATGTGACGATACGCTGGGTGATCTCGTCCTGAACTTGAAAGATGTCCTTTAGCTCCCGGTTATATCGCTCTGCCCAAATATGTTTGTCTTCGAGCGCATCGACAAGCCGGGCCGTGATCCGGAGGCTTTCACCGGATCTTCGGACGCTGCCCTCCAGAATGTACTGAACCCCAAGTTCGCGTGCGACATCCTCAATATCCACAGACACGTCTTTGTACGCAAAGCTCGAGTTTCGGCTGATGACGAAAAAATACCCGAAGTCGGAAAGATCCGAGATGATGTCCTCGGTCATCCCGTCCGCAAAGTACTCCTGCTCCACGTCACCACTCATATTTGCGAAGGGTAGCACCGCAATTGAGGGTTTATCAGGCAGGGCCAGCGCTGAACTAGCAACTGGCACCTGTTCTTGATTGGACGCCCACGGTTTTTGCCACGCAATACCGAACACCCCTCCCAAAAGTGCCAGGATGGCGACAGCGAATGCCGCCGGGAGCCAGCGCGCCAGCGTCGGCCTTGCCACGCCGATAACCTTTCCTGCATCCTCCGGCCCCAAGAGCACACGGTATGCGCGAACTGGCTCTGCAATGTTCTTGACTTTTAGCGCGCCAAGCGACTCGAAACCGGCCCCAAATTTCGTTTTGACTTGGTCGAACGCCGTTCCCGATATGCAGATGCCGCCTGGATCAGCCATGGCCTCGAGGCGCGCGGCAATATTGACGCCGTCGCCGTAGATGTCGTCGTCTTCGACGACTACGTCGCCTAGATTGATCCCTATGCGAAATTCGATGCGGTCGTCCTCGGAGAGTTCGGCATTGTAGCCGGCTACATTGTGCTGGACAGTCACGGCGCAACTGATGGCCTCGACGACGCTTGCAAATTCGACGAGCGCGCCGTCGCCCATGAGCTTAACAACGCGACCGCGATGTTCGGCGATCTCCGGATGGATGATTTCGCTGCGCAATTTTTTGAGGCGGGTTACAGTTTCTTCCTCGTTGGCCTCAGTCAGGCGGCTGAAGCCAACAACGTCGGCTGCGAGTATGGCGGCTAGGCGGCGCTCCATCGACCACCCTCCCTAGCTACAGATTCTAGCGTATCAGCCTCGAAGAATCCATTGCCGGAGAGAAAATGCAGTCATCGTTCGGTGATATATGGTAGCTACATGACCAACTTCTGGACTCCGAAATTCCCATAGCAATTGTTTTTAGCCTCGATAGAAGCCGTGACGAGGAAGCTCCATCTGGCTTCTGGATTTCCAAGGCCCCTTTTGTTGTGCACAGTCGGCTTTGGGAAACGCTTAGATCTCGCACGTGCAGCGAATGGCAGCTTCGGTGAAAGCTGCACTGCGGCACCACCTGGCAAGATGAATGACTGGTTTGGGCCGATCTGTCACAGATCGCGTACCCATCCTTCTCATACAGTCGCACTTCGCGGCTGACGCTATTAAATTTGGAGTTAGGAAACTGGGGCGATTGTCCGGGATATTGAGAGTAGAGACGGATTTTCGAGTGAACAAGCCTCTGATAGGAGTAGACCTTCGACAAAACAGAACCCGACTGGCGCCCATGAGACAACACCGTTGTTTCCGCGGCTCCTTTCCAATTGATGATCTTTCAAGACAATTAACATTGTTCAGAAGACCCTGCACGCTGATCCAAGTCCAGTACCGCAGGGTCGATCATGCGGTTTTTTGCGCTCATCCTGACGGAATTCCGCATGGCTTCACTTTGGCGAAGCAATCGCCGGAAACGCGACTCGTCGAGCATAAGTAGTGTAGAGGGAGCCAACGCCCGCACGTTAACGCGACGGGGCCGTTTCAACAACATGGCCAATTGCCCGAACATTTCGCCACGACCTAACCGCGTAGTGTGTCTGCCGAACTCCACTTCGACTGCGCCAGAAGCGATGAAGTACACACTCCGGGCGAGTTCATCTTTGGAGATGATGGTGTCACCGGCATTGGCATAACGGGTAAGCAGTGCTCTGCTGAGTTTTCTCAGTGATGCTTTGTCGAGATCAGAGAATAGCGGGAACTGCCGGACCAGATCCCGTCTTTTGAGGGCGATGTCCAGTACCGGACGCCCTTCAGTTAAAGCACGTCGTGCCGCCACTTCTTGCATCAACACCGAATAGAGTTCTTCGCCTACCAGGCCGTCCTCGCGCATGACGGCGTATTCACGCTCTTCCAGTCGCAGTGCCGTCCTTCGGATGAACCGCCGCTCCAGCTTTTCGGCATAGCCCGGATATTGCAGCCGCAATCCGTCAAGTGCGGCTTCAACTGCCTCGGATCGGCGCGCCAACAAGTCATCAAGCAATTCCGCAACCCTGCGACCGTGGATCCGGCGTATTCGGCCACGGACAAATCCATCGAGATCCCGAAGGATCAGGCGTTGCATGAGCAATCTTTCAAACCGATCCGTCGTAATACGCGTGAGTGGAAACGAGATTCGAAGCCGGTTGTGAAGAAACACGGCGATCCGAAAAGACCTGCCGTAGACGACGGACCGATTTGACGCACGCTGATAGCCGATCCGGCCTCCGGTCCGAGCGCCTTCAATGAGTCTATCCGCGTCGGACAGAATTTTTTCACTCAGAACCGACGACATGGTGCGCTCTCGCATTCGGGCTAACACGGAATCTCGCTCCGCACCGGCCAGTGCAATCAGGCCAAGCGTGATCCGGTCACGGTCAAGGATCTGAGCGCTGTCTTCGGCGGCCTTTACAGCCTCGTCGAGGCGTTCGCTGAACTGTTTGGCTTCGGTTCTGACGATATCGTGGGTCAGGTTGTAGTTTTCTGCGGTGCGGGACACGTCCTCGCGCACTGATTGCAAGGCGACCGCGACCACCTGGCGTGATAGGGCCGTATCAAGCGGAGAGAGCTTGTCGAGCCCCAGCTTTGTGATCACCGAGCGCAAGGTTGTGCCCTGAACAATCAGCGTAAACAGCGTAAAGCCTGTGGCCAGGATGCCAACAAGACGCTTGGTCTCGAGCGGAATATGCGTGCTTTCGGTGACTGCCAGCGCCAGCGCCAGAGTCACGGCACCCCGCAGCCCACCCCACAGCATCGCGGTGCGATAGGGGCGGTCCACTGCTGGCGAAAGACCGATTGTCGTGAGCAATGGCAACAACCCGAACAGAACCGCCGCCCGCGCCAGTATTGCAGCAAGAACCACCACAGCCAACAGGCCAAAGTCAGACGGTCGCACGCCTTCCAACAATCTCGGTATCAGCAATGCTGCAAGAATAAAGATCAGAGCCCCGGCCCAATGCGCCAGAAGGTCCCATACTTCTTGCAGATTTGCCCAAGCGACCGGTGACAATCGACCGGGGCCGGTCAGATTGAGAGTAAGGCCTGCCGCCACAACAGCGATGACACCCGAAGCACCGATGCTTTGTTCAGCAACGATATAAGAGAGATACGGCAGCGCAACGGAAACTGAAATCTGCGCCATTTCCCAGCGGTCTACGAAAGCCATCAGCCAAACCGCCATGCGCGCCATGAGCCAACCGGTGAGTACTCCGCCTAAGATCAACAGAGGAAATTGCCCCAAGGCTTCACTTAGTAAGGGATCGGGTCTTCCGAGCATGACAAAGCTCATGAATAGCCCAAAAAGAGCAATCGCTGCGGCATCGTTGAGAAGGCTTTCGCCCTCGATAATTCGTGACAGCCTGCGTGGTGCGGAGATGGATCGAAAAATGCTGACAACCGCTGAGGGATCAGTTGTCGACACAATAGCACCGATCAACAGGCAGGCGGCCAGCGGCAATGTACTTACCCAACTGAGCGCGTAGCCAATAGAAAGTGTAGCCACAATCACTGCAACAACGGCCATCATCAGGATGGGCATCCAGTCGTCCAGCATCCTGCGAAGGTTCATGCCGAGTGTGGCCTGAAAGAGCAACGTTGGCAGGAAAACATAAAGGAATACGTTAGACCGGATCGGCAGATCAATGATCGCTTGCGCCCCAGGGTTCAGGGCATCCGTCAGGTCAGTGTTGAGAAAAAAGGTCGCGCCAAGCCCGATCACCACCCCCAGGACGGCGAGAATAACGCTGAAAGGCAAGCGCAACCGAGCAGCCAGTGGCTCCGCCACGCCGATTACAACAAAAAACGAAGTGATGATGGTCGTAATGACGACTATATCCATCAATACCTATTACCTGAGAACTCGAACTAAGGGAATCCAACCTTCAAACCGGATCGACCCTGTGGGATCAAAATGTGAACTTACACACGTCCAGAATGTGTAGTTGCAGCGAATGTCAGGAATGACGGGCCGCAGTGCGACACCAGCACGGTGAGTGAACGGCAGGTTTGGGCCGCCTGTGAAAGCGACCCAACTGCACTAGATTTCAATGGCTTCGGCGATAGCTAGAGCGTCTTCAAGTTCGACGCCCAGATATCTAACTGTGCTGTCCATCTTGGTATGTCCAAGAAGCAACTGCACGGCGCGCAGGTTGCCAGTCTTCTTGTAGATCTGGGTTACTTTGGTACGCCGCATTGAATGCGTTCCGTATGCGCTTGCCTCAAGGCCGATGGATGTGACCCAATCACGGACGATCCGCGCATACTGGCGTGTTGAAATGTGCAAGCGCTCATGGAAGCGGCCAGGCCAAAGATACTCCGAGCCAACCATGAGATCATCCTCCATCCACTTTTCGACTGAAGCACGTGTGCCCTCGGAAATCTCGAAGCGGACTGGTTTCTGAGTTTTGCTTTGCAGGACGGAGGCGCGCTCTTTGATTTGTCCCGATGCCATCACGTCGACGACTTTCATCCTCACAAGATCACAGCCGCGAAGTTTGCTGTCGATTGCCATATTGAACAGCGCGAGGTCACGATGGTTCTCGGCCAGTTCAAGTCGAACTCGGATCGCCCAGACGTGCTTTGGCTTCAGCGGTCTTTTCTGGCCAACGATACGTCCTTTGTTCCAGGCTGGGCGAAGCGCGCGAATGGCCGGTAAGTTTGGTGTTTCCATGTCTGATCCTCCGATCCGCCATGCCCTCCCAAAGCGACAACCCGACGTTGACGAGGCACCATATCAGAGGATTGCTGCGCTGCCTCCGAGGTCTGCAGTGAGCCCACTGTGACCGATGCTGCATCTGCATCCCGCATTGCTGACACTAACCGCGTTTGTGAAATCTGGAACTCGCTGAATTCAAACTAAAGGGACAAGCAGGTCATTCGAGCGGAGAACTTTACCGTTCCTATCGGCCCCGAATATCCGTTAAAACTCTTTTCCACTTCTCTGCGTCGCGGCTCGCAATTCGGATCATTCGTCGCTGGTGCGGACCGACGCCGTTGTAAGATGACGTAGCCTAGAGCAAAGACGTCGTCTGACAACTTAGGCAATCTATGGACCGTCGGTCATACAAACCAGCCGCACTCGTCAAGCCAACCGCGCATCCGCTGGCTCAACCCTGGGTCTTGTGTTCCGTTCATCCCTCGGATCATCACCCGGACGCGGTTGTAATCTGCTTGCACGAACGTTGCGCGCTAGCCGCTGCGCCCACGAATTTCTCCGCCACCGATAATGGGATACTCAATCATTGTTCCAATTACGCCTGGATTTTTTCCTCTCCGTCATAAACGCATTTCAGAACTTTCTTTGCGTCGCCCTGCATGAAAAACTCGCCTGGTCCCCCGTTTTCCACAAACGTTCCTCGCAGGATCGTGGCATTTTCCTCATCGCAGGCGGCAAGAGTCAGAAGAGCGGCGAGCGCAGCGCACGCAAACAAAGGTTTCATAGCGTTCCGTCCTTATCGGGGAGACAGATCGTCACCGCATTGCAAGGCAGCGGAATGAACAAACATGTGACTTCTTTCGCCACTGAGTCTGGTCCAACCGAGATTCCGTTACGAACTTTGGCAATTGGGACGCAATTGAGCAGCTGGTCGCGATAAGCGGCAGTACTTCGGATGACAGAGGTTGATCTTTGCATATTTGGTAGATCAGCAGAGAAATAGTGCAAAGGGCTGGGTTTCTTGTCGCTTAAGGTTTCGCCATTGCTAAGGTGAGTGCGGCGTAAGGGTCACCAGAGCAGTCGCGACCACAATTCGACGTGACAAGGCCCAGTTCAATCGCTCCCTCTAGGGATAGTTCGCCAGCTAGAATCGTGTCTAAGACTCGACGCGTCGTGTAGACAAAAGGAGCATCTTCAAACCTACCGGCGGACATTTTTGCGGCGGTTCGAGGCGGGGTTCGTGATATTGTCAAACCATTGGTACCTTGGACAATATCCAGCCAAGCGAACTCTCTCATCAGGAAGACATGCGCGCTACTGACGCCCGCGGATGGTAGCGATACGGTATTCAGCCGATCTTGCAGCGCATTGATCGTGAGGCCAGTTTTGTGCGCGCGCCACGCGTGCAGTGAAAGGCCCTCGGCTTTACTCCATTGTTGGTCCAGAAGGATACCGTTTTCATCGGCGTCCAGTATGGCCGTGTTTGCTGCCTTTGCTGCAGGGTTCTTGTGCAGAAAAAACGCGAACATAAACTCGCTGGCGCAGGCGTGCACGGCGCTGCTGCTTGCAAGCAACACACATAATCCAACGACGGAACCTATCAGTTTATCCTTCATACACCCTGTTCCCATCCATCCATGTCTCGCTCACTTTGATGTCGGAAATGGCAGTCGCATCTACGGCGCGGGGATCTTCTTCGAGGATCACCATATCCGCAAGCTTGCCTTCTTCGAGACTGCCGATCACATCCTCTGACTGACACTGCCACGCAGCGTTTATCGTGACAGAGCGGATTGCGGATTCCACGGATACACGCTCCTGCGGAGCGAGGATTGTCTGGGGTTCCTTCCAAAGGTCACGTGCAACGGCGACACGAATCTTGTGAAGGGTTCCAAACGGGGAAACTGGCGCGTCGCTATGGATCGAATAGATCAACCCCGCGACTTCAGCTGCTGCACACCGATCCAGGAGTTCGACCTTGCGGGGGCCGAACACATTATCGCGCATCGCATGGCCCCAGTAATGCACATGGTTGATCAGGAAACTGGGATGCACGCCTAACTCAACCATGCGCGCAATCTGATCGTCATGGAGGATTGACGCATGCTCGATGCGCGTTCGCCTGTCTGACATATCCAATCCGCTGCGGGTTGCGAACTCGACCGCATTCAATATCGAGTCGATTGCTGCATCTCCGTTACCGTGAATGGCAAGCTGCCATCCGGCTTGTGCGACTTCATTGACACGCAGGATCAAATCCTCGGGTTCCACATAGTTCAGCCCTACCGAGAGATCAGAGAAGTAAGGGGCGCGCTGGCGGCCCGTCAGGCCTTGGTTAGAGCCATCTGCAACGATCTTCCAACCGGGCACTCGGACAAAATCGTTGCCCCAATTGGGTTCGATGTCGCCAAGTTTGATTGCGCCAAGATCATAAATGAAAGACCGAACGCGCGCTTTCATCGATCCATCCGTATACTGATCGCGAATGGCTTCCAGTTCGGTTAGACCGGTCACGACACCTGCTGCCATATCCGTCAGCGTGGAAATGCCGTGCGGAACAGACATATCGCTGACGCGTGACACAGCGGGCCCGAAACCCGATCCGAGGATTTCCGTCACCTCTTCATTCATGAACAGGATCGGCAGGAAGGCAGCTTGTCCCAGCAGAACACCATTTAGCGATCCGTCTTCGTACCGACCAAACTCCGTTCCAGTTGGCGCTTCCGAGGCATTTGTATAACCGACAAGACCCAAGGCGACAGAATTCACGTAGGCAATATGTCCTGACGCGTTCAGAACAAAGGCTGGTCTGTCCGGTGCAATCTCGTCCAGCTCCTGTGTTGTCAGATCGCGACTGGGTTCAAGAAGGCTGGGATCAAATTGTCTCCCAACAAGCCACGCGCCCGGACCGGGAAGATTTGCCGCCGCCTGCCGCAAGCCGTTGACGGACTCCTCAAACGTTTCAAAAACAAACGGTCCGATGTCGACCGCGTCCGACAATGCGGCAAGCAGTGTCAGGTGCATATGGGGTTCGATAAAGCCCGGCAGCACCGTGCGGCCATCCAAATCGACCATTTCTGCGCCACTTCCTGCCAGCGCAGCCATATCTTCGTCGGAACCAACACCCAAAATCCGGTTGCCACGAACGGCCAGCGCGCTGTGCTGCGAAAAAGCTGCGTCTACAGGCAAGACGGTACCACCGCGGAAAATTACCGTGCGCTGCGCCTGCGCCCGCACAATCGCGGGGGTAGATAGCGAGAGCGAAGCGGCAAGGGTCGATTGCAAGAAGTCGCGGCGTTTCATCAATTCTTCCTCAACTATGGCACCTGATCGCCAGTGACCATTGGATCGCTATGGCCGAGTAGACGGCGCGGCCGTTGGTTAACTCGGCCACATTGAAGTGCAAAAATCCTTGCAGCGGGCCACAATGCGTTAAGGGTACACGCTTTCGATATACGGGCAAAAAGAAATGCGAAAAACGGCTGTGGCCCTTTTCCGCGTCAAAGCTGAATCATCGCCATCGTTTTCTCTGGCAGGGACTGCATTCAGTGTTGGGGATTTTATCTACACTGGCAGCCTGAAATATCAGCAGAGTGGCGTATTTTTTCATTCTGCAGCGGAATACAGTTAATCATAGACCTGAGGTGATCTGCCATGTGACACCCACCACTGCAGTTGCACGGCGACCGAGACAACAAAGCCTGGTTGCGACAACCACGAAATTTGGGGCAACCAATGTGGCCGACCTAAGACAGGGCTCAGACAGGAGTTACAGATGAGATCACTTATAATCGCGACTGTCTTGTCGATTGGTGCCAGTATCTCCCTTGCTGGCGAAGAGATGCTCTTCGTCCTTTGCTCCGGGGATATGCTACGCGTTGAACTCGTCGAGGACGAGCCGAGGCGGAGCTTCGTTCGTGTGTCGATGGCAGCAAGCATTGCCGATAGCGAAAGCAAAAGCGGCAATCTGTATGTCGAACAATCAGACGCGAGTGTAGAAGCCTATGAATTTGAGCCCGAGTTCAAGCCAAGCACCAAACTCAGGGCTCAACCATCTTGGTCAGGATCGGCACCGGGCGTTCATATCGCGATCATGCGGGCGGGTCAGTCTAGTAACGCGTTTATTCAGCTTGACGACGTAAGCCTAGCGGGAAATCTGCTCTGCACATGGTGATGTTGTGGGTTGGTTGGGAAGCCGTTTTGACATCGGTCTATCCAAAATCGAAACTAAGATTGGTTTTGACAGATTTGCACCGCTGCTCTCAGAATTGCTAGTCCGCTATTGGAGCAATATGATCATACAGATGAAAAACTTGGGTCACTTCCTAATAGTATGTTTGTTGATTGCCAGCGCGGTACCGTCCATCGCTCAGGTACTCGAACACCCCCTGCGCCCACCAAAAACAGGAAACCCACAAGCTACGCTCCAATCGTTCGTTGATGCCATGGACGAGGTTTATGCGATCGCCACCGCGCCGGATGCGCGCGGTGCAGATACTGTCTTGCCGCTTTGGCGCGCCGCAGCGACCATCGATATGTCATCCTTTCCGCCCGAGATTCGCCGAAGTCAAGCGGTCGAAGTCGCGCTTTTGCTGGACGAAGTCATAGATCGGGTCGGATTACCGAATATGGAAGACGTACCGGCGCAAGAACTCGATCCACCGGGGAAGTGGCGTATCCCAAATACGCCGATCACCATCGTTTATGTCGAAAATGGCCCCCGCGCCGGCGAATACCTATTTTCGGCACAAACTGCCTTGAACATACGGGACTACTACGAAGCAGTCCGCGATTTGCCGTACATTAACGAGGCAACGCCCGGCTTATACACCGCCTATCTCACCACCCCGGGTTCTGGTATCGCGCTGAGGTGGAGCGAAGGCCTGCCCGATTGGAGCAAGCGCATCGCGTTTGAGCAAACGTACTGGCAATGGTTGGCGCTCGCGTTTGCGATCCTCGTTCTGGCGCTGGCCTTCATTCCGGCCCTCCGCCTGGCGCGCGCAACTGCGGTTGCGGACAAAGCCGAAGAACACCGAAAACGCCGTTCGCTTTTCCTAGCAGTTGCCGTGCTGCTCGCGTTTTCCATTGCAGTCAGTTGGTTTGTAAACGACCTCGTCAATCTAACCGGGGACATGCAAATCACGGTCGTCTACGCGCTTGCAGTTTTGCGCTACATCCTGATTGGATGGATTGGCATTGTCGCGATCAACGTTCTGGTGGATGTGTTTAGCCAGTGGAAAGGGTTGGAACCGAACTCAGCAGGTGCGCTTTTGCTGCGCGTCGCCAGTTGGATTCTCGTAGGACTGTATTTGTTTATCCTGGTCATTGCAGCTGCGCAACAATTTGGCTTTCCAGCCTACTCAGTTGTTACCGGATTGGGCGTAGGAGGTATTGCCATTGGGCTTGGAGCGCAGGCGCTGGTGCGCGATGTCTTGTCAGGGGTCTTTTTCCTTGTCGACGACGCTTTCCGCGAAGGAGAATATGTTGAGGTCGGCAAAGCCAAAGGAACCGTTGAGAAAATCTCGATCCGGTCCATGCAGCTACGCCACCATCTCGGCGCCGTGCACACGATCCCCTACGGAGAGATCAAACAGCTAACCAATTTCAGCCGTGATTGGGTCGTCGTACGCTTGCAGTTCACGGTGCCTTATGAGGTGGACCCAAAAGCAATCAAACGGATTTTCAAACAGATCGGTTCTGAAATGATGGAAGATCCAAATTACAGCGGAAAATTCATAGAACCCTTCAAGAGCCAGGGTGTCTTTGAAATCGATGATGTCGGTATGGTCGTCCGTGGCAAGTTCATGTCCAAGCCCGGCGAGCAACACGCCATTCGCGCTGAAATATACAACCGGGTCAAAACGGCATTCGAAAGGGAAGGTATCGATTTTGCAAGACGCGAAGTGCGCGTTGCCATTCTAGACCGAGACGAAGATGAAGAGCAGAGTGACGATGGCCTCAGAGCACCGACGGCAGCGGCAGGGATTACTTCTACCACCGCGAGCTAATCTCAAACATGTCTAATGTCCTCACCGAGATCGCATTGTTTCCAAGCTGCAAAAAGGTTCTTGGATAGCCTTTTCAAGGACCATGGGCTTTGGACGTCAAACCGCTCATTCAACTTACCGAAACTATCTTGGCCACAACACTTCTGCAGCAAAAGGCAGACTCCTTCCCAATCGACGGGTACAGCGCGCAACACTTTAGTGCCTATGGGCCTGAAACCGACTTGCGGCGCTACGGCAGTCCGGTAGAGCAAAACTCTGAACAACGGCTTTGTCCGCTGACTGTAAGTTCGCCTGAACCCCGTGATCGCAGTCTCGCGGCGAATGTCCGGGGTTCTGTCGCAAACTTTGTTCCCACCTGTCAGGTCAAGCTTAGTTTTGGTAGCGCATGCTCCAAATTACAGGAGCAGACCGTGACAATCTCATTCAAGGGTGCACACTTTCCGAAAGAAGTGATCTTGTATGCTGTTTTCTTCTATCTCCGATACGGCGTGTCTTACCGGGATCTGGAAGAAATCATGGCTGAACGTGGCGTTGAACTGGATCACGCGACGCTGAACCGTTGGGTGAGTCGATATGCCGGTCTTGTAGCTGATGCTTCACGGTACAAAAAGCGCCCTGCCGACCGTTCATGGCGCATGGATGAGACCTATGTGAAGGTGAAGGGTGAGTGGGTTTATCTCTATCGCGCCATCGACAAACACGGAAAGACCCTTGATTTCATGCTATCCAAGCGCCGGAACAAAGCGACTGCGACTAAGTTCTTCGCTCGTGCGCTTGAGGCGAACGGATTGCCACGGAAAATTGTCATCGACAAAAGCGGTGCGAACACAGCTGGCATCAAAGCAATAAACAAGATGCTGAAAGGCTTAGGTTGTCCGGTACCGATTGAGATGGTCAGACGGAAATACCTCAACAACATCATTGAACAAGACCATCGCTTCATCAAGCGTCGGATCAGGCCAATGCTGGGTTTCAAGTCTTTCGATTCAGCTGCATCTGCCCTAGCCGGTATCGAACTGGTTAACATGATCCGCAAAGGTCAATTCACGCCCGGAGTCCGTCCGTTTCAACAATTTGTTCAACTGGCAGGATAATCAACCCACCTGCGCCATCTCCCCAGCCTTCAATGAAAATTGCGACAGAACCACCTCAACCTGTTCACCCAACGCGGCCTGGTCCGCGAAATCACCGGACAGGGCAGATACCGCTTCTGGGCCGCAGCAGTGTGAGGGGGGAAGCCAACTGACTTTCGGCATGGTTGGTTCGAGTCTTAGATCTGCGCTCTGAACTGACAAGCCTACTGGTGTGGGTCACCCAGCCGGAACCCTGGGAAACAGCTGGTTGTTGCATCAACTCTGACCCGGTTCTGATTATTGTGCTACTGGGGTATCCAAACATCCGAGGCACATTCAATTCGGAGAGAGGGCAAAAAGTTGCTAAACAAAGCAAATTTGTCCCTGGTTCCACACAGGCAACGATTTGAGATTTGTTGCGACAAGAAACTGGGGCAATTTCTGCGCCGGAACGTTTTAGTGATGGCGCGCGCCTCCTGATGTTTCGCGAACTTTCAACGTCGCGGAGTACTCAAGATGCCGGACCGGGAGATTTGGTGTTCGCATTCGGTCCAGCAGGATCTCGGCCAATCGCGTGCCCAGCATTTTGGGATTGAGCGCCATCGTGGTCAGGCCAGGGGTTGAGATACCGGCCTCCTCAATGTCATCGAAACCCACGACGGAAAAATCATGTCCCGGCGTTAACCCGGATCGGATCAATCCAAGGCAGGCTCCAAGCGCGACAACATCGCCATTGCACACGATGCTAGTCACCTCAGGATGCTGCTTGCGGAGTGCTGCTATAGAGTCAAAGCCAGCACGCTTGTTCTCGTCACAGGGCCAAATAACTGGCTGCGCGCCATCCAACTGCTTAAGAGCGTCTAGATATCCTGCTATACGCTCTTCACGCACTGATGTTTGCTCGGTACCGCCAAAATAGGCAATGTGCCTGTGCCCTAAATCGATCAAATGCTGTGTTGCCCGAGTGAGAGCTTCGGTGTTTAGAACGCCTACATAGTCAAGAGACTTCGACACCTTTCTCATGAAGGTGACAGTGGGTACGTTATGAGCCTTTATGAGCTCCAGTGATTCTTCCTGTGTGTCGAGCGCCGGAACCCAGATCAATCCGCCGCGGCCAAATCGAATACATGCCTCCATGAGGCGGTCTTGGCGTTGAAGATCCCCTTGCGCATCGAGGATTGAGACCATGAAACCTTCACTTTCAAGAAGGTCTACGGCGCTGCTCACAACTTCTGAATTAAATGGGTTCGCCAGTTTATTCAGCATAAAGCCGACTTCGCGATTTTCACCGGATCGCATGGTAGCCGCCGCGTGATTTGGAACGTAACGAAGTCGTTTCGCTGCGCTCAGAACTTTCTGACGCGTCTGTTCTGAAATTCGACCCGTGTTGCGCATGACCTGACTAACGGTGGGAACCGACACGCCCGCTTCTTTGGCAACGCTAGATAGGGTGGGCTTTTTTATCATGATGACTGCAGTTTCCAGGTATAACGTTCTTCTTAATTTGCAGGTGACTCTGATTACTTCAAGTAAATTATGAAAAAAGCGAAAAGGCCTCGGGCTTGACTCGTGATATAACGATGTATCATATTGTCGATATTCGCCATTGGCTAACCCAAGTTCTTCGGCGAGGGAGGGAGGTTGCCAGGTTTCGGTCAACCTCAGGCATAACGGAGGAAAACATGTCTATTCATTCGAAACTGGCGGGTGCCGTATCCGGTGTTGCCATGCTTGTCGGCGCCGCTGCCGTACAAGCGGAAACTCTGTTCTGGTCTACGCAGGCCCGACCTGCCGAAGAAGCGCAGGCGATGCGGACCGAAGTCCTCGGCGGCTTTGATCGCGAGGTTGATTACCAGCCGAACGAAGATGGGCCGTGGCTGACACGTCTGCAAGCCGAACTGCAAGCTGGTTCTGGCAGCATTGACTTGCTGGGCTCATTGCATGGTAACTTCTCGGCGATGAATCCCGAAGACCTAGTGGATCTCGGTGATTTGGGCGTCATGTCGTCCTCAGACACTTTTAACGATCTTGCCAAGCTGGGAACTGACAGCCTTCATTACATGCCCTGGATGCAAGCAAGCTATATCATGGCCGCGAACACTGAAGCGCTGCAGTACCTGCCTGAAGGCGCGGATATCAGTGCACTGACCTATGACCAGTTGATCGCATGGGCGGCGAATGTGGAAGAAGCGACTGGTCAGAAGAAATTCGGCTTTCCTGCAGGCCCCAAGGGTCTGAAACACCGCTTCTTCCAGGGATACCTCTACCCGTCCTACACTGACGGTGTTGTCCGCACGTTTGCATCGCCGGAGGCAGTGACGGCGTGGGAGAAATTCAAAGAGCTGTGGAGCCACACAAACCCTGCATCGACCAACTTCTCTTTCATGCAGGAACAACTGTTGAACGGCGATGCCTGGATCGTTTTCGATCACACCTCGCGCTTGGCGCAAGCCTTCAACGAGCGCCCTGACGACTTCGTTGCCTTCCCGGCACCTGCGGGTCCGACTGGTCGCGGTTTCATGCCTGTTCTGGCAGGTGTTGCCATCCCGCGTACTGCACCGGACGCCGAAGGCGCGAAAGCTCTGGTGACATATCTGATGCAGCCCGAAACACAAATTGCGACGCTAAAGGCCACAAACTTCTTCCCCGTGGTTGACGTTGAATTGCCCGACGACCTGCCACCTTCGGTAAAGGCGGCTGGTGAAGCAGTTGCCACAATGAGCGGATCGGCAGACGCCAATCCTGGACTATTGCCTGCAGGCCTGGGCAGCATGGGTGGTGATTTCAACCGCGTCTATGTGGACACGTTCGAGCGCATTGTTTTGGCGGGGCAACCCATCGAGCAGGTTCTGGAAGATCAAAAGAAGCAGCTTGAAAAGATCATGAACGAAACTGGCGCTCCTTGCTGGGCTCCTGATGCGCCTTCAGACGGCCCATGTCCCGTCGAATAAACCCAAACAAGCAATTGGGCCGTTTTGACGGCGGCCCATTTCCCAGCATTTTAAAATTTCAAAGGAGCGGTCCGATGGAAGCGCGGCTATTGCCATACTTTCTGATCCTCCCGGTGACCCTGTTTCTCTGTCTGTTTTTCCTCTACCCGTTTGTGCTGGTCGCGCAGGAGGCGTTTGGAACGGAGAACGGTTTCTCACTGGATAACTTTCGCGAGGTTGTGAGCTACTGGAAGTTCCCGATCTCGATGAAGAATACATTCCTTCTGGCCGCAGCTGTAGTGCCGATCCAGCTGGCACTGTCCCTTCTGATGGCCACGATGGTCACGAAGATGCAAAAGGGCCGCGATTTGGTTCTGTACATTTGGACCATTCCGCTTGGCATCTCTGACCTTGCTGCCGGTATCATCTGGCTGGCGATCTTCGAGCAATCGGGTTTCCTGAACTCGATGATGGTGGGACTTGGTGTCACGGACCAACCTGTGAGTTTACTTAGTTATCAAACCCCGTGGATCGTGTTCCTGGCGATTATGCTGGCCGAGATTTGGCGCGCGACCGCGATCATGCTCGTGATACTGGTGGCGGGCATCGGTCTGATCCCTAAAGAATACTATGAGGCCGCCGATGTGTTTGGTGCCTCTCGCTGGAAGCAATTCACCCGGATCACCCTGCCAATGTTGCGTCCATCGTTGCAAACAGCATTGATCCTGCGCGTCATTCTGGCTTTCGAAGTCTTTGCTGTGGTCGCGGCGCTCGGTGGCACGCTCTTCCCGGTGCTTATGGGCGAAATCTACGCTTATCAGTTTGACCTGCAAAATGGCGGAGCAGCTGCCGCACTAGCAATCATCGTTCTGATTATCTCGATCGTCTTTACTCTGCTCATCATGCGCGCACTGCGTGTCCCGAAAGGAGCAACGATATGACCGCTGTAGCTGATGTTGTAGCCCCTGATGCCCGCAAGGCGGGCAGGGGGGTCTACCGGGCCGGAGTGATCTTGCTGTGTGCTTGGGTAATTGTTCCCCTCTACCTTTTGTTCGTGAACACAATGTCTTCACCGGAAACGGTGAACAGCTTCCCGAAGAGCTTCTTTCCGGAGTTCAATATGGGATCCATAAACTTCTTCATGGGGTTCCAGGGAATGCTGATGGCTCTGTGGAACTCGGTTGTGGTTGCTGTGCTGACGATGGTGATGTCAATCACCATCGGAGCGCCGGCAGGCTACGCCCTCTCTCGGTTTGAATTCCGCGGGAAAGAGCTGTTCAGGTTGCTGATCTTGCTGACGCGGGCTTTCCCGCTTCCGCTTCTGGCGCTTCCCCTTGCAGTTCTCTTTATACGCACAGGGTTGGATGACACGGCCTTTGGCCTGTCTCTTGTGCACACGACCCTGGCGATTCCTTTCGCGGTTCTGATTACCTTCTCGCTCTTCTCGGGCATTCCGCTGGAGTTGGAGGAAGCTGCCTGGACTTTGGGCTGCACGCGTCTGACTGCATTTACCAAGGTGATCCTGCCACTGGTGTTGCCGGGTATCACGGCCTCGGCGATCTTTGCCTTCGTGATTTCGTGGAACGAGGTATTCGCGGCTGCCGTGCTGACCATCGAGAACCGGACGCTTCCCGCGTTCCTGTTGCAGACCCTTGGCGAAGCACCGCTGCACCTGAAATTCGCAGGCGGCTTCATCCTCGTGGTGCCTGCGCTGATCTTCATCTTCGCTGTGCGTAAATATCTCTTTGCCATGTGGGGCATTGCCAACCGCTGAGCGGTGGCTGAAAGGAAACTGTTATGGCTGAAATACAGATCAAGAACGTCGCCAAGAACTTTGGATCTTACCAAGCTCTTCACGACATCAACCTGACCATCGCAGACCAAGAGTTCATGGTCCTTCTTGGGGCCTCGGGCTGTGGTAAGTCTACGCTTTTGCGTATCATCGCTGGTCTTGAGACGGCCACAACCGGCGAAGTCTGGATCGGCGGGCGCCGCGTGGATCACCTGTCGCCCAAAGATCGCGGCATTTCGATGGTGTTCCAGAACTATGCGGTCTTTCCGCACCTGACAGTGTTCGAGAACATTGGCTTTGGTCTGCGGATGCAAAAATTGCCCGATGACGAAGTTAAGCGTCGGGTCGAGCGCACCGCGGGGCTGATGCATATCGAGCAGCTCTTGACGCGCTATTCGGGCGAGCTGTCAGGCGGACAACGCCAGCGTGTAGCAGTTGCCCGGGCGTTGGCGATGGAGCCTGATGTGATCCTGATGGACGAACCGCTATCTAACCTGGACGCACTGTTGCGGATGGAAATGCGGGCTGAGCTAAAGGGCGTTTTGGCCGAAAGCAAAACCACCGCCATCTATGTGACCCACGACCAGGTCGAAGCCATGTCCATGGCCGACCGGATCAGCGTCATGCATCAGGGCAAAATCGTTCAGGCAGCCTCGCCCATCGAGGTTTACAGGGATCCAGCGGCCGAGTTTGTGGCCAGTTTCATTGGCAATCCACCGATGAATTTCCTCCCCGCTGAAGCTGCGGGCTCCGGTCGCTGGACAGTGGCAGGACAGAACTTTGACGGACCGGCAAGTGGCAAAGATCTGAAGTGGGCCATTCGCCCGGAAGATCTGCGCGTTGCTGATGCGGGCTTTGGTGCGCGCGCTAAGGTCGTTGAGCCTTTGGGCGCACATTTGCTGGTGACTTGTGATGTCGACGGACACCAGTTCCGCGCTGTTCTGGACAGTGAGCTCAGCGTAAAACCTGGCGACGTACTGACGCTGGCGCCCCAAGAGGGCAGGGGACGCTGGTTTGACTCGGAAACCACTCTGGCCGTCGCCTAAAGGAGAAGCAGGATGAGCCAAGCGCTGATTGATCAGGCCCGCGGCATCATGGAAGGGAATGACCGGGGCGGCTATACAGTGCCCACCCACGGCCTCTATCCCTTCCAATGGAACTGGGACAGCGCTCTGTCCGCACTTGGCTTTTCGCATTTTGACATGGACCGAGCCTGGATCGAAGTCGAGACACTTATGGCGCATCAGTGGGATGACGGTATGGTGCCCCATATCATTTTCCACGAACCTGACGACGGGTATTTCCCCGGACCTGACGTCTGGCAAACCGGCCAAGTTGTGCCCACGACCGGCATAACCCAGCCGGCGGTCGCGGGCTTGGCATTACGCAAGCTTTACGGTCGTTCTGATGACAATGCAGTCGCACGTGCCCGTCTGGCCAAGCTCTTACCCAAAGTCCATGCATGGCATCAGTGGTTTTATCGAAACCGGGATCCCGAAGGCACTGGTCTGGTGGCGATCATCCACCCATGGGAGTCTGGTCGGGACAATTCTATAGATTGGGACGAAGGGTTAGAGGCTGTGCCAACAGAGGGTGTAACCCCTTTCATGCGACGCGATACGACACATGCCAATCCCGATCATCGCCCAACGGATGATCAGTACCAAAGGTATATCTGGTTGGTTGAGCACTTCCGCGAATTGGGATGGGACAACGCGAAACTCCACGACGCTTCACCTTTCCGACTGGTTGATCCGGGCTTTAACGCCATCCTGATACGGTCCTGCGACGATGTCGCGGATTTGGCAGACATCTTGGGAATTCCGTCGATGGCTTCTGAAGCCCGTAAAATGGCTGCCAAGGGTCGCGCATCGCTGGAAAACCTATGGAATCCAATGCTTGGGCAATACTCGTGTTACAACCGCGCCGCGAGGAGCTTGCAGGACACGCCAACGGTTGGTGGCTTACTTGCGGCAATTGCACGCGTGCCTAACGGGCGCGCTGAAGCGCTCGCGCAAAGGATCAACTTGTTGGCCGAGCGATGTGGTTATCTGGTGCCCAGTCACGACCCGGCTGACGACGCCTTTGACAGCAAACGCTATTGGCGTGGACCGACATGGTTGGTCGTGAACTATATGATTGCAGAGGGTCTGAACTTGTCGGGGCAGAACGCTATTGCGCAACGCATTCTGGCTGACAGCTTGCGCCTCATCAAGAAAAGCGGCTTTGCGGAATACTATGATCCTGTCAGCGGCGAGCCATGTGGTGGCGAAAACTTTACTTGGACGGCCGCAATGGTAATCGAAATCCTTAAGGTTCAAAAAGTGCCCGCATGAAACGTTCACGCATCAACGAGATTATGGCGCACGCGAACGACGTAATTCGCTCTCACGGTTTCACTTTGCCACCTTTCGCCTATTGGACACCCGAGGAGTTCAAGGCGAGTGAAAGTGATGCCCGGCACGTGATCGACGCGCGTTGAGGCTGGGATATCACCGATTACGGTGACGGTGATTTTGATAGGATGGGCCTGTTTCTTTTCACGCTGCGCAACGGTTTACAGAGTGATTTGGCCAAGGGTGGAGGCATGTGCTATGCCGAGAAGCTGTTGATTTCACGGCAGGATCAGTTGTCGCCCATGCATACGCATGTTCTAAAGGCTGAAGATATCATCAACCGCGGCGGCGCAACCCTGGTCGTTGAACTCTTCGGCTCTGATGACGCGGGTCGGTTTGCAGAAGACCGCGGCGGAGTAGTTTGGTTGGACGGCATCCGCCACAGCTTTGGTCCGGGTGAGAAACTGCGCCTGGCGCCCGGTGAAAGCGTCACTTTACGGCCCGGTGATTGGCACGCGTTCTGAACCATGCGCCTCCTGGGCATTGTCGTTGGTTTTTGCAACACTCAATCGATTGACCCTCAGGCTGAAGCATATGATTGACACATGCACCGCTTCTTATGCAATTTGCGATTCCCAATTGAGTTGGAAGATAACGTGAAGCCAGAGCAGCTTGGAATGGCCAGCCATGTAATTGGCACGTTTAAGAAGGAGTCCGCAGACCTTTCGCGTGTCTCTCGGATTACGGTACATCTATCTGAGGCTGGAATAAGCAGGCTGAGCCACGCCATGATTGAGGCAATGCGGATGGTTCTGTTGCAAATTTCTTCGAAGATTACATGGATGGAGTTGGCGATCCGATTATTGCGCGCCTTTGAAGGAGATCATGAGCTGGCTTTCAACTGGTGAATTCGGTTGGCCGGCCACCGCCTAACCTGCACAGCTCCAATGGTCAAAAGTTTGCAACAAAACCTATGACACTGTGTACTGCATACAGAAGTACACTGCGTGTAAAACCACGTCCTCAGGGAATGGGCAGCCTATTAATGTAATCAAGCCAAAAACTACCAGAGGACTATGTGCTAAAAAACAAACGTCATAACCCGCGTGCTTGTCAATTGTAGCTTAAAGCTTGCGACACATCTCTGCCGCCTAAGTTCACTGCGATCGCCAAGCCAACTTGCTGCGTTCACAACTTTCCAAAAAGCCGTCTCTAACGACCCATCCAACCGCCATCAACGACCAGGATTTCACCGTTAACATAGTCCGAGGCAGCAGAGGCAAGGAAGACGGCAGGTCCGGCGAAATCGCGAGGTGTGCCCCACCGGCCCTGCGGTATACGTTCCAGGATGGATTTTGCTCTGACCGCATCTTCTTGCAGGGCCTTCGTGTTGTCGGTTGCGATATATCCAGGGGCAATGGCGTTGACGTTCAAACCTTTCGGAGCCCATTCGTTCGCCAACGCCTTGGTCAATTGCCCAATTCCCCCCTTGGAGGCAGCATAGCCGGGAACCGTAATTCCACCCTGAAACGTCAAGAGCGAAGCTGTGAAGATGATCTTTCCTGACCCACGATCAATCATGCCCTTTCCGATCTCGCGGGACAGGATGAACTGAGCGGACAGATTGACCTCGATCACTTCGTCCCACCATTCGTCCGGATGTTCGGCTGCAGGTTTGCGTCTTATGGTGCCTGCGTTGTTGACCAGTATGTCCGGTTGATGGCCGTCCGCATTCAATTCAGATGCAAAGGCCATCACAGCGTTACGATCCGAGAAGTCACACCGATATCTTGAAAACTCGCGGCCCCGACTACGTACGGCTTGCTCTACCTCACTATCCGCTGGCAGGGTTGCAGAAACACCAATGATATCGGCGCCGGCCTCAGCCAGAGCTTCGGCTATCCCGCGACCAATGCCGCGTTTGCATCCGGTTACCAGCGCCGTCTTACCGGCGAGATCAAAGTCTTTCAGTATGCTCATTGCCTCTCTCCGACCTTGATCAGACTTTTCATCGCAGTGGGGCTGCGATCAAGAGCTTCGAACGCAGACTGGATGTCGCTCAATGGTGCGACATCAGTTATGAGCGTTTCGGCGTCTACCCCGCCTGACGCAATGATCGATATGGCCTTCTCATAGTCTTCGGGTTCGTAGACTCGTGCGCCGATCAGCTTTAGTTCGCGCCAGAAGAACTGAAACATGTCAATCTGCGGCTTCTGCGCATGGATTGCCACCATAACGATACGTGCACGCGTGGCAGCAACCGCTGTCATGGCATCAACGCCCGCTTGGGTGCCGGAAACTTCGAACACCACGTCGGCGCCTTTTCCGCCTGTCCATGAATTGCTCTTTGTAACCAGATCGACCACTGTCGGGTTCAGTGTCTCGAAACCCAGTTTTTCGGCAATCATCAGACGGTTCGGGTTGACCTCGAAAATCACCACCCGCCCGCCTGCATCCCGAGCTGTCATGGCGACCAGAACACCGATAGGCCCGCCGCCAATGACCACGACATCTTCACCGGGCAAAAGACCTGACATGCGCACATCGTGGCAAGCGACGGCCACGGGTTCAATGAGTGCTGCATGATCAAGGCGCAGATTGGCCGGAAGCACGTGAATTGTGTGTGACGGTACGACCCAAAGCTCCTGCATTGCACCGTCAGTATCCAAGCCCAGAAACTTCAGGTTGTGGCAGATATGCTTGTGTCCGGCCTTGCATGCAGGACAGTCGCCACAGTGATCCAGGGGCCGAACCACAACGTTCTGGCCTAGCAGACCTGACGAAACGCCCGCTCCCACCGCTTCTACAACGCCGGACATTTCGTGCCCAATAACGCGGTTCTTGCCAACGCGGGCATCCATGTTGCCGTGATAGACGTGCATGTCGGTCCCGCAGATTCCGCAATACGCGATGCGGATACGAACCTCGTCGGGGCCAGGCTCCGCAGGTTTTGATTGTTCGACAGCGAATGTCCGGTCACCACGGTAATATGCGGCTCTGATGGGTTCAGCACTCATTTTTGATGCCCTCATGTGCAGCTTGCAGTTTTGCCCAGTCGAACGTCACGCCAATGCCAGGCGTCGAGGGTGCCACGGCCAAGTGTTCCTCAACCAATAGCGGGCGGTTCGTATATTCGTCGATCGGGAAGGAATGGACTTCTATCCAGCCAGCATTTGGTTGCGCGGATACCAGGCTGACATGCAGTTCCTGCATGCCATGCGAGCATACTGGGATACCGTAGGCCTGGCTGAGCTTCGCAACTTTCATCCAGCCTGTGATTCCGCCGCAGTTTGAAGCATCGGGCTGGATGAAGCTCAACCTGGCGTCCTCAAACGCGTATTCAAACTCGTGGATCGTATGGAGATTCTCACCCATCGCCAGTGGAACGCCCGTGACCTCGGCGATGCGGCCGAACCCCTTGTAGTTATCAGGGATAATTGGCTCCTCGAACCATGTAATATCATAAGGTTTGAATGCTTCGGCAGCGACTATGGCTTCGTCCACGGTCATCGAATAGTTCGCATCGACCATGAAAGTGATGTCTGGCCCGATAAGTTGGCGCACAGCTTCAACGCGGGATACATCCTCGGCCAGAGTTGGTTGGCCGACCTTGATCTTAACGCCATTGAACCCCCTCTCCAAGTAAGTGCGAATGCTGTCCAGCAGCTTTGGAAGCGGGAAGTTCAGATCGATGCCTCCCGCATAGGCCCGGCACCGGTCCGAGGTCCCTCCGGCCATTTGCCACAGAGCCTGGCCCGTTCGTTTGCCACGAAGATCCCAGAGCGCGATGTCAATTGCAGAGATCGCGAATGATGCGATGCCGCCGCGCGCGACATAGTGAACATGCCACTGCATTGCCTCGTAGAGTTCCTCGACACGGGTGGCATCCCACCCGATCAGGAACGGTGCCAGATCGAACTTGATCATCGCGGCAATCGCACGCCCGCCTCTTCCGCCCGTATAGGTGTACCCGGTTCCCTCGGACCCATCCTTCAGGCGCACAGTTACACAGATCAGTTCGAAATGCGTGTGATCGCCGTGTTTGGCGTCGGTCAATACTTCGGCCAAGGGCACTTCGAACAACCGAACCCGGGAATTGACAATCTGATAGTCGGCGTGGGAAGCGTTCATAGAATTCTCTTTTGGTACGACCAAACTGAAGCTACGTAACCAATTGTCGGAATTTTTGTCAAGTTTATTGCGCTTCTCTGGGTTTTTATCGTACAAAAGCATGACGCCTATTAAGCGTCGATGGACCAGGGCCGTGCAGGCGGCCCTAAGCCCGGGAATATTCAGGAGTACCAGGATGGCCGAACAAGAAGCAGCAGGCAGGGCAGCCGATCAGGTCGTCCGTGAAATCGAAAATCGTGTGCATTCGGGCCACCTGGCCGATGGCGAACCACTTCCGCCGGAACGCAACCTGATGGAAGAATTCGGTATATCTCGCACGGTAGTTCGCGAAGCCGTTCGTGTACTGTCTTCGCGCGGATTGATCGAGGCCAGGCCGCGCCATCGTCCAGTTGTACGCAAGCCCAGTTTTGATACGGCGGTTGACGCAATCAGCGGGATTGTGACCCATCTTCTGACTGAACCCGGCGGCGTCAAAAACCTGTTCGATTCCCGCGTCATGATCGAAGTGTCTCTTGCCCGGCAAGCTGCTGTTTTGGCCAGCAAGGATGACCTGGCCAATCTGAAAACCGCGCTCGACGCGAATGGTTCGGCCATCGATGACAGCCAGCTCTTTTACGCGACAGATATGGCGTTTCACAGGGTTCTGTACGAGATCCCCAGAAACCCGGTACTGCCTGCAATCCACAAGGCATTTGTGGCCTGGCTGGAGCCGCAGTGGTCACAAATGCCTCGCCTGCCCGATCGCAATCGAGAAAACTTTCGCGCCCACACTGCCATCCTGGAGGGCATCATGATGCGTGATCCAGACGCCGCCGAAACTGCAATGTCCGCACATCTCAAAAATGCCTGGAACCAGGTCTCTTCGACTTTCGAGGATCTATAATTGCGCCAGTCTAAACGCCCGCTGCGCCGCATTGCGTGCATCGGAGAAGTGATGATCGAACTGATAGCCGGCAAGGACAACGCTGCAACGCTGGGCGTTGCCGGGGATACGTATAACACAGCTGTCTATTTGGCAAGACAACTGCGCGGCGATGCCGCCTCTGTGTCATACGTCACCGCCTTGGGCATTGATCCATATTCTGACCGCATTCTCACGGCAATGCGTTCACACGGGCTCGACACTGACTTTGTCGAGCGGCGGGAAAGTCAGATGCCGGGGCTCTATGCAATAGAAACCGACGAGATGGGCGAACGCAGTTTCTACTATTGGCGCTCTGCCGCAGCGGCTCGCAGCCTGTTTCAAAATCCATGTCACGTAACGCTGGACAGCCTTGATCAGTTCGATCTCATCTTCCTGACTGGTATTTCGATGGCAATCCTACCTCAGCGCATTCGAAATGAGATCATCGATTGGTCAGATGACTTCCGCAAGAATGGTGGAACTCTGGTTTATGACAGCAATTACCGAGCGCGCCTGTGGGAATCCACCAATGTGGCGCGACAGGTCAATGACGCGATGTGGGCGCGCGCTGATATCGCGCTGCCTTCGGCCGATGATGAAATGTCCCTTTTTGGGGACGCCAGCTCACTGGACGTCCTAAAGCGTTTGAAAACCACTGGAGTGTCACGAGGTGCCCTGAAGCGCGGGGCAGAAGGCCCGGTGGACCTGAGTTCAGGCAATACGCCAGATGGTTTAAGTAGCGTGGTAAAAGTCGTTGACAGCACGGCTGCTGGTGACAGTTTCAACGCAGGCTATATCGCAGCGATTGTGCAAGGCTATGGCGATCTGGACGCCGCGCGCGCGGGCCATAATCTTGCCAGTCAAGTTATTCAGCACCCCGGCGCGATTATTCCGGACGCGGCTTGATTAATCGGTCGCCCTCAACGTTCCTGCCGTTTCTCTGTTTTGGTTTCGTTTAGTATTTTTGGTAGACCGTGCGTTTCTGCAAATAACCTTCGATCCCATATACGCCGTCCTCACCGCCCACACCGCTCAGCTTGTGGCCGTTATGGTAGCCCTGAATGTAGCCGATGATTCCGGAATTCAGAAATATCGTTCCGGTTTCAAGGCGCTGTATGGCGTCCATGTAGACAGACGGATTCTGGGTCCACAAATAGGCGGACAGTCCGTCGGGTCGGTCATTGGCAATTGAAAGCGCTTCTTCGTAATCGGCCACTTGCACGATTGGCAGAACCGGCCCGAAGATTTCTTCGCGCACTGCAGCGGTGTCGGGTGATGCTTTGATCAATACGGTGGGTTCGTACCAATTGCCTTTCGCGTATGCCTCACCCTCGGGCCGCTTTCCACCGGCGGCAATCTCGGCCCCACCCGCAACCGAGTCGGCAACGATCTTTTCCACCCGCTCCAGTGCATCCGGAGTTGTAATTGGCCCCATTCCGCCATTTGTCATTGGGTCACCCACCTTGATCTTGGCAACATGGGCAAGCAGCTTCTCGGTGAACTCTGCAGCGATTGGCTCTTCGACCAGAACGGACTCCGAACAAATGCACACTTGCCCTGCATTGGCAAAACGGGCAATCGCACAGGCTTCTGCTGCAGCATCAATATCCGCATCCTTGAGCACGATGAAGGGTGCGCTGCCCCCCAGCTCAAGCGAGAGTGCAGTGATATTCTTGGCTGATGCCTGCGCCACCGCCTGCCCCGCCCGGATCGAGCCTGTCAAGGTGATCAGCCGCACAATCGGGCTTTCAACCAGCGGCGCACCGACCTCAGCGCCAGTACCCGTGACCATGTTAATGACCCCCGGTGGAAGACCTGCTTCTTCGACGATCCGGCAGAACACCGAAGCCGTTACCGGCGTTGCTTCATGCGGTTTCAGGATCATTGAGTTGCCCGTCACCAATGCAGGCCCGGCTTTGCGTCCGATCAATGCGAGCGGATAGTTATAGGCACAAAGACCCAGAGTTACACCGTAGGGCACTTTGTAGATGAAGAGTTGTTCACGCGGGTTATCAGACGGGAAAATATCACCCCGCAAGCGCCGCGCCGCTTCGGCGGAATATGTCATATAGCGAATGGTGTCGGTGACCTCTCCGGCAGCCTCGGCGCGCGTCTTGCCCTGTTCCTTGACCAACAGCTCTTCCAATAGGGTCCGTTCACGCTCGATACCCTCGGCGATCTTGTATATGTAGGCGGCACGTTCAATTGGCGGCAGCTGCGCCCAATCCTTCTGAGCTCGCGCGGAGCTTTCCAACGTGCGGTTGACCTCTTCTTTTGTACAGGCTGGCACTTCGGCCCAAACCTCGCCGGTTGCCGGATTACGCACGTCCATGCGGGCACCGTTGGCCGCTTCGACCCATTCATTGTCGATGAAGCATTTGTAGAACACGGCGGTTCTCCCCTTTTTTCGATTAGTGCGGCTGACCGGCACCTGCCATATCTGCAAGCATCTGGTCTTTCTCGAAGTCCGGGTACACGTATTCCGACACACTGCGCCCCTGATAGAGCGTCAGGACCCGGTCCGCCAACATGATGACCTCATCGATCTCGTATGACAGAATCAGGATTCCGACGCCGCGTTCGGCCAGATCTTCGATTATCCGGTAAATGTCAGCCTTGGCATGCACATCGATGCCACGAGTGGGCTCCAACAGGATCAACAATTCAAGGTCTTCATCCAACCAACGCGAAAAACAGATCTTCTGCTTGTTTCCGCCTGACAAGAAACGAATTTCCTGCTCGGGAGACGATGTTTTAGTCGAGGTATCCTGGATTGCTTTTTCCACCACCCTATCAATGTAGGCGCCGTCGATGATCCCCCCTCGGACAGACTTTTCGAGAAACGGCAAAGCGATATTGTCCCGCACGGACAAAGGCGGCAGAATGCCGTTCTTGTCTCGGTTCTCGGTCACTAACCCCATACCTTCACGCACTGCAGCGGACGGTCCGCGCCCGGGTCTGAGCGGTTGTCCCTTGTAATGGATCGAACCCTGATAGTCGCCGTCCAGTCCGAAGATGGCCTTGGCCAATTCTGGCGCCCCACAACCGCGCAACCCGGTCATAACCACGATTTCGCCCGGTCGGACCTCTAGCGAAACTTGATCATAGGATCCCGCTTTGCAAAGCGCCTGCACGGACAGTAGCGGTTGGCCATTGATTTCCTTGTGCGGTTTGACGAAATGCTCCAATTCTTCGCCGGTCATTGAATGTATAACGGCGTCTTCGGTTGTATCCGAAGTACGCTCCGACAGGACGATGACTCCATCTCGCATGACCGTAACCTGTTCAGCGATCGAGAAAATCTCTGGCATATGGTGCGAGATGTAGATGATCGCGATACCTTCGGCCTTCATCCGGCCGATGAACTCGAACAAGCGGTCCTTGTCTTCTTCGGACAGGGCAGATGTAGGTTCGTCCATCACGATCAGCCAGCTATCGGACATCAGCGCGCGGATGATCTCGACGATCTGCTTTTCACCTGAATTCAGATCGCGTACGGGTCTGTTCGGGTTCAGCGACAGTCCGAAACGGTCCAGTTGTTTCTTGACCTGTCGCGCCATCTCGCGCTTGTCGAGAAACGGAGTACCACCCCGCTTCAATTCGCGACCAAGAAAGATATTACCTGCCACGGTCAGTTCGTTGATCAGTGACAGTTCCTGATGGATCATCGAAATCCCTGCATTGCCGGCGTCGGCAGGAGCATTTATTTCAATCGGACGCCCGTTGTGTTCGATCACGCCCTCATCTTTGTGATAGACACCGCCGAGCACCTTCATCAACGTGGATTTCCCGGCTCCGTTCAGCCCGACCAGGGCGTGAACTTCGCCCGAAATGCACGAAAAATCGACGTTGTCGAGCGCACGATTTTCAAAGAAGCTCTTGCCGATGCCCTTCATATCGATCCGGTTTTTCATGCCGATTTACCCCGCTGCGTATAGGTGTCCAGCAGCACGACGCCCAAAAGGATCATGCCTTTGATCAGGCTTTGCAGGTACGGGTTGGTTCCGGTGAGGACGAGACCGTTGATGATAATACCGTAAAGCAGCACGCCGAGAATTGTACCCAACAGCATTCCTCGGCCACCGAACAGCGACGTGCCACCCAGGATAACAGCCGTAATCGCATCAAATTCCAAGTACAGACCGGCCCAGGGTTGACCCGACGAAACCCGCCCCACGGTAATAATGGCGGACAGCCCGGCCAGTGCTCCTGACAGTACATATACCCAGACTAGTGTCCGCTCGGGGCGGCGACCCAGAACAAAGGCGGTCGCAAAGTTCGAACCCGCCGCATAAACGTCTCGACCAAAGGTTGTCTTGTACAGAACTATGGACAGCGCCACAAACACAAGCGCGACAAACGGAATGACGACCGGCATGTTGCCCCAGCTGACACCGCCCAACCACAAAAACGTCGGATTCGAGACATTGATCGAGTTGGCATCATAGATCACCAGCGCCAAACCGCGCGCCAATGCAAATGTCGCCAGAGTCACCATAAAGGCCGATAATTTTAACCGCCCAATGAAGACACCGTTTACTGCGCCGATAGCCATGCCAGCAAGAATAGCGGCGCCAAATCCAATCAACGCGCTACCGGTCGTGGTCAAGGCAATAACGCCAACCCCGCCAGCGAAGGCAACGTTTGAACCGACGCTGAGGTCGATACCCCCTGTCAACATGACAAACGTCATGCCCATCGAGAGCAGGAACAGGACCGCGATCGACCGTAACAGAATGCCGATGTTCGCCAGCGAATAGAAGTTTTCGTTGGCAAGACTGAACCCGACCGAGGCAATCACGATCAGCCCGATCAGAACCAAATACCGTAGGGTCAGACCGTCGAGGCTCTTTTTGGTGCTTGATACAGGAGCCATAGTTGTACTTGTCATCTTTTGTGTTTCCCAATCGGAGGCACGCCGGCACCTGTGAGGGTGCCGACAGTGTCTGGGATTACTTTACGCTATCGGGGCCAAATTCCAGGTAGCCGTTTTGGGCGACCTCCAAAGCCTGATCGACGTAGTAGACCTCAACATCCTCGGGAAAACCGTTTTCCAAGGCGATCTTGTGATTTTCTTCCGTCAAAACCAGCGGCGTGAAGAAATCATAGACTTTCTCAGGTGTTTCGCCTTTGTGGATGCGATAGGCCATCTGGACGAAATTCCAACCCTCGCGCGTACCGGAAAGCAGGATATCCGCCTTTACGTTTCCATCCTGCATTTGCTGCATGATCGGGATATCGCCGTCATATCCGTAAAAATGCAGATCCGTGCGGCCGCTGTTTTCCGCGATGGCGATTGAAGGGTACATGTAACCATCTGTCACCCCGGAGATTGCATTGAGATCCGGGAATTGCGTCAACCAGTTTTCCGCAATCGACTGTGCTTTGACCGTATCCCAGTCCGCAGGTTGCTCGGCCACGACTTCTACGTTGTCGCAGGTGGCGATACCTTTCAGGATACCTTCGCGGCGGGCTTCACCCGATGGGTTACCAGCCTGCCCCAGCATGATACCGACCTTATAGGGTTCGCCACCCGACAGAGCACACATGGCCATACCCTGGTTCGTTCCGTTCGTTACATCACCCAAAGTGAAGCTGTAATCGGCGCTTTCCATTGGTGAATGAACGGCGATCCATGTAATTCCTTCGGCCTGCGCCTTGGCAACCAGCGGTTCGAACGCGTCTACGTTGATCGCGTTGACGAACATGACGTTGGGCTTTTCATTTATCGTCACTTCCGCCTGCTGAATCATTTTCTCCAGCGAGCCTTCTGCGGACAGCCAGCGCCCCGTGACCTTCACGTCGTCGAATGCCTCGTCATAGGCTTTGATCGCATCTTCGAACCCGGACAGCCAAGCCACATGATAAGGTGCAACATGTCCATCGTTGATGAACACGATATCAAGGGCATCGTTTGCCAATGCGGCGCTTGCACCTAAGGCGGAAACAAGGGCGGTGGTGGCCGCCAACGTTTTGGATAACTTCATTGGATTATCTCCTCCATATTAATCCGTTTCATGATCCGGCTGATCCGGCTTTTTTCGGTGTAGTTGCTTCTCTTTTCAGTGCGCTTCTGCTTGGCGGGATTGCCAAAGCAACCAGTTCGCGCCGAGCGCCGCCAGGATGACCACGCCTTTGAAAACCTGGTGCCAGACGTCTTCGACGTTCAGCAGGTTCAATGAGTTGTTGATGACACCAATGAACAGAAGCCCCCAAAAAGCCCCACCGATGGTGCCGCGCCCACCCAAAATCAAAGTTCCGCCGATGATTATCGCCGCAATGCCATCCAGCAGCAGCCCATTGCCATCCAGGCCGGGCTGAACAAAGCCCATCCGCGTCGACAGCATGATCCCGGCAAAACCGCTGCAAAGACCAGAGAACATAAAGATGCCGATCTTGACCCGATCGACGTTGATCCCGGCCAGTTTTGCGTTCTCTTCGCTATTGCCGATTGCGACGATGTATGAGCCCCAACGCGTGTGGTTGTAAACGACGTAGGCCAGCACGAAGAGGGCGACGAGAAACAGGAACGACCAGTAAAAGCCCATGAATTTTTCTGACCCCACGAAGCGAAAGAACCCGCCCATCAGAAAAATCTGCTGCCCGCGCGGAATAATGAGCCCCGACAGGCCTTGCGCCATGAAAAGCATCGAAAGCGTTACGATGAAGGCTGGAAGCTTGAATTTGGCGACCAAGACACCATTGAAAAAACCGACGGCCAATGACGCCGCAATAACGGCCAAAATACCGATTGCCACGCCCCCGGTCAGACCAAAACAAACACCCAACAAAATAGCGAACAAAACTGACCCCATCCCCATCGACAGGTCGATATTGCCGGATACGACGACAAAAAACTGACCCAATGCGATGAGACCGATGGGAACGATCTGACGCGAGATTGCCGACATGTTCTCGATACTCATGAAGCGGGGGCTGATCAGGAAGAACACCAGGCACAGAGCCAAGGTTACAAAGATGATGTTTTTCTCTCGCAGGAGTTTTCCGAAGTTAGGCATTTGATCCCCCGCTCCTCCATTCGCACCATTTGGTACGACCAAACACAATGCAAGAGGACCTAATCTTTGCCGAGTTGTCAAGAAAAGTTTGCAAAATCGACTTATCGTCGTACAAAACGCTGAACCTGGGGCCGAAAATTATCATCACAAAGCCCCCAAAACCATGTCTGCGCACCGGTCACCCAGCATCATTGCAGGGGCGTTGGTGTTTCCGGCCGGAATCTCAGGGACAGCGGACATGTCGCAAATACGCAGCCCCTGGATGCCTCGGACACGCATCCGCGCGTCCAAGACAGCCATCTTGTCGCCATCCGCGCCCATTTTGGCGGTGCCAGCCGGGTGGAAATTCGTCTTGACGACTTTCTTGCAATGTTCGGTAAGTCCCTGGTCTGACATGTCCAGAGGTGCGACGACCTCGTCGATCTTGCTGGCCAGAGGCTCGGTATCCATAGTCCGCCGGAAATACCGCAACCCCTTGATCATTTCGTCCATGTCACGTTGATCAGCCAGGAAGTTGGGGTTCACCAGCGGCATGTCGGCCGGATCGGCCGAGGCCAACCTGACATCGCCGGTGGAATGCGGCTTCAACAGAACCATCTGAATTGAAACGCCGTAATCCTCTTTGATGTCCCTGAGCTGTTCGTCATTCAAGTACATCACGGGTATGCAATAGGCTTCGTGGGTCGGCGGGGCTTCGGGGTCGGTTGGATTCAAAAAACAGGCCGCCTCCAACCCAGTTGTCGTTATTTTGCCGCGCCCGAAGAGTTTGAACTCAAGACCGTTGCGGATCATGTTCCAGCCGCGATCCTGCCCCCAATACCCATATGGACCATTGGCCCGAGCCACGACGGACACGTCCGGATGATCCTTTAGGTTCTGCCCAACACCCGGCAGGTCTTCCTCTACCTTTATTCCGTGCGATTGCAGGTGGTCCGCCGGACCCAACCCCGACAGCATCAGGAGTTTTGGAGTGATCAGCGCCCCTGCCGTCAGAAGCACTTCGCCATCAGCTCTCGCCGTGTGTTCGGCTCCGGATTTGTCTTTGTAGACGACACCTACCGCCTGCTTCCCTTCGATCAGAATTCGCTGAACCTGCGCATTCAGCCGAACCGTCAGGTTTGGGCTGTTCTTCAACGGGTCGATAAAGGCGTAAGCAGCCGAAATCCGCTGCCCATGATTGTATGTGAACTGAAAATAGCCAACGCCGCGCTGGTTTTTGCCATTGAAATCAGGATTAAATGGCTCTCCCTGCGCTTGGATGGCTTGAACAAACCATCGGGCCATGTCGTCAATGTAACCCGGGTCGGAGACAATCAGTTTCCCGTCGCAACCGTGCAATTCGTCATTGAATTTCTTGTTTCCTTCCAAGCGCTTGAAATGCGGTAAAACGTCTTCCCAGTCCCAACTGACCGCGTCGTTGTTGCCGCGCAGGATTTCGTTCCATTCGTTGTAGTCACTTGGACGCCCGCGCACGTAGGCCTGACCGTTAACAGTTGATCCGCCGCCAAGCACGTTGCCTTGAGGTATCTTTGCCTGGCGCCCGTTCAAATGAGGCTGTGGAATGGACATATGGTTCTTAAAGAACTTCGAGTCATTCTTGAGCAGCTTGAAGACGCCCGGCGGCATGTCCAAAAGCGGATGGCGATGATGAAACCCGCCTTCCAACAGCAACACGTTCGCACCGCTTTCGACCAGCCGAGAAGTGGCCACACATCCGGCCGATCCACCCCCAACGACGATGTAATCAAAAGTCTCAGTCATTGTCCTCCACCCTGCTTTCCCGCCACCCTGCCGTCCTCCAGACAGGTCGCGTTAAATCTCGCCTCAGCCAACCTCGCCAAGGATTATGATCTTTCCATACGCGCCACCGCTTGCCATCAATTCCAGAGCGTCTGCTGTGCGCTCCAATGGAAAAGTGTCGGCTGTCAGTACGTCGAAATCGATCGAACCCGCTTCGATCAATCGCACCGCTTCCTCAAACTCTGAATTGAACTGAAACGAACCGACAATTTTGATTTCCTTCAGCATAATCAGATGAAGCATCACTTGTGCTTCGCGCAGCTGGATATTGCTGAGAATTGAAACATGCCCCTTCGGACGCACGGCCTTGAGCGCTGTATTAAATGCGGGCAAGGCGCCGCTGGCTTCAATGACGACGTCAAATTGCCGTTCAAGATCGGATTCTATGAACTCCCCTGCAACCAGGCCGAACTGCGCACCCGCTTCCAGGGCCACCTCGACTGCTTTGGAACGCAAATCCAACGCGGTGACATCTGCACCTCGCGCCGCGGCTCCAGCAATGGCAAGCAAACCCATTGGGCCGCAGCCAGTGACCAACACTTTTTGACCTTCGCTGACATTAGCCTTGTTCAGCGCGTGCAATGCGCAGGCCAACGGTTCAGCAAAGGTCAGGTGGCGCGGGTCAACGTGTTCGGCGACCGGTCTGCAGCATCGAACGGGATGATCTATGACCTCGCGAAAAAACCCGTCCAGATGCGGAATGGTTGTGGCCGAGCCCGGAAATTTTTTCGCGGTGCAAAGGTTTTCTTCCCCTCGCTTACAGGCATCGCAATCCTGGCAATTCATGATCGGATTCAAAGCTACAAGCTGACCGGGTCGTAACCCAGAGCCGTTCGAGTCCATGACCCACGCACAGGCTTCGTGGCCCAAGGTCACAGCGTTCTGAAGTGCGAAACCGGCGTTTGCGAAATTCGAAAAATAGTGCAGGTCGGTTCCGCACAGACTGGCCACCGCCATTCGCAGCCGAGCGTATCCTTCTGGGATGCGTTCGGCGATCTCCTGATCGTTAGTCGAAACAGCACGTGCTGCGGTCAGTTTCGTTTCGATATGCGACATTGCACCCCCCCCCTCAAAATCCGATGGCGTACCCGCCGTCGACCGGCAGGTTTGCGCCGTTGACATAGGCGGCCTGATCGGAAGCGAGATAAAAAATGGCATTGGCGACATCGGTAGGCGTACCAAAGGCGTGTGACGGAATTCGGCCTTCGATCTTCTCTCGACGCGTCGGGTCCTTCGCCAAAACGGCGCGAGTCATATCGGTGTCGATGAAGCCTGGGCTGACCGCGTTACAGCGAATTCCGAACGGCGCGGCATCAACGGCGACAGAGCGGGTCAACCCAACTACAGCTGTCTTGGCCGTGACATAAGCTGCGGCCGATGGCAAAGCCATGATTCCACCCATCGAGGCCACGTTGACAATGGCCCCACCGGTGTCGCGGTGCAATGCCACGTAGCGTCCGCAAATCGCGAACATGGCGCCTACGTTAATACCCAGCACCTTATCCAGTTCATCCAGAGAGACATCCCACACCGGCTTCTTCAAATGTACGCCAGCATTGTTGATCAGCGCGGAGATGGGACCGGTTTCGCGATGGATTTCTGCAAGCCAGGCGGCATCCCGGTCAATGGCGATATCGCAATCGACAAAATGTGCGCCTTGTCCCAGGGTATCGAATTCGGACCGGCTGCGCGCGACGACATACACTTCGAATCCAGCATCGAGAAAGCGGCGCGACTGGCTTAGCCCCAGCCCCTTGTTTCCCCCGGTGATGACAGCAACAGACATTGGTCAAGCCTTTTGAAGATGGTGTCGAAAAAGAGTGTTGATCTGACTCAGAAAGTCGTCTGCCGGGATAGCTTTGCGGAAATAGCCCGGCAGGATCTCGCAGACTTCATCCACGAATCCGAGGAACCAGATATCGCGCGGGCGCGTCCATGCGTTGTCAATTGTGTGAAACGCGCCCTTAAAGAATCCCGCCAGATCCGGATTGCCGGCCTGCTCCAACCACGTGTTTCGGTTGGCCGGCTGACCGTTATTGTGCAGATACACCCCGGATTGAACAGATTGCGAAGTGATCCACTGCGCAAACTCTATGGCTTCCCCGGGGTGCTGGGTCTTGGCGGAAACCCCAAGACCAGCACCCCCGAGGATTGCGCGAGGCAGGGAGTAACCCTCGCATAATGGCAAATCGAAATAGGCTATTCGGTTATCCCGGAACCCGGGGCGGACATAGTTTACATAGCCGAACAGACAGGGAGAACAGGCAAATTCATCCGTTGTGGTCAGGGTTTCGAGAACGCTGATCGGGTTCATCTCGATTTGTTCGGATGGGCCAAGCGCGTAGAGGGCTCGCATCACGTTCAACGCGTATAAACCATTGTTTTCTGTAACGAATGTGTCAGGATTGTGAGGCATGATCTCTCCACCACGCCCTGCGACCAAAGTCATAAACATGTCGAAAGCGTCAACGGGCAAAAGCGGCGTAATCGCCTGAAACTGATGAGCCTCCGGCTTGAGGAAATCTTCCCAAAGTACGGGCAGTGGCCTGTTCATATCGGGTCTGTATGCCGCCATTTGGCAAGCTGCATCCACCGCATAGGCCCAACACTTGCCGTTCCAATAGTAGCTTTCAGCCGACCCGCCCAACGATGCATCGGGATCTTCCGGCATCGGCAATGGCAGTAACGCACCTGCTTCGGCGACCTGACCCACATGGGGATGATCCAGCACGATGAAGTCATAGCGTTCCGCCAGTCCAGCAATCGGCTCATCCGCAAATGCCTGAAGAGAGCGCTTGTCCCAAGAGACCGCAACGCCCTTGCGCGCTGCATATGCCTCCGATGCTACGACAACCGGGTCGTACCCCCGCGGGTGATCCCAGGTCATTCCCTTCAGTTTCATCTCACGTGCCTTTTTTGGACACCGGTACAGTGCCGCAACTGGCACACAGTTTGCAAGTATAAAAATAACTTTTGTATTTGAAAACTGTTATGCTAAGTTATGAACGGTCAACCCGCACGCTGAGATTCGGCTGCGGCGCTCTTACGGGCCTTACGACTGAGGAGGAGACAATGTCGTACAATTTCGGCCGCATAGGCCATGTGATTGCCGCTGCTGCTTTTGCAGTAGCTCCACTTGCTGCGAACGCTGCGGACTATACTTTTCGCCTGGCACACGTGACATCCGACAAAGAACCATTGCAGGCAGCGATGGAAGAATTTGTCAAAAACGTCGAAGCGCGCACGGACGGTCGCGTCGAAATCCAGATCTTCCCGAATGCGCAGCTTGGTTCGAACCCGGAAGTATTCGAACAGGTCCGGGCCGGCGCACCGATCATAACGATTTCCGACCCGGGTTATCTGAGCGATTTCGTTGCCGATTTTGGTGTGCTCGGGGGGCCTTACCTGATGAATGACCCGCGTGACTTCCAAAAGATCGTCGACTCCGACCTTTATGCTCAGTTGAAGGACCAGTTGAGAGAGGAATCTGGTATCGAACTGTTGGCGTTGAACTGGTTGTTCGGGTCGCGCCACATGCTCTCCGACAAGGCAATCAGCAGCCCGGACGATACTGCAGGCATGACGTTTAGGACTCCGCCAAACATCATGTGGGTCGAAAC
Source organism: Ruegeria sp. HKCCD6647-2 (assembly GCF_057221075.1). Taxonomy (NCBI): domain Bacteria; kingdom Pseudomonadati; phylum Pseudomonadota; class Alphaproteobacteria; order Rhodobacterales; family Roseobacteraceae; genus Ruegeria; species Ruegeria sp. HKCCD6647-2. The sequence goes on along the minus strand of NZ_JBWVBD010000004.1, from coordinate 418,719 downwards.
CTTTAACGCCATGGGCGCCCGTCCGACGCAAGTCGCCTGGGGCGAGGTCTATTCTGCGCTTTCAGCCGGAGTTGTCGATGGAGCCGAAGCACCGTTGCCTTCGATCTACGGTGCCAAACTGCACGAAACCAAAAATGTCATCTCGCTGACCGGCCACTTCAAAGGATTCACGGGTCTGATCATTAATGCCGATGTCTTTGCGGCCCTGCCCGAGGACATTCAGGCAATTATGAACGAGGAAGCCATCAATACAGGCGTTTTCATGACAGACCTCATGATGAACAGTCAGGAGGAGTGGATTTCAAAACTTGAAGCCGAAGGCGTCACCTTCAATCGCGATGTTGATGTCGAGGCCTTTCAGGCCGCAACGGCAGATGTCTACAGCAAATTTCCGGACTGGTCGGACGGACTCTACGAAAACGTCCGCTCCATCCTGGACAACTGAGAAAGGCAAGGATGCTCAGGCGCTGCAAGGTGCCTGAGCCTTATGGGGAGGCAACGCGGTGATCGGGATGGGACATTGGATTCGAAGGATAGAAAACCTGATATCCTTCTCGGCTCTCGCCGTATTGACCGGAACAGTTTTGTGGGGCGTCTTGACCCGCTACGTCACCGAGCGCCCAGCGGTGTGGACAACGGAATTGTCCGGTATCCTGTTCACCTGGGTTGTATTCATCGGCGCCATGACAGCTTATCGTGATGGTCGACACATCCGGGTCACGTTACTTGTCGATACCTTGCCTGAATCATTGCAGAAGGCCATCACAAAACTCGGGGAAATCATCGTCTGCCTCTTCCTGATCTACGTGACTTATCTAAGCTTCCTGATGATGGGAAAAGGCGCAACCCGGCCTTCTCCGGTTCTTAATATACCGTTTTCATATGTGTACCTCGCCACTCTCATTTGTTTTGCCGGAATGTCGGTAACCTCGGTTCTCAGGTTGCTCGGACTGGCAGAGGAGCCGGACCCCAATCAGGCGGAGGAAGTGCTGTGACACTCGCTCCGGTCCTCGTATTATTGTTGGGTATCGGTATCGGCATTCCGGTCGCGCTGGCGATAGGAATTGCAGCTTTGTCATTCTTTTTGATTTCGGGCGCCATGCCACCGGAGTTATTTGTTCAGCGCATGGTCGCGGTCACGCATTCATTCCCACTCCTTGCCGTGCCACTTTTCGTCATGACGGGCGTCGTGATGAACTACGCCGGCATCACGTCGCGCATGATGAGCTTTGCTGAGGCGATGACCGGACACTGGAAAGGTGGCTTGGCACAAGTGAACGTGTTGCTCTCGACATTGCTGGGCGGCGTATCCGGTTCAGCGAATGCCGACGCGGCCATGCAGTCCAAGATCCTTGTGCCGGAAATGTCGCGCCGTGGGTACGACCCGGCTTTTTCAACCGCCGTAACAGCGTCCTCGTCGATCATTTCGGTCATTATTCCACCAGGCATTGGCCTGATACTCTACGGTTTCATGGGTGACGTTTCGATTGGAAAACTGTTCATGGCTGGCATCGTGCCCGGGGTTGTCATTTGCGCCGCGATGATGGTTGCGGTTGCCGTGCAATCTCGCCGGCTGAACCTGCAGCCCGCCTTTTCGGCACCCATGCGGTGGGCGGATCGGGGCCGCGCCTTCACCGGAGCGTTTTTGGCTCTGTTGGTGCCGGTGGGCATCGTTGCGGGAATTCGGCTGGGGTATTTCACACCGACGGAAGCGGGCGCCATGGCGGTTTTGTTCGCGGCGGTCGTCGGGATTGTCTACGGTGAGTTGAAGCTGAAACACATCCAGCCAATTCTCGAGCAGACCATGCAGGCCACGGCGGTGATTCTGCTGGTAATCTGCGCGGCCAGCGCATTTGGGTTCTATATGACATGGGAGCGGATTCCCTCACTTGTGGCTGAGGCCATGCTGGCCTTGACCGAAAACCCGCTCACTTTGCTGATCCTGATCAATCTTTTGTTGATCCTTGCAGGCATGTTCATTGAAGGGTCTGCAGCGCTTATTCTTCTGACGCCGATCCTAGTTCCAGTTGTGACGAATGTCGGAATCGATCCGGTTCATTTCGGTATCGTCATGGTGTTCAACCTGACGGTTGCCGGAGTCACCCCACCGCTCGGAACCCTGATGTTCACGACGTGTTCAATTACAGGGGTGTCCATCGCGCAGTTCATCAAGGCATCGGTTCCTTTTTACATCGTCTTGTTCGGCATGCTGCTGGTGCTGACCTACGTGCCGCAACTGTCGTTGTGGCTGCCTGACCTTCAATTCGAATGAGGCCAACATGAGTGAAACCCAAGTAGGTTCTGTGCGCATCGAGATCGAAGAAAACGTCGCGGAAATCGTGTTGGACCGCCCCGCCAAGCACAACGCTTTGACCCCTGAAATGTATCGGCAGATTGCTGCGCGCTGCGCCGAGGCAAACGAAGCAGAAAACGTGCATGTCGTGGTTTTTCGAGGCGCTGGAGACAAGGCGTTTTGCGCCGGGTCCGATGTCAAGGCATTGGAGGGATACGAGGATTTCTGGGCGTGGCGAAACCGGTTTGACTATATCCCCCCGATCCTTGGTATTCGCAAGCCAACCGTCGCTGCGGTGAAAGGCTGGACATTGGGCGGCGGCCTTGAAATTGCTTTGGCCTGCGACCTGAGGGTTGTGTCGCGGTCAGCCGTATTTTCCGCACCGGAAGTTCAACTGGGCTGGAATGGTGCCGGAGGCGCAGCGCAGCACCTGACGCGAATGTGCGGATTTGGCCAGGCGATGAAAATCCTCCTCACCGGCGACAGGTTTTCGGCAGAGGAAGCTGACCAGTTGGGCATGGTCGAATACCTTGTGGATCCGGGAGAGGAACTGCCGCACGCCCGTACAATTGCCAAAAAGATTGCAAGCTATTCGCCTGTCGCGACGCAAGCGGTCAAGGCAGCGGTTCGCGGTGCGATGGATTTGAGTTCCGAACAGGGTCTTCGCAACGAAAATGAACTCATGTCCCTCTGTTTTGCAAAGATCGAGCAGGCTAAACTCCGGGCTTCGCTTGGAGGACAATACCGATGACAAAACCTGACGCAGTTGCTACCGCCACACCAAAGAAAGAGAAGTCGACGGTTCCTGCAGTCGAGAAAGCGCTGGATGTGCTGGAACTGGTAGCAGAGTCTCCAAACGGACTCACTATGAACGATATTGTGGACGCGCTTGGCCGGACCATGGGAGAGATCTATCGGGTCGTGGTCTATCTGGCAGAGCGTGGATACCTGCAACAGAACGAAGAAACCAATAGGTACGCATTAACTCTGCGAATGTTCGAACTGTCGCATCGGCACGACCCGACGGAACGCCTGATCCATGCCGCCCTGCCAATGCTTGAGAGAATTGCGGCGCGCAGCATGCAATCTTGCCACTTGGGTGTCTTGAACCGCGAAAACATCCTTGTTCTTGCATCAGTTCAAAGCCCGCTACCTGCCGGATACTCTGTCCGGACCGGTGCCTTTTTTCCCGTAAGTCAAACCAGTTCGGGGCACGTTATCCTCGCGTTTTCGAGTGAAGATGTTCAGAGGCGCTACATCGCGCGACAACCTTTCGAAAGCCAGAAAACGCTTCAGGAGCGCCTTGAGCAGATCCGCCAAGATGGTTTCGAAGATACACCCAGCACGATGATCACCGGCGTGCGAAACCTCTGCGTGCCCGTTTTTGATAGCCGTGGCGTTACCGCTGCGATCACCTCGGGGTTCATCGGGCAAACCAAAGAAACGGCATCGGCAGAAGAAACTCTAGCCACTATCCGTATGGCAGCCGCCGAACTGTCGCAATCTCTGGGCTTTAAACTGAATTCAAGCCCCTTCGAAGCAGCGTTGACTCTCTGACGGGAAGGATCAATTCATGACCGAAATTGCTGACAACCTCCCCCTTAGCGGGTTGCGTGTTTTGGACTTTGCACAATTTCTGGCTGGACCGGTTGCCGCGCTGCGCTTGGCCGACTTGGGTGCCGAAGTGATCAAGATCGAGCGGCCCCAAGGTGGCGATCTGTGCCGATCCATGGTGGTGAACGACCAGACGCTGGCTGGTGACAGCCTTGTGTTCCACACTTTCAACCGGGGCAAAAAAAGCGTCACGGCCGACCTGAAAGTCCCCGCGGATCTTGAAAAGGTTCGCGCGCTGATTTCCTCCAGCGACGTGATGATCCACAATTTTCGACCCGGCGTGATGGAACGGATTGGCTTGGACTATGCCAATGTCCAAGCATTGAACCCAAAGATCGTATATGGCGCGGTGTCAGGTTACGGCACAAGCGGACCGTGGGCGTTCAAACCAGGTCAGGACCTGCTTGTCCAATCCCTGTCCGGCATTGCCTGGCTCAACGGCAACGCGAATGATGGACCGGTGCCGACGGGTTTCGCCATGCTGGACGTCGCGACGGCAGGCAACCTGGTTCAGGGTATCCTGGCATGCTTGGTCAGGCGGGGGGTATCGGGCAAAGGCGGGCTTGTAGAGGTTGACTTGTTGTCAACGGCTATCGATATCACGTTCGAACAGTTCACCTGTTTCCTGAACGACGATAACCGTCAACCGCAGCGCCACCAAATTGGCAACGCCAACCCATACCAACCCGCACCCTACGGTGTCTACAAGACGCTGGACGGTCATATGGCGCTTGCGATGGCACCGTTGGCAAAACTGGCTGAACTTCTGGGCGCACCTGAGTTAGCGTCATACGAGCAGGATCAGGCATTTTCCGATCTGAACGAAATCAAAGGATTGGTCGCCAAAACCCTTGTTCAGCGTCCGGCACGACATTGGCTGGACATTCTTGAACCGGCGGGCGTCTGGTGCGCGGAGGTCCTTGACTGGCCAGGATTCGCCAAGAGCGACGGTTTCAGGGCGCTAGACTCCATTCAGACCATTCGAACGCAAACGGGGGAAGAAGCAAAGACAACACGTTGCCCGATCAGAATCGATGGCGATGTTTTGATCAACCCAGTTGCCGCCCCGTCACTCGGCGCCGACACCGCAGCGGTTCTGAATACGCTGGAATACGAAGACAGGTGATGGATGAGCACGCCGCTTGAGGGGATTACCATCGTCGATTTCAGCCAGTTTTTGGCCGGTCCCTACGCGTCGCTCAAATTGTTGGACATGGGCGCGCGCGTCATCAAGGTCGAGAACCCAGAAAAAGGCGATCTGTGCCGCCATCTATACCTGTCGGACACCAAAGTGGACGGCGAGTCGACACTGTTCCACGCCATCAATCGAGGCAAAGAAAGCATCGCGCTCGATCTCAAGTCCGATCGGGGATTAGAGATTGCTCGCCGGTTGTTATTGAAGGCGGATATTGCCATTCAAAACTTTAGACCGGGTGTCATGGACCGTCTTGGGCTGGGGTATGATGCGGTTCGTGAACTGAAACCAGACATCATCTACGGTTCGGTGTCAGGGTATGGTGACACCGGGGAATGGGCTGATCTTCCGGGCCAGGACCTTTTGGCTCAGGCGAGATCCGGCATCATGTGGTTGAACGGCAATGCCGATCAAGGCCCGGTACCCGTTGGCTTGCCGATCGCAGATATCAGTGCAGGTGCTAACCTGGCTCAGGGCCTGTTGGCTGCGCTTTTTCACCACGCTCGTTCGGGCCGTGGCTCATTCGTGCAAACCAGTCTGCTTGAGTCGTTGCTGGACTTGCAGTTCGAATTCCTGACCACTTATTTGAACAATGGCGAAACCCCCCCCCGGCGGTTGCAAAAGGGATCCGCGCATGGATATCTGGCGGCGCCGTACGGCGTATATGAGACCGCTGAAGGTTACTTGGCGCTGGCAATGACGCCGCTTGAAACCCTTGCCGAGCTTATTGATTTGCCGAATCTGCCCTCGAGTGTTCGCGCACCAAATATCGCGTTCGAGAAAAAAAGCGAAATCTACGACATTTTGCAAAGGGCCTTTCTAAGCCGAAGCGCGACCGAGTGGGAAGACTATCTGAGCGCACATGGTGTTTGGTGTGCCCGGGTACTTGACTGGGAAGACGTGTTTTCACTTGCTTCCTTCGCAGACATGATTTCGACACCCACCCAAACAACAGAACCGGTGATACGAATGATCCGCTCCCCTCTTAGGTTCGAGAGGCGGCGCGCCGATTGCCGGACGTCTGCTCCGCGGCTCGACGAACACGGATTCAGGGTCTTACGGGAATTCGGCCTATGATTTTCGCCAGTTGATGAATGTGCGCCTCTGGGCAAGATGTTTTCGGATGTGTCGCAAACTACGAGGTCCAATTGACGAGCCTGCCAGATCTGACGTTTGTCCCCGTCGAATGGATTTCGAACAGGATTCAACATGATCTCCTTGAAAGGCTGCCATTTCCCCAAAGACGCGGTTTTGTACGCTGTGTAATTCTATCTGCGGTACACGGTGTCATACCGCGATTTGGAAGAGATCATGGCTGAGCGCGGTGTTCAGGTTGACCACGCTACTCTCAACAGATGGGTTGTAAAATTCTCACCCATGGTAGCCGCGCGAGCGCAATCGAAGAAACGCCCAACGCAAAAGTCCTGGAGAATGGACGAGACCTACATACGTGTTCGAGGCAAATGGATGTATCTCTATCGAGCAGTCGACAAAGCAGGAAATACCCTTGATTTCATGCTGTCTGAGCGAAGGAACAGCCCAGCAGCAGCAAGGTTCTTTGCTAAAGCGATGTCGTCAAACGGAATCCCGCGCAAGATCGTCATCGACAAAAGTGGCGCTAACGCGGCCGGTATTCGAGAAGTCAGCAGAATTCTGAGGCGATTTGGATGCTCAGCCAAAGTACAGACCATAAAGTCCAAGTATCTGAAAAACATGATCGAACAAGATCATCGAGTCATAAAGCGGCGTGTTCGGCACATGTGTGGGTTTAAGTCGTTCGCATCCGGCTCAGCCACATTGGATGGCATTGAGGTGGCCAACATGATCCGGAAGAAGCAATTCTCTAGCGCTACGATCTCGGAATTTCGGATGTTTGCTGAGATCGCAGGGTAAATGTGATCAGTAATTGGCCGCCTCTGGACGTTCCAAAAGTTTGCGACAGTTCCACTTCAGCTTCGACCGCAAGGTCCAGCTGGCTCATCCTGCGTCGTTTTCGCCACTCTTTCAGCATGCCCGGATAGGATGTCATGGGCCGAGTCTAGCAATGGTCCGGACAGAAATCACTTACCTCTGAGGTAATTGATTTGCGCCTGCCGCAAGTCGCATGAAAGACGCATATCGAAAGGAGAAGATCATGACCCAACAACAGTCAGCGATGCGGATTTCAGGTGGTGTTCTTGTTGCGACCGGGGTGCTTTTTGCGCTGGCCGCGCTGCCGTTTCTGCACCCCGTCGCGCATATCTTTCTGCAAATTGCGTATTGGCCAATTCATGACATTCCTGCGGAGCTGACGGTTCCGTCGCCCCTGTTGCTGGTCATCACCGGTGGCCTGACGGTTGGTCTGGGTGGAATGCAGTGGGCGCTGGGAACCTATGTTGCCGCAGTATCGGCGGTGGCCGCAGCCAAGACCGCGCAGATTGTGGCATGGGCCTGGTTCTGTGTCGACAGCTTGGGCTCCGTTCTGGTGGGCGCGCCCTTCAACTTCGTCCTGAACCTGACGTTCTTGGTACTGATTTTGGTGTCCAGCCGCCCCCGGACGGCAAGCGAACACGCAATGTCCTGATGCGGTTCGACTTCCGCGGGGCGTATGAAGAAAATAGATCGGTTTTTCAGAAACCAGTGGTGCACATTTTGCGATCCAGTGGTTCAAGGCCGCACGTTCGGCGGAAACACCAATTTCAACCGGGATTTCTTCCATATCCCGGCATGACACTGAATAGCGCAGGAAAAAGACACTGTGTGCGAGATCACGACCTCCGGAAAAAGTGCTACTTTGAATGAGGTTTTCCCATCTCGCCTCGTTCGAAATACCGCTTGGCGATACCTCCGTGTACGCTGCGCAAGGTTGTTGTGAATTGGAGCGAATCTATTTCGCAGGAGCCCGCAGACGGAGGTATTCATCTACCATCGGAAGAGCTGCGGCCAAAAACCTCTTTTGGCGTGTCTCCGCGCCCGGTTCACTCATTCTGGTGATGATCCAGCCCAAGTAGGTCAATGTACGGATCAGCATGAACTGCGGCAACAGGGACGTGTCCAGCGGGCGTATATTGCGGTAGCCCTCAAGAAATGCTGATTGCAGATCCTGATAGTCAGGTTCGGGGCGGTTTTTGAACAGGGCAGTGGCCACATCGAAAAGCCGGAACCCGTAGCCACTGTCGTCAAAATCGATCAGGCCAATATTCATTTGTCCGTCGATCATGACATTTTCCCGCAGCATATCGGCGTGAATAAGACCAAAATCCAGATCACTGTCGGATAAATCGCCGCGCAAACAGTCGCGCGCTGTCAAAATGCGCTTTTGTTGAGTTGCATCCAATCCAGGGTTTTCCCAGAAGCGGTCCCACAAGGGTGACTCACCCAATAGACCCTCGATGTCCCAGCGCTTTCTTTGAAAGTCGCTGGGCATGTCCCAGGTGTCCGAGATCTGATGTACCCTAGCCATCAATTGTCCTACACGGCGAAATGTGCCTAACCGATCATCCAATTCAAGCGGGGTCCCCGTTGCCCCCATTGGCTTGCCGCCGAGCCAAGTGAGCAGATCGGCGTGGTAACCATCTACCTCAATCAAGAATTCGCCAGAGGTTGCTGGAACCGGTGAGGGTACTCTCAGCCCTTCAGCGCCCAGGTGGTGCATCCAAGCCAACTCGGACTCCATCATCTGTACGGATTGGTATCCGGGTCGATGCAGGCGTAAAGCAAACTGGGACCCCGAGCCGTCCTTTACCCGAAAAACTACGTTCTCACGTTGTGCGACAAGCGATATCTGCGCGTCTTCAAGCGCCCAGGCCGCTAAGGCTTTTCGTGCGGTGGATTCAACCATCAATTCAGCTCTACCCGACGCAGTACCCGATCCAGCGTGTCAACCAACTGGTCCGCGTTTTCGCGTGTGAACTGCATATTTGGTCGGATCTTGAGCACGTTGTAGTGGATGCCCAGGAAATTTATGAGAACGCCTTCGTTGCGCATTTCATTTGCCAGGCGCTTTGTGAAAGCGGTGGCCGGTTCCTTCGTTTCGCGGTCCAATACCATCTCGGCCCCAAAGAACAGGCCGGATCCGCGGACATCTCCGATACATGGATGATGCTCGGCCAAATCTTGCAGTCGGTCACGGGCGTAGACACCAACATCGTGTGCCTGTGAGACCAGACCTTCTTCCTCGAGAACGTCCAGAACCGCTTCGGCCGCTGCGCAAGATACAGGGTTGCCGCCGAATGTATTGAAATAGCGGAAGGAGTTTCGGAAGGTTGACATGACATCCATTGAAGTCACCACCCCCGCGACGGGATGGCCGTTGCCCATGGGTTTGCCCAACGTGACGACATCCGGATTCAGTCCGATACGCTGGTGGCCCCACATGTGGCTGCCGATCCGGCCAAAACCTGGCTGGACCTCATCTGCAATCACGATACCACCTGCGCGACGCACAACCTCGACCGCTGGATCCAGGAAACCGCGGTGCAGATCGGGAAAGCCTTCATTGGCAAAATACGGGCAGATAATCAGCGCCGAGAAGCCGTGACCGCTGGCTTCCAGATCGTCGATCTGTGCCTGAATCGCTTCGGCAAAGGCGCGGGCATGGGCGACGCCAGGCTCGCCACCCAATGGCCGGTAACTATCGGGCGCGGGCACGTGGCGCACGTGGCTACCGTCACCCGTGCCTGGGCGGTTTGTCATGGACAGTTGCGCGACGACAGTGGTGTTGCCGTGATAGGTGTGGTCAGTTGCGATAACGCCGCGCTTGCCGGTCACAGCCTCGGCCATGCGCAGGGCGATATCATTGGCCTCGGAACCGGTACACGTCATGATCGCGGTCTTCAGGGGTTGATCGAATGTCGACGTTAGCTTTTCGACGTAGCGAATGATGCCCTCATGGAGGTAGCGTGTATGCGTATTCAGCGTCGCGGACTGCTTGCAGATGGCCTCCACCACCCTTGGGTGGCAATGACCCACATGCGGAACGTTGTTGTAGCAATCTAGATATTTGCGACCATCGACATCCCAGACCCAAACGCCATCCCCTTTGACCAGGTGTACCGGTTCTTCGTAGAATGTACTTACTTTTGGACCGAGCAGTCTTTCCCGGTCTGCGATCAGTTCTGCGTTTGTGCGTCTCGCGTTCGATTGAGCCATTTGTTTTACTAAGTCCTGCTTGCGTGCCGGTTAACCGAAAACCGGTTTTTGACGTATTCAGACGGTCGTATTCCGAATTGCTGGGTAAAGGACTTTGTGAAATTGGCCCCCGACCCAAAGCCGGTGGCCGTTGAAATTTCGATGATCGAAAGATCAGTCTGCGTTAACAGATCTCGCGCTTTCTCAAGTCGCTTGCGCTTGATGAAGCGGCTTGGCGGCATTCCCGTGATGCTCTGGAAAGTACGTTCGATCTGGCGGCGGGACATCCCGTATTCTTCGACCAGATCGTTCACGCTAAGGTTTTCGACCCTGTTTTCATCTATCGCCTGGACAACGGAAAGGAACATCCGGTTGCGCGTGTTGTACCGCACCGATGCGCTCAGGCGTTGAGGTGTTTCCGGCGGGCGCGAGATTTCCCCGAGCATGAAGTCCGCGACCTTTGCAGAAATTCTCTCATCCAGGTCTTTGGCGACCAATGTCATCATCAGATCAGTCGTCGACTGACCACCCGCACATGTCACGAAACCGGGATATTCTGTGAAAATCGAAGGTGCTGGCGGCAGGTCCGGATAACGCTCTTCAAAGGCGGTGCGAATACTCCAGTGGACCGTGAATGGGCGCCCCCTCAATATTCCAGCTTCGATGACCGTAACGGCAGATGTACCGAGACAACCCAGAAACCGATTTCCGTGCCGTTCTCTATGGCGAAGCCATTTTAGTAGTGTCTTGCCAGGGCTAGTCCACGGTTCATCGAATGCGAGAAGGAAACATCTTGCATCCGGCCGGATATCCGAAACTTGACCATCAACGGAACGAGCGTGGCCATTGGCGCATTCCACAGGTTGGCCGTTGGCGGAATAGATCCGGAAGTCATATACCGACCGTTCGCAGATCCGATTGGCCGCGGCCAGTGGGGCAACTGCCGCCGCAAGGTCCAGAGGATTGTAGCCGGGGACCAAGATGAATGCGAAACTGATCGTTTCGCCTGCTTCGGGCGCGCGATTGTCGGGGTGGAATGATCCGGTAATCTGGTTCAAAGACTTTTTCCTTCACATTACAGTTTGATCCAGGCGGTCTTGAGGTCCAGAAACTTGTCGAATGCATGCAAGGACTTGTCGTGCCCGTTTCCAGACTGTTTTACGCCACCCATGGGGACGGTAACGTCCGGGCCGCCATAAGTGTTCACATGAACGACGCCCGTGCGCATTTCGCGAACCATGCGATGCGCACGTGAGAGATCAGCTGTCCAGACACCACCGGCGAGGCCAAAGTCCGTACTGTTGGCAAGGTGAATGGCCTCGGTCTCGGTGTCGAAGGGCGTGACCGCCAGAACGGGGCCGAAAACCTCACTTTGAGCCAGCGTGTGATGCTCTGCCACGTCGGTCACGATCGTCGGCTCCATGAAAAAGCCCCCGGTTTCCTCAAGGATACGGTTGCCACCCTGATACAAGGTGCCACCCTCGACCTGGGCCGTTTCGACAAAGGAAAGGTTCTGTTTCAACTGGTTGGCGTTGTTGACCGCTCCTGCCTGCGTGGAGAGGTCAAGCGGATCTCCTACGCGCATTTTCCCGGCGGCCGTGGCCAATTCCGCGACGAACTCGTCATGGATCGAACGCTCGACCAACAACCGTGATCCGGCCACGCAAACCTGGCCTGAGTTGCGGAAAATGCCAGCGGCGCTGACAGCAGCAGCTTCGGCCAAGTTCCTGGTATCAGCAAAGACAACATTCGCGGATTTTCCCCCCAGTTCCAGATAGCATCGCTTCATGTTTGAAGCAGCCGACGCCTGCAAAATCCTGCGACCCGTTGCACCAGATCCTGTGAAAACGATGACATCCACGTCCATTGAGCGGGAAAGTGCCTCGCCCACGATCTTGCCGTCGCCGGTAACGACGTTCAGGACGCCCGGCGGCAGACCTGCCTCAAGCGCCAGCTCTGCCATGCGGATCAGGGTGAGTGACGCAGTTTCCGATGGCTTCAACACGACCGAGTTTCCGGCCGCGAGAGCTGGACCCAGTTTCCAAGCGCCAATCATCAATGGGAAATTCCAGGGGATGATGGCCGCGACGACGCCAACAGGTTCTTTGTGGACCAACCCCATGACATCGTCGCCTGTGGGGGCTATTTCGCCATAGATCTTGTCGACGGCTTCAGCATAAAAGCGGATCGTTGCAATCGCCGAGCCGGGTTCCGCTTTCAGTGCCATGCCGATCTCGGTGCCGTTATTGCGCACGCCAAGTACGGCAAGATCGAGCAGCTCGGCTTCCATCAGATCTGCCCATTTGAGCATGATCTTCTTGCGAGCATTCGGCGGCATACCGCGCCAACGCTTGTCATCGAAAGACCGGCGCGCCGCAGCAACTGCCCTATTGGTGTCCTCCATGGTGCCTGCTGCCGTTGAAGCCACCACCGCCCCGTTCAATGGAGAGATGACATCATCCGTTTGTCCCGAAACGCTGTCGCACTGATTTCCATCAATCAGAAGTTTCTGCGGCGGGATGGGTTTGTCACGCAGCGCGTCGATTTTGGACTGGTCGGTCACAGATGCTACCTTTGCTGAGTGTCATGTATTTCGTGATCAATTTCGGATTCGGCCAACCGAGCCACATGCTCTTTGCGCAAGGTGCGGATATGCATCACGATTACGAGTACGATAAGCGCAGCAAGAATTGCCGCAATTGGCCGGTCCACGAAATCCATCGGCGAATTCACCCGGATCATGGCCGAGCGGAGTTTGACCTCCATGATGCCACCCAGGACCATACCGAGGACGATGGGTACTATGGGCAGATTCAGACGCTTCAGGACCAGCCCCATCACTCCAAAGCCTGCCGCAATGGCGCAATCGACCACGGAATTTCGCAAACTGTAGACGCCGACAAAGCTCAGCGTCAGGATGATCATGCCAAGGAACCGCGTGGGCACCTGGATGATCTTAGTCAGCAGGTTGGTGGAGAACATCAGGAAGATGATGACGATTACGTTTAGCAGGATCATCGCCACATAAAGCGCGTAGACGAAGTCCAGTTGGCTTTGGAACAACTGCGGTCCCGGAATCACGTTGTGAACATAGAAAACGGACAGCATCATTGCAGTAAGCGCCTCGCCCGGAATGCCTAGCGCCAGAAGCGGAATCATGGCGGCGGCGGGTACTGCATTATTGGCGGCTTCCGAGGCAATCAGACCCTCGGGGGCGCCGTCGCCAAAATCATCGGGCGTTTTCGACGTCCGTCGAGCGTACGTGTAGGACATGAACTGCGCAGTGAACTCACCTACGCCGGGGATCATGCCCATCAGAACTCCGAAACCACCTGCAACGGTTGCGACACGTTTGTACAGCCATGTTTCTTTCATGGCGGCGGCCAGCGACCCTTCGACCGGCTGCGGATCGGGGGCGCTGTCTTTTTCGGTCAAGAGCAAGAAGGCCTGCGACAAAGCAAAGAGCCCGAGAACAACGACGATCAGGTCAAATCCGCCGGTCAGCCATGTCTGCTCAAACGTCATGCGTTGATTGTATTTGACGTCCAGTCCGACAGTGTGAAGCAGGACGCCAAACCCGGCCAATCCACCGGCAGCAAAAACCTGACCCCGGTGAGCCAGAACCACAAGGATAATGCCGAGCAGGGCAGCAAGGAAGATCTCACGGCTTCCGAAATGCGGCGCCACGAGCGCCAGGACGGGTGAAAGAAAGATCAGACAGAGAATTCCGAACATCCCGCCCCAGAACGAAGCGGAATAGGCAAGCGCGAGCGCGCGACGGGCCTGACCACGTTTTGTCATCGGGTAACCGTCGTAAGTGGTTAGCGCGTTCACGGCTGTGCCGGGCGTGTTGATCAGGATTGCAGGCAAGGCGCCGCCATACATCGATGAGCCGTAAATTCCCAAGAGCATCGTGAGACCCACAATCGGATCCAGCGAAAAAGTCGCGGGCAGCAAGATGGCGATGGCGACCGCCGCGCCTACGCCAGGAACGGCCCCGATAATCACGCCGCCGATTGAGCCGATGAAAAGCGCAAGGACGACGTCCCAACGCATCAGAAGCTCGACACCTGAGAAGAAAGTTTCCATGTTTCGGCTCCTAGAAATACGTCAGGAAAAAAGAGCGAAACGCGGTCGGGAGGTATTCATAGAGCGCTCCGCCCGGCACTTTCACTTGCAGGAATGACTTAAAGACGATGACAACGACCGCACCGAACAGCGCGGCAGAACCCAAGAACTTGAGGCCGCGATAGTTCAGGCGATATGCCAGAGCGACCGCAAAGATGATGGTTGTCGGCAGGTACCCAAGTTGCGGAACGATGATTACATAAATCATGAACCAACCGGCAAATTCGACCGATCTCAACCAGAAGCCAATCTCCTTCCATCTTCCATCGAGTTGCGGTGACACAAGGCTGGAGATTAGGTGCAAGACGGAGCACACCAACATGGTGATGACGGCTGCGTAGGGCCAGAATGCCGGTTGCGCCAAAAGTTTGGTGCCCGAGGCCCAGGTGGTTTGGGACGGCAAGTTGACAGTTAGAAACAAACTGAATGCGACACAGATACCGGCATAAAACAAATCGCCTGGTCGGCGATAGCGTTTGAACAGATCCTGTAATGTGCGTGCTTTGATCATTTGCCCCTCCCCAACGATGATCGGTCTTGTGGTGCGGCTGGCCTCGCAGCCAACCGCCGTGCCAAGCGACTTGGAGATTATTCCAGCATTGCGTTGATATTGGCGAGCGTTTCGCTATCCGCTTCGATCTGAGCCGCCGTGTCTTCAGCGTTTTTCCAATACACAAGCGCTCCGGTTTTCGCCATGAAGTCCTGTGCCCGTTCGGACGCCATGGTTTCCTGAGCGACAGCGATGATTTTCTCACGCACGTCAGCAGGCGTATCCTTGTGAACAAAAAGACCGTTCCACAAGGCCAGGGTCAGTTCGGGGTCCAGCTCGCCAACAGTCGGAGTGTCCGGTGTCAGACCTATCCGTTCGCCGCCAATGGATGCCAAAACGTTGATGTCGTCGAGGCAAGGTAGAACCAACTGAAGCGTCGTGTTCATGACGTCCACATCGCCTGAAGCAAGCGAATTGCAGTCCAGAATGTCGAAAGCTGCATCTGCTGCGAAAGTGAACCCTTTTTGTTGCGCCAAGGCGAAAGTGACCTTTGTCGGGATCAACGGCGCACCGAAATGGCCCAAAACGACATCGTTGTCTTTTGCATAGGCGGCGAGTTCGTCGATGCTGGAATAGGGGGCGTTCTTGCTTGACACGATCACGAAAGGATAAGTCAGAAACGCACCCAGAGGCTCGAACGGGTTCGGGTTCAGTTCCGGAATGCCGATGTTGGGGCCAATCACCGGAACCGCGAGTATGAACGATCCGACGGTGTAGCCATCAGCGGGTGCCTTGGAGACTTCAACAGCACCGGGGAATGGGCCGCCGCCGCCGCCTGGCTTGTTTACAACCGCGGCTGGCACGCCGTATTTGGCCTGAAAGTCCTCTGCGATCATCCGCGTCAGCACGTCCTCGGCATCGCCCGGAGGCCACGGCACAACAAACTCAACCGGCTTCTCTGGATACTCAGCCACGGCAATTCCCGGCATCAGCGCCGCGAGCGCTGCCGCGCCGGCGATCAATGTCTTTTTCATTCTAGTCTCCCTGTTGAATGGTGCATTATTCACACCGATGGTGTAAAATATATTGATCTAGGAATCAACTTCTGTCAACGATGGAGGAAACTCAACTGCCGCCAAATCGCGGCCGGCAAACAGTGCTTATGAAAGGAAGGGAGACGACGTGTACATGGAAGCCATTGGCAATGAACGCGTATTTGTCGCCGCGAGAACTCCGGACGCCTCCCGTCTTGCTAGGTGCGCCCCTTGGACAGTTGCACGAGATGGAGCCGCAAAAGACCTGCTCTTGCGAATCGTCAGTTGTTGCAAGGGCCCAGTTCACTGGCCTCGAACCGGATGTGAGGCACAGAAATGAGTACAATCCGCACAAATGCACTGGTGTCGCACTATAGGGAGGTCATCCCAAATACCCTGTTCGAACCACGTGGTCTGATTGAACGGGCATTGGGTTTGAAACCAGGCCAGCTGACATGGCGCGGATCAATTACGCCTGTGCCTGGCCAGCTCAGTGTGTCGATACGGGCCAAAAAGGTTTCGGAGCGCGAGTGTTGGCTGACGAGATCCCGCGAGATCGGCACATTTATCGCGAAGGCGTGGGCGAAAATGACTGGGCTGCCGGTTGGCGCGCGAGGGGACGAACCAGACGAGGTGATCCGGCCCGAGTATCTGCAGCCTCTGGTGCGGGTGAATTCGGCAGGAGACTTCGTTGCGACGCTGTTTGCCGAGCTTGATTTGTTCTTCGGTCCAGCGTTCCAATCGCGGCGCGGTTGTTTGCCGAAAATAGATGCGATTCACGAGACGCCCTTAAACGAAACGTTGAAACAGCCAGTGGCGGCTTATGAATACTTCATCGCCGAATTGAGCCTGTCGGCGCAAGACTGCGTTCTATTGGATGACCAGAAAAGCAATACCGACGGTGCGCAGGCCGTCTGCATGACCACCGTTCATTGTGACGTAATGCACCCAAGTGCGAGCTCGGCTGAGGCTGAACGCCCGCTTGGGCATTAGGAGAGGATACCAGGATGAAGGACAGCAATTTCCTGAAAGAAAACAACGCGCGTTACATGTGGCATCCGATGGCGCATCCCGCCGACAGCCTTGCCAATCCGCCGAAGATCATCACCGGCGGTAAGGATGTCCGCATCGTGGACGTGGACGGAAATGAGACAATTGATGCCGTGGGTGGGCTTTGGAACGTGAACCTCGGCTATTCCTGTGCACCGGTAAAAGAGGCGATAACGGCGCAACTTGAACAGCTACCGTATTATTCAACATTTCGCGGGACCTCAAACGACGCGGTAATTGAACTCAGCTACATGTTGCAGGAGTTTTTTGAACCCGACGGGCTGAGCCGCGCGTTTTTTACCTCGGGCGGATCCGACGGAATCGAGATTGCGCTGCGTCTTGCGCGTCAGTACCACAAAGTGCGCGGTGAGGCGGGTCGAACCAAGTATCTGAGCCTGAAAAAGGGCTATCACGGTACTCATACCGGCGGTGCCTCGGTCAACGGAAACTCCAATTTTCGCAAACAGTATGAACCGCTGATGCCCGGGTGCTTCCATATTCCTGCCCCCTATACATATCGCAACCCTTTCAATGAGACCGACCCCGAACGTTTGGCACAGCTTTGCCTTGCAGCTCTGGAAGACGAAATTGCCTTTCAGGGCACCGAGACGATCGCCGCGTTCATTATGGAGCCCGTACTGGGTGCGGGCGGTGTTATTCCTCCGCATGCCTGCTTCATGCCCGGTGTCCGGGAAATTTGTGACCGGAACGGCATTCTGCTGATTGCGGACGAAGTCATTACCGCCTTTGGGCGCACGGGGTCTTGGTCGGGTTCGCGACATTGGGGCGTCAAACCGGATTTCGCCGTGACGGCAAAGGCCATCACCAACGGGTATTTCCCATTCGGCGCCGTGATGATTGCCGATCATTTGACCGAAACCTTCGAAGCGGATGACACCGGAAAAGCCAATATCGCAAGCGGATACACTTATTCTGGCCACCCGGTCGGCGCCGCTGCGGCCATCGCCTGCCTGACAGAAACACAACGCCTGAAGGTGAAGGACAACGCCGCCGCGCGAGGGCGCGAGATGATGGCAGGTTTAGAGGCGTTGAAGTCCAAGCACGAAATCGTCGGCGATGTGCGTGGAGGCGAGGGCATGATGAACGCTCTCGAGCTTGTGTGCGATCGAGACACAAAAGTGCCCTTGGATGCTGCCCGGATCAGGACGGTCTTTGATACGACCTATGCCAATGGCGTGATGGTTCGCGTTTCAGGCCCGAACATCATTTTGTCCCCGCCGTTGGTATTGACCGCGGAGGACGTGCAACAGGTTCTGTCGGCTCTCGATGCCGGCCTGGCCGCCGCTTAAAGGGAAATCGAACATGAGCAAGTCTTTTCCTGAGAAGGCGCCCGCAGTTATTATTGGCGGCGGCATCATCGGGATGTCGACGCTGTATCACCTTGCGCATCGCGGCGTGCCTGCTGTGTTGATCGAACGCCGCAAGATCGCCAGCGGTACAACCTGGCATGCAGCCGGGATCGTGGGGCAGCTTCGCGACAGCAATTCGCAGACCGAGCTTGGCAAGTACACCGCACGGCTTTTCCGGGACCTTGAAGAGGAAACGGGGCAGGGCACAGGCTACAAGCAGAACGGTACGATCAACATCTCGCTCAGCGATGTGCGGCATGAACAGTTGTTGCGCCAGCATGATCATGCCGCTCGGATGGGCATACCGAGCCGAATGCTCGCCCCGGAGGCCGTGAAGGAGCATTGGCCGGCGCTGGTCATCGATGATGTGCAGTCAGGTCTGTTTGTGCCTTCGAACGGTCAGGTCAACCCGCTTGACGTGACGATCGCGTTGTCCAAGGGCGCCCGGCAAAAAGGGGGGCAGGTATTCGAGGAAACCAAAGTAGAAAACCTCGAAATTCGTGACGGCAAGGTCGTTGGCGTTGTCACGGACAAGGGCACAATTGCGACGACTCAGGTACTGCTGGCAGGGGGGATGTGGTCGCACCTCTTTGGCAAAGCACATGGAATTACCGTTCCGCTTCATGCGGCCGAGCACTTCTACATCGTGACCGAGCCTGTAGAAGGCCTGCCCCCGGATCAGCCGATCCTGAACATTGTAGAAGAGCGTAACTATTGGAAAGAAGACGCGGGCAAGATCCTAATTGGCGGGTTTGAGGCGTATGGCAAGGCTTGGGCACAGGACGGTATCCCTGACGATTTCGAGTTTGACGAACTGCCGTTTGACATGGAGCACGTCGAAGAAGATCTGATGCGCATGTTCGCCCGTATGCCTTCTTTGGAGAATATGGGAATCCAGACGTTCTTCTGCGGTCCGGAAAGCTTCACGCCGGATGGGCGACCCTATATGGGCCCTGCCCCCGAATTAGAGGGGGTCTTTCTTGCAACCGGCATGAACTCGAACGGTATTCTGAATTCGGGTGGGGCCGGGCTGACCATGGCGGAATGGATGATCGACGGAGCGCCGTCTCGCTCTATGGGACCGCTTCTGGCGGCGCGGGCGCATCCGTTCCAATCCAACACGCGCTACAATCAGGAACGGGCCGCTGAAAGCGTCGGCTTCCACTACGGGCTGGCGTGGGCTGGGCGGCAGGTCAAATCGGCACGCGGCGTACGCCGTGTCCCGTTACATCGCGACTTAAAAGACGCAGGTGCTGTCATGGCCGAGCGCATTGGCTGGGAAGTGCCAATGTACTTTGGCGCCAAGAACCCCAACTGGTCCGATGAGCCGTCAATTCGGTGGAAACCATGGTCTGCGCAGATCAAGGAGGAATGCCTGGCCGCACGTGACGCGGCCGTGATCCTGGACCAGTCGATGTATGCGAAGATTCTTGTCCAAGGTCCTGATGCCGTACGCATGTTGAACCATGTGAGCGGCGCACAGATGGATGTCGAAGTCGGGACTTCGGTCTACACCCAGTTTCTCAATACTGGGGGAGGGATTGAGGCAGATGTGACCGTGACCCGTATTGCGCCGGAAGGTTTCATGGTGGTTACCGGCCACCCAAGCCAGATGCGTGATCAATATTGGATCAAGACGCATGCCGATCCGTCATGGAGTTTTCAGGTGTTTGACGCAACCTCCGGATACTGCCTGTTGACGATTCACGGGCCGAAATCGCGCGAAATTCTGCGATCGCTGACGACAGATGATGTCTCGAACGATGCCTTCCCCTTTGGTGCTGCACGCGAAATGGATGTGGCCCATGCCCGCGGTTGGGTGATCAGGCGGTCGTTCCTCGGAGAGCTTGGCTATGAAATGATGTTCCCCACAGAATTCACGGCGGGCGTCTATGAGGCCCTGATGGAGGCAGGTAAGCCACACGGCTTGCGCCATATGGGCATGTTTGGAATGAATTCTTGCCGACTTGAAAAAGGCTTTCGCCACTTCGGCCATGACATTGCCGAAGAGGATACGCCCTACGAAACAGGTCTAGGCTTTGCTGTGAAGCTCGACAAAACGGGTGATTTTCTTGGTAAGCCGCGCCTGACGCGACAAAAGACCGAAGAGGGGCCCGCCTACAAGCACCGCATGGTGTCAATCATGGTGCCGGGGCTGACCGCCGAGGAGGGGCCATACCTGACCCATAACGAGCCTATTTGGAAAGGCGGCGAGATCGTGGGTCATGTGACGTCCGGCGATTGGGGCTTCCGGCTGGAAGCAATGGTTGGATTGGCCACGATCGAAAATGAGGACGGCGTACCCAAATCTTGGATCGATGAAGGTGGGTTCGAGGTGCAGATTGCCGGAAAGACGTACCCGATCATTGCGCAACTTGGGCCGTTCTACGACCCGAAGGGAGACATAATGCGCAGCTGAGGAGCGCCCATTAGGGAGGAATAAATGACTGACAAAACTGTACTCGTCGTAGGAACCTACGATACCAAGAATGACGAGCTGGAATACATGGTGGAGCGCATCCGCAGCATGGGCGGCGGGACGCTGAGCATGGATATTTCGGTGCTGGGCGATCCTGAGAAACCTGTCGACTATTCAAAGCATGATGTTGCTGAGGCGGGTGGCAGCACGATTCAGGCGGCAATCGACAGCGGTGATGAAAATACCGCGATGCAGATCATGGCCGAAGGAGCCAGCACGCTTGCGCGCAAGCTTTTCGAAGAGGGAAAGTTTGATGGCGTGGTGATCCTAGGCGGAACGATGGGTACAGATGCCGCGCTCGATATATGTCAGGCGTTGCCGCTTGGCGTGCCCAAATATGTAGTGTCCACAGTGTCTTTTTCGCCTCTGATCGAGCCACAGCGCTTGTCGGCGGATATTCAGATGATCCTCTGGGCCGGGGGGCTTTACGGTCTAAACTCGGTCTGTAAATCCTCATTGAGCCAAGCGGCCGGTGCCGTACTCGGCGCAGCACGCGCCGTTGAGCCGCCCAAGGGGGACAGGCCCACAATCGGCATGACGTCGCTTGGTTCATCCTGTCTGAAATATATGAAAGCCCTCAAGCCTGCGCTTGAGGAACGCGGTTTTGAAGTGGCCATATTCCATGCCACAGGTATGGGAGGCATGGCCTACGAAAGCATCGCGCGCAATGGTGGGTTTGCTTGCGTAATGGATTTTGCGCTGCCTGAACTTGGCAACCTACTGGCTGGTTCGGTGATCAACGGCGGTGACGATCGAATGCTGAATGCGGGGCGCGCCGGTATTCCGCAGATCATCGCGCCGGGCTGTCTTGATCTGATCGACTTCGCCGGTTGGCAGGATATTCCCGAACAGTACCAGGATCGCCCGTTCCATGCACATAACCGGTTGATCAAGTCGTCCGGTCTGAACGCCGAAGAACGACGTGAGACTGCACGAGAGATGGCAAAGCGTCTGAAAGCCTCTGATACACCTGCGCATGTTGTTCTTACGAATGGTGGCATCGAGGAATGGGACCGTGAAGGTCAGGAGGCACATGATCCCGAAGCCTTTGCCGAGTTTTGCGATGAGATGCGCAAGCAAATGGTGGACCCAATCCTGTTTACTGAACTCGATTGCCATATCAACGACCAGGCCTTTGCCGACAAAGTGCTGGAGATCTTTGATGGCTGGGTCGCCGTCGGCACCATCAAATAAGAGAGGCACACGGAATGGCAGACCGAGATCCACGCTACGACATCCTGTTTGAGCCGGTAAAGATTGGACCAGTTACCGCACCGAACCGATTCTTTTCAGTTCCGCACGCCACCGGGCATAGCCCGCTGATGCCAAACGGCTCCATCGGGATTCGCGAGATGAAGGCCGAAGGCGGATGGGGCGTGATTTCCATGCAGGTGGCGGAAATTGACCCATCCTCGGACATTTCCAACCTTCCGATGGAGAAGTTCTGGGACGATACGGATGTGAAATCCCACGCTATGATGGTGGAACGGGTCAAAAAGCATGGTGCCATTACCGCCGTAGAGCTTGCCCATACCGGCATCCGCGCACGCAACATGGACACCGGCACACCCGTGTTGGGGCCGTCTTCACAACGCATCCTGAAGCCACAAAACCCAATTCAGTCCAAGGCGATGGACAAATCTGACATCAAGGCGTTCCGGGACAGTCATCGCCGCGCGGTGCAGCGCGCAAAACAGGCGGGCTATGACATGGTCTATGTCTACGCAGCCCATGATGCAGCGTTGGTCTGGCATTTCCTGAACCCGATTTATAACAAACGCACTGATGAATATGGCGGATCGTTTCAAAACCGCCTTCGTCTTTTGCGCGAAGTTCTGTTGGACACAATGGAGGAAGCCGCCGGTGAGGTGGCCGTCGCCGTCCGCATTCCGGCACATGATTTCAAATCCGGAAGCCCGCTTACATACGATAACGAAGCACGCGCCGTGATCGAGAGTCTTGCAGAAGTTCCCGACCTTTGGGATGTCAACGTCGCCAGTTGGCCACGCGACAGTGGCACATCGCGCTTTGACGATGAGGGTCATCAGGAAAAATACACTTCCTATGTCAAGCAGGTGACGACGAAACCCGTGGTGGGTGTCGGGCGCTATACATCGGCGGATGCCATGGTCAGCCTGGTCAAGAAAGGCGTCTTTGATCTGATCGGTGCCTCGCGGCCCTCGATTGCTGATCCGTTCCTGCCCAACAAGATCAAGGAAGGTCGGATCGACGACATCCGCGAGTGCATCGGGTGCAATATCTGTGTCTCAGCGGACGCGTATTCGGTTCCGTTGATGTGCACGCAGAACCCCACCATCAGCCAGGAATGGCGTCGTGGTTGGCATCCGGAAATCATCCCGCAAGCTCCGCACCGCGAGAACACGCTGATAATAGGATCCGGGCCATCGGGTCTGGAATGCGCCCTGACCCTCGCCCGGGCCGGGCACGAAGTGACTGTTGCCGAACGCGCCTCCGAATTCGGTGGGCGCGTCCTGAAAGAAAGCGCACTCAAGGGGCTCGCAGCTTGGGGCCGGGTTAAGGACTATCGGTTGTATCAATTGCAGCAGATGGGCAACGTGTCCCTTTACGCCGAGAGTGATATCGCCGTCGGAGACGTAGCCGATTTCCAAGCCGACAACATCGTCGTGGCCACTGGCGCCACGTGGCGCGGCGACGGGGCAGGGGCCAATGCGTTCGGCGGGGTCGACGGGTTCGACGGAAACGCGAAAACGCCAGATGACGTGATGGCCGGCGCCGATTTCGATGGCCCCATAGTCATTTATGACGACGATCACTATTACATGGGCAACGTGCTGGCGGGGCATCTCGCGGCGAAGGGTCACGAGGTACATCTCGTCTGCCCGCTGCCCTCCATCGCGGAATGGATGGGGTATACGCTGGAAAGCCCGCGCGTGCTGGACGAGATGGTCGCGCTCGGCGTTGAAATGTATCCAAACACGACCGCCAAAAGCTGGTCCGGATCATCGTTGGAAGTCATGCGCTCAGACACTGGCCAGGCCCTGCCCGCCATCGCGGCGAAGCACCTGGTCACCGTCGGCGCTCGACAACCGCAAGACAGCTTGCTGACCAAGTTGAAAGAGGTGGACGAGTTGCGCGGCAAGGTTTCCGGCATCGGCGATTGTCTGGCCCCGGGAATTATTCAGGCCGCAGTGTTCTCAGGCCATGCAGAAGCGCGTCGTTTGATTGGTGATGTGCCCAGCACAGGCATTTACAAGCGCGAGACACCTGTCCTGTTTGACAGGTAATTCGCCAAATTAGCAAAGAGCGAGAAAACAGTGTTTGCAATAATGCGCTCGACACCACCTCGTCATTCAGTCGATATCATTCCAGTGAACTGAGCAAAGAGTAGACTAAGATAACTGGTGCAATATTGACATCGTTGGTGCGATTGTTACGCTGTGCTCTATTCTCAAACATCGGCCGAACGTATGAAAACAGTCGACAAAGCTCTCTCCGTTCTGGACCAGTTCTCAATGGAGAACACAGAAATCGGATTAAGTCAGCTGTCCAGAATGGCAGATCTCGACAAAGCTGCAACACGCCGACTGCTTGTTGCGCTCTCCAAACATGGGTTCATCGAACAGGCTGCAGATACGCGAAAGTATCGATTGGGACACGGTTTCCTGCGTCTTGCCAGGATTCGCGAAGCAACGGTTCCAATTGTGCGCGCCGCACAGGAGGTCGCAGACTGGATGGTTGAGGAGGCAAATGAGACAGTTCACGTCAGCATCCCGGGTGCGCAGGGTATGACAACGATCGCGCATCGCCTTCCGAGACGCGGCAACGTCATCAATATTATCCCGTCTCAAGTCCTGTTTTATCATGCAACGGCGTCCGGACTGGCATTTCTAGCCTTTGCGAGTGATGAAACTGCCAACAAAATCCTGAAGCTGAAGCGCGAGAAAATGACAGGTGCCACTGTTACGTCAAAGACGGAGCTTCAAAAAATGGCCGCGAAGTTCAAAGATCAGGGTTATTCCCAAACCAAAAACTCCTTTGAAATCGACGTCGCGAGTATAGCGATGCCCTTCTTTCAGGATGCAACTGATCCTGCGGGATCAATTGCCATAGCTCTTCCAAAAAACGATCTTACCGATTCACGTCGCGACGAACTTTTGCCTTTGCTACGTGAGGGCGTTTCAAGGATGGAAACTGCACTGACGGGGTTGGGTTCTGTTGCAAAGTCATAGTCCGGCTTGTGTTGCGAAGTTTCTTGCGGGACGAAGGTGTCACGCCGCACCCAAAAGTTGAGCAGCCCGTTCCGCAATTTGACGAAACAGACAGGCTCGGTGCGTGAGTTGACTTTTGAGGATCATGTAGTTCAAGTAATTCCCTCACCATCTCGTTTAGGACCTGGCAGCCAAATCCCTTTGGCATCTTGTTGATGGCCTTGATGCCTGTGATGTTGGCGCCACTCTTGCCCCTTCAGGCAGTTAGTGAAAATTGCAAGCTGACGTTCGCAAGTTGCGAGCCGTATGAATTCCAAGCGAAATTTTCGACAAACTCTCTGTGCTACAAAGCTCCTGTTCAACTCGTTTGTGACATTCAGTTGCGCGTGGTCATTCAATCACCAGGGACACTGATTAGTAACGCCTGTATCATGCTGCTAGCAGTCGCTTGAGAGCCCTGATTGATCGGCAGCTTATTTACGCAGCGTCAAATTGTCGGAATCAATCTTATAACAAAACCGTGATTGCTTATGTGAGCAGTGTTCAGAGAGTGGCCGATCCGAACACTCGTTACTCAGGCCAATGTCCTTGATTTGAAGGGAAGCGATCATGAAAAAACTCGTTCTCGTTGCTGTGCTTGGCGTAACCGCTTGCACTCAGTATCCGATGCAGAAACCGCTTGCAGTGGACGGTACAAGAAATGCGAACTTTGCTCTGGACGAGGCGCACTGCACCGCTCTGGCTGTAAACTACCAATCCGGCAAAAAGGGAATGGACACCACCTTCGGCGCAATCGACGGTGCACTCACTGGCGCCATGATCGGGGATAGGTATGATGCTCTTGGTGGGGCAGTCGCAGGCGGGATACTTGGCTCTGTCAAAGGTCAATACAATGACGAGTTGGTCCAGCGTCAGGTTCTTGTGAATTGCATGCAGGCCCGTGGGCACAGCGTCATTGGGTAAGGGTTGCGATGTCAGCTTGTCGAGGAATTCAGTAGAAATAGGGCTGTCTTTGAGGGCCCGGAAAGCGTACCGCAGCGCGTTTCTACAGGTTCTGCGCGACACTTGAGCCCCTGAAGCCCCCGATCTTCCCATTGGTCGCCATTCGAAACACATCATGGAGATTCAAAATGAAAAATACTGCTCGAAATTTTTTGGCCGGACTCAGCGGTATCTGCGCTGTATCAGCAATGACGGTATCTGCCGATGCCTGCACGCGATTAGTCTACAAAACCGGAACGAACAGCTTCATCACAGCCAGAAGCATGGACTGGTTCGAGGATGTCGGATCAGATTTCTGGGCGTTTCCCAAAGGCATGGAACGGGACGGAGGCCTGGGCGAAGGTTCGATTGAATGGGTCTCCAAATATGGATCAATCACCTTGTCCGGCTATGATATTGGCACGGTTGATGGCATGAACGAAGCCGGGCTTGTTGCGAACCTGCTTTATCTGGCCGAAGCCGATTACGGTGTTGCGGAAGGAAAGCCAACGCTGTCCGTAGGTGCATGGGCGCAGTTTGCACTCGACAATTACGCGACGGTCGCAGAAGCGGTTGAGGGCTTGTCTGCACAGCCGTTTGCTATGGTGGCACCACGTCTTCCTAACGGCCATGAAGCTGGATTGCATCTTTCACTGTCGGATAAAAATGGGGATTCTGCGATCTTCGAATACGTCGCTGGCGAGCTCATTGTGCATCACGGTGACGAGTACCGGGTCATGACAAACTCGCCAACCTATGATGAGCAGCTTGCTTTGACTGCCTATTGGGATCAGGTGGGTGGCTTGTCTATGCTGCCGGGCACAAATCGTGCAGCAGATCGATTTACGCGAGCTGCTTTCTATCTTGAAACAGTGCCTGAGTTCGAGGATCGCCGAATGGCCACCGCAGCCGCCTTTTCGATCATCCGCAATGTCTCGGTTCCCCTCGGGATCACCGACCCGGATGCACCCAATCTCGCAACGACGGTTTGGCGCTCTGTCGCGGATCACGAAAGTGGAAGATACTACTTTGAGTCCGCCATCAGCCCG
Organism: Ruegeria sp. HKCCD6647-2; assembly: GCF_057221075.1. Classification (NCBI taxonomy): domain Bacteria; kingdom Pseudomonadati; phylum Pseudomonadota; class Alphaproteobacteria; order Rhodobacterales; family Roseobacteraceae; genus Ruegeria; species Ruegeria sp. HKCCD6647-2. Next base: position 391,737 of record NZ_JBWVBD010000004.1, on the reverse strand, counting down.
AACGTGTATTGGGTCGATATCAACAAGCTTGATCTGTCAGAGGGTAGTGAGCCTCAAAAACTGGAGTTAAAGGGGCATCCGATTCTGGCGGGCGATGTATCGGGTCAATTTGTACCTGCTCAGCCGTTCAATTGGCTTGCACCCTAGGTGCACGTTTTTTAGTGCAAAGGAAGTTTCCGCCGTGTCGGCTCGATGACCTGGACTGTCTATTGATTTGTGCATCGAGCTGCGGGGCGGAACGGGGCGGTGCCAAGTTGTTTGTTCTGGCCCGAGTGCAACCTGATCTCGGTTCTTTAGGCAACGTCCGGAAGGCATAGTTGGTCCACAAGTCGAATGAATCGGCTTGGCATAGTGGTAGGATTTGGGTTGAGACGTTAGCCATGTGGACGGAAGATCGAACTGAACCGATCATGGGATCCTTGATGCAAAATCCCAATAAGAATGGGCGGCAGCCTTATCGGGATTCACGCGGCAATCCTCTGGGAATACGCACTTGATACTGTTGGGCCGGCAACGATTTCTTGAACCGTCCCATGTGTTTCTTTCGCGTTCTAGTAAGCCTATGCGATCCATTGATGCGATTGTTGTGACCCTCGCTCGCATGATTCGCGGTGTTCGCGGCAGGGTTGCGGATTGAACTGGTATAGACTCGTAGTTTGTCAGGGATCATGACCCTTGACGTGGTAAACAGCACGATTGGCCGCTTTTTCTGACGCTTGGTGGTTTTCGCATCGCGTTGTTTTCGAAACAGGATGTCTAGAATACCGTCCTTCGCATCAACCGACGGCCATAGTCAGAATGTCATGCTTTTTATGGAAACAACAACTTCACCCAGATACCATATACCGCCGTCGAAAAGCATGCCGAGTTTGATATAGTCGGCAAAACTACTTTTGAACCGGTTTACCTGTTTTCGCTTGAATCTCGGCTGACGTCACAACGCGCTCAGTAGATTGATCCTCGACATCCGACGCATTAGTGCGAAATTTGATACTTCCAGACCTGTTAGATGATGATCTTGCAGGATAATGATCGCACTCATGGCGCTGCAGTTTGGAGGGTATGCTCATCCTTGCCGCTGACACAAAAGCCGGTGCGCAAACTAGTTTGCAATACCTTTAGGTTGTCTGATTGTCCCTATAGCGCAGCCGGAAGCCTTTCCAAATTCGATCTTGTTGCGAGCAGAGGACACAGGCTCTGTATGCAACCGCCTCACACACTTTCAATGAGCTTTCCATGACCGAGATGATCTTGTTTGAAATGGTATCGGTTTTACAGATGGGTTGTAATTAAACGCATCGCTACCGAATCTGTAGAAGCGTCGCTGAAACAGGAGATATCAACATGACCAAGAAGATCACCATCATCGGCGCGACGGGCCATTTGGGGCATCGCGTGACCGCAAAGCTTGTCGAGAAGGGTGCAGAAGTGACTGCCATCGTGCGGGACCCGAGAGCAGCCGGAACCAAGCTGCCTGCTGACGTTCGACTCGTACAGGGCGACGTTTCTGATCCGGCTAGCCTGACAATAGCATTGCAGGGAACCGAGACCCTGTACATCACACTGAATACCGAGTCTTTGGACACCTCCCTGCCTTTCCACACCGAACGGGAAGGTGTGATCAATGTTGTCGCGGCTGCAAAGCAGGCTGGCGTTCAGCACATCATGCAAATTGCAGGGGTCGACACCGCATATCCTGAGTTTTCGACCGAAGGCATGGCCTATGGCACCAATGCGATTCGCCAAGGCGGGATCGACGCCATCAAGGCGTCCGGCATTCCCTATACATTCTTCTATTGCTCGTTCTTCCTGGACTCATTGCCAAAATTCCTGATGGACAACCAATTGGCCGTAATCGGAAATCACGTGCATCCCATCTGGTTCACCAATTCCAGCGATTTGGCCGAACTGGTCTTCAATGCAATTGATAACGACGCGGCCAAAAACAAAGAGTTTGCCGTTCAGGGTCAGCAAGCCAAGACCTACACCGAAGGGGCGACCGAGTTCCTGGAAGCATTTGCTCCCGAGGCAGAAGTCATTCAATTGCCGATTGAGGCCGTAGGCCAGATGGGGTTACCGGAAGAGCAAGCGGCTTTTATCGAACACTTGTTAACATTCGTTCAGCAGCTGAAGGAGGAGCTGGTGGCCGACGAAACCTGGAAGGTCCTTGGATCACCAAAATACACGATTACCTCCTTCGCCAAGGAGCTTCGCGGCGAGGCTTAAGTCACAGTGGAATTCTGAATGACGGCGTTTTCGGTTAGTTGCTCCAGCAGCTTGGCAGTTGCCTGACCCATGGGTTTTTCGAAAGACCAGACCATATCCACCGAGCGTTCGGCATAGGGTTTGGTCTCGAATTGCAATGGCAGGATCTTCAGCGCACCGGTCTGAACAAAGACATCCACCGCATGCAGTGGCAGCGCCGACCACCCCAGGTCGGCCTGTACCAGATCAATGGCCTCCGATGCAGTACTGACCTGCCAAATTGATGGCGAGGCCTTAAGGATAGCGCTGTTGGGGTTGTCGGCTTCCTTCAACAATATTTGACGATGCAGACGCAACTCCTCCCAAGAGACCGATGGCATTTGCGCAAGCGGGTTTTCCGGATGGCAGACGCAGACCAGCCTGAGTGCGCCTAATGAGCGAAAGTCCAGCGCTTGAGGGATGCCCTCGGGCTCCAGAATAATGCCCAGATCCACTGCTCCCTGAACGACCAATCGTTGTATTTCACCGGCAGTGAATGACTGTATCTCGACATCAACAGATGGGAAATCATCGCTGAAGGAACGAATGATCTCTCCCAGGTTCGCCAGCTTTATGTGCGGTGCCAAGGCCAGCGTCACTCGGTTCTCCACGGTCATGGACAAGGCATCCGCCACCGCCAGAAATCGACTGCGGCGCTCCAGCAGAATTTCGGCATTTGAGATCAACGCCTCTCCTGCCTTGGTGAGGGTCGGATATCTTCGGCTGCGGTCGAATAGCTCAACGTCCAGATCGACCTCAAGATTGGCGACCAGTGTGCTAACCACTGATTGGGCTTTGTTGCATTTTCGGGCGGCTGCGGAAAATGAACCTTCGCTGTGGGTCGTGACGAAAGCTTCCAATTGTTCGAAGGATGCGCGCATCGGAAGTTCTCTTCCATCTATCTGTTTAGCATATGGTATCCACCTTTATGGATCACAACAACAGGGTAAAACACTTGCGAAGACATAATAGAGGAGAACACTTATGAGTTTTGCTGGTCGGATGGTGCACGCGGTGCTGTTTGAAGTCTTTGCGCTATTGAGCATTGCCCTGCTGCTTCCGCTGATCTCGCATGTCGATGTACAGAAATCGCTGGTCCTTGGGGTGTTCTTTTCCTTGGCTGCAATGCTGTGGAACTTGGTCTTTAACATGACGTTTGATTGGTTTTTGGTGACCATCCGAAAAAACGCGCAAAAATCAGTGGCTGTGCGGATGGTTCATGCACTTCTATTCGAGGGCACCTTTGTTGCGCTGACCCTGCCTGTTCTCGCCTGGGCCCTTGGCTTGACACTTTGGGATGCGATGAAACTTGAGGCGGTACTGATTGTGTTTATTTTAGTATATACATTCTTCTTCAATATCGTCTTTGATTGGTCTCGCGTGAAACTGGCCAACCAAACTGCGTCGTGACCAAAATGTGAAAGTCCGCATTGGATTGTGTGGGCCGCCGGCGCAATGACCGCAAAGGGCTGCAAGCGCCGTGGGAAAATTGAATTTGAGGTGTCCTTGAAGTGATTTAGACTGGGAACTAACTGTTCAGATAGCTCATTGTGAGGACATCATGGCAGCTCCTTTAATCCAAAACTGGGAACTGACCGCCGCCATACAGGACTTAGCCGATTGGTTGGTTCAACAGGGTTTAGAGAATGCGCCGGTTGAAATCTGGCTAGAAGAATTCTGCAACCGTCTTGTTTCGGCAGGAATCCCGCTTCAACGCGCAAACATCACTGTGCGCGCTCATCATCCCGAGATTGGGACGGTCGCTTTCCGCTGGCACAGGGATGGAGGAAATGAGCGACAGGAGTTTATCCGAAGAACGGATGCGCCTGAAGAATACATCTTGAGCCCGATTTACTATCTTCTGGTAAACAACGTTGAAGAAATCAGACAAAACCTCACAGTCGAGGAACCAGAGCTAAATTTTCCTATTTTCGACGAACTTCGCGAGCGCGGTGCGACGGACTACTTCGCTGTTAAACGGTTCTTCCTTATTCAGGATAATGCTACGCCTGTCGATCCAATGCAGGCCGAGGAAGGCGCTATTATCTCGTTGACAACCGACGCGAGCGGGGGCTTCACAAGCCAGCAACTTGACGGATTGCGCCAACTGATTTCTCCACTTTGCCTGACGCTGAAATGCGGGGCAAACAGACTGATGGCAGAAGACATAACGGCTGCTTATCTGGGCCGGGACGCCAGTAGGCGCGTTCTTTCCGGGGACATCACCCGAGGTTCATCCGAAACCATTTCAGCGGTGATTTGGTATTTTGATTTGCAAGGATTTACCAAATTGTCAGAGGCGCTTCCGGGAAATTCAATCATAGAATTGCTAAACGACTACTTCGCAGAAGCCGTTGACGTGGTCGAACGCAATGGCGGTAACGTTCTGAAATTTATGGGAGATGGAATGCTTGCCATCTTCGACATCGATCAGGTTCCGGACGCTCGCCGCGTCGCAATTCACGCAGCAGTGGAGTTGCGAGATTCATTTGATAAACTCAACCAACGACGGCAAGCAGACAGTCTACCAACGACCGGCTTCACTCTTTCCTTGCACGCCGGCGATGTACTTTATGGCAACATTGGTGGCAGGTCTCGGTTGGATTTCACAGTAGTCGGCCCGGCAGTCAATACAACGTCCCGCATTCTTGGCATGTGCAGCGCGCTCGATCAAAACATTGTTGTTTCCGACAAGGTGGCTGGCGACTTGGTGAAAACCATTCCAAGTCTTGTTTCCCTTGGCCAATACAGACTACGTGGTGTTGCTGAAAGACAGGAGCTGTTTACGATAGATTAAACGTGAAATGAAAAGCACCACCTACACCGAGTAGACAGCCGGCTGTCTTCTTATACGTCAAGAAGATCTATTCTGAAGAACGTGGGGCTATTGGGTAGAACGCTTGAGCTGCCCACGACTAAAGTGAACCGCCCATCATGTGCAACAGTTCAAGCACCGAGATCATCCGATCAAGGTCCGCTATGGGCTGCAACCTGCCTTTTGCATCTATAGCACCCTAGCAGCGCATCAAAACCCGGTTGGGGCTCATTCCGGCCATTTGCTGAACGGAATATTTAAGGCCGCTTCGGTCCCAAAGGAAAATGCTGCTGCCAAAAAGGAAAAACTTTGGTGCTCGTACCAGTTAGGTTTTGGTGGAGCCTAGGGGAGTCGAACCCCTGACCTCTTGCATGCCATGCAAGCGCTCTCCCAACTGAGCTAAGGCCCCATTCAGGTACCGTCCGTGCGGTGGACGGACGTTTATGAGACGCCGCTGCCGAGTGCAAGACCAAATTTCGGAATCCGGCAAAAAGAATCTGGCGACGCGGTAGGCAGGGCGAGGCGGCCGGGACCGCCTCGGGCCGGGGTCAGGACTCGTCTTCCGACGACATGTCCGTGATATCGTCCAGCGAAACGTTGTCGTCGTCGTCATCTTCCAGCAGATCGTCATCCAGCTCGACATCGACGTTATCGTCATCGTCCAGAACCAGATCTTCATCCGACGACGCTTCGCGTGCTTTGACCGATGCGGCATCCTCGGCATCCGCAGCGATCATGCGGCTTTTGCCGGTTTCCAGCTCCACGATCTCGCCGGTATAGGGGCTGACGATCGGGTCCTTGTTCAGGTCGTAAAAGCGTTTGCCGGTTGTCGGGCAAACACGCTTTACGCCCCATTCTTCCTTGGGCATATCAAATCCCCTTGATATCAGGTGAATCTCAACAATGATTCAGGTCACCTGCCACAAGCGGCAGGCACTGTCAAAGCCTTTGCGCTAAGGAGAACGGCCCATGGGGCGACACGCATTGCCCGGACAGCCACCGGTTCCGTTAACATTGCGCAAATCGGCGCGGGCGCGGCGGATCTCGTTGCGGATTTCTCAGTTGGATGGACGGGTTACGCTGACTTACCCGCAGGGTGTCGCTGAAACCGATGCGCTGAGTTTCGCTCATCAGAAAGAGGAGTGGATTCGACAACACCTTCAGGACCGTCCAGAAGCGGCGACCGTCCAATTCGGCCATAGCATTCCCATTGAAGGCGTCGAACGCCGAATCGTTCCCGCTCGGGGTCGCCGGGTTCAGTTGGGCAATCACGACATCGCGGTGCCGGAAGGGGCCGAGGCGCGGCGGCTGGCCAAGTTTCTGAAGGAACTGGCCCGCGATCGTCTGACCGAAGCGTGCGATGACTATGCAGCCATGCTGGGGCGCCCCTATTCAAGTCTGACGATGCGCGATACGCGGTCGCGTTGGGGATCGTGCAGTTCCGCAGGTGGTCTGATGTTTTCCTGGCGGCTGATCCTAGCTCCGCCCGAGGTGCTGCATTACGTGGCGGCGCATGAAGTCGCGCATCTGGCCGAGATGAACCATTCACCCGCCTTTTGGGCGCAGGTCGAGCGAATATTCGGGCCGTACAAGGCGCCAAGGTGCTGGTTGCGCGACCATGGTGCCGGGTTGCATCGGTATCGGTTCGACGCCAGTGCGAGTTGACCCCGCGGTTTTTTGTGATCACATGGGGGCATGTTGACGACACGCCCTGCCGACTCGCAAACCGCCACTCATGATCGTGTGTACCGTTCCCTGCGATCCCGGATCATGCATGGAGAGACCGCTCCGGGACAGGCGCTGACGTTGCGTGGGATTGGCAAGGAGTTCGGGGTTTCCATGACACCTGCGCGAGAGGCCGTGCGCCGCCTTGCGGCCGAAGGCGCGTTGTTTCTGTCCACATCGGGTCGGGTTTCGACGCCAGAACTGACCAATGATCGCATAGAGGAACTGGCTGCGCTGCGCGCCTTGCTCGAGGTCGAACTGGCCAGCCGGGCGCTGCCCCGGGCCCATATGGCGCTGATCGACCGGTTGCAGAGTATCAACATGACCGTGGCCGAAATGGTCACCAAACGCGATGCGGTCGGGTATATTCGGACCAATCTGGAATTTCACCGCACGCTTTACCTGCGGGCGCAGGCTCCGGCGATGCTGGCCATGGCTGAAACCGTCTGGCTGCAGCTCGGACCAACAATGCGCGCGCTTTATGGTCGGTTGCGGCGCACAGAGCCGCCCCATTATCACAAGCTGATCATCGCCGCCCTAAAGGCCGGGGACGAGCCCGGGTTGCGGCTGGCTGTGCGCTCGGACGTGACGCAGGGCCTGCGTCTTCTGGTGAGTTGAGCGGCTTATCGCCGACTGCTTCAGAACTTGAATGTGACAGGCTGTCTTTCTGGTCTGGTTGGCGCGGCTGCGCTATTCTGAGGCAAATCACATAACAAGAGCAGATTTCAGACATGATCAATCGACGGACCTTTTCTATTGGGCTTGGGTCAACGGTTCTGGCCGCCTGTTCCGGGGGCAGCGTACCGACGCGAGCGCCCGCATCGCGCATGCAGGCTGTGCCGAACGCAGGGTGGGATGCTTGGGTTGCAAACTTCAAAGGGCGTGCAGCGTCGCAGGGCATCTCGCAGACGACCATCAACCGGGCCTTTCAGGGCGCCGGTTACCTGCCCGAAGTGATCCAGCGCGACCGCAACCAGGTCGAGTTCAAACGTTCGCTTGAGGATTACCTTGCCATCGCCGCCTCGGACGAGCGGATCGGCACCGGCAAGCAGATGTTGGTCCGCCACGCGGGAACTCTGTCGCAGATCGAGGCGCAATACGGCGTCGACAAAGAGGTCATCGTGGCTGTTTGGGGTCTGGAAAGCCGGTATGGCGCCCGACGTGGTGACGTGCCGGTGGTCTCGGCCCTGTCGACGCTGGCCTATGACGGGCGGCGCGGACAGTTCTTTGAAAGCCAGTTGATGGCAGCAATGAAGATTCTGCAAAACGGAGACACCACGCCCGACAACATGACCGGTAGCTGGGCCGGTGCCATGGGTCATACACAGTTCATTCCCACGTCCTATCTGGCCTACGCTGTAGATTTCACCGGCGATGGGCGACGCGATATCTGGTCCGAGGATCCAGCGGATTCGCTGGCTTCGACCGCGGCCTACCTGGCTCGTGCAGGTTGGGCGCGTGGACAACCCTGGGGCGGAGAAGTCGGCACCGTTTGTGGTTCACCCATTGCGGTTTTACAGCCGCAAAAACCGGGTCCGCGTATTGCCGTGTTCCGCAATTTTCAGGTGATCAAACGTTACAACAACTCGGACAGCTATGCGATTGGGGTGGGCCATCTGTCCGACCGGATCGCTGGCGGCGCGCCGTTTCAGGCCTCGTTCGGGCCGGACGCGAACGGGTTGACGCTTGAAGATCGCAAAGAGCTACAGCGCCGCCTGACTTCGGCGGGCTATGACACGCAGGGCGCGGACGGTGTTATTGGCGGTAAGACCACGGCGGCAATCACCGGCTACCAGCGTGCCAATAGGCTGCCTCAGACCGGTGAGCCATCGGTTGCTTTGCTGCGCAGGTTGGGCGGCTGACAGGTTACGCCGCCAGCCCCTTCGAGCCGATATCCAGGAATTTCTGACGGCGGTCCTTGATCAGGGTCGCCGCGTCCATGCCGTCCAGTTCTTTCAACATGAGGGTAATAGCGTTCCGAACGGATTCGACCGTGGCGGGACGATCCCGATGGGCGCCACCTTTGGGTTCTTCGATGACTAGGTCGCAAACCCCCAGCTTTCGCAGGTCCTGCGCGGTCAGACGCAGTGCTTCGGCCGCCTCGCGCATCTTTTCGGCATCCTTCCACAGGATCGACGCGCAACCCTCGGGCGAGATTACTGAATAGACCGAGTGTTCCAGCATCGCCACACGATTGGCGGTGGCAAAGGCCACAGCCCCGCCCGAACCACCCTCGCCGATGATTACCGAGACCAGCGGTACACCGATTTTCAGGCACATTTCGGTGGAACGCGCGATGGCTTCGGACTGGCCGCGTTCCTCGGCACCCTTGCCGGGGTAGGCGCCTGCGGTGTCGATCAAAGTGATGACCGGTAGGTTAAAACGCCCGGCCATTTCCATCAGGCGGACGGCCTTGCGATAACCCTCGGGCCGCGCCATGCCGAAATTCCGTTCGATCCGCGATTTGGTGTCCGAGCCCTTTTCGTGACCGATCACCATCACCGGCTGATCGTTGAACCGTGCCAACCCACCGATCACCGCCAGGTCGTCGGCAAAGTTCCGATCTCCGGCCAGCGGGGTAAATTCCGTGAACAGCGCCTCGACATAGTCCTTGCAGTGCGGGCGTTCCGGATGACGCGCTACCTGACATTTCCGCCACGGTGTCAGGTCCTTATACAGCTCGTCCAGCAACTTGGCGGCTTTTGCATCCAGCGCGGCGGCTTCCTCGGCCACGTCCATCTCTTCATTGGCGCGGGCCAACGCGCGCAATTCCTCGGCCTTGCCTTCGATCTCGGCCAGTGGTTTTTCGAAATCCAGATACTGGGTCATGACGCCTCACTTGCGTGAAATTTCCTAGCTATATGCCGTTGGGCGCTTCCAGATGCAACTATAAGGAAAATCTGTGCCACCCGGAGTCGCGGAAACTGTTGATCACGCAGTGAATATCTTTGTGAAGGCGTTTCAGTACGGGCCAATTCGATTAGCAATAAGGTTCTATCGACGGGGCCAAAACTTGAATGTCAAGCAAAGGCACATTCGCCAAGTCGATCCTGATAGCTGGCAAGCGGCGGGTTCCAAAGCAACCGTCCGGGAGCAAGCTTCATTCTCGATCCAGTGCGCCCAAGCGGTTGAGCGTTTTCACACAACGAAACTTAGCAAGATTTGTGGATAGAGATTATGCAACCACGAAGAGGTAAGGAAAAAGGAAGAATGCCGATGACGACCGGCTATGAAGACCGTGTTTTGCGGGTGCTGGCCTATATCCATGAAAACCCTGCCGGGGACCTGTCTCTGGATGCTCTGTCGGATGTCGCTGCCATGTCACGGTTTCACTGGCACCGGGTCTTTCGCGCCATTACAGGCGAGACCTGCGCGCAGGCTGTGCGTCGTGTCAGGTTGCATCGCGCGGCCTATATGCTGGTCGCGTCCGACAAAGCGGTTCCACAGATCGCAACTGAAATCGGCTATCCGAACCTGAAGTCCTTTGCGCGCGCCTTTTCCGAAGCCTACGGCAATAGTCCCGCCGCGTTTCGTAAGGCGGGGCAGTTTCTGCCAAGTAGACCGCAATTCAGAACAGGAGATTATCCGATGCATCCCGTTGTTACCCGAGAAGAGCCCGTTCGCCGCATTGTCGCACTGCCGCACAAGGGAAACTATGGAGAAATTGGCAAAAGCTTTGAGGCGTTTGGTGCCATGTGCGAATCCCGCAACCTGTGGCCTCAGCTCGGGCCGGTTATCGGCGTTTACCTCGACAGCCCCGAGGACGTGCCCGTCGACGAGCTTCGCAGTTATGCCGGGGCGGAATTCCAAGGTGAAGCTGTGCCTGACGACATGGAAGAGGTGAAAATCCCTGGTGGCAAGACTGCTGTTCTGACGTACAGGGGCCCATACTCCGGAATTCAGGCCGCCTATCAATCCCTGTTCGGCAACTGGTTGCCAACGTCCGGAGAAGAACCGGCGGATCAGCCTTGTTATGAAATCTACCTGAACAATCCGCGCGACACGGCGCCCGAAGAGCTGTTGACCGAAATCTGCCTGCCTTTGAAATAGGTCAGTTCGGCAACAGAACCGGGTAAAGCGAAGCCACCAGAAGGCCTGCCATCGTCCAGTTGAACATCAAAAGGCGGCGTGGGTTCGTCAGTATCCGCGCCATCTGTTGTCCCAAAACCGTCCAGGTACTGACCGATGGCAGGTTGATTGCACCAAATACCAGCGCAACAATGATAACGGCACTCAGCGTCTGGCCGGGGGCATAAGCCGTGGTGGCGGTCAATGCCATGGCCCAGGCTTTGGGATTAACCCACTGGAACGCAGCCGCCTGCAGGAATGTCATGGGGGTTCCTGTTGCATCCGTACGGCTTGCCGGGGCGGCATGGGCGATTTTCCATGCGAGATACAAAAGATAGACGACCGCCACAACTCTGAGCGCTGAGTAGCTTGCCGGGTATCTGTCAAACATCTGAACCAACCCGATGCCAACCAGAAGCACCATGAAAGTAAACCCCAGTCCGATCCCCAGCATATGGGGGATGGTTCGGCGAAATCCGAAATTGGCGCCAGAAGCCATCAGCATCAGGTTGTTTGGACCCGGTGTAATGGATGAAACAAAAGCAAAGGCGATCAGGGCGAGCAGGATGTCGGAGGTCATTGCGGGATATTTCCCTAAAATGCGGCGAATGAAATTGCGATTATGTGCGTAGTCGAGCTAATCTCGCAACTGATGGCTAAAGATGATGAAATAAACCGTCAAATATTGCGGGAGCTGACTCGCGATGGACGCATCAGCAACCTGGATCTGGCGGATCGCGTTGGTTTGTCGCCTTCGGCCTGCCTGCGCCGGGTTCAGGAACTGGAACGGTCAGGTGTGATCTCGGGCTATCGCGCCGTCCTGAACCCCACGGCGATGGGGGTCGGGTTCGTCGCCTATATCGGTGTCGGTCTGGGCGAGCACACAAAAGCCGCACAAGAGGGGTTTGAGCGCGCCTTGCAACTGGCTCCGGAAGTGGTGGAGTGTCACAACATCACCGGAACGATCGAGTACCTGCTGCGGGTCGAATGTGCCGATTTGCCATCTTACAAGACGTTTCATACCGAGGTGCTGGGAACACTGCCGCATGTGACCTCGATCACGTCTTACGTGGTCATGGGATCGCCGAAAGACCTGCGGGCTTGATGGTGGAATTGTGATTTCTAACCATCTTGCGGGCTTAAATCTCAGGCCCTAGTGTCATCTCAAATCCGTCGCCCACATGGTAGAGACTACCGCAAGAGGCGCTCAGTCAGGGAGATGACCATGAAACCTATTCGAACCGGAGCGTTCGCTGCAGCCATGGCGATGGTCGCCAGTGCGGTTTTTGCGGCACCGCTGAAACTGCAACCCGCCAGCCCTCAGCCGTCCAACCCTCAGGCCGGGCTGAACGTCAAATACGCATGGGAGGGTAACCCTCCTCGTAAGATCCAGACCGTGGCCAAAGCCAAGCAGATGATGAAGAAGGCCAAACCCGGAGCGCCGCTGCGGGGATTGGACTACCGCGATACGAATGAAGGCGACCCGGTTCTGACCTACAATGAGGCTTTCAACGTCGCGGCCGAGGTAACCGGTTACATCCGCTTTGATGCGCCCGGAGTCTACGAGCTGGAAACCTGGTCGAATGACGGCATCGATGCATGGGTTGGTGGTCAGCAGATCGGGTATTTCAACGGTCGTCAGGGCTGTGAAGCCAATCAGCGGACGGAAGTCGAGGTGCCTCAGGCCGGATGGTATCCGCTCAAGATCAATTATTTCCAGAAATACGGAACATCTTGCCTGATGATGAAATGGGGAAAGCAGGGGGAACGGTTTACCTGGACCCCCAATAACGTCTTCGGGCGCTGACCGCGTTATTGCCGGACCGCAAGAATGGCGCCCGACCGGGCGCCTTCTTTTTCTCAGCCGTTGGCCGCGATCAGTTCGGCCTGCGCCACGATCACTTCCGCCTGTTTGATCGACGCGATATCGACAAGCCGGCCCTTATAGACAGTTGCGCCTTCACCGTTGGCCTTGGCCTGTTCCATCGCGGCTAGGATCTCGCGCGCTTCCGAGACTGCTTCGTCCGAAGGGGTGAATACCTGATTGGCCAGAGCGATCTGCTTGGGGTGAATCGCCCATTTGCCGACCATACCCAAAGTGGCCGAGCGTTTGGCCTGCGCGATATACCCTTCGTCATCCGAGAAATCGCCAAACGGGCCGTCGACCGGCAACACGCCGTGGGTGCGGCAGGCGGCGACGATGGCGGCCTGTGCCCAATGCCACGGATCGGACCAGTGCTTTTCGCCCTCGCGCAGCATGTAGTAGTTTTCCTGCGTCCCGCCGATTCCGGTAGTCTGCATTCCCATTGATGCGGCAAAATCGGCGGCGCCCAGACTCATTGCCTGCAGGCGCGGCGATGCGGCCGCGATTTCCTCGACATGGGCAATACCCGCGGCGGATTCGATGATGACTTCGAAAGAGATCGGTTTGCTGCGGCCTTTGGCGCGCTCGATTGCCGTGACGAGCGCATCAACTGCATAAACATCCGCTGCGCACCCAACCTTGGGGATCATGATCTGATCCAGCCGGTCGCCAGCCTGTTCCAGCACATCGACCACATCACGATACCAATACGGCGTGTCCAGCCCATTGATGCGGACGGACATGTATTTGTTGCCCCAGTCGACTGTATTCAACGCCTCGATCACATTGGCACGTGCGGCATCCTTATCCGAAGGCGCTACCGAGTCCTCCAAATCGAGGTTGATGACATCCGCTGCCGAGGCCGCCATTTTGGGGAACAGTTTGGTGTTCGAACCCGGGCCAAAGAGCTGACAGCGATTGGGCCTGGCAGGTGCGGCGGGTTGAATGCGAAAGCTCATCTGGACCTCACGAGGGTAATGAAATTACGTTTTTGGTTGTCCATTGGGTATTAAATTGCGCGGATGTGTGCAAGGTGTATTGTGCACCTGCGGCAATGCTTGCGCAGCATCGTTCAATTTGCTGCCTTGCATCGCCTGTCATTACCCGATTTTCCACAAGATGTCGGAGAATCTTCGGCAAAACTAACAAACCTCGCAAGATTATCCCGTGCCCTCGCTTTAGGTGGCGCAAAAACGAGAAACCCTCGTGATACAAAGTCTCTAGCATTGGGCGGAATCACAGGAGTGAAGCGCGATGATCGAGACACCTTATCTGCTATTTCTGGGCGACGCGCCCGACCAGCTGGCCGCCAAGGTTGCGGTCGGAATCAAGGATTGGCGCCCTGAGAACGCCGTTGGCCAGTACCGGATGGACGGATGCAAGGCGGATCTGGGTCTGAAAGACATGGATCTGGTGGAAGCTCGCGAAGCCGGGGCCAAGACGCTTGTCATCGGCGTCGCCAACCGCGGTGGTGTCATCAGCCAGGAGTGGAAGAAGGTTCTGGTGACCGCGTTGGAAGAGGGGTTCGATCTGGCCTCGGGCCTGCACAATCTGCTGCGGGACGAGCCTGACCTCGTGGCCGTGGCAGAGGCGACGGGTCAAAAACTGCACGACGTGCGTATCCCCGAAGTTGACTATCCGATTGCGAACGGCATCAAACGCACCGGAAAACGGTGCCTTGCCGTCGGGACAGACTGCTCGGTTGGCAAGATGTACACGGCCATGGCAATGGACGCCGAGATGCGCAAGCGGGACATGAAGGCAACATTTCGTGCCACGGGGCAGACAGGCATTCTGATTACCGGCGATGGTGTGCCGCTGGACGCGGTAATCGCGGATTTCATGGCCGGCGCGGTCGAATGGCTGACCCCGGACAATGACGAAAATCACTGGGATCTGATCGAAGGACAGGGGTCGCTGTTCCACGTGTCCTACTCTGGTGTGACCATGGCTCTGATCCATGGCGGCCAGCCCGACGCACTGATCCTTTGCCACGAACCGACTCGCGCCCACATGCGGGGTCTGCCGACTTACCAGTTGCCATCGCTGGAAGCTCTGCGGGATACGGCGCTTCAAATGGCGCGCGTAGCAAACCCCGATTGCAAGGTCGTTGGAATCTCGGTCAATACGCAGCACATGAGCGAGGACGACGCGACGGACTACCTGGCAGCTTTGGAAGCCGAGATGGGCCTGCCGGCAACCGATCCCTTCAGGTTCGGATCGGGCAAGTTGGTCGACGCGCTGGCTGCGGTCTGATCTAACGGACACGCCGGTGGCGGGGTGGTCCGCCTCCGGCGGGAGTATTTGGAAAAAGATGAAGGAGCGGGCGCGTGCGAATTGAGGTTTCTCGCGATGTGTTTCGGCTGGCGCAGGTGTTCACGATCTCGCGCGGATCGCGCACCGAAGCGAAGGTGCTGACGGTCCGGTTGTCGGATGGAACGCATCAGGGCTGGGGCGAATGCGTGCCTTATGCGCGATATGGCGAGACACTGGAGTCGGTAGAGGCCGAGATCGCGGGATTGCCCGCGGAGTTTTCCCGCGAACAGTTGATGGATTTGCTACCAGCAGGCGCCGCGCGAAACGCGGTCGATTGTGCCTTGTGGGATCTTGAGGCCAAACGCGCGGGCAAACGGGCGTGGGACCTGGTCGGGCTGGAAAAACCTGGTCCTGAAATCACGGCCTATACCCTGTCGCTGGACACTCCTGAAGCCATGCAGGCGCAAGCGGCTGAAAATGCGCATCGTCCACTGCTGAAAATCAAGCTGGGCACGCCGGACGACATGCCCCGGCTAGAGGCCGTGCGCGCCGGTGCGCCGGATGCAAGGATCATTGTCGACGCAAATGAAGGCTGGTCGGCGGAGGTTTATGCCGATCTTGCCCCGCATCTGGTGCGGCTGGGCGTTGCGCTGGTGGAACAGCCGCTGCCCGCCGGGGAGGATGACGCTCTGATCGGGATGGATCGGCCCGTTCCGGTGTGCGCCGACGAGTCCTGCCATGACCGCACGAGCTTGCCTGCGCTAAAAGGCAAGTATGACGTAGTCAACATCAAGCTGGATAAGACCGGCGGCCTGACCGAGGCGTTGAAACTGCGCGCGGCGGCATTGACCGAAGGCTACGATATCATGGTGGGATGCATGGTCGGCAGTTCCCTGGCGATGGCACCTGCGACTCTGGTGGCGCAGGGTGCGATGGTGACAGACCTTGACGGCCCGCTGCTTCTGGCCGAAGACCGCGACAACCCGCTGATTTTTGATGACGCCGGAGTGCACCCGCCCAAAGCGGGCCTATGGGGGTGACGAACGCCCGGAAAATGGTCCGGCGGATCATTTTCAGTGAGGAACGGGCGAAGCCCTGAGACGAAAAGGATATGACATGACCCGCACCGTTTACGTGAATGGAGAATACCTGCCCGAGACCGAAGCCAAGGTGTCCATCTTTGACCGTGGTTTTCTGTTTGCAGACGCGGTTTACGAAGTCACCAGCGTTCTGGGCGGCAAGCTGATCGATTTCGAAGGCCATGCCGTGCGGCTAAAACGGTCACTGGATGAGCTGGAGATGGCAGAGCCTTGCAGCAAGGAAGAGCTGCTGAGTATTCACCGCAAGTTGGTGGTACTGAACGGGATCGAAGAAGGTTTGATCTATCTGCAGGTCTCGCGCGGCAGCGATGGAGACAGGGATTTCGTGTTCCCGGACGCGGCCACCAAGCCGTCACTGGTCCTGTTTACGCAGAACAAGCCCGGTCTGGCCGACAGCCCCGCGGCCAGGAAGGGCGCCAAGGTCATCTCGATCGAGGACATCCGCTGGGGTCGCCGCGATATCAAAACGGTGCAGTTGCTGTATCCGTCGATGGGTAAGATGATGGCGAAGAAAGCGGGCTGTGACGATGCGTGGCTGGTTGAAGACGGGTATGTGACCGAAGGCACCAGCAACAACGCCTATTTCGTCAAGAACGGCAAGATCGTCACCCGGCCGCTGTCCAACGACATTCTGCATGGCATCACCCGTAAGGCGGTGCTGCGGATGGCGGCCGAGGCTCAGATGGAAATCGAAGAACGCCTGTTTACCATCGACGAAGCCAAAGAGGCGGACGAGGCCTTCACCACCTCGGCCAGTGCTTTTGTCATGCCGGTGGTCGAGATCGACGGGGTAGCGCTGGGCGATGGCACTCCGGGTCCGATCGCAACGCGTTTGCGCGAGATTTATCTGGACGAAAGTCGCAAGGCCGCAATCTGATCATGAAAGGCCCGCCGGAATCGCGGGCCTTTCGCTTTCCGAGTAGGCGTCAGTCCTTCTTGCCCACGTTTTCTTCGAAGGCGACCTTGAAGGCGGCCTGTTTTTCTGGGCTCGCCTCGGTCTGATAGTTGGATTTCCATTCATCCATGGTCATGCCATAAAAAATCTCGCGGGCCTCTTCCTTACCCATCTCGATCCCTTTTTCGTTGGCGGCCTCCTGATACCAGCGCGACAGGCAGTTTCGGCAGAACCCGGCGAGATTCATCATATCAATATTCTGCACGTCGGTGCGGTCTTCCATCAGGTGTTTCTGCAAACGGCGGAAAGCAGCGGCCTGAAGTTCGATCTCGGTTTGCTGGTCCATTGTCGGGCTCCGAATGATTGTCTTGCGTTCGGTGCATGACCTAACAATCCGAAAGCTCTGTTACAATGAACAGGAGGGCCCCAGAGGCCCCTCGGGTATCCAGATTGGGATGCTATGCCAGTTTCAGGGCCAGCCATGGCATCATGCAGAAAATGATGGTCAGGATCTTGTAGTTCGCAAGATACCGGAAATAGGCCCGTTTTACGTCTGCCCGATCCATTTGGAACATTCTGCCGTGAATGCCTGCTACCCAGTCCTGCAGTGCCACGATCATCACCGTGCTGAACAGCAATACCGCGATGTTAAGGACCGTCATCCAGCCGAAGACGGTCGTCAGGAATTCCTGAGTCATGGTCGTCTCCTTTCCCTTAATATATGGGTATCGGAGAATTCGCTCACAATAACGTGAGGCCTGAAAACGCCTGGCCGTGACCCTACGTCACAAACCGCTTTCAGCAAGGGCGTCCTGCAAAATGGTGGCCAGGCGTTCTGCCCACTCTCGCTGCCCTTTGTGATCCGCGATCAGGTCATTCCGCAGCTCAATCAGCGCGTTCGGGCGCCCAAAACTCGTGCAATGCTTGTCGATGGCATCACCGGGCAGAACACCCGTATAGGGTTCGTTGATGCCGACACACAAGTCGCCTTCGGCTTCGAGGCGATTGATCAGCGGGCGCGAGAAACGCTCGTCCGCCGTATGCAGAATTCCGATATGCCAGGGCCGGGGTTCGCGTCCTCGCAATTGCCGGGTGAAAGAGTGCATCGACACGATCACCGCATGAGACAGCGCCGCCATCCTGGCCAGCGCATCATGATAGGGGCGGTAGCACATGTTCAGACGCCGTTCGCGCTCGGCTGCGTCGGCGTGGCGGTTTCCGGGGATGATCGACCCGTCATAGAGCTTCATCAGCAGGGTCGGGTCATCCTCTCCCCGGTTTGGATCGATCACTAGGCGCGAGAAATTGGCGGCGATAACCGGCGCGTTCATAATCTCACCCAAATGCTTCGAGACCTCGTAGGCGCCCACGTCATAGGCAATGTGGCGTTCCATATCTTCGCGCGGCAAGCCAAGGTCGCCGCCGTTGACCTCGGGCGGGACAGTGTTGGTCGCATGATCGCAGGTAATCAACCAGCGCGAGGGGCGATCCGCGCCGTGAACAAAAAACGGAGTGTATGTCATCAGCCTGTCATCTAGTTTGCCGCAGGTGTAGGACAGTTGCTTCGGAAAGGGAATTGCGCAATAAGCAGCTCAAGCACTGTTTGCGGTAACATCGACTGTTTGAGGAGAGCAATACCAATGCGACGCCTGAGAAATGTGAAAATCGTGGCGACGCTGGGTCCCGCGTCCAATGACTATGACACCATCCGCGCATTGCACGAGGCGGGGGCGGATGTTTTCCGTCTGAACATGAGCCACGGCAGCCACGATGAAATCCGCGAACGCCACAGGATCATCCGGCAAGTTGAGAAAGATCTGGACAGCCCGATTGCGATACTGGCGGACCTGCAGGGACCCAAGCTGCGCGTAGGCGTTTTTGCCAATGATGCTGAGGAACTGGAAGAAGGGGCTGCATTTCGACTGGATCTTGATCCCGAACCTGGTGACATCAATCGTGTCTGCCTGCCTCACCCGGAGATTTTTGCCGCGCTGGAGCCCGGCGCCCGGTTGCTGGTGAACGATGGCAAGATTCGATTGATCGTGCAGGACTGCGGTCAGGATTTTGCAAATTGCACGGTCGAGGTTGGCGGAACGATCTCGAACCGCAAGGGCGTGAACGTCCCTGACGTCGTTCTGCCGCTGGCGGCGCTTTCGGCGAAAGATCGCGACGATCTGGAGTTTGTTTGTCAATTGGGTGTGGACTGGTTGGCACTTAGCTTCGTGCAACGCGCAAAGGACGTGTTCGAAGCCCGCGCCTTGGCCGATGGCCGCGCTTCGATTCTGTCCAAGATCGAAAAGCCCGCTGCCGTTGAGGCGTTTGAGGACATCCTGGATGCTTCGGACGGGATCATGGTGGCGCGGGGTGACTTGGGTGTCGAACTGCCGGTTTCGGCGGTGCCGCCGATCCAGAAGCGATTGGTGCGCAAATGCCGTGCGGACGCCAAGCCGGTGATCGTGGCAACGCAAATGTTGGAAAGCATGATCGAAAGCCCGATGCCGACACGGGCCGAGGTGTCGGACGTGGCGACCGCAATCTATGAAGGTACGGATGCCATTATGCTCAGCGCGGAATCGGCGGCGGGTTCGTATCCGATCGAGGCTGTCCAGACCATGAACAAGGTTGCGATCGAGGTCGAGGCCGACCCAACCTACACGCAGATCATTGCGGCATCGCGGTCGGCACAAGGAACGACCATAGCCGATGGCATCGTTGCCGCTGCCCGCGAGATCGCCGAAAAGACAGACATCAAGGCCATCTGCTGCTTTACGCAAAGCGGCACGACGGCGCTGTTGACGGCGCGTGAGCGCCCGGGCGTTCCGATCATCGCCATGACCCCCGCCAAAGGTACCGCACGGCGGCTGTGCCTGAGCTGGGGATGCCATTGCGTCATGACCCCCGAACTAGAGCGGTTCAAGGGCGCGGTCGTCGCCGCCGCCCGTGCTGCCCGGTCCGACGGTTTTGCGTCTGAATCGGACCAGATCGTTGTCACTGCAGGCGTGCCGTTCAACGTGCCGGGAACCACAAACATCCTGCGGATCGCGCCTTGTGACGAACGCCTGATATACAACACCGATCCGGGTTGAGTCTGACATGCGGGCATAGTGTTTCACGGTGATACTTCACGAGAATGCCTAATTTTTAATCGAAAAATATCATTAAAAATCAATATCAAGCCGAATTCTGGGTTGAGTTCGGCGATATTCTCTCTGTTTTTTGGTGTTTTTGTCGGATACTTCACCCCAGGGCAGTCTACTCAAAAAGTTCCAGGTTCCGGCTGCCCTGCCGGGGGCGAGGGCTCCGGACAGATAAACGATAACGGAGGAACAAGATGACAACGAAAATTGTCATAGGACTGGACGGGACAGAAACCGGAGAACACGCGATCGCCTTTGCCAAAGACCTGGCAAAACGGATCGGGACGTGTGAATTGCTGGTGGTCTATGTCATCGAATGGTCCCCATTCACTTTTCAGACGCCCGAAGAAAATGCCTTGCGCCACAAGCGACGTGAGGAAGAGGTGGAACTGGCGACAACACGGATCGTGACACCGGCTGTGGACGCTTTGACCGCAGACGGGTTCACGGCACATGGCATAGTTCGCCACGGCGATGTGGCCGAGACGCTGAACGCCATAACCGTCGAAAACGGCGGCACGCAGATCATCGTTGGCCGCGCATCGGCGGACGGGTTCAAGAAACGCCTTTTCGGTAGCTCGACCCAAAATCTGGTCATGCATGCCGATGTTCCGGTCACCGTTGTGAACTGAGGGAGGGACGAGATGAATATGTTGAGAAATCTGGGTCTGGCCGCGACCGCCGCCCTGATCGCCAGCCCCGCAGCGGCGCAGGATTCGACCGGTCTGGACGACAAGATCAATCAGGCCTTTGCCGACTTTACCGGACCTTTCGTCAGCTTTATCTTTGCGCCGTTCCCGGGCACCAGCGTGCCGTGGATCGTGATGTGGCTGGTGATCGCGGCGACTGTTTTCACCCTGTATTTCGCCTTTGTGCAATTCCGGTTCTTTGGCCATTCCATCAGCCTGGTCAAAGGCGACTATTCCGACCCCAACGACGCGGGCGAGGTCAGCCACTTTCAGGCGCTGGCAACGGCGCTGTCCGGTACGGTTGGTCTGGGTAACATCGCCGGTGTTGCAGTGGCCGTCGGGATCGGGGGGCCGGGTGCCACGTTCTGGATGATCGTGGCCGGCCTATTGGGCATGGCGTCGAAGTTCACCGAATGTACCCTGGGTGTGAAGTATCGGAACGAATACGAAGACGGCACCGTTTCCGGTGGTCCGATGTATTACATGTCGAAGGGCTTTGCCGAGCTGGGTCTTCCCGGTGGCAAGATCTTGGCTGTTCTGTTCTCGATCTTCTGTATCCTGGGCGCGTTGGGCGGCGGAAACATGTTCCAGGCCAATCAGGCGCATCAGCAGATCGCGGGCATCACCGGAGACTATCCGGGCTGGATCACAGGGCTTGTCTTTGCGGCTATCGTGTTCGCAGTGATCGTGGGTGGCCTGAAGTCGATTGCGCGTGTGACCGAGAAGGTCGTGCCCTTCATGGGTGTCATGTATGTGGCGGCAGCTCTGGTCATCATCATCATGCATGCGGATCAGATCGGGTGGGCCTTTGGTCAGATCTTCGCCGGTGCCTTTACCGGTCTTGGCGTTGCTGGCGGAATGGTCGGGGCGCTGATCCAGGGCTTCCGTCGTGCGGCGTTCTCGAACGAAGCAGGCGTTGGTTCCGCGGCGATTGCGCACTCGGCCGTTCGGACCAAGGAGCCGATCACCGAAGGGTTCGTGTCATTGCTGGAGCCGTTCATCGATACGGTGGTGATCTGTACCATGACCGCGCTGGTGATCATCATCACCCAGCAGCTCGTCATTGACCCGGCAACCGGCTTGTACATGCTGACCGAAGACGGCAGCGCGATCGCGACCGTGGACGGTAATTCGGGCGTCAGCCTGACTTCGGCGGCCTTTGCCAGCGCCTTTGGCTGGTTCCCTTATGTGCTGGCCGTTGCGGTGGTCCTGTTTGCCTTCTCGACCATGATCAGCTGGTCCTACTACGGCCTCAAGGCTTGGACCTATCTGTTCGGCGAAGGCCACACCAAAGAGCTGGTGTTCAAGATCATTTTCTGTGTCTTCGTTGTCATCGGCGCGGCGGCCAACCTTGGTCCGGTCATCGACTTTTCGGATGCGGCGATCTTTGCGATGGCGGTCGTGAACGTCTTTGCGCTCTACTTCCTGATGAAAGTGGTGCGTCAGGAGCTGGCCAGCTACGCCGCACGGCTGAAAAGCGGCGAAATCCGCAAGTTCAGCCACTGAGCCATTCCACCGGGGCGGCCTGCGTCGCCCCGGTGTCCGATCAGCCTAGCAAAAAGCTCAGATTCTGGTCGAAACCCCCTTGCCAGTATGACCGAACTTGCGTAAACGGCGCATCTGATCGCGTGACCGGCCGAGATGGCATGCCGAGTCGCGTTTGAAACCGAACCCGAAAAAGGAGACGGAAATGCCTAAGATGAAGACAAAGTCGAGCGCCAAGAAGCGCTTCAAGGTGACTGCGACCGGTAAGGTCATGGCAGGCCAGGCCGGTAAACGGCACGGCATGATCAAGCGGACCAAGAAATTCATCCGCGACGCCCGTGGCACCACCACCCTGTCCGCCCCCGACGCCAAGATCGTCAAGGGCTACATGCCCTACGACCGCTAAGAGGAGATTTGAGAGATGTCCCGCGTTAAAGGTGGAACCGTAACTCACGCCCGTCACAAGAAGATCATCAAGGCCGCAAAAGGCTATTATGGTCGCCGCAAGAGCAACTTCAAAGTTGCGACCCAGGCCGTCGACAAGGCCAACCAGTACGCAACCCGCGACCGCAAGAACCGCAAGCGCAACTTCCGCGCGCTGTGGATCCAGCGTATCAACGCGGCCGTGCGTTCGCATGACGAGGCTCTGACATATTCCCGCTTCATCAACGGTCTGAACCTGGCCGGTATCGAAGTGGACCGCAAAGTTCTGGCCGACCTGGCCGTGCACGAACCGGAAGCGTTCGGCGCGATCGTCGCCAAAGCACAGGCCGCTCTGGCTGCCTGATCCTCTTTTCAAGAGAGACAGTGAATGACGGGCCGTTCCAAAAGGAACGGCCTTATTCGTTTGGGCGGTTGGATACCTGATTATCTGCTTTGCGCGGTTTCAGCGATAAGTCATCTATACCAACCGCTCAGGGGCATTCCCGAACCGGCGGTGTGGCTGGCCAGATTGTCTGCGCATTAAGCAGATTTAATCGAAACACAATGCACGCGGCTAAGAACCATCAACACATGAGACTCACCAAATAGGAGTGAGTACCATGAAATATGCTGCCTTGGGTTTGGTGGCCCTGAACATAGCTTTCCTAAGTGGTCCGGCATTGGCGGATTGTCACTTCGGAACCGATGCGGTGACTGGCATGGAGACTATCATCTGTGAAACGGATGGCGGCTTTTCCAGTTGGGGCACCATGATCACCGAAGCCTGAATTTCTCCGACAATGCCCGTCGTGTAGTCCGAAAAGGAAACTGTCGTGTTTAAGAATGCCGTTGCGGTTGTTGCCCTCGTTGCCCTTGCCGGGCCTGCCATATCAGCCCAGTTCTACCCGGCGAACAGTCTTGACAGTGTTGCACTGATTGGCCCCCCGGCCAAACCCGGCACACCGGAGTTCGACAAACAAATGTTCGCGGTCATGTGGCTGCAGGAAAGCCGCACTTCTGAACAGGTGGACTTTGTCCGAAAATCCGTCGATCTGGAACGCTTTGCACCTGTCGTCGCTACAGGGTTGTCGACTGTCGACACACATGTTCTGAGTGAAACGCTGGATCAGATTATCGACGAAGTTCGCGAAGACTATAACCTGGTTAAGGCGAACTACGATATTCCACGCCCCTTTGTGATCAATGACGCTGTTGAGCCCGTCGCGACAGCGTTCCCCGTAACCTCATACCCGAGCGGACACACGATCCGAGCCATAGTTTACACTTCGGTTCTCTCGGATATCTTCCCCGAGCATTCCGACGCACTTGAAGATCTCGGGCGCGAAATTGGTTACGGCCGCGTTATAGGTGGCGTGCACTACCCCATGGATGTCGTGTCCGGGCAAGTGCTGGGCAATGCTTACATGGATGTGATCCGCGACCAGCCTGCCTATCACGAAGCGTTGAATGCCATTCTGAGCGAAAAGGACGACGGAGCCGTGCCGGTTAACCAGTAGGCAGCCGTAACCTCCGGATATGGAAGCAAGTCCGATTGGTTTGAAGTGCCAACAGCGGAGCTATTGACGATTTGCTGTAGTTTTCCGCGAAGGCATCGTATCGATTGTGTTTCAGAGCCGGAGCGTTTGCAAAACACAACGTTGTCCTCTTGGCTGAGCATTCAATAGCCCTTGGGATCGGCAAAAGTACCGAAGCCATTGAGGCACCAGCTTCAACCTCCTTTAATCGTTGGGCTTCGCACTGCACATCACCGCAGGTGCTGTCAGCCACATCGGTGATCCATCCGTTCTTGTCGTGAGTGTTGGCCTACTGATCATCCTTCTGTTTTACCAACTGCGCAGCAAAAGCGACGCCAGTGCCCGGACCGGCATAGGTGATCATCAGCACGTCATCCAGGTAGACCCCATTGAATATCCCCGCTGAAACGTCCTCGCCCGATATTCCGGCTTCGGCCAATACAAAGCGGGTGGGATCATCCAGGCTGAAGGTTCCCATTGCCTCTTCCACGATCCACTCTTTGTCGCCAATCCGCCGCCAGCGGTTGGTGGCAGTGATCAGGTTGCCGTCCAGCTTGCTGATCTCCAATTCCATTTCGGTCTTCAGAAGACCCTTTTCATGGTTCGGGTTCGATTTGGCGAAAGCCACCAGATAAGTACCTGTCCAGGTGCCGACGATCTGGGGGAAACCGCTGCCGTCTTCGGCACTGGTCGGGGGAGCGATGGAAAGCGCAAGGAATGTGGCTATGATACGGAGGAAATTGAATTTCATGGTCGGATCTCCTGAATAGAATGGTCACAGGCTATCTGAGATCAGGAATTACGCAAATTGATGGGTCCCAACGGAAAAACCGGCGCGGGGTGCGCCGGTTTTCTTGTCTCTAGTCGGACCGAGAAGTGTCCCGATCAAATCATCCAAACACTCGCCCCAGGGCGCCGTCGACTGCATCGGTAATTTGGTCAATATCCTCGGCAGTCGCGATCAGCGCGGGCGAGAAGCACAAAGTGTTGTTCTTGCCGGGAACCGAACGGTTGGTGACACCGATAATCACGCCCTGCGCCATGCAGTCGGCGACAACGGCCTGTGCCAGCTTCTCATCCACAGGTTCCTTGGTCGCGCGATCCGCAACCAGTTCGGCACCCAGAAACAGGCCCTTGCCACGGACGTCGCCGATGACCCTGTGTTTCTCCATCAGTTCCTGCAGGTTTGCCGTCATGCGGTTGCCCATGTCGGTGCAGTTCTGCAGCAGGTTTTCTTCCTCGATGATCCGCATGTTCTCGATGGCCGCCGCCGGACCGGCCGTGCAGCCGCCAAAGGTCGAGATGTCGCGGAAATAGTTCAGCGGATCGTCTGCATTGTCCTTGAACAAGTCGAACACCTCTTCGGTGGTCACCATGCAGGCAATCGCCGCATAACCCGAAGCGACACCCTTGGCCATGGTCACGAAATCGGGCTTGATGCCGTATTGCTGATATCCGAACCAGGTGCCGGTCCGGCCGACGCCGCAGACGACCTCGTCGATATGCAGCAGGACGTCGTACTTCTTGCAGATTTCCTGCACGCGCTGCCAATAACCCTCGGGCGCCTCGATCACGCCGCCACCCGCAGTGACGGGCTCAAGGCACAGGGCGCCGACTGTGTCGGGGCCTTCGCGCAGGATAACCTCTTCGATCTGGTCTGCGGCCCATTCGCCAAAGTTCTCTTCGGGCGCACCGTCCAGTTCGTGCTTGCGGTACTCCATGCAATGAGGCACGCGCACGAAGTCGGGGGCAAACGGCCCATACTGCATGTTGCGCTCGTCCTGACCACCCGCGGACATCGCCGCAAGGGTCGAGCCGTGATAATCACGGTCGCGATACAGGATCTTGGTCTTCTTGCCGCCATAGCGTTTATGCGCGATCTGGCGAACCATCTTGAACGCCTTCTCGTTCGCCTCGGAGCCCGAGTTGGTGTAGTAGACGCGGCTCATGCCCGGCATCTTGGCGATCAGGTTCTCGGCAAAGATCGACCCCGGGATCGACCCTGCGGAGTTTGCGAAATAGCACAGCTTCATCAGCTGGTCATAGACCGCCTTGCAGATGGATTCGCGGCCATAGCCCACATTCACCGTCCACACGCCACCGGAAACGGCGTCCAGATGTTCCTTTCCTTTCTGGTCCCAGACACGCATGCCCTTGCCTTCGACGATGATGCGCGGGTCGTTTGTCTCAAATGGTTTGTGCTGGATCAGATGGTGCCAGATGTGGGCGCGGTCAGCCTCGACCACGCGGGAAAGATCGTTTTCGTTGAACGTGCCGTCCATGACATGTCCTTTCAAGGTAAGGCGCGCGGGAATCAAGATGACCCAGCGGGCGCGCTGTGACGTGATGATGTAGATCAGCGTGAATATAGCGCGGGAAGTAGGGCCAGATTAACCCATAGAATAACGCCAGTGCATCATTTCCGCGTATTTATACGGGTTTGTTTTGATGCAAGCTTTGTGCTCAATACACGAACTTGGCGAGATTGGGAGGAGCATCGGATGACAGCCCGCACAATATATCAGCAGCATCTGGACAAGACCCCAGCGAATTTTACACCCCTTTCCCCGCTCAGCTATATCGAGCGAACCGCCGCGATCTATCCCGACTACCCGTCTGTAGTCTACGGCGCGCGCAGGTATACCTGGTCGGAAACCTATGACCGCTGTCGCCGTCTGGCCAGCGCGCTGGCCGCGCGCGGAATCGGTGATGGGGATACAGTGTCGATCATCGCCGCCAACATTCCCGAGCATTACGAGGCGCATTTTGGCGTTCCCATGGCCGGCGCCGTTCTGAACGCGATCAATACCCGGCTGGACGCACCCATCGTTGCCTTCATCCTCAACCACGCCGAGGCCAAGGTTCTGCTGGTCGATCCCGAGTTTTCGGGCGTTGTGAAGCAGGCTTTGACGCAAGTGGATCATGACCTGCTGGTAATTGATATCGAAGACCCCGGCTTCGACGGGGGTGAGCGGCTGGGCGAATTGACCTACGACGCGCTGCTGGCCGAAGGTGATCCGGGCTTTGATTGGCCGCTGCCTGCAGATGAATGGGATGCGATCACGCTGAACTATACGTCGGGGACAACCGGCAACCCGAAAGGTGTCGTCTATCACCACCGAGGGGCTGCGCTGAATGCAACGTCGAACATTCTGACATGGGGCATGCCGCAGCACTCGGTGTATCTGTGGACGTTGCCGATGTTTCACTGTAACGGCTGGTGTTTCCCATGGACCATGGCAGCCAACGCGGGCACGTCCGTTTGCCTGCGTGCGGTGCGGGATGAACCGATCTACCGTGCCTTCCGTGAGGAAGGCGTCACGCATTTCTGCGGCGCACCCATCGTGCTGAACATGCTGGCAAACGCACCGGATCACCTCAAGGATTTCAGCCAGCAAATCAAGGTGATGACAGCAGGTGCACCACCCCCCGCCAAAGTGATTCAGGCGATGGAAGGAATGGGTGTCGAAGTGACCCACGTGTATGGTCTGACCGAGACCTACGGGCCATCGGTGGTCTGTGCATGGAAGGAAGAATGGAATGACAAGGCGCCCGAAGAACAGGCGGCGCTGAAAGTGCGGCAGGGTGTCAAATACGTGGCGCTGTCCGGCCTGATGGTTGCTGATCCCGAGACGTTACAGCCTGTGCCCGCTGATGGTGAAACCATGGGCGAGATTTTCATGCAGGGCAATATCGTGATGAAGGGTTATCTGAAAAACCCCGATGCGACGGACAAGGCGTTCAATGGCGGCTGGTTTGCTTCGGGTGATCTGGGCGTAATGCACCCCGATGGCTATATCGCGCTGAAAGACAGGTCCAAGGACATCATCATTTCCGGTGGAGAGAATATCTCGTCAGTCGAGGTTGAGGATGTCCTTTACAGGCACCCGGCCGTGATGGAGGCCGCCGTGGTGGCACGGCCCGACGAGAAATGGGGCGAAACGCCCTGTGCCTTTGTCGAGCTGAAGCCGGGGGTGGAGGCAACCGAGGCTGAGGTGATCGCGTTCTGCCGGGACAATATGGCTCATTTCAAGGCGCCAAAGACCGTCGTGTTTGGCGCACTGCCCAAGACGTCGACCGGCAAGATCCAAAAGTTCATTCTGCGTGACCAGGCCCGAGAACTGGATTAGTCGAAGATCGAAAGGTCAAGCTCCAGCATCTCACCCATCCAGATGGCGTGGTCCCTGTGATCGGGCAGATGGTGGCCGGTATCGGGGTGGGTAAAGATCGTCAGACCCTGACGGTTGAGCATCAGCCAGGGGATAACCTGATCAAAGACTGTGGGAGCAAATCCCAGCTGACAGCTCCAACGCGGGTGCGGGCCGACGTTTCGGTCATGCATCCGCCCCATCTGAACGGGAAACAGGCGCGCGGCCTCCTCGCATACCCATTGGGCCGTACTCTGCGTATCGGCGTCGAAATAGACATGAGCATGGTAGCCGGAAATTTCAGGCATCGCGTTCCCCTTCATCTGTTTTGCTCAATCTAAACAGATGAGGCCGCCGGTGGCACCCATGCCGACACACAGGCCGTGTGCGCTGGGTATATGGTCAATCCCAGCGCAACGAAGCCGTCAGCCCTTGTTCAGTTCCTTGGCATGCAACCAGTCCGCATGCTGGGGGGCTTTCTTGGTGCGCGACCACTCTTCCAGCATATCCCACTTCACGCTGTCCAGCCGGGCCAGCATCTCCTCCTCCTCGGGATCCGGGCAGGCCAGTTCAACGCGGTGCCCATTTGGATCGAAGAAGTAGATCGAATGGAAGATCGAATGGTCGGTGACGCCCAGAACCTCGACCCCGTTGGCTTCGAGGTGTTCCTTGAACGCAACCAGCGCGTCGCGGTCTTTGACCTTGAAGGCGATGTGCTGAACCCAGGGCGGTGTATTCTCGTCGCGACCCATTTCGGGTTTGGTCGGCAATTCGAAAAACGCCAGCACGTTGCCGTTCCCGGCATCCAGAAACAGATGCATGTAAGGATCGGGCTCGTGGGTCGAAGGCACCTTGTCTTCGGCGATGGCAAGAATGAAATCCATATTCAGCATCTTGCCGTACCATTCCACCGTCTCTTTTGCATCCTTGCAGCGATAGGCGACGTGGTGAATCTGTTCGATTTTCATGGCAGTCACTCCTGCTTCAGCGCGGCTGCGTTCAGCGCTTGTTTCAGTATCTCGGTGTCTCCGATATGGTTTGCCAAAATCAGCACCAGCCGCGCGTTCAGCGCATCGCTGTCGGCATCTTCCAGGCCTTCATGTGCCGAAAGCAGATCGGCATAAAAATCGTCAGCCCGGTCGATATTTGGTGAGAGGATAAGGTCGGCCATGGCGTTTACTCCTTCCCAGTGGCGCGGAGGACCGCGTGCCGGATTGCATTTTCTTCATAACTGTCGCGCCGTGCAGCCACGTGCTGATCGGGGCGGATCAGGTAAACGGCGCTGGTTGCGTCACCCAGATAGCGGCGTTTCAGCTCCATCGTCGGGTCGTCCTTGACAGACAGGGCCAGTCGCCTGACTTTCACGCCTTCGACCTCGATCTCATCTGGCGCGTCTGCGTCAATGGTCATCAGGATGAAATCATCCCCGAGTTTGGACAGCAGGAACTCATCGCCCAATGGTGCATCAGGGCAAGGCGATCCCGGTCGGGTACGCGCCGGGCCGTTCAGGGCGTCGGCGGAATTCAGGGGCGAGCCGAAATAGGTGCAGGGAAGGCTCAACCGGCCGGAATTGACCAGCGGACGCGCAAACTCGTAATGTTCGCTCAAGTCCAGAACGGCATCACGCAAAAGGCGGGACATCCGGGATTTCGGCGTAATGAAATCGGTCGAGCGGCTGGAATTCAGGATGTTTTCGTCCGCACCCTGAATTCGTTCGACATCATAACTGTCAAGCAGGGTCTCGGGTGCGGTGCCATCGATGACCATTTTCAGTTTCCAGCACAGGTTGTCAGTGTCCTGCAGTCCCGAGTTTGCGCCCCGGGCGCCGAAGGGGCTGACCTGGTGTGCGCTGTCGCCGGCAAAGATCACACGACCATAGCGGAACTGTTCCATGCGGCGACACTGGAAGGTGTAGATGCTGACCCATTCCAGTTCGAATTCGACGTCTTCGCCCAGCATCGCCTTAAGGCGGGGGATCACATTCTCGGGGCGCTTTTCGCGTTCTTTGTCAATGTCCCAGCCCAGTTGCAGGTCGATGCGCCAGACATTGTCGGGTTGCTTGTGCAACAAGGCTGACTGGCCCTTGTTGAACGGCGGGTCGAACCAGAACCACCGCTCGGTCGGGAAATCGGCGTCCATGATCACGTCAGCAATCAGGAAGTTGTCTTCGAAGACGCGACCCACAAAGTCTTTGCCCAACATGGATCGCATGGGTGACCCGGCGCCATCACAGGCGATAACCCAATCGGCTTCGATGGTGTAGGAACCTTCTGGTGTTTCCACTTCAAGCTTGACGTGATCGGGATGGGTGCCGACCGCTTCGACCTTGTTGCGGCCGCGGATTTCAATGGGCGCGCCCTCTTCCTGCAATTCGCGAACCCGTTCGACCAGATACTGTTCGAAATAGTATTGCTGCAGATTGATGAATGCCGGACGCTTGTGCCCTTCCTCGGGCAGGAGGTTGAACTCATAGACTTTCCGGTTGTCGAAAAAGACTTTGCCCAGATTCCAGACGACACCCTTATCCACCATGGGCTGACCGCATCCCAGCCGGTCGAGAATTTCCAGCGGTCGTTTGGCAAAACAAATGGCTCGGCTGCCAAAACTGACCTTGTCGTTTTCGTCCAGAACAATAACCTCGACCCCATGCTGGGCCAGATCGATGGCCGCGGCCAGACCCACGGGCCCGGCACCAACCACGATCACCTTATGGCGTACCGGAGCGGGCGCGGACTGGTCCGGGCTGGGCTCGTAAGCATAGATCGGTGTTTCAAATATCTTGTTCACAGTCTCTCTCCCACGTTCTGCGCGCAGGGCGCACCTCGTCCGCGCTCTGACGCGACCGCGTCAAAGGTCAGGTTCATCCTCTCATCGTTTGGTCCGGGCCAACACGATCTGGATCAAATCCGGCCCGGATATTCTCAGCCCTGCAGGGCCTCCCACATTTCCAAGTCGCGCTGAGCGGTCCAGATGCGAGGCGTGTCGATGCCCCGCGCCTCGTCATAAGCGCGTGCAACATTGAACGGCAGGCAGTGTTCATAGATCGCGTAATCGGCAAATTTCGGGTCGCATTCGGCCCGAACCGCGTCCCAGGCTTCTTTCAGGCTGCCACCGCGCGCCGCGACTTTGGCCACCGGGCGGAAGGTGCTTTCGACAAAGTCCCGGGTGTTTTCGATGGCCGCGTTGACCATGTCCTTTCCAACCAGTGCGTCGCCACGGCCCGGAGCGATCGCGTCCACGTCGAACCATTTGATCTCGTCCAAGGTGTCGCCCCAGTCGCTGAAATGCCCGTCGCCGCAATAGCAGGCCGAGTGGTATTCAACGATGTCGCCGGTAAACATGACGTTCTGATCCGGGACGTGAATGACGATGTCTCCGGCGGTGTGGGCACGGCCCAGATGCATCAGATCAATGCGGCGATTGCCCAGATAGACGGTCATCGTGTCGCTGAAGGTCGTTGTGGGCCAGGTCAGGCCGGGGATGCTTTCGTGTCCTTCGAACAGGCGCGGGAAACGCTGGAATTCGCTGTCCCAATCCTCTTGCCCGCGTTCCACGACCATGGCGCGGGCCATGTCGGACATCAGGATCTGCTGCGCGCCAAAGGCGCTGGCACCCAGGACGCGAACGGCGTGATAATGGGTCAGCGCCACATGCGTGATCGGCTTGTCGGTCACCGAGCGGACGCATTCGATCACCTTGTTCGCCAGACGCGGGGTCGCCTGCGCCTCGACGATCATCACGCTGTCATCTCCGATAATGACGCCCGAGTTCGGATCACCTTCGGCGGTGAAGGCATAAAGCCCTTCGCCAACTTCGGTGAACGAGATTTTCTTTTCCGTCATGTCCCCCTGGGACGCGAATGCTTTGGCCATGGTGAGTTCCTTATCGTGCGTAGGGGTTTTCGAAAGCAGGCAGAACGGTGCCGACGCAATCGCCAAAACCGATGGTGTATCCGTCGCCTTTGGCTGCACCCGTCAGGGTCAGCGTGTCACCGTCCTCGATAAAGCTGCGGGTCTCACCGGTGTCCAGCGTCAGGGGTTCCTTGCCGCCCCAACTGAGCTCCAGTAGCGAACCGCGTTCCGGCTTGGTCGGGCCAGAGATTGTGCCCGAGCCCAGCAGGTCGCCGGTGTTCATAGGGCAGCCCGAGGTCGTGTGATGTGCCAACTGCTGCGCGGCAGAGTAGTACATCTGGTTGTAATTCGTCTCGGCAATGGTTGTCGGAGCTTTGCCGGCAGGCGCCATCGTGATCGACAGGTCGATGTTATACAGCATCGGACCGCAATCCTTGAGGTGATCAAGTAGCTCGAAATCGCGTTCGGGCGTATCACAGCGAAAGGGTTCCAGCGCAGCCTTGGTGACGATCCACGGTGAAATCGAGGTGGCGGTCGCCTTGGCCTGAAACGGGCCAAGCGGCTGGTATTCCCATGCCTGAATGTCGCGCGCGGACCAGTCGTTCAGCAGGACGTAGCCGAAGATATTGTCGTCGGCCTCCTGAACTGTAATCGGTCCGTCCGACGGCGTGCCGACAATTGCGCCCATCTCAAGTTCAATGTCGAAGCGGCGGCTGGGCTGAAAGGCGGGCAATTCCTGATCCGGAGACTTCAACTGACCCCAGGGACGGCGGATATCGGTGCCCGAGACCACGACGGACGACGCGCGCCCGTTATAGCCGATGGGGATGTGCAGCCAGTTCGGCGGCAAGGCGTTTTCGGGCCCACGGAACATGGTGCCAACGTTAAAGGCGTGGTTCCGACCCGCGTAAAAATCCGTGTATTCACTGACGGCGAAGGGCAGGTGCATCTCGGCCTCGGCCTGCGGCACCAGAAGGGGTTCGACCCTGTTCTGTTCTTCGGACCCTTCGGACAGCAGATCGGTCAGCCGTTCGCGTAGCGCCGCCCAAACGGCAGGACCTTCTTCCATCAGCGGGTTCCAGAAGGGCAGATCGAATAACGGCTCATCGGTTAGTGTGACCAACCCTTCCGCCTCGGCGGCCGTGAGGTCAAGGATCATGTCGCCGATCGCCACACCGCAGCGAGGGTCAGTGCCTTCGGTCGAAAAGACGCCGTACGGCAGGTTGTTCAATGGAAAAGGGGTGTCGGCGGAATTGGCCGAGATCACCCAGGATTTTTTCAACTGGCTCATGCGTATCTCATTTTGCGTCAGGTTGGGCCTCGGGCACCGCATTCGAAAAAGCAGGCAGGTCAAGGCAGTTTTGTTCAATTTCGCTCAGGCGCGGGTAGGGTGTCAGATCCAGCCCCCAGCGTCGCGCGTTATAGAGTTGCGGCACAAGGCAAATATCGGCCAGACCGGGTGTATCCCCCATAGCAAAGCGTGTGCCGGATGCAGCCAAAGCTTGAAACGCAGTGAAACCGCGCTTCATCCAGTGGCACATCCATTCAATGGCCTGATCGCCATCTGCGCCCAGTGCCGTTTTTAGGTGGCTGACGACGCCAGAATTCTGGATCGGATGGGTGTCCACGGCAATCATGTGCGCCAAGGCACGGGTCTGGGCGCGCTTCAACGGGTCAGACGGCAGAATAGCCGGATCAGGGTAGGTCTCTTCCAGCCACTCCAGTATCGACAGGGATTGCGTCAGTAGCGTGCCGTCATCCAGTTCCAGAGTCGGCACCAGACCAATCGGATTCTTGGCCAAATAATCGGCTGTCTGCTGTTCGCCGGTGATCAGATTGATGGGCATGTCTTCCCACTCGAGCCCCTTGAGCCCGAGCGCAATGCGCAATCGATATGCCGCAGAAGACCGCCAATACCCGTAGAGCCTCATTTCTTGCCCGGCGTCCCGTCGAATTTCTTCTCAAGATCGCTCCAGCAATCAATGTAGTCGTCCTGCAGGGGCGCTTCGTTCGCGGCAAAGGCCGTCAGGTGTTGCGGGAACCGGGTTTCGAACATGAAGGACATTGTGTTGTCCAGCTTGTCCGGGCCCAGATTGGCGTTTGACGCTTTTTCGAAGGCTTCCTTGTCCGGCCCATGGGGCAGCATCATGTTGTGCAGGCTCATGCCGCCTGGGACAAAACCCTGAGGTTTGGCGTCGTACTGGCCATAGATATTGCCCATAAGCTCGGACATGATGTTCTTGTGATACCAGGGCGGGCGGAATGTGTCCTCCATCACCATCCAGCGTTCGCGGAACAGGACAAAGTCGATATTGGCCGTGCCGGGATGGCCCGAAGGCGCGGTCAGCACGGTAAAAATCGACGGGTCCGGGTGGTCGAACAGGATGGCGCCGACCGGGCAGTAGTTACGCAAATCGTATTTGTAAGGTGCGTAGTTGCCGTGCCACGCGACCACATCCAGCGGCGACTGGCCGATCTGGCTGCGATGGAACTGGCCGCACCACTTGATGGTGATGGTCGACGGCACGTCGCGATCCTCGAAAGCTGCCACCGGCGCCTTGAAATCACGTGGGTTGGCCATGCAGTTGGCGCCGATGGGGCCACGGCCCGGCAGCTCGAATTTCTGCCCGTAGTTCTCGCAGACAAAGCCGCGGCACGGCCCGTCGAGCACTTCGACGCGATAGACCAGACCGCGCGGGAGGATGGCGATCTCTTTGGGTTCCAGATCTATGATGCCCAGTTCGGTCGCGAAACGCAGGCGGCCTTCCTGCGGGACCACCAGCAATTCGCTGTCGGCGGAATAGAAATACTCGTCCACCATCGATTCAGTGACCAGATAGATATGGCTGGCCATACCGACCTGAGTGTTCACATCCCCTGCGGTGGTCATCGTGCGCATACCGGTGATCCAGTTCAGCCCTTCCTCGGAATGGGGCACCGCGTCCCAGCGATACTGGCCCAGACTGATCACGTCCGGATCTACGCAGGGCGCGGATTTCCAATAGGGTACGTCGATCTTTTCATAGCGCGTCGAATGCTTGACCGATGGACGAATGCGATAGCACCACGTCCGCTCGGGCGGGTTTGCGGTGAAGGCCGTGCCGCTAAGCTGTTCGCCATATAGACCATAGTTACATTTTTGCGGGCTGTTCATACCCTGTGGCAGCGCGCCAGGAAGGGCCTCGGTTTCGAAATCATTCGCCCAGCCAGGCATATACCCCGGATGGGTGCCAACAGGCGTGTCTGCTTGGATCATTTCACGTGGGTGAGTCGGGTGATTCATGGATGATACCTCGCGTTTCTGCTTGTCGGATAATAGTTGATTTTGTAACTAACAAGCATGACACGGGAAGAATCTGACAAAAAAGCTGACTTTGATCTGCGAGATTTCCTGCCTTTTCTGTTGAATCAGGCGGCCGAGGAAAGTTCGCTCGAGTTTCAGCGCGTCTATAAGGATCGCTATGGCATGTTGCGAACCGAGTGGCGCGTGCTGTTTCACCTGGGCAATTACGGCGAGATGACCGCCAAGGATATCGGCCTGCGGGCCAAGATCCACAAAACCAAGATCAGCCGTGCCGTGCGCAAACTGGAACAGCGCCGCTTTCTGCAGCGGCTGCGCGATGAAAACGACCGCCGCGTCGAAAGGCTGTCCCTGACCCAATCCGGTCAGGCCGCTTACCGTGAACTGCGCGGCATCGCACAGGAATACGACGCGAAACTGGCTGCGCATTTCACCAATGGCGAAGTGGTATTGCTGCGTATGATGCTGCGACGTCTGGCCGGAATGGATTAATCGCTGGTAATCTGGCCCCGGTGTTCCCAGATGAATACTTGAACGGAAGCAGGTATCAGACATGACGTCCACGGACACAGACACCGCAAAAGCAATTGACCTCATCGACTGGCTGGTGACGCGTGGCCTTGAGGGGGCGGGCAAGCAAGAGCTTCTGGACGGTTATTGCAAAAGACTTGTTGATATGGGCGTGCCGTTGATGCGCTTCCACGCCGCGCAGTCGGCGCTGCACCCGGTCTATGGCGGAACAGGTTACAGCTGGTATCAGGACAAGGGCGGTGATTATCAGACTTTCGAGTATTCCGAGACACCCAGTGAGGTCTGGCAGCAAAGCCCGATGTTCGCATTGCTGAACGAAGATATCGATGTCATCCACGAACGCCTGATCGACAAGAACGAGGCCAGCCGCTTTCCCTTGTTGAACGAACTTCGCGAGAATGGGGCGACAGAGTATTACGCGACCGGGGTATCCTTCGACAGCCCGACGCATAACGGACCAAGAGATGCAAACAAGCCGGTCGACGGTGTTTTGATGTCCTGGACCAGCGACGCACCTGACGGGTTTCGTACCAGCGATCTGGACCTGATAAACACTGCCTTGCCGCATCTCGGGCTGGCGCTGAAATCGGCCTCCAGCACCCGGGTGGCGCAGGATCTGATGCGGGTCTATCTGGGTCGCGATGCCGGGCAGCGCGTGTTGTCCGGGGAAATTCGCCGCGGTTCGTTGCAGCAGATCGACGCGGTAATCTGGAACTTTGACCTTGAGGGCTTTACCAGCCTGTCAGAAGAATTGCCCGGTTCCGAAATCATCGAGATGCTCAACGACTATCTGGCCGTAGCCGTGGAAGTGGTTCACGAATGCGACGGTAGCATTCTGAAGTTCATGGGCGACGGGCTGATGGCGATGTTCGATGTGGGCGAGATTGACGCTGACGCCCGCGCCGCGCTGGGCGCAGTGGCGGTCTTGCAGGATCGTATGGTCGAGTTGAACGAACAGCGCAAGGCCCGGGGCCTGCCGGTCTCAAACTATACTCTGGCCTTGCACTCGGGTGAGATTCTCTACGGCAATATCGGCGCGGAAAGCCGGCTGGATTTCACAGTGATCGGCCCGGCGGTAAATCAGGCTGCGCGTATTGCGGGCATGCACCGTTCGCTGGGGCAGCGCATTCTGATCTCGGACGACGTGGCCCGCGCGGCTCAGCCCAGCGATCACGAGCTGATCTCGGTAGGGCGCTACATGCTGCGCGGAGTACCCGAGCCGAAAGAGCTGTTTACGGTATATCGGACGGGTCAATAGGACCATTGGCGGCAAGTACCTTCCGAAATCTCTCAATCTTCACGTGGTTTACAGCCGGTTGAAGATGAGGAATTCGCGCCACAAGCGCCAACGATGTATGATGACCCAGCAAACTCAGCTCAGAGGATATGCATCATGCAGAACTCATTCGTGCGGCGCAGCGCCAATTTCGCCGTAGTTTTGGGCATAGCTTTTCTTTTTTCTTCGACAAACGCGCCCGCCGATCAAGGTGACGCCGACAAAGCTGTGGAGACCTTCAATCACGCCATGCTCTCGATCTTTCATCGCGGCCAGGACGCGCTGACGGCAGATATTCGACCGATCATGGTAATCGCGCGGGACGTCACCGTGATCTCGGAAGATGGGGAAGCAACGTATTCCAGGGACGCTCCGGGTTATCAGCACCTCAAGTCGACATCTCATGTTCTGCTGGGAATTATTGGCGCGGTCACCCCTTGGCCTGAAGACGAAGACAACGCGCGCTGGAAGAGCGAGTTTTCGAGTATCGCGGCCGAGATCGATGCGCTACTCGCAGCAATTGATGGTTTGGGATTGCCGACAGAGTCACTGACCCGTCAACGCGAAATGCTTGAACAGGCACGAGCTTTCACCAAGCACGCGGTGAGCCAAGATGAGCTTACGCGCGAAGCCGTGTCCAAAGTCATTAACGACATGCGGCCAATATGGGTTCAGAATATGCGTGAAACCGCACGCGCCGAATTGACCGCACTGCACTCCGTCGTTTCAAAGGCCCGCGCCGCGATGAATGAAGAAGACTGGGCCAGGATGTACATCGTGCATCACGGCGGTTCCAGCGTCGAAGACGTCAATGTCGTGCTTCTGTACTTGCAGCGCGTGATGCCCGAAAAAGTCGCAGCCGGACAAGTTATGTTCGCGGAAAACGCGCATGGGACAGATGCGCTGGCAAAGCATGTTGGCTATGTGATTATGCAGCGGAACGTCGGGGCGTGGGCGTTCGGAGATCCCGCACGAATGGAAGTCGATCTTTTGGGTTATGAGGCCGGCGCAGTTCTTGACGAGATGATCCCGGCTCCACCACCTAAGGCAACGGCCTCAAAGTGAATATGATAACGTCATGCCAAAGGCCGAACAGACGCGGCAAGGCAGCCCATCAGCTGTAAGCGGGTAGTTTAAAAATCGATCTCCACGCCCGGCAGGTTCAGCTCTTTCATCATGTCTCGCAACTCCTGCCGCGCCGCGATGTTCGAGATGTTGAGCTGTTTCACCCCGATATCCTTGAGGTCCAGCAGAGTCAGGCCGCGTGGGAACAATTCGCGGAAGATCACGCGTTCGGAAAAGCCCGAGGCCACACGGAAGCCGATGCGCTGAGACAGCATTTCGATCGCGCGCTGCATCTTTTCCTTGTTGACCATGCGCTGGGTCCCGACCCGGTTGCGCACCACGACCCAGTCAATCGGTTTCAGCCCGGCCTGCGCCCGCAATTGCCGGGCATTCCAGACCATCTCGGAATAGACCGACGGCCCGAGAATCTTCTCTCCCTTCGAGTCGATCCGAGCCAGCAGGTCAAAATCGATGAAACTGTCGTTCAGCGGGGTGATCAGCGTATCGGCCAGTGAGTGCGCCACCTGGCTCAGTCGCGTGTGAGAGCCGGGGCAGTCGATCAGAATGAACTCACTGTCGCTTTCCAGCTCGGCCACTGCGGCGGACAGACGGTGGTCATAGATGTTTTCGCCCGGCTTCAGTTTGGTCGCGTCGATTTCGGGCAGGTCGTGGTGACGCGGACTGGGCAGAGCCAGTTCAGCGCCATTCATGAAGTTTCGGCGATTTTCGAAGTATCGACCCAGACTGCGCTGCCGCAGGTCCAGATCCAGGGTGCTGACCCCGTGGCCCAGGCGCGCCAGTGCGGTTGCCACATGCATGGACACGGTCGATTTGCCTGCGCCGCCCTTCTCGTTCCCGACAACTATGATATGTGCCATGCCTGTATTCCCAAGTCCCGCCGTGTTTACCCACAGGTTGTTGCGACCCACTATATGTTGTGTAGGCCGGGAAGGGAAGAACCTCAGGCACGGCTGAGGGTCATTTACAGTCTCTAATTTGGAAAACCACATGACTGGCGCGGGTTAGGTCCTGCCATTGCCAAATCCGGTGCCCTGTTTCAATGTCCTGATCGAAAAACGGTTATTGAGGCGCTTGTTGGATCATCTGTTTCTGAACGTTCTGAACGTGGTGCTGCCGGTGCTGATCTGTGCCGGAATCGGCTATTGCCTGGCTCTGATCCGGGCTCCGTTTGACAACAAGGTGATCGGCAGCATCGTCTCGAAGGTCGGATACCCGACATTGATCATCTCGCACCTGTCCTCCACCCAGATTGCCGTTGGAACGTTTCTGGACATGATGGCGGCCGCAGCTTTGGCCATTGCGGGTTTCGGCGGGCTGGGGTTTGCGGCTCTGAAGCTGTTGCGCATGCCCGTGCGGGCGTTTCTGACGCCCTTGATGCACGGCAATGTCGGCAACATTGGCCTGCCAATCACATTGCTGGCGCTGGGCGATGCCGGGATGGCTTACACGATGGCCTTCGTTGTCGTTGTCCTTGTCAGTATATTTACGGTAGGCATGTGGATACCGGCAGGTGAGTTTTCTCCCAAAAAGCTTGCCACATCGCCGATAATCTACGCGGTGGTCGTCGCGTTGGTACTTATGGCGACCGGAATTGCGCTGCCGCAGCCGATTGCAAAATCCTTTGATATATTGGGTGGGTTGTCGATCCCATTGATGCTGCTGACGCTCGGCCACACTCTGGCAACTCTGAAGATCAGCAGTCTTGGGCGCGCTGTGCTGCTGACGGGGCTGCATCTGTTGATGGCAGTTGCGATTGCCAGTGCCCTAGTCTGGACCTTTGGCTTTACCGGGGCAGAACGCGGTGCCCTTATCCTTTGTTGCCTTATGCCGTCTTCGGTGGCGACCTATCTGTTCATTGACCAGCACGTTCCGGAATACGGACCCGAGGTGGCGGGATTCATTCTGGTATCGACCCTGACGACAATTGTCGTTTTGCCCGTGGCGTTGTCCTACTGGTTTTGACTGTGTCCGGATCACCGGGCATGGCCTGTTGAGCGACGACGCCAATGGGTTTGCTGTAAACCCTATACGTGGCGCCAAAAAAATTGTTTAATTCGGACATGTTATCTTAATACGCCGCTGAGCTGAGGCCGTTGGTTCATTTGCCCGCTCGGAAAGGCCCGCTCGGGAACTGGGGGCAAATTGATGACGACGGCAAACTCAAACGGCACTTCGGGCATGGCCGGCGCGCGCGTTGTTCTGGCGATGACAGCGATTTGCATGATGGTCGTGGGGTTCAACACAACGGCCGTCGCGACCATCCTGCCCAATCTAAAGTCCGAGTTTGATCTGACCCCATCCGGCCTGCAGTGGGTCATGGCGATCTATACTGTCGCAAGCGCGACTTTGGTCACTATCGTCAGCCGCCTTGGGGACATCACCGGCAAGATGGGCGTTTTCTTCTTCGGAATGATCGTCTTTGCCGCCGGGTCGGCCTCAGCGTTGCTTGCGCAGGATGGTACGATGTTGTTGATCGGCCGCGGAGCGCAGGGCGCGGGGGCCGCAGCGCTGTTCGGAACTTCGCTGTCGATATTGACGGCGGCCACCCCTGATGAGGAACGCGCAAGCGTCACCGGAGCATGGGGTGCCATTGTCGGTTTAGCAATTGGCGTCGGCCCAATCGTGGGCGGCGCGCTTGGCCACTACATCAGTTGGCGGGCTGTATTTGCTGTTGACCTTGTCCTTCTGGTTGCAGCGTTCCTGATCGGTTTGCGGGTGAGCAAGCACAACTACGTTCCCGATACTCGTTTGGCAGATGCCCGGTTCGATTATCCCGGTGCAATCGCGATGATGCTTCTTTTAGGGCCCTTGTCGTTCGCGCTCAGCAATGGCGAGAGCAAGGGGTGGGAGTCCAGAGAGACCCTCGTTCCCCTGTGCATATCCGCAATTGCCGTGGTTGCGCTGGTCATGACCTCTCGGCGCAGCGAAGATCCTTTGATAGAACTGCGGTATTTCCGTCATCCGCGCTATTTCATGGCGGCGGTTGGCATGTTCTTTACGGGGTTCACCCTGTTCAGCTTTTTCGTCTACTTCAACGTCTTTGTTCAATCGCCGGACACGTTCGGCTATTCGGCGATTGCTGCGGGGCTGGCGATCCTGCCGCTCAGCGTGACCATGTTCGTCGTATCCGTCACCGCGCCCCGGATCCTTGCGCCATACAGTTTCCAGTGGCCGGTTATCATTGGCATGGGCGTGATGGCGTGTGGCTTCCTGCTGCTGACAACCACCACGAACACCACCAGCTATGTCGGTCTTTGGTGGAAGCTTGCCATCATCGGCATCGGGATGGGCATCGGCTTTTCGCTTTTGCCCCGGCTTGCCCTGCGCCTACTGCCGGAAGAGCATGTCGGGCAGGGTTCGGGCGTAATCAACGCGTTCCTGTATTTCGGCGCAACCCTGGGGGCCGTTATCGGCGGGTTGGCCGAAGCCGTCACAATCCGTTGGGGTTTGACCGAGGTCATCAACGCGCTTCCCTCCGGCTCGGAACAACGTACCGATCTGGCCCATGCACTGACCCACGGAACGCCCGGCCAGGTTCAACAGTTGATCGCGGGTCTGGACCCGGAAACCGGAAGCGCCTTGGCTGTGGCTCTGCGCGAATTGCAGGACAACGCCTTTGACAGCGCAATGTTTGTTGCCGCCATGGCTGCGCTGATCGCGATGGTGCTAGCGATCCTTTTGCTGCGCGGACCGGTTCCGCCGGTGCACAGCGCTACGGAATTGACGAAAAAACGGCGATGAGCCCTGACGATCTGAACGGGCTTGAGCGTGTGGTATCGGAGAATTTGCAAGCCCGTTTTGCGCAGCACAGCGGACAATTAAATGATTTTGACAGTGAACGGAAATTGAACCCGGCAACCTCGCAGATAGCGACCTGCAGCCCGTGGTGATATGAATTGGTCGAGCGCCGAGGCTCTGCCTCGCCAAGCCAGAAGGTGTTCTAGGGAGGTCGACATGCTTTATGGAGCCATGCTTGTCTGGTTTGTCCTGACCGGCGCCAGTGTCGGATTCGTCGTTTGGGATTCTCTCACAAATGGTGTCACCAGTTGGGTGCAGAGAGCAGCGTGGATTCTGGTAACCGTCTATACAGGTCCGGTCGGCCTGTTCTTTTATTTCATGACCTGCCGCCGTCCCTTCCCTGGCGGGCATGAACGCTTCACGCGTGCCACGTGGAAGCAAGGCGTAAACAGTGAAATGCACTGCGTAGCAGGCGATGCGACGGGGATCATTCTAGCGGCCATCCTGGTTCACTTTCTCACCCTGTCAAATGGCTGGGATATTGTCGTCGAGTATGTTTTCGGGTTTGTTTCGGGTTTGTTCATATTCCAGGCGCTTATGATGTTTCCCATGTTCGGCAGCTATGCGAAGGCCGTCCGGAAGACGGTCTTCGCCGAAACCGTATCCATGAACATGGTGATGACAGGCATGATCCCGACAATGGTTCTTCTCGCAGCGGCCTGGCCCGGATCCGAGGATCCGCTCAACCCGCAATTCTGGTTTCGTATGAGCCTGGCGACGATCGCAGGTGCGATAGTTGCGTTTCCTATTAACCGGTGGCTGGTCGCCAATCACCTCAAACACGGATGCATGACCCTGCCTGGGGTCGACGGACCAGCGAAGGGTATTGGACATACTTCGCCCGAAATGGAGAATATACCCGGCGAAGAAATGGAGCATGTGGAGGGTCAGGCAATGAACATGAAGTCGTTGCCGATGAATACCATGATCCTTTGGATCACTGGCAGCTATGTGGTTCTGCTGGTTGCGCTCTGGCTAACATCACGCGTCACACCCATAACATTTTGATGCCCGTATTGGGTGCAGCCCAGACACTGACATCGTTGGATGAAACAAAAAAGGCCGCCCCATCGGAGCGGCCTTTCGAATTCGAATGAGGTCAGGTTCAGAAGCCCAGACCTTCGTATTTCTTCTTGAACTTCGACACGCGGCCGCCAGCGTCCAGCAGGCGCGACGAACCACCTGTCCATGCGGGGTGCACGGAGGGGTCGATTTCCAGAGCCAGCTGGTCGCCTTCGCTGCCCCAGGTGGATTTCATCTGAACCACGGTGCCATCGGTCATTTTGACGTCGATGAGGTGATAATCGGGGTGGATGTCTTTTTTCATCTTTCCGCTCCTTACGCCTCGGCGCCAGCCTTGGGCTTGTAGTTGGTGACCTCTGCGATACGTGCGGACTTACCGCGGCGCGAGCGCAGGTAGTACAGTTTGGCGCGACGGACGCGGCCACGGCGGACAACGGTGATGCTGTCGATGTTGGTCGAATACAGCGGGAACACACGCTCCACGCCTTCGCCGAACGAGATTTTGCGGACGGTGAACGATCCGGCGATGCCGTCGCCGTTCTTGCGCGCGATGCAGACGCCTTCGTAGTTCTGCACACGGGTGCGCGACCCTTCGGTCACCTTATAGCCGACACGGATGGTGTCACCGGCTTTGAAGTCGGGGATGTCTTTCCCCAGGGCGGCAATCTGTTCCGCCTCAAGCTGTGCGATCAGGTCCATC
Source organism: Ruegeria sp. HKCCD6647-2 (assembly GCF_057221075.1). Classification (NCBI taxonomy): domain Bacteria; kingdom Pseudomonadati; phylum Pseudomonadota; class Alphaproteobacteria; order Rhodobacterales; family Roseobacteraceae; genus Ruegeria; species Ruegeria sp. HKCCD6647-2. The sequence goes on along the minus strand of NZ_JBWVBD010000004.1, from coordinate 347,787 downwards.
GCATTTACTCCTATCTGCTCGTGGTTGGTCCACGAAGTTTGGGCACGGCCTGAGAGCTCTTGGTCTTCACCGGGTCCTGCGTGCAGCCCGCCAGAGGTCAGATCGAATGTTCCTTTGGTCTGGTCTGTCACACCGCGTCTTGGCCGAAGAAAGCCCGACGTCACGCTGCGAAACAAACCAAAACACCGGAGTCGCGCACACGCGGCTCCGGATTGGGCTGCATTACGGTCTTTGAGGGTCGGAATCAAGTCAAAATTGCCGGTAAATTCGGTTTCGGGCGGTGAGAAACCGCCGTTCCAAAACTGCGGCGTTGCCTTGTGGCCCGGATCAGGCATTCTGGTTGCAATTATACGAGCAGAAATTTGATACAGGAATGCATGATGCACAGAGCACTTATGCTGGTCCTCGTGGCCATCGCGCTGGTGTCTTGCGGGCGCCGAGGGCCCGCACCACAAACCGTTGAACCGCTTGCTTTTGCCGACACAACCGCGCCTTCAGTGATATTCCCGAAATTCGGGGATGCCGACCCGCATGAGTGGGAAGGACGGCACCCCGGCCATTATCCGGTGCATGGGTTGGATGTCTCGCGCTGGCAGGGGCCGATTGACTGGCGCACAGCGCGTGCCTCGGGTGTCAGCTTCGTTTTCATCAAGGCGACAGAAGGTGGTGATGTGGCCGACCCGCGGTTCGACGATCACCGGCGCGGCGCTCAGGCCGCAGGGGTGCCTTGGGGGGCATATCATTACTACTACTTCTGCCGTCCGGCCGCCGAACAGGCCCGTTGGTTCATCCGCAACGTGCCAAAGGGGGCTGATCTGCCACATGTGCTGGACATGGAATGGACGCCACATTCCAGGACCTGCACGCTGCGTCCCGATGGCAAGACTGTCCGGTCCGAGGCACAGAAGTTTCTGAATATACTCGAACGCCACTACGGCCGCCGTCCGATCGTGTACACGACCGTGGACTTTTACGAAGACACCGATATCGGGCGCCTGCCAAAAACGGAGTTCTGGCTTCGGTCCGTCGCGGGCCATCCCCGCAATGTCTACCCTCGGGCGGTATGGCGGTTCTGGCAATACACCGGCACCGGTTTGGTGCCAGGTGTGCAGGGTAGGGTAGACATCAACACATTTAACGGTACGCCGGAGATTTGGGCGCAGTGGAGGGCCGGGGGTTAGTCCTTGTCGTGCGATTTCTGGAATATTTCCCAAAGATCGGGTCGTCTTTCGCGTGTGATCCGTTCCGACATCTCGTGGCGCCATTCGGCGATACGCCCGTGGTGGCCCGACATCAGGATGTCCGGGATCGGGCGGCCTTTCCAATCAGCGGGGCGGGTGTATTGCGGATGCTCCAGCAGGCCCGAAGTAAAGCTTTCTTCCTCTGCCGACGCCTGATTGCCCAGCACGCCAGGGATCAGCCGGACCGTGGCGTCGATGAGGGCCTGCGCGGCGATCTCACCGCCGGTCATGACGAAATCGCCCAGGGAAACTTCCTGAACGCCATAATGTTCCAGCACGCGTTCGTCGACGCCTTCGAAGCGACCGCAGAGCAAGGTCATGCCGTCACAACGTGCAAGGTTCTGCATCATGGATTGATCCATCCGGCGGCCGCGTGGGCTGAGATAGATCAGTGGCCAGTTGCCCCGTATCCCTTCCATCGTATGTTCGATGGCTGCGCCCAACACATCGGCCCGAAGAACCATGCCGGCTCCTCCACCGGCGGGCGTGTCGTCCACGTTGCGATGCTTGCCGATTCCGAACTGGCGCAGATCGATCGTTTCCAGCTGCCATAGCCCTTCTTGCAAGGCTTTTCCGGTCAGACTTTCCCCCAGAACACCGGGAAACGCCGAGGGAAACAGAGTGATGATCTTGGCCTTCCAAACCCCATGCAAATCCGGTGTCTGGGTCATCAACTCACGCGGCTTCAGGGTCGCGCGGACGGCTTTGCGGCCATGAGATTTCGCAGGTTTGTCTGTCATGTGCTGCCGATCAGATCGTTTTGAGCGCTTTCAACCAGGGCCGCCTTTTGTCGGATCAGCGCATCTTCGTCCAGAGCAGAGCGGTTGAGGTCCAGCAACTCCGTCAATACTTCTTCGGGCAGGCGAGGGTTGACGCGGGTCGGACCCACCAATTGGGCGGACCGCTCGTGGGGCAAGTCCAGAAACTCTGCGAATGGCGCTCCGGGACCGAAAGGACGGCTTTGCAAGTCTTCCAGCCACTCGGTCAGTACAGTGACGCCTGATAGCCGCTCGCGGATAGCCGTGGCCGCGGTCTGCGGCGACGGCACCGAATCAAGACGGGCTCGATAGGTATCAAAGTCCTGCACCAGGCGCATACGCTGTAGGTCATGCGCCCAAAGGCTGCGCAGCCAGCTTCCGCGCTGTCGCAGCGACAGATATAATGTGATGTTGACGGGCTCATTCGCAAATCGGTCCTGAACAAGCTCAACCAAACGCGCCGCAAGCTCAGGTGCGGCTTCGTAGCCGACGGCAACATTGCGGCTGGGACGCAGACCCGAGAAGTTTTCCTCGCTAAGGATCAGGCCCCGTCGCTTGCCAAAATCCAGAGACGCCAGAAATGCCCGAATGCCATCGCTGAAATCGATCAGCGCGCCGGGCGTACCATAAACCGAGAACCGAGTGGCCGCTTCGGACAGGCCGGATTTGCGTGTGCGATAAGGCAGAACCAGCGCGTGGTCAGGCCAGATCAGTTTTCGGTTTTCAAACAGAAAGGATTGCGCTGCGGTCGTGCCGGTCTTGTGCAGACCCAGATGCAGCATGACCTTTCGCATCAGAACAGGCCCTCGGGCGGGTCGGCTACGATGCGGCCTTGTACCAGATCGACCGTGGGAACGACTTCCAGCGTGAAGGGCAGCAGAACCGTGGATTTCATACCCGGTCCTTGCAGTTCCAGCAGATCGGCCGCGCCGTGATTCTGCACTGCTTTCACGCGGCCAAGCAGGGTGCCGCCGGTATCGTAGACCTGCAACCCGATCAGGTCAGCGTGATAGAATTCATCATCGGGCAGCGACGGCAGTTGTTCACGTCGCGCGAAAAGGCGTAGCCCCTTGATGGCGTCCGCCTCTTCCTTGGTCTCGATCCCGCCAAGCCTGGCGGCAAACCCGTTCTTGATCGTGCGGGTCAGAACCAGCGGATACCGCTCGGCGCCGCTCTCGTCGGTCAGCGGAGAATAGGCCTCGATGTCCTCGGGAACGGCGCAATAGCTTTTCAGACGCACTTCACCGCGCACACCGTAGGACCCTGCAATGCTGCCGACACAGATCAGATCACTCATTTGGATTTTCCGTTGTCACACAAACCCCATCCACCCAGTCGCCGCGCGCTACACAGGCCTCGCGCTGGTTGCTGCGTTCAAAGAACACGCCCACAATAAAGGCGATCAGCAGCAGGATGGGAAGTCGTAACAGCCCGAACATCTTCCTATCGCACCTCGACCGGCAAGCTGTCTTCGCGGGTTTCCCAGCCAATGCGTTCCAGTTCGGGCGTATCCGAGAGCTCTTCGGGCCACCCGATACAGAAATACCCGATCAACTGCCAATTGTCCGGCACATCCAGATCGCGGCACATCCGGTCGGGATCAAGAATCGACACCCAGCCCAACCCCAACCCTTCGGCCCGCAGGGCCAACCAGAACAGTGTGATGGCTGTCACGACCGAGTAGCGGCGCATTTCAGGCATTGTGCCTGCGCCAAGGCCCTGTCCCTTATCGGTTCCATCATCACAGAAAACCGCCAGTTGAACCGGTGCCTCCTGCATGCCAGACAGTTTCAGGGTGCTGTAAAGCCGCGCCTTGTCTCCGGAATAGCCAGCAAGAGCCTGTGCATTGGCCGATTGGAAATTCTCAAGCGCAGCGGCGCGTGCCGCGTCGCTTTCGACGCGGATCACGCGCCAGGGCTCGCTGAGCCCCACCGAAGGGGCCAGTCGAAACGCGTCGAGGCAGCGCGACAGCACTGCCTCGTCTATCGCGTCGGTGCGGAACCGGCGCACATCGCGCCGGAGCCGCATCAACAGATCGAACTGCGTGCGGAATTCGTCACTGAAGGTCTGATCCTGCACGCGCCCGCCTGCTTATTCTTCTGCAGCAGCAGCTTCTTCTTCAGCCGGTGCGGCAGCCGCTTCGGCAGCTTCAGCAGCCTTGGCGGCTTTCTCTTCCGCGCGCTCCTGAGCTTTCTTGCCGGGTGCACCTTTCTGCGGGTTGTTTCGCTCGGCTTTCTCACGGGTGCCGGCAGCTTCCAGCATGCGTGCGATCCGGTCGGTGGGCTGTGCGCCCTGGTCCAGCCAGTACTGAACGCGCTCCATGTCCATTTTTACGCGCTCTTCGCTGTCTTTCGGCAGCAGCGGGTTGTAGGTGCCCAGTTTCTCGATGAAACGGCCGTCGCGAGGCATGCGGCTGTCGGCGGCCACGATGCGGTAGAAGGGACGTTTTTTCGAGCCGCCGCGGGCGAGACGAATTTTCATTGCCATGGTGGTATCTCCTTTGAATGGCTTCACGCCAGAGGCGCGTCTTTGTTTGAGCCGGGTTCTTTTCCGGCTATTCCTGGTGTTTCTTGTGGTGTCGGATGACTTCCTGAATGATGAAATTCAGGACAGCCTTGGCAAAGTCGGGGTCCAGATCCGCCGTCTTCGCCAGGTCTTCTAACCGTGCGATCTGCGCAGCCTCGCGCGAAGGATCGGACGGGGGAAGGTCGTGTTCGGCCTTGAGCTTGCCAACGGCCTGCGTGTGTTTGAACCGCTCGCCCAGCGTATAGACGAGGATCGCGTCCAGCCGATCGATGCTTTCGCGATGCTCTTTCAGCAGCGTGGCGGCACGCGTCACGGGGTTGTTCATTGGCCGGTCCTCTCGGTGGTCAAAGCGGTGTCGGTGAGGTCGAGTGTCGGGTGACGCCAGATTTGAGCTTTCTTGCCAAGCAATTCACCCTCGCGTTCGTAGGTCGCGCCAAGGCGTTCGGCCAATGCGCGCGAGCGGTCGTTGGCGTGGGCTATGTATGAAATCACCCCGTTCAGCCCTTGGTGGCGGGCGGCATAGGTGCGGGCAGCCAGTGCCGCCTCAAAGGCGATACCTTTGCCTTCGAACTCTTCCATGATTGCCCAGCCGAGTTCCGGTTCATCCCAACCCGGTGCATCGATGATGCCTGTCCAACCTGCGAATTCGCCGCTAGCCTTTTCGGTGATGTGCCAGCCACCGTAACCCCGCACGGCCCAGTGACCGAAGCGTCCCATCAGCGACCGCCAGCACTCGAACTCGTTCTTCGGCCCGCCAACCATATGGCTGCGTTCGCTTGCAAAAAAAACGGTCATGGCGGGCAGATCGCTTTCGTGCGGCGGCCGCAGGATCAGACGCTCAGTCTCGACGGTTGGTATGGTGTACGAAGTCACGCGTAGGCCTCCATTCCACCATTGACCAGATCGGACGGGGCTGGGTGCCGCCAGACCTGCATCGCGCCGTAAGCCGGGTGTTCAAATGTGTAATCGAACCGCGCGCCCAGACGTTCGGCCACGGCCTTGCTGCCCAGATTGTCCGGATCGATCAGCGAAATTGCCGTTTCCCAACCCAGCACATCATAGGCATGCGCACGCGCGGCCAGCGCGGCCTCGGTCGCATAGCCCTTTCCGGTTGCGTTGTTCATCAAGGTCCAGCCGATTTCGGGCTCGGGCCAGCTGTGGGGGAACCAGAGGCCGACGTGGCCAACATAGGCGCCAGTGTCTTTTTCCTCGACGCCCCAGAACCCATAGCCGCGCATTGCCCAATGGCCCAGCAGCATTGCGAGCGAACGCCATGTCTCGTCCGGCCGCAGGGGGCCGCCTACGAATTTTGAGGCGTCGCTGGCGAAGAATTCTGCTTCGGCCTCGAAATCGGCTTCGCACGGTGCCCGCATGATCAGGCGTTCTGTTTCCAGCTTCGGGATCGCCATGGAGATGGTCATGCCTGCACCTCGCCATAGCGCCAGACATGTTGATCCGCGTCAAAGGCACTCTCAGCTACGGCATCACGCGTAGCACCCAACCGTTCGGCCAAAGCGTTCGACCGAACATTGGATGCTGATACATAGCTGACGAACTGGCCCGACCCGAGCAGGTCGAAACCAAAGTCGCGCACAGCAGCACCGGCCTCAGTGGCGTAGCCTTGCTCGCGATGTTCGGCGCTGAACAAATAACCAAGTTCGGGTTCGTGGTCGTCCCATTCCATCCCTAGCAGAACGAATCCAGCGACCTGTTCGTCGTCCTTCAGGGCGACCGTGAACAGACCATGCCCGTGCAAAAGCCATCCCGACGTATAGAAAGAGAACTCGGTCCAAGCCTCCTGTTCGGAACTGCCAAAGCTTTCCCGGCAGATCACGGTCCAAACCGGCAGGTCGTCCAGACGCGGGGCACGCAGAACCAGCCGCCGGGTCTCGATGAACGGCAGGGCAGCGCGATACTGCGCTGCTGCCATCGCCGCCTTTCCGGACGGGGGCTGGGTGCACCGTGCAGGCGTCACTTTTTCTTTCCAAACCCGCTGAGGCCCGGAGGCAGAGCCATGCCGCCGCCCATACCGGGCAGGCCACCGGGCATCTTGCCGCCCATCGCCTTGGCCGCTTGTTCCAGCGCCTTGGGGTCCATGCCTGCCGCCATTTCTTCAGGCGACGGGCCGCCCTTGCCGAACATGCCCTTCATGGCCTGTTTCAGCATCTTGCCTTTGCCCATCTTGCCCATCTTTTTCATCATGTCCGACATCTGTCGGTGCATCTTAAGCAGCTTGTTGAGATCGCTGACCTCCATTCCTGAACCGGCTGCAATGCGCTTCTTGCGGCTGGCTTGCAGCAATTGGGGATTGGCGCGTTCGCGTTTGGTCATCGACTGGATCATGGCGATCTGCTGGCGCAGAATCTTATCGTCCAGCCCGGCCTGATCCATCTGCTTGGCCATTTTGCCCATGCCCGGCATCATGCCCATCATGCCCTGCATGCCGCCCATCTGGATCATCTGTTCCAGCTGCATCTTCAGGTCGTTCATGTTGAACTGACCTTTGACCATGCGCTTCATCATGCGCTCGGTCTGTTCCATCTCCATCGTTTCCTGGGCCTTTTCGACCAGGGCAACGATGTCGCCCATGCCCAGAATACGTCCCGCAATCCGGTCCGGCTCGAAGGTTTCGAGCGCGTCCATCTTCTCACCCAGACCGACAAAACGGATCGGCTTGCCGGTGACCGCGCGCATCGACAGCGCCGCACCGCCGCGCCCGTCACCGTCCATCCGGGTCAGGACTACGCCCGAGATGCCGACCTTGGCATCGAATTCTTCGGCCACTTCGACGGCGACCTGGCCGGTCAGGCCGTCGACCACCAGCAGTGTTTCGCGCGGGTCGACCGCGTTGCGGACCTGCTCGACCTCGTCCATCAGGACTTCGTCAATGTGCAGACGGCCTGCAGTGTCGAGCATATAAACGTCGTAGCCACCCAACGTTGCCTGCTGCTTGGCGCGTTTGGCGATATCGACCGGTTTCTGGCCCGGTACGATCGGCAGCGTATCGACGCCGACCTGCGTGCCCAGAACAGCCAGCTGATCCATCGCCGCCGGGCGGTAGACGTCCAGTGAGGCCATCAGGACCTTCTTGCCCTCTTTCTCTTTCAGGCGCTTGGCGAGCTTACCGGTCGTGGTCGTCTTACCCGAGCCCTGCAGGCCGACCATCAGGATCGGAGCGGGCGGGTTGTCGATCTTCAGCTTGCCGGGGTCTTCCTCGCCGCGCAGGGTATCGACCAGCGCGTCGTGCACGATCTTGACGACCTGCTGACCGGGGGTGATCGACTTGGTGACCGCCTGACCGGTCGCCTGTTCCTGAACCTTCTTGACGAACTCGCGCGCCACCGGCAGCGAGACGTCGGCCTCAAGCAGGGCAACCCGGACCTCACGCAGGGCGGTTTTGACGTCTTCTTCGGACAGGGCACCTTGTTTGGTTAGCCGGTCAAAGACGCCGGAAAGGCGTTCGGATAGATTTTCAAACATGCCTTCGGCCTCCTTAGCCGGTTATCTGGTGGCGTGCCCTAGATAGGACGCGCCGGTTAAATGCACAAACGCCCCCACGGGCGAAACTCGCTGGTGGGGGGCGATCCCTGAACGACTCAAGGGACCGGAAGTTCAGATGCTTCCGGATGTTTGATGGGGTGTTACCCGAGGCGCCCTTGGATGTCAAACGAGACGTATCTGTAGCAGCCTCAGCCTCTCTTGCGTTCAGTCACGGTTCGCTGCATGACCAACACAAAAGGAGTCTTCCATGGATGCATCATCCGCCTTTCAGGATACACTACCGCTCAGCTCTGATGCACTGCTGGCACAGTTGGACGAATGGGGGCTGAACTACCGCCTCCACACTCACATCCCATTGCGCACCGTCGAAGACGCCAAAGGGGTCGAGGATCAGTTTATGGTGCCCGGCGAGAATGTTCTGCGGCTCAAGAATCTGTACCTGCGCGACAAGAAAAAGCGGAATTATCTGGTGACACTGGAACAAAGTCGCGAAATCGACCTCAAAGCGCTGGGGGCCGAACTTGGGATCGGAAACCTGTCCTTTGGTTCGGCAGATCGACTGATGCAAAATCTAGGCATCCGCCCGGGCGCGGTCAGCCCGCTGGCGATGATCAATGGCGTGGGCAACAACGTGCGATTTATTATGGATTCGGCGGCACAACAGGCGGATGTGATCAACATGCACCCTCTGGTCAACGACCGGACCGTCGCCATGCCGCGCAGCGACTTGATGGCGTTCTTCGACCGTATAGGGTGCGAGGTTGCCTGGCTGCCCTGATCAGCCGGCCAAAGCTTCCTTCAACGCCGCCGCAACATGGGCGGCGGATGGATTGACGAACAGGTGGCCGTCCGCCTCGAATACCGCGTCGTCCAGGTGGTCAGGGAATGCAAGCGGCAACTCTGTACAGGCGAGCAGAATGGCCGTTCCCGGGGTGGCGTGGCGATTGCAGTAGGCCAGCAGGCGCGCATGCGCCACATCAGACGCGCCGCCATAGAAGTCGGTGTCGATCATATCCTGCATTTCGGCAATCTCTGCCTCGGGCAGCCGATCATTGGCGGTAATACCTTTGGCAGAAAGGTGCTCGGCATAATGGGGGGCCTGCATTGTGACTGTCGTTCCCAACACCAAAGCATTGGACGCCGCAGTGGTCGATGTGACCTGCGCGGTTGCGTCAAAGATGCTCAGGATCGGCATCGAAACGCCCTGGCGGATTGCGTGCAATCGGGCGTGCGGCGTGTTTGACGCGATGATGCCAAATTCGCAGCCGGCGTGTTGAAGGGTGAGCAGTGCTTCACGAAAAACCGCGTCAAAAGCAGCCCAGCTTTCTTCGTCTCCGGCCACACCGCGCAGAGCGCGGGTTTTGGCCTGCGTGACAGATTCGATCGTCATCGGAGGGACTGGCAACGGGGCCTCATGACCACGCTCGGAATAATACCGGCCCGCGCCTTCGGCGATAGCTCGGTAATAATCCACCGTCGAGGCCCAGCCGACGCCGCCCAGGATCCCTATCTTCTTCATATGAAACGCCCAATCCGAATTTGCTCGATAAGGTCCAGATTGGACGTTTCAAAGTGGATTGACCAGAGGGGGGTGATCAAGCCGCCAGTTCGGATACTGCCTTGCGCGCGTTGCTCAATGCCGCCTCGGCGTCGATAGCCATCTGATCCGCAGCAACTACGTCGACATCAGAGATGCCGATGAAGCCCAGAACGTGGCGTGCATAATTGGTGGCAAAATCAGCCTCGGACCCGACAGGAACACCGCCCGAGGCAATTGCCAGAACAGCCCGTTTGCCTTCAAGCAAACCCTTAGGGCCGTTTTCCGTGTAGGCAAAAGTCAGGCCGGCGCGGGCGACGAGATCGATCCAGGCTTTGAACGCCGCAGGTACCGAGAAGTTGTAGATCGGTAGTCCGATCACAAGTGTGTCGGCCTTTTGCAGCTCACCGACCAGTTCGTCGGATAAGGCGAGCAAGTCGCGCTGAACCGCGTCGCGCTGATCGGCGGGGGTAAAATTGGCGTTAATCCAGTCTTCGGTCAGCAGCGGAAGCGGAGTCGCCAGATCACGGCGAATGATTTTACCGGCGTTCAGATGCTTGACGATCCGGTCGGACAGTTCACGAGTAGCGGATCCATCACGACGGGCCGAGGCATCGATGTGCAGAATGGTCTTGATCATTTCAGCTAGTCCTTTGGTCAGGGAGATTTGAGTTCGGCTTCAATATGAACATTGCGCTGGCGAACAAAACTCGGATATATCAACACACATTGTTAGAAATTGCACAATGGAAGCGATGCAATGGACAATTGGGACGAAGTGAGAACGGCCTATCAGGTGGCGCGCATGGGCACGGTCAGTGGCGCGGCCGAGGTTCTGGGCGTTCATCATGCAACGGTCATCCGCCATATCGACGCGATCGAGGCACGCTTGGGCGTGAAACTGTTCCAGCGTCACGCGCGTGGTTACACTCCGACCGACGCAGGCGACGACCTGTTGCGGGTTGCGCAGGCGACCGAGGATCAGTTCAACCAGTTGGTTGGACGTATGAAGGGTCGCGGCGACGATGTGTCCGGCGAACTGGTGGTGACGTCGCTGGCTTCGTTCGCACCTCTGATCGTACCGGTTCTTGGCGAATTCCAGAACGCACATCCCGGTCTGATCGTTCGCTATCTGACCGGCGACCGTCTGTTCCGCCTGGAGTATGGCGAGGCCCATGTGGCCATTCGCGCGGGCGCCGCCCCCGATCAGCCCGACAACGTCGTACAACCCTTCGTTCAGCAAGAAGTCGGGCTTTATGCCAGTACGTCATATATTGAACGTCACGGCAAACCCTCCGGGACCGAGGATCTTGCCAATCATTACTTTGTCAGCACCGATGACGAGAACAGCCGAGCGCCGTTTTCAAGATGGTTGCGCGAGACAGTGCCTTCCGAGGCGATCACCTTCCGCTGCACAAACAACTTCTGCATGCGCGAAGCCGTTCTGGCCGGTGCCGGCATCGGTTTCCTTGCAAGATGGGAAGCGGCCCGCGACGCAAATTTGATCGAGGTTATCGAGCCTCTGCCAGAGTGGTTCGGCAAGCTGTGGCTGGTGACCCATGTGGACCTTCACCGCACAACCAAGGTTCAGGCCTTTCTCAAGTTCCTCAAGGAACATTCCAAAGGCTGGACGACATGAGCCAACAGGCTCGTGGCCATCTGGCCATGCTTGTCTTTTCGGCATTGGTCGCGGGCAGCTTTTCACTGGGCGCGATGGTGGCCAATCAGATTGCACCTTCTGCGATCACGGCGGCGCGCTTCGCTATCGCGGCGTTTGTCATCGGTGGCGCCGCACTGATGACAACCGGTGTGCCGCGCAGCGCGTTTCGGGCGCCCTGGCGTTATCTGATCCTCGGCGGGCTGTTCTCGACCTATTTCGTGTTGATGTTCTACGGGCTGAAAACGGCAGCCCCGGTCAGCGCGTCTGCGGTCTTTACCCTGACGCCGGTCATGTCGGCACTGGCCGGATGGGTACTTCTGCGACAGGTTACAACGCCGCGCATGGCGCTGGCCTTGACCATTGGGGCGACGGGGGCCCTGTGGGTGATTTTCCGGGCGGACTGGCTGGCCTTTCGCGCATTTGAGATTGGCGGGGGAGAGATCATCTATTTCTGGGGCTGTGCTGCCCACGCGATCTATACGCCGATGGTACGCAAACTGAACCGGGGGGAGTCCGCAGTTGTTTTCACTTTTGGAACCTTGCTCGCGGGCTGCCTGATCCTGACGGTATTCGGCTGGTCGGACATCCGCGCCACGGATTGGACCAACCTTCCCGCCCTTGTCTGGGTCAGCCTGTTATACCTGGCATTCTTCGCAACGGCGGCGAGCTTTGTGCTGGTGCAATTCGCGGCACTGCGCCTGCCGTCTGCCAAGGTCATGGCCTACACTTATCTGATACCCAGTTGGGTCATCCTGTGGGAAATCGCGCTTGGGCGTCCCGCCCCGACCGTTTTGGTTCTCGTCGGGGCTGCGCTGACGGCGATTGCGCTGGTTCTTCTGTTGAAAAGCGAAGAGGCGCCACCGAATACCGCAAGTCCGGCTTTGGACTGAGCCTTGCGTTCCGCCGGAGATATGTCAGCCTGCGTCAGGAACTGGTAAGGAGGCTGAATGTGAAATTGCCAATCGCGTTGGGCGTCATTCTGGTGTTCTCTGCCTGCGCGTCAGGTAGATCAGAAGGCGCATCGGATGCAGAACTTAAGGCCAATTGCGAGGCGTTGATCTCGGCGGAGACGGAAACCCGGCCGGATGACGTCAAGGCCATTTCGACACAGTCGGATCCGACCGGAACCACCGTCACTGTTTCGGTTGCGGGGTCCGAAGTGCCCTGGATCTGCCGCGCGGACCCCGCAGGAGTGATTGAAGGGATCGGCTTCCAAACGGAAAACTAGAATCCCGTCGTGGCCTTAAGGGTTGTCTCTAAATCGGTAGCGACCATTGAGGCAGGTCAAGGCGTTCATGCCGGTCTTCAGCTATGCTTCTCTTCAAGAAGAGGAGGGTACAATGTTTACGCACATTATGGTTCCTGTCGATTTGCACATGTCACCCGAAATCCGCAAGGCCGCTGAAGTTGCTGCGCAATTGGCCAAATGGCAGGGAGCAAAGGTGACGATCGTCAGCGTTACGGGAACGCAGCCGGGCGACGTGGATTTGACGAAAGAGGCAATTGAAGAAAAAATGGCGGTTTTTGCCGGTCAGATAGCCTCGGAAAGCGGCGCACAGGTTGGTACACGCAATATCCACTCGGTCGATGTGGCTGCAGAAGTCGACGGTGATCTGACGCGGGCTGCAGAAGATATTGGCGCCGATCTGATCGTCGTAGGCACTCATGCGCCCCGGATTACCGATTACATCTTTTCGAGCCACGCGGGGTATTTGGCGAAACACGCCACGATGTCAGTGTTCGTCGTTCGATAACGGTCTGCGGTCCTCGGATGGCAATTCAACCTCCAGAAACCGTTCGAAAGCGTCCAGATTGACCGGTTCAAACTGCCCGAACCCCTGCATCCAAACCGACGCGTTCCGTAGCGCGTCCGGTTCCAGCTTGCACCATTTCACGCGTCCGCGTTTTTCCTGAGAAATCAGCCCGGCCTTGGTCAGGATGACCAAGTGCTTCGAGATCGCGGCCAGCGACATCTCGAAAGGCTCGGCAACATCCGTGACCGCCATGTCATCCTCCAGCAACATCGCCAGAATGGTGCGGCGTGTGGGGTCGGCGAGGGCCGCGAATACGGTGTCAAGATCATTGGACATGCAATCGCTGAACCACAGCCTCCGGGTTTGGTCAACCATTTGGTTGAATATGCGGATTCAGGGGTTTTGAGGTGAGCCGTAGCAAGAGCGCTGATTTTTGGATGGCAGGTTTCGGCAAAAAATACCATAAAATCAATACCTTGATGCGCGGGAATTCGGTCTCTCAATACCGTTGACTCTGTGCGTCCAGCCCCTTAGCACCGTGCCCAAGACTGTGCGAGGGAAACGCCCGTGACCGATGATGACCAAAAGCAGCGTATGGCGCAGCTTGAGGCCAAGATCGAGGCGGCGAAAAAGGCGAAAGAGCCCAAGCCTCGTGCGGATGCTGACGTGTCCGGGGGCGAGCTTGCCTGGCGGATGGTCATCGAAATGGTATCCGGTCTGGGGATCGGATTTGGCATCGGATACGGGCTGGACAGCCTGCTCGGGACGATCCCGATCTTTCTGGTGCTGTTCACATTACTGGGCCTTGTCGCAGGCGTGAAGGTTATGCTCCGCAGCGCGAAAGAGGTTCAAGAGAAACAAGCGGCGGCTGAGGCGGCCGAGAAGGACGAGAGGGACTGAACGTGGCGACCGAGACCACCGCAGAAGAAGGCAGCAGCCTGGTTTTCCACCCAATGGACCAGTTCATCGTCAAGCCGCTTTTCGGCGACGGTGCAATTGCATGGTACACGCCGACCAACGTGACCCTGTGGCTGTTCCTGGCGATTGCGGCGATCTTTGGCTTGCTGGTCCTCAGCACCTCGAAGCGTGCCATCGTCCCGACCCGGATGCAGTCGATTGCCGAGCTGGCCTATGGCTTCATCTACAAGATGCTGGAAGACATCTGCGGCAAGGAAGGCGTAAAATTCTTCCCCTATGTCATGACTCTGTTCATGTTTATCGTGACCGCGAACTTCCTCGGCATGATTCCGGCCTCGTTCACTACGACGTCGCATTTCGCCGTGACCATCCCGCTGGCGCTGGCCGTGTTCCTGACCGTAACCATTCTGGGTTTCGTCAAGAACGGTGCCGCGTTTTTGGGCCTGTTCTGGGTCTCCAGCGCACCGCTGGCGCTGCGTCCGGTTCTGGCGATCATCGAGCTGATCTCGTACTTCGTGCGCCCTGTCAGCCACTCCATTCGTCTTGCTGGCAACGTCATGGCGGGCCACGCCGTGATCAAGGTGTTCGCAGGCTTTGCCGCGATTGCCGTGATCTCGCCCGTGTCGGTTCTGGCGATCACCGCTATGTACGGCCTCGAGGTCCTCGTGTCCTTCATCCAGGCCTACGTATTCACCATTCTGACCTGTGTTTACCTGAAAGATGCGCTGCATCCTTCGCACTAAGGTCTGATACCCCAACATCGAAACTTCCAATTCGTAAGGAGATACATCATGGAAGGCGATCTCGCACACATCGGCGCAGGCCTGGCAGCAATCGGTTCCGGCGCAGCCGCAATCGGGGTGGGCAACGTTGCAGGCAACTTCCTGGCCGGCGCCCTGCGCAACCCTTCGGCGGCTGCTTCGCAGACCGCAACCCTGTTCATCGGTATCGCGTTCGCAGAAGCTCTGGGGATCTTCGCATTCCTGGTCTCGCTGCTGCTGATGTTCGCCGTATAATCTGCGGAACCTGATCCTTACGCGCAGGTGGGTCCAAGCCATAGTGGCCCACCTGTTGTAAAGACAAGTTTCCGACGGAGGATATCATGGCGACTGAACCCCTTACAGAAGAGGTAGCTGGCTCGTGCGTCGACTCCTATGGCTCTGCCATCGGGATGCCGCAGCTCTGCTTCGATTGGTTCCCCAACCAGATTTTCTGGCTGGTCATAACGCTGGTCGTCATCTTTCTGGTCCTGTCCCGCGTGGCTCTGCCCCGCATCGCGGCAATCCTGGCTGAACGTCAGGGGACCATTACAAATGACCTGGCTGCGGCCGAAGATCTGAAGGCCAAGGCGGTCGAGGCCGAAGAGGCCTATAACAAGGCGCTGACCGATGCCCGTGCCGAAGCGCAGCGTATCGCTGCCGAAGCACGTGCGGAAATCCAGGCCGATCTGGATGACGCGATTGCCAAGGCTGACGCGGAAATCGCTGCAAAGGCGGCTGAATCGGAAAAGGCAATTGCCGCCATCCGTGCCGGTGCGCTGGAAAGCATTCAAGTGGTTGCCAAGGATACGGCGGCCGAACTGGTTACCGCACTGGGCGGCGAGGCAGATGCCAAAGCCGTCGAAAGTGCCGTTGACGCGCAAACGAAAGGATAAGTGACATGCGGAACACCCTTGCCCTTATCCTGACGGTTGGTGCCGCCAGCCCGGCCTTTGCCGCAAGCGGCCCGTTCTTCTCGCTCGGCAACACAGACTTTGTGGTCACTCTGGGCTTCATCGTCTTTATTGCGGTTCTGTTCTACTTCAAGGTGCCCGGTTTGATCGGCGGTGCGCTGGACAACCGTGCCGAAGGCATCAAGGCCGAACTGGACGAAGCCCGCGCCCTGCACGAGGAAGCCCGCAGCCTGCTGGCATCGTACGAGCGCAAGCAGCGTGAAGTGCAGACCCAGGCTGACGCCATCGTGGCAGCTGCGAAGGAAGACGCTGTTCTGGCAGCTGAGCAGGCCAAAGCCGATCTGGAGAAATCCATTGCGCGCCGTCTGGCCGCTGCGCAGGATCAGATCGCATCGGCGGAAGCCTCGGCTGTGAAAGAGGTTCGTGATCAGGCCATTACCGTTGCTGTTTCGGCAGCCAACGCTGTGCTGGCCAAGCAGATGACCGCCACTCAGGCGAACAAGCTGATCGACGCCGCCATCGCGGATGTGGGTGAAAAACTGCACTGATCACCAGGATCACATGTTCTGAAAAAAACCCGAGGGCTGCGAAGCGCTCGGGTTTTTTGTGTGTTGAACTATGATTTTCTCAATGATCTACGCCACGTCGCCACAAACACGATCAGAGCGACCATGGTGATCAGGATCTCAACCTTGAACGTCCAATGATTGAGAAAAGACAATATCCAATGAGAATGTGTCGCCTGTACCGTTACCAATGGGTAAGTGGCGTTCGAAAACGGCCACAACCAGGCAACTTCACCCGTGATTGAATCCAGCAGCAGGTGAACCAGACCGCTAGCGCCGAGGAAGGTCAGAAATGTCCCGACCCGATAAAGCCATTGTCGGATCAGCAGACCCGCCAGCAGAAGGCCCGCCCATATGATCGGGCGGTGGGTCAGATAGGAATGATGATGGTGCCCGCGATCATCAACCAGATAAAACCATAGGATATCGATATCGGGTGCGACGGCCCCGATCATTGCGGCTGTGAAAGCAAGTTTGCCTAGGTTTGGCGCAGTAGCCCGGAAGATCAGATAAGCCCCCGGCAGATGCCCGATGAACATCAAGCCTCTCCAGTCTCGTGTTTCAACCTTTGCTGGGCGATCTCTTCGTTGCGCAGGGCCTTCTGCTGATCGGCCATGCAGCTTTTGACAAAGCTCAGATGATCCTCGACCGCCTGGCGTGCGCCCTTGGGGTCACGGTCCTGCAAGGCGGCGTTGATGGCGCGGTGCTGGTCCAGAATGGCATCACGTGTGGTGCGCTGTTGGAACATGATCTGGCGGTTGTAGAACACGCCCCGCCGCAGCAGATCGAACATCGACCGCATCATGTGCAGCATCACCACATTGTGGCTGGCCTCGATGATCGCCATGTGAAACTGGGCGTCCAGATGCGCCTCTTCCTCGGCTGCATTACGGGCATGGGCGTCTTCCATCTTGTCCAGAATGGTTTGCACCACCTTCAGATCACTGCCCGAGCCCATGCGCGCTGCGCGCTCGGCCGCCAGCCCCTCCATGTCGCGCCGGAAGGAAAGGTAGTCGAAAACCGCTTCGTCGTGGCCGCCGAACAGGCGGATCAACGCGGGAGAGAAGGCAGAGCCGAGCACTTCGGCCACATAAACGCCAGACCCTGCTTTTGCGGTCAGTAACCCTTGTTCCTGCAGGTCCGAAATTGCCTCTCGCAGAGACGGGCGTGACACCCCCAACCGCTCGGCCAATTCACGTTCGGGCGGCAGACGCTCACCGGGTCGCAGTATGCCCCGCAGGATCAGCAGCTCGATCTGACGGACAACTGCAAGAGACAGTTTTTCAGTTTGGACTTTCTGGAATGGCATCGTGTTTGGGTTCAAAATTGGTCAAATCATATGACCACGTATCCACCACAGGTGCAAGAAGCGCCGTTTTCACGTAGCTTGAAACATTAGGTCAGATATATTGACTTAATTTCAGTGACACGTAGTCTGCCCAAAACCCGAAGGGAACAGGGGGACCGAGTCGATGGATAAATTGTTCGCCACGCGAGCATCCCGGATGAAAGCATCCGAAATACGCGAGCTGCTAAAGCTTCTGGATCAGCCCGGCATAATTTCTTTCGCCGGAGGCATCCCCGACCCTGACCTGTTCCCGGCCGATGCCTTTGCCCAAGCCTTCCAGATGGCATTGGGGCCCGAGCATCAGGCTCAGGCGTTACAGTATTCGGTCAGTGAAGGCTATGTACCGTTACGCCGGTGGCTTGCCGAACACATGCAGCATATCGGAGTAAACTGTGAAATTGACAACATCCTGATCACGTCCGGCTCGCAACAGGCGCTGGACTATCTGGGGAAGCTGTTTCTGTCACCGGGCGATACGGCATTGGTTTGCTGGCCGACTTATCTGGGCGCGCTTGCGGCCTTTAATGCCTACGAGCCGCGCTTTGACCGACTCCGTATCAACGGCAATCGCGGCGCATTGGAATACAAAGAGGCGGTCGGTGAGGGCGCGGTCAAATTCGCCTACCTCTCGCCCGACTTTGCCAACCCAACCGGAGAAACCATAGACCGGAGCGGTCGCGAGGCTTTGCTCAGCCTGGCGGATGAACTCGACTGTGCAGTGATCGAAGACGGTGCATATCAGGCGTTGCGCTATGATGGCGATCCGATCCCGCCTGTGTTGGCTCTGGAAATAGCGCGCAAAGGATCGATTGAGGCGTGTCGTACCGTCTATTGCGGCAGCTTCTCAAAAACCCTGTCTCCGGGTCTGCGCATGGGTTGGGTGGTTGCTGCGAAGCCCGTGATCTCGCAACTGGTGTTGATGAAGCAGGCAGCCGATTTACACTCATCCACAATTAACCAGATGGCGGTGCATCAGGTGGCGCAGGCCAGTTTTGCAACACACATCCCAAAATTGCACCGCTTCTACAGTGCCCGTCGTGATGCAATGCTTGCGGCCCTGGCGGAAAACATGCCCGAAAGTGTCGATTGGACAAGGCCAGAGGGCGGCATGTTTATCTGGGTGACGTTGCCAAAAGACCTGAGCGGTGCCGAACTTCTTGCGCGTTCGCTTGAGACGGTCAAAGTGGCCTTTGTGCCCGGACAAGCCTTTTTCCCGGATGGTTCAGGCGCCAATACAATCCGTCTGAGTTTCTCAAACTCGGACGAGGATACCATTCATGAGGGGATAAGGCGGCTGGGAGAACTACTGCGCGTCTGATCCGTGAAAGGTTCTGTTAACCATATTCGGTCAAAGCTGCGGCATGGTCCGTGTTCTTGCCCTTCTACTGCTGGCTGCCTGTTCAGCGGGCACACCACACTTTCGCGATGTGCCCGCGACTCGTGTTGCGGTGAACGGCAGTGTCTTCGATGTGCGTGTTCGTGGCGAACTGGCCGAAGCGGTGCGCGTGAACGCCCAGTATGCCCCCCGTTTGGGGCCGATGCGCGAAAGGGCTGCGCTGGCCATGGCGCAGGTGTCGGGTTGCCCCATTCTGGACGTTCTGGGCGATGCGGCAGTGACGGTTGGTGTCCTCGGCTGTGATCGCGAGGCGGGGAAACGTCTGCTGCTGACGGCGGTGTCGACTCCCAAGTATGAGTGTATCGACTACGGCATTTATGAAAACGTCAGCGAAGATTACGGATATCAGGTGTTCGAATGCACACCGTACTGATGGCAGTCTCAATTCGGAATATGAGCAAGATGTTGTGGATAACTCCGCCTAAAATCCCATATCCTGCGCAACTGCGTTGACTCGGACCCCATCCGTTGCGCAGAATTCCTGACCATAGGAATCACGGATAGCAGCCTTTGCGTTTCAGCAAACTCAAACTGACCGGCTTTAAAAGCTTTGTTGATCCAACCGACCTGATCATCGCGGACGGGTTGACCGGTGTGGTTGGTCCGAACGGGTGCGGCAAGTCCAATCTTCTGGAAGCTTTGCGCTGGGTCATGGGCGAAAACCGTCCCAAATCCATGCGGGGCGGCGCGATGGAAGACGTGATCTTTGCGGGGGCGGCCACACGTCCCGCTCGCAATTTTGCCGAGGTAGTCCTGACCATGGACAACTCGGAACGGCTTGCGCCTTCGGGGTTCAACGACAGTGACCAATTGGAAATCGTGCGGCGTATCACCCGTGACGTGGGCAGCGCCTACAAGACCAATGGCAAGGACGTGCGCGCCCGCGACGTTCAAATGCTGTTCGCCGACGCCTCGACGGGGGCGCATTCGCCGGCGTTGGTGGGGCAGAACCGTATTGCTGAGCTGATCAACGCCAAACCCCGCGCGCGACGTCGTATCCTGGAAGAAGCGGCCGGGATTTCAGGCCTCTACCAACGCCGGCACGAGGCCGAGCTGAAACTGAAAGGAACGGAATCCAACCTGACCCGCGTGGATGACGTGTTGGAGCAACTGGGTGCGCAACTGGCGCAACTTGCCCGACAGGCCCGTCAGGCCGCGCGGTACCGCGAGATTGGTGAGCAACTGAGACAAGCCGAAGGCATGCTGTTGTATCGCCGCTGGAAAGAGGCTGACATAGCCCGTCAGCAGGCCGAAGAGAAATTGCGTGATCGTTTATCCGAAGCCTCCCGGGCCGAGGCCGAAGCGCGCGCAGCCGCGGCGAAACGCACTGAGATCGAAGAGACCCTGCCGCCGCTGCGGGAAGAAGAGGCCATTGCCGCCGCCGTCCTGCAGCGCCAGCAAGTTCAGCGAGATCAGCTCTCGGACCAAGAAACCCGAGCGCGCCAAACCATCGAAACGCTGACCAATCGCATCCAGCAACTGGGCAATGACATCGAACGTGAGACCGGCCTGAACCGCGATGCAGGCCAGATGATCGAACGCCTGGAATGGGAAGCCCGCGAATTGGCCAAGGCGGCCGAAGGGCACGAGGACAAGCTTGCCGAAGCGGCAGAGATCGCGCATGAGGCGGCCGCCGTGCTTCAGGAGAGGGAAGAGCACCTGTCGCAGGAAACCGAGGACATGGCTCGTCTCGTCGCACGGCATCAATCGGCGCAGCGTCTGGTCGAGGACAGTCGCAAAACACTGGCCCGGTCTGAAGCCGAGGAAGAAAAAGCGCGGATTGCTGTGGATGAAGCCCGTTCGGCGCTGACCCGCACCACTGAGGCATTCAATGCCGCGCAAGAGGCCGAGGAAGAAGCCCGCGAAGCTGCTGAGGCGGCGGAAGAGGCGCTGGCCGCTGCGGATGAGTTGCGCAACGAAACGCAGGCGCGCGAGGCAGAAGCACGGGCGCAGCGTTCAGAGGCAGAAGGCGAGTTGGGAGCGATACGCGCCGAAACGACGGCGCTGGCCAAGCTGGTCGAAAGAGATACCGCTGAGGGCGGGCAGGTACTCGACCTGCTGCGCGTCGAGCCGGGCTTTGAAAAGGCATTGGGCGCGGCGTTGGCCGATGATCTGCGCGCGCCGCTGGTCGAAGACGAAGGGCCATCCGGCTGGGTTCAGGTCGCGGGCTATGATGCGGACCAACCTTTGCCTGAGGGGGCCGAGCCGCTGGCTTTGCATGTATCAGGTCCGGATCGCCTCAGCCGCCGGATTGCACAGATCGGTCTGGTCGACGCGGATCAGGGTGCGCGGTTGCAGGCATCACTGAAACCGGGGCAACGGCTCGTGTCGCGCTCCGGCGATCTGTGGCGCTGGGACGGGTTCCGCGCCTGGGCCGAGGATGCGCCAAGTGCTGCAGCCCTGCGGTTGGAACAGCTCAACAAGCTTGAGGCCCTGAAACAGGAACTGACACGCACGGAAGCACAGGCCGAAGGCGCCCGCGCCGCGCATGAAGCCTTGTCCCAGCAACTGGCCGATGTCACCGAAGCGGATCGCCGCGCCCGCGAGGCGCGCCGTGCCGCTGATCAACGGATGGCTGAAACCGCCCGAATGCTCAGCCGGGCCGAGGCGGACCGCAATCTGGCGCAGGGCAGGCTGGAGACGCTGACGCTTGCGGTTGATCGTCACAAAGAAGATGCCATGTCTGCCCGCATCCAATTGCGGGAAGCCGAAGGCGCCCTGACCGAGTTGGGGGATCTCGACAGTGCCCGCGCGCAGGTTGAGGACATCAAGCAAACGGTCGAGGCCGCGCGGATCACGATGTTGACCCATCGTTCGACCCATGACGAATTGCGCCGTGAAGGCGAGGCGCGGACCCGCCGCTCGCAGGAGGTCACCAAAGATCTCAGTGGCTGGAAACACCGTTTGGAAACGGCAGAGAAGCGTATTTCGGAATTGGCTGAGCGCAAGGAAAGCTCCGAAGAGGAGCTGACTGAAGCTATGGCCGCACCCGGCGAAATCGCCGAGGCCCGCGAAGAGCTGAATGATATGATCGAAGCGGCGGAAGCCCGTCGTGCGGAGGCCGCTGATAATCTGGCCGAGGCCGAGGCCCGGCAGCGCGAGTTTGTATTGGCAGAACGTGAGTCCGAACGCTTCGCCTCGGAAGCTCGGGAGGTTCGTGCCGCGGCCGAGGCACGTTGCGATGCTGCGAAGGAAAGTGTGGTCGCTGCCGCCGAACGTATTGCCGAAGATCAGCAACTGACGCCGAACCAGTTGCTGAACCAGTTGGATGTGAATCCCGACCAGATGCCAGCCGCAGACGCGCTGGAGGCCGAGGTGAATCGCCATAAACGTCAGCGTGACGCGATGGGCGCTGTGAACCTGCGCGCCGAAGAGGACGCAAAGGAAGTCCAGGAAGAATTCGACACGCTGAACGGTGAAAAGGCCGATTTGGAAGAGGCGATCAAGGCGTTGCGCAGCGGCATTGCCAGCCTCAACCGCGAAGGGCGCGAGCGCCTTCTGACGGCATTCGAACAGGTAAACTCGAACTTCGCGATGCTGTTCAAGCATTTGTTCGGCGGCGGTGAGGCCAATCTGGTCATGGTCGAAAGCGACGACCCGCTGGATGCGGGCCTGGAAATCATGTGCCAGCCTCCCGGCAAGAAACTGTCGACCCTCAGCCTGCTTTCGGGAGGAGAGCAAACCCTGACAGCCACAGCGCTGATCTTCGGCGTCTTCCTTGCCAACCCGGCACCGATCTGCGTGCTGGACGAGGTCGACGCGCCGTTGGACGATGCAAACGTTACCCGTTTCTGCGACCTGCTGGACGAGATGTGCCGCCAGACCGACACCCGGTTTCTGATCATCACCCACCATGCGGTGACCATGGCGCGGATGGACCGGTTGTTCGGCGTGACCATGCAGGAACAGGGCGTCAGCCAGTTGGTTTCGGTCGATCTGAAAAAGGCCGAACAGATGGTGGCCTGAGGCCTCACTGCAACGTTATGCCTGTTTCACCCCCAGTCGGAGTAGGCTGGCAGCATGACCCGTTACCTGATTATCGCCGCTTGCGCTGCTACGCCCCTTTGGGCCGCTGAATGGTCCATAAAACCCGGAGACGTGCCGCTGAGTGCGGCGGAACTGAACGCTCTGGCAGGGCGTACATTGACGTTCTATGACGATGGCAAGTCCAAATACTCTGCCGGCGGGGCCTATTCCTATACCTATTCCGCTGCCAATGGCGGCGGTACCGCCTTTGGCACTTATAGGATTGCCGAAGACGGCAGCGTCTGTATCCAATATCGCAATGGATTCAGCCGGTGTGATCTGTATGTGCGCAGCGGCGAACGTCTGATCCTGATCGATGAAAAGGGCAATCGCTATCCTGTTCGGCCTGAGTAGCCAAAATAAACCTGTTCGCGTCTGGATGCGGCAGATGTTCCAAGCTATCACCGGCGGAACACACGGATAGCAGGAAGTCTGAGATGCGGATCGAACCCTTCGGCGTTGAGCTCTGGATGAACGAATGGGAAACCAGATGCGACTGGAATCTGGCCGAGACCTGCGTTGAAAGCCTGACCATCGATCAATTGCTGCAGATTGCGGGACAGAACTCGGGCGATTTGTCAGCGTTGCTGCCGATGAAGATGACCTATGGCGCCATTGAAGGGTCAGACAGGCTGCGGCAGGCGATTGTGCGTCTGTATTCGGGAAAGACACCGGCCAATATTATCGTTACGCACGGCACTATCGGGGCCAATATGCTGGTGCACAAGACGTTGGTCAGCCGGGGTGATCACGTGGTTGCGGTGGTTCCGACCTATCAGCAGCACTACTCGATCCCCGACAGCATCGGGGCAACTGTCGAGCAATTGCAACTTCGGGAAGAAGATGGCTGGTTGCCCGATCTGGATGCTCTGCGCGCGCTTGTCACGCCTGATACAAAGCTGATTGCACTCAATAATCCCAACAACCCAACTGGTGCCCTGATCCCGCGCGGGTTGCTGGAAGATATCGCGGACATCGCCCGAAAGGCAGATGCGTGGATTTTGTGTGACGAGGTCTATCGCGGCACGGATCAGCAAGGCGATGGCATGACCGCGTCAATCTGCGAGGTCTACGAAAAAGGTATCAGCACGGCCGGCATGTCCAAGGCCTATTCGCTGGCGGGGTTGCGTCTTGGCTGGGTCGTCGCGCCGGAAGAGCTGATCGAAGAGATCGCCATTCACCGGGATTATGACACCATCTCGGTTGGTATGATCGACGACCACTTCGCGGCGCTGGCGCTGGAAAACAAGGACGCGATTCTGGCGCGCAGCCACAGCATCACGCGCGGCAACCTCAAAATCCTCGCCGAATGGGTCGAGGCCGAGCCTAAGGTATCATGGGTCAAACCCAAGGCGGGCACAACGGCCTTACTGAAATACGACCTGCCGGTGCCGTCCCGTGATCTGTGCGTGGACTTGCTGCAAGAAACGGGTGTGATGTTTACACCGGGCTCCGCCCTGAACATGGAAGGCTATCTGCGCATCGGTTACGCCAATGGTGCAGACATTCTGAAGGAAGGTCTGGCCCGTTTCTCTGAATACCTTGCGCGATACTGACCTGCAGATCAGAGCCGGTTCAGCAACTCAGCCGTAGGCCATGCATCCGCAGGCAGTCCCAGTCGCTGTTGTTCCGCCTGAACTGCGGCCCGGGTTCCCGCTCCGAGTATTCCGTCGATCTTGCCGACGTCGTAGCCCCGCGCTTGCAACTTTGCTTGCAGTTGCTTCATTTGCGCCCCTGAAAGGCCGGGCGCGGGGTTGCCTGCGTTATAGACCTGGGCCCCCTCTAGGCGCGTACCAAAATAGGCCGCGGTCAGGACATAGACGAAGCTCTGGTTCCATTCGAAATACACGTCGAAGTTTGGGTAGGCCAGAAAGGCCGGGCCGTTGCGCCCTTGGGGCAGGATCAAAGAGGCCGGTAAACTGGTCAAGGACCCGCCGCGCGCCTGAACACCCATCGCTTGCCATTCGGACACCGGGCGCGGTTTGCCGGGGCCGGAGAGCGACCAGTCCATTTCGGCGGGGACCGTAACCTCCTGCAACCACGGCTGACCAGGTTGCCAGCCCAGATGCGATAGCATTTTGGCCCCCGACATCAGGGCGTCCGGGGCCGAGGTTTTCAGTGACACTGTTCCGTCGCCATCCGCATCGACACCGTTTTCCAGAATGTCGCGCGGCAGCATCTGTACCATGCCGATCTCACCGGCCCATGCGCCGGTTGTGCGGGCGGGGTCGAAATTGCCCTTGTCGTACAATTCGATGGCTGCGAAGATTTGAGGGCGGAACAGCTCGGGCCGGCGGCAATCATGAGCCAGCGTCACCAGAGCGTTGCGGGTATTGAAATCGCCCTGAAACGAGCCGTAATCCGTCTCGAACGCCCAGAATGCCAACAGCACGCCGCGAGAGACGCCATAGTCGGCCTCGATCCGGTCAAACACGGCGTCGTATTTGCGCGACATGGCCTGCCCGCGTTCAATTCTGTTCTGAGAGATCAGGCGCCGGGAAAATTCGATAAAAGGCTTCTGGAAAACGCCCTGAGCCCGGTCCGCTTTCAGCACAGCGTTGTCCTGCTGCACGCCTTTGAAAAACGCATTCACCGTGGATTTTTCGAAGCCCTGTTGGACGGCCTCAGCCTTGAGGCCTTTGACGAATGAATTGAACCCACCGCCGCACTGGGCAAGGGCGGGAGTGGCGAACAGGGCGGCGGCGATCACACCGGAAAGAAAACGCATGTTGTGGTCCGTCAGAAAATAAAGCTGAGCCCAACCCACACTGACAAGAGCCCAAGCGCAAGCCCCCAAACATTCCACAGCATGTCGCATGCGCGGAAAACCTCGTATGCGCCGATCTCGCGCGGGGCATCACCATTCACCCAGGCCAGATCGCGGATCTGCCCATCGTAGCTGCGCGGCCCCGCCAGTGCGACATTCAGGGCGCGGGCCATGGCAGCCTCGGGCCAGCCAGCGTTTGGCGAGATATGGCGGCGCGCGTCCTCAATGATTGCGGGCCAAGCCGCCCATTGGCGGGACAACGCGACGACCATGACGCAAGTCAATCGAGCAGGGATCAGGTTCAGGATATCGTCCAGACGTGCCGCGGCCCAACCGAACTCCCGATACTTTTCATTGCGATAGCCGATCATGCTGTCGGCAGTGTTGACGACCTTGTAGACGAGCAATCCCGGCAGCCCGGCCACCAAAAACCAGAAGGCCGGTGCGATGACACCATCGCTGAGGTTTTCAGCCGCGCTTTCGATGGCCGAACGGGCCACCTGCGCCTGCGTCATATCCCGAGTATCGCGCGACACGATGAGAGCGACGCTGGCCCGTCCTTCCGACAACGAGGCTCGCAAACCATCGCCCACGGCACGCACGTGGCTCACCAGCGAGTTCTGCGCCAGGAGAATGGCGCAGACCAGGATTTCGAACAAAGGACCGAGGAAAGCCAGAAATTTGCCCACAATGACCGCCGCCAACACCAGCGCGACAATGACAGAAACACCTTTGAACCGTCGATGCGCACCGTGATTCAGGCGTTTGTCCAGCAACGCGATTCCGTTGCCGATCACGACCGCAGGATGACGAATGCGGGACCATAACCAGTCCGGCTCACCCAGAGCGGCATCCAGACACAGGGCACAGACCAGCAGGAAAGCCGTGCTCACAGGGTGGCCTCCAGCCTGGACCAGCCGTCAGCGGGCGGCAGGCCGAGACGCAGATAGGTTTCTGAATAGGGAAAGACTCGACTCCAGATATGCGCGCGCGCAAGACGGTCCTGCCATTCGATGGCATTGTTGACCTCATAAAGCCGGAAGAGGCTGGTACCACCAACCAGATGAGCGCCCTTGGATGTGATCAGCGCGTCCAGCCGCTCAGCATCTTTGACCAATCGGGCGCGGGTGGTGTCGGCCCAGTCGGTGTCCGCCAATGCCCGTGTCCCGATCCGTAACGCGGGTCCTGAAACAGCCCACGGCCCTGTCAGGTCATTCAGGCGGGCGATCACCTCGGGGCGAGCAATTGCAAAACCCAGCCGCAGACCTGCCAATCCCCAGAATTTGCCAAAACTCTTTAGGACGACCACGCCGGGCTGGTCTGCCAATCGGACAAGCGAGGCCTCGGGGCATACGTCACAGAAGCTCTCGTCAATCACGGTCAACGGAGCGTTGGCGTCTGCTACTTGCCACATGTGGCCATCAGGGTTGTTCGGATGCACGATCACACGCGCCTCGGCAGGCCCGTATTCGCAGACCTCCCATCCCTGAGAGCGAAACGCGGCGGCGTGTTCATTGTAGGTGGGGGTGGTGATCTGCACCCGGCCCGGTTCAGCCAGCGCCGGAACCCGTGCGATAATGGCAGACGCGCCGGGGGAAGGAAGTACAGCGGCCCTTTCAGGCACGCGCCAGAACTGCCGGGCTGCTTCGGTCAACGCCTCAAAGGCACCGTGGTCCGGCAGTTCGGCCCAGTCCGAAGTCATCAACTCTCCGACTGGATAGGGCAGCGGGTTGATGCCCGTTGACAGATCCAGCCAGTCCGCGCGAACTCCGCCGTATTTGACCATGGCCGCATCCAGACCGCCGCCGTGGTCACGCACAGCGCGAGGGTTCAGTTCATTGAGTCGCTGCATTGGTGATCTTTGCTGAAAAACTGTTCAATTCACTCGCTTCAAGCGGATTTTTGCCGTCTGCACAAGCAAATCCGCGTGAGCAGTGTGGCCTCAGGCCGTTATTAACACTTTGTTAACGAATTGGCGGGATCACGGACCCTAGGGGTCGGCACCACTCACCCTATCACGTGCCGAGGTTGTTGCAAATGAAAGTACTGATTGTTGAGAGTAACCCCGATCTGGGTCGGGTTTGGCAACGGCATCTGCAAAGGCAGGAGGCCGAAGTCACATTGGTTGAAACGCAAGAGGCCGCAATTCTGGCGCTCTACGGGACGGCTTTTGATATCATCGTGTTGGATCTGGTGCTGGAAAGCGGCAGCGCGTTGGCGGTGGCAGATTTCGCCAGCTATCGCCGGCCCGAGGCGCGGGTGATCTTTGTCACCAACACGACCTTTTTTTCGGATGGGTCGATCTTTGCGCACAGCCCCAATGCCTGCGCCTATGTGCAAAGCAGCACGCCGCCAGAAGACCTGGCGGCGATGGTCGAGCATTATGCCGCAGGCCGCTGACCGCGCCCGTGCGGTTCCAGATAATCCAGAACGGGATTGGTGGGGATGATGCGATGCGGATTGATGCTGTCGTGGCTGTAATGATAGTGGCGCACGATGTGTTCCATGTTCACCGTCTGCGCGACGCCCGGCCACTGATACAGCTCGCGCGTAAAGGCCCATAGATTCGGGTAATCGATCAGCCGCTTGCGATTGCACTTGAAATGCAGGTGATAGACTGGATCGAACCGGATCAGTGTCGTGAACAGCCGCCAGTCGGCCTCGGTGATGCGATCACCCATCAGATAGCGGTTGGAGGCCAGTCTTGTTTCCAACCAGTCCAACGTGTCGAACAGTGGACCAACGGCAGCGTCATAGGCAGCCTGCGACGTGGCAAATCCGGACTTGTAGACGCCGTTGTTCACATTGGAATAGACGCGCGCGTTCACTTCTTCGATCTCGTCGCGCATGGTTTCCGGCCAGTAGTCATCAGTGTTGCCGGTAATCCCGTCGAAGGCGGAATTGAACATTCGGATAATCTCGGAGCTTTCGTTCGAGACTATCGTCTGCTGTTCCTTGTCCCACAGAATTGGCACTGTCACGCGTCCGGAGTAGGTCGGGTCGGCGCGGGTATAAAGCTGATGCGCAAATTTGCAGCCGAACAGTGGATCGCCGGTCGCACCGTGTTCATCGGTCTCGAATGTCCAGCCCTGATCCAGCATGTCCGGATGCACGACGGAAACCTGGATGTGGTTGCTCAGCCCTTTCAATTCGCGAAAGATCAGCGTGCGATGAGCCCAAGGGCACGCATAGCTGACATAGAGGTGGTAGCGTCCGCCTTCCGCCTTGAACCCGGCCTTGCCCGATGGTCCGGCGCTGCCGTCTTCTGTGATCCAATTGCGAAACTGTGCGGCGGATCGTTTGAACGCGCCGTCATTCGATTTCGTATCATACCAGCGATCGTGCCAGACGCCGTCGACGAGCAATCCCATCTGTGTTTCTCCGTTTTTCAGTCATCCTACAAGCTAGGGCAGTACAAAGCTCCTGCCTATTCTGACAGACGCGCAGACGGCCTGCGCCGACGCACAATCCACGTTGAGAGGATCGGGCCGCAGCCCGCCACATGTTTGGGCGAAGTGACCAAGTTCACTGGATTTTTACACTACAGGGCCCACAATAAAGAGTATCCAGAAAGGAATTTTAGTATGAGTACCTATGTTTCAAAGGAAATGCGCGCCGAACTGGATGCCGCGCGAATCGTTTCCCTTAAGAAAGCCAGCCGATTGCGGGTCGAAATGGGAAACAAAACCTTCAAAATCTTGTCATTGTGGAAAGATGGATTCTCGGTCGAGGCGGCAACTACGCCCCGCTTGCGCGGGCTGGTGGATATCTACGACGGAGCCAACCACCTCTACCAATGCCTGATCATCGCGGATGAGGAAGAGGCAGGAGAGATGCGATACGAATTCAAACGCAATACCGCCGCTGCCGACAAGGCACCGCTGGATTTCTACCGCGCGCCGGATGCGCCCATCGCGTTGCTGGGGAAAGACGACTAAGGCCGGATTTCCACCATTGTGCCATTGGCTGTCAAGCGCCATAGCTGCGCCATTTTCTTGTTCGAAACGGCGATACATCCTGCGGTCCAGTCGCCCGGCAGAGTTAAACCGGTGACCCCGTTGGGTTGCCCGTGAATGAAAATATCTCCGCCGGGACTGATACCTTGCTGTTTTGCCCGAGCGACGTCCTCTGGCTGCGGATAATCAAGCCCGAGTGACAGATGAAAAGCGCTTTCAGGATTGCGGCGGTTTATGGTGAAAACGCCTTCGGGTGTTTTGCCATCACCTTCCATGACTTTGTCGCCTTCAGGCGCGAAACCCAGCGCGATGTCGGCTTCAATCACGGTGATTCCGTTTAATGAAGCCGTCAGGCGCCGCGCCGATTTCTCGATCAGAATATAGTCGACTCGATCAGCCTTTGGCGCCAAGGGCGGCGTGCCGGGGCGCAGGCCATAGCGATGCCAACCGACCCAAGCCCCGCCTGCCACGATCACCAGAAGAAATGCTATGACCAGGCGGCGCACGGCTTACTGCAGGTCGCTGAAGGCGTGTTTCAGACGGGCGCAAGCATCTTCGACCCGCGCACGTTGCGTCGCCAGGTTGAACCGCTCGAAGGTTTCGCCTCCGGTCCCGAAGCCCGGGCCTGACGAGGTTGCAATCTTCGCGTCTTCCCGCAGTCGGCGCACGAACTCATCGTGATCCATACCCGTGCCTGAAAAGTCGACCCAGGCCAGATAAGTTGCCTGCAACGGCATGGACCACAGCCCCGGGATTTCCGCGATGGTGTCATCAAACAAACGCCGGTTCTCGGTCAGATGCGCGATCTGTGCGTCAACCCATTCCGCCCCTTCAGGGCTGTACGCTGCGGTGATCATGGCGATGCCCAATGCGCCGGGATCATAATCCAACGTGTACAACCGGTGCCGCATTTCGGCTCGCAGATTGGCATCCGGTATGATCATGTTGCCGGTGCGCTGCCCGGCAACATTGAAAGTCTTGGACGCAGCAGTCAGCACCACCGTCCGGGCATGCATTTCGGGCGCGGCCACGTTCATGGGCACGAATTTCCGGTCAGGATAAACCAGATCATGATGAACTTCGTCCGATACCAGAAGCAGCCCGTTTCGTTCGGCAAAAGCGGCCACGGCGCGCAGCTCATCCGGAGTCCATACCCGCCCCGAGGGATTCTGTGGTGAGCACCAGAGAAGCAGTTTTTCCGACCCGTCCAGTCGTGATTGAGCATCGTCCAGATCAACGCCATAGCTGTCGCCATCGCGAACCAGCGGGCATTCCACAACTTTGCGCCCGGCCTTGTTAATCTTGTGGGCGAATTCATGATAAACGGGCGAGAAAATGACGACACCGTCACCGGGCTCGGTCCAGAGGTCCAGACACAGCGCAATCGCATTGCCCAGGCCCTGAGTGGTTAGGATCCAGTCGGTTTCGATCTCCCAGCCGTGGCGGTTCTTCATCCACCACTGTACGGCTGCCAGATAGTCGGGATGCATCCAGGAATACCCGAACACCCCGTGTTCAGCCGCCTTTCGCACCGCTTCGATCACGCAAGGGGCTGTCGGGTAATCGGAATCCGCTGTCCACATGGCCAGCCCGTCCTTGGACGAAACGCCGTACAGCGTTTCCATCTTGTCCCATTTTGAACTGTTGGTTCCCCGGCGGTCGATCAGGTCGTTGAAAGTCATGTCTGCTCCATCTGTCCCGGCGAAAGCTAACCGCAATTTGCGCAGGTGCAAGGGGGGCGTTGCGGCGGCGGGCGTGATGGCCTAAATCAGCCTCATGAAACGCAATATCCTGATCCACCCCGATCCCCGCCTGAAAAAGGTCTGCGCGCCGGTGGCCGACATCACCGATGATCTGCGCAAGCTGGCCGACGACATGCTGGAGACGATGTATGACGCGCCCGGAATAGGCTTGGCGGCACCCCAGGTTGGCGTGCTGGACCGGTTAATCGTGATTGATTGCGTCAAAGAGGAAGGCGAAGCGCCCCGCCCGCTGATCATGTTCAATCCCGAAGTCATTTCGGCCTCGGATGAAACCAGCGTCTATGAGGAAGGCTGCCTGTCGATCCCGGAACAATATGCCGAAGTCACCCGTCCGAAAGTGGTCGAAGTCGTCTGGATGGATCAGAATGGCGATGCGCGGCAAGAGGTGTTCGACGGCCTTTGGGCGACTTGCGTGCAGCATGAGATTGATCACCTGAATGGAAAACTGTTCATCGACTACCTCAAACCGCTCAAACGTCAGATGATCACGCGCAAGATGCAGAAGCTGAAACGCGAACGAGCCCGCGCATGACCGTTCGCACGTGCCTGCCTTGGCCAGACAAGCGCCTGCGGAGCAAAGCCGATGACGTGGCCGAAATCACGGATGAGGTCCGGGCCATCTGGGACGACATGATCGACACGATGGAGGCAATGCCGGGCGTCGGACTGGCGGCACCGCAGATCGGTGTGATGTTGCGGCTTGCCGTTGTCGACGGGTCGGCCGAACGGGGGCGGGTGGTGCGGCTTGCGAACCCGGAAATCCTGCATAGCTCGATCGAGCTGCGCGAGCATGAAGAAGCCAGCCCGAATCTGCCCGGTGTGTCAGCCAAGTTGAAGCGTCCGCGCGCCGTGACGGTCAAATTTCTGAACGAAAAGGGAATGGTCGACCGACGCGATTTTGTCGGCATCGAAGCCACCAGCGTACAGCATCAGATCGACCATCTGAACGGAAAGATGTATTTCGACCGGCTCAGCAAGGTCAAACGCGACATGCTGCTGCGCAAGGCCAAAAAGATGGGGTAAACCCCATTCTTCGGAGGGACGGATGCGAATAGTTTTCATGGGTACGCCCGAATTCTCGGTCCCGGTCCTTGACGCGTTGGTCGACGCGGGGCACGAGATCGCTGCCGTTTACTGCCAGCCGCCGCGTCCGGCCGGACGGGGCAAGAAGGACCGCCCAACACCGGTCCACGCAAGGGCCGATGCGCTTGGGTTGGTTGTGCGTCACCCGGTTTCATTGAAATCGGCAGAGGAACAGTCGGCGTTCAAAGCCCTGAATGCGGATGTTGCGGTTGTCGTTGCGTATGGCCTAATACTGCCGCAACCAATCCTGCATGCTCCGACGCGTGGCTGCCTGAACATTCATGCCAGCCTTTTGCCGCGCTGGCGCGGAGCCGCTCCGATCCATCGCGCGATCATGTCGGGAGATGCGGAAACCGGCATCTGCATCATGCAGATGGAGGCCGGGCTGGATACCGGACCGGTGCTGCTGCGCAGGGCTACAAATATTGAGCCGCTGGAAACCACGGCACAATTGCACGACCGTCTTTCGTCGATGGGTGCGAAACTGATCGTTGAAGCACTGAATCGCCTGCCCGAGCTGACGCCCGAGCCACAGCCTGAGGATGGCGTGACCTATGCCGCCAAGATCGACAAATCCGAGGCGCGCATCGACTGGACCCGACCGGCGGCAGAGGTCGATCGTCAGATCCGCGGCCTGTCGCCCTTTCCCGGCGCATGGACCGAGTTGAACGGAGAACGCGTGAAGCTGCTGGCTTCGCGTCTGGCCGAAGGGCAGGGCGTACCAGGTGAAGTGCTTGACGACCAATTGCGCGTAGCGTGCGGCGACGGCGCGGTCGAACTGCTGCGCTTGCAAAGAGCGGGCAAAGGCGCACAGGATAGGGAAACATTCTTGCGGGGGTGGCCCATAGTGGCCGGCGCTCGCCTGTCATCGGAGTAGGCCTTTATGTTCATGATCCTGATGGGCACCGTCGTGATTGCCGGGATTGTGGGCTATGTGTCCGAAAAGACGGGATTTACTCACAACGGGTACCTGCAATCGATCATCATTTGCGTTGGTGGTGCGTTCCTGTTCTATTTCGCCCGTATCATGTTCGGCATCAGTTTTGGCCCGCCCGGACTGGATGCGATACTGTCTTCCATCGGCGCGCTGATCATCGTCCCGACCCATTGGAGAAAATGACATGCCTGTCGTCGCCCTGATCGTCATCGGTGCTGCTGCCGGGTTTCTGGCGACCCGTCTGATGCGGATCGAGGCTGACATTCCAACGACAATGCTGATCGGCATCATCGGAGCCCTAATCGGCGGCCTCCTGCTACGCGCCCTGTTGGCGATAATGGGCTGGCTGTCAGGCTTTGTCGGGGCGGTTCTGGGTGCACTGCTGGTGATCTGGATCTGGCAGACCTATCTGCGGCGCTAAAACTGCGAAGCAATCTGTGCGTTGCCGCCAGCAATTGTGAACCTTCCAAGCAGGTCGGGGTGCGATCTTAGGGTAAGTCGCTGTTGAAGATGGAAATCTTGACCTTCCAGGCGCCATCAGTTTGGCGCTGCAGGATGTTCACAAACTTGCCCTGCTCCGGTGGGTCCGTATCAGCAA
The DNA here is from genome assembly GCF_057221075.1 of Ruegeria sp. HKCCD6647-2. Lineage (NCBI taxonomy): Bacteria > Pseudomonadati > Pseudomonadota > Alphaproteobacteria > Rhodobacterales > Roseobacteraceae > Ruegeria > Ruegeria sp. HKCCD6647-2. Next base: position 313,780 of record NZ_JBWVBD010000004.1, on the reverse strand, counting down.
TGGCATATGTTCCAACCTGATAGGCCATGTCGCCTTCCACACCGTAGTCGATCAGTTCATTGGTGTGGGTGCCGCCGGTGTTTTCCTTTATTCGCGACCTGTACGTTTCCAGGAACGCTGCTTTGCCGCGGGTCATGGGCTCGTCAGGCGGCATCAGCATGATGTCATCGGTGAAGAATTCCGCGCACCCTTCAGCATCACCCCTGTTAAACGCCTCGTTATAGGCTGCGTCGAAGTCCTCCAGCGTCTTTTTCATATCCATGGGCTTCTCCCGGTGGCAATCGAATCCGTGAAACTACTGCTGTATCGTGCCACAACCCGGCGTTTTGCCAAACCAACCGGCACTGGTTGCGTCGACAGCAAGTCCGCAAGCGCAAATATCGGATAGCGGCGAATACAGGCTTCAGCAGCTCAACTGCGTGGCGGGCGGCTTTTGTAAACGGGCAGTTGCCAGCCAAATAGCAGTGATCCCGCTCGAAGCGCCCAACAGATCAGTGCACAGGCCGTCAGTGCCACCAACTCTTCCAACCCGAGGCGGGCCACCAGAACAGCGGCCATTGCGCCTGCAAAGGCGCAGGACACGTACAGTTCCCCCTGTTTGAGAACCAGAGGCACCTCGTTGCAGACCACGTCGCGCATCAGACCACCCAAACAGCCGGTGCTGATACCCATCAAAACAACGATCACACCGGACTGATCCAGGGCAAGCGCAACGCCTGTACCGGCGGCGACGGCGATGGACAGGGCGAAACTGTCCAACCAAATCAGCCATCTATAGCGGCTTTCGACCAGATGCGCGGTAAAGAACACCAATACCGCCGCACCGACGGCAATCAGGATGTAATAGGGCTGCCCGACCCAGAAGACCGGGTGCCTGTCCAGCAAAAGGTCTCGCACCGTGCCGCCGCCAACGGCTGTCAAGCAGGCGATAAAGGCGAAGCCGACCAGATCCAGCTGCGCCCGGCTTGCCACCAGCGCGCCCGTCAGTGCAAAGACCAGAACCGAGGCGTAGTCCAGCAGCGCAAGGCCGCTCACGTCTTGGCCTTGTTCGGTTTGAAGGGCGCCATACCCGCGCGGGCCAATTCGTCGGCCTTTTCGTTTCCCGGGTGGCCTGCATGACCTTTGACCCATTCCCAGGTCACGTCATGCCGCGTCTGCGCTTCGTCCAGGCGCTGCCACAGGTCAACATTTTTCACCGGTTTCTTGTTCGAGGTTTTCCAGCCGTTCCGCTTCCAGCCGAAAATCCAGCCCGTCACCCCGTTTTTTACATAGGCGCTGTCGGTCACGATGGTGATTTTTGATGGGCGGTCCAGCGTCTCGAGCGCACTGATGGCGGCAAGAAGTTCCATCCGGTTGTTTGTTGTCTCGGCCTCGCCGCCGCTCAACTCGCGCTCTTTCAGAACGGAACCTCCATCCATCGCGCGCAGCAGCACGCCCCAGCCTCCAGGGCCGGGGTTGCCGGAACAGGCACCATCAGTATAGGCGAACAGCTCAGGCATGGCTTGCCAATCCGATCCAGTCCGACACTGATCCATCCAGCCCGGTTCCGCTGCCCAAGCGCCGGTCGGTTACGGTAAAGCCCGCCTCTTGCAGATAGGTCTTCAACTCGTCCTCGCTGTAATAACTGTAGTAGCGCCCGAGCCGGTCCGGCCCTTCGCCTTGTCCCAGTTTCATCGCGATATAGAATTGTCCGCCGGGTTTCAGCGCCCGACGGATCGCTGCAAGGTGGGTTGCAAAACTGGCGCGCGGGGCGTGCAAAAGGCTGAAATTGGCCCAGATACCGTCGTATTTGGCGACGGCATTCAGGTTCGAGAATGTGGCCTGCCAGGCGGTGACGCCAGCATGAGCCGACGCCAGCCGAACCATCTCGGCCGAGGCATCGACGGCATCAACTTTCAGCCCTGCCTGCGCCATCACTGCCGCCGATGCACCGGGGCCGCATCCCAGATCCAGCACGCGACCGCCGACGCTCAGGGCTTCGATAAAGCGGGTCAGCTGTGGGTCGCCGGTATTGTCCGCATCCGTCAGATCGGAGTAGCGGCTCGCCTGCGCGTCATAGACGGAAATGGTGTCACGATCACTCATAGATATACCCCGACCGAAAGACACAGAACCACAATTGAAGTCAGCAGGAGGCGCAGTTTCAACCACCAGCGCGGAGCCAGCCGCCAGTACCAGAACACGGCGTCCAACAGGAGGAGACCGACAAACCCAACGATCAGGTTGATGCCCGCGCTGACAGGTCCTCCGCCGGTCATGAAGAACGCCCACAAAGCAGGGAGAACCGACAGGGTATAGCACGTCGCGGCCTTGCTGCCCGAGGTTCTGGTCGCAAAACCCCATAGAATACCGGACATAAAGCTGAGGATCACGGCTCCGTAAAACAGCTGGACATAAGGCCCAACAAACCGTGGCCCCAGGGATCGTGCTCCCCACGCCTGCAAGTCAGTGTTCAAATAGGTCAGGGCGCCCCAGACAAACGGGATCAGACCTGCCAGCCCGAGAAAAAGCGGTGCCCGTGGCACGCCATTCATGCGGGTTCTCTCAGGACGCGGGGCACCTTGAACTCGACATTTTCGACGGCAGTTTCCACCAGTTCGACTGTGACGTCATAATGGGCGCGGAAGGCGTCGATGACTTCGTCGACCAGAACTTCCGGGGCCGAAGCGCCTGCGGTGATGGCGACGCTTGAGATCCCTTCCAGCGCGCGCCAATCGATTTCCGTGGCACGCTGCACCAACTGCGCATAATTGCACCCGGCGCGCGATGCGACCTCGACAAGTCGGCGCGAGTTGGACGAGTTCGGCGCGCCGACCACCAACAGGGCGTCTGACTTTGGGGCAACCGCCTTGACGGCCTCCTGTCGATTGGTCGTGGCGTAGCAGATGTCTTCCTTATGCGGCCCGACAATGGCAGGAAACCGTTTCTCGAGCGCTGTGATGATGTCCTTGGTGTCATCCACGGACAAGGTGGTCTGGGTGACGAAGGCCAGCTTTCCGGGATCGCGCACCTGCACCGCGGCCACGTCTTCGACGGTTTCGACCAGCAGAACCTCGCCTTCGGGCAGTTGCCCCATGGTGCCGACTGTTTCGGGATGCCCCTTGTGCCCGATCATGATCATCTGCAAACCCGCATCCGCGTGACGCTGGGCTTCGACATGGACCTTCGACACCAGCGGGCAGGTGGCATCGACATAAATCATTTGGCGTTTTGCGGCCGTCGCCGGCACGGATTTCGGCACTCCATGGGCGGAGAAGATCACCGGACGGTCGTCGGGACATTCGTCCAGCTCCTCGACGAACACGGCCCCTTTTGCACGCAGCCCGTCGACTACGAATTTGTTGTGCACGATCTCATGGCGCACATAGACAGGCGGCCCCCATTTCTGCAAGGCCATCTCCACGATCTTGATTGCGCGGTCCACGCCGGCGCAAAACCCGCGCGGGGCTGCAAGATAAAGTGTCAGTGGCGGCTTGGTCATACATCTGTCTCCTTGAGAGACAGGTAAGTCTTTTCATTGCCATGGTCCAGACAGCAACGCGTCATTTACCTGACATGAATCACTGCTATCAAATTGATGTTTGAGTACGAACCCATAGTTAAAGTAGCGCGGCCAGGATGAACAATCCTGACCGTGCTTTTTTCCCCCAAGGTGAGCTGTCGTGGGCTCAGAGCCCGCCGGCGGCTGCGACGCTGCGCGGTTCGGACGGCATCTCGCGCGGAGGACGGCCGATCACGTCGCGCAGATCCTCCAGTTCGATGAAGTTGTCGGCCTGGCGGCGCAACTCGTCCGAGATCATCGGCGGTTGGCTGCGGATGGTCGAAACGACCGAAACACGCACGCCCTGACGTTGCAGGCTGGCGATCAGCGGGCGAAAATCCCCATCGCCCGAGAACAGCACAATATGGTCGACCCGTGGCGCCAGTTCCATGGCATCAACGGTCAGTTCGATGTCCATGTTGCCTTTGACCTTCCGACGCCCCATCGCGTCAGTGTATTCCTTGGCCGGTTTTGTCACCATGGTGAAACCGTTGTAGTGCAACCAGTCTACCAGCGGGCGGATAGGGGAGTATTCGTCATTTTCCAGTAGCGCGGTGTAATAGAAAGCTCTAAGCAGTTTACCTCTGCGCATGAATTCCTGCCGCAGCAACTTGTAGTCTATGTCAAACCCCAGTGCTTTTGCGGCTGCGTAAAGATTCGAGCCATCGATGAACAGCGCTAGCCGTTCGTCCTTATAAAACATAAATAGGTCCTTCCGGTATAAACCATCGCGCCGTGTGATTCCGTGAGTGAGAAAAAAATGGTCAGCACAATGGTAAGCCTAAAATAGGTCTTTTGGGCTTAATCGCAAGTATTCTCTGCGCTGAATATAGGGGTAATAATGGCAAAAACTCAGTCAAAAGCCATCGTGGCTCTGGGGGCAAATCTCAGTTTGAGACATCAAGGGCCCAAGGTGACACTAGAGCAGGCTTTGGGCGCCATGGATAAGGCTGGTCTTGTGATTCGCGCGGCCAGCAGGTTCTTTGCCACGCCCTGTTTTCCCGCAGGGGCGGGACCGGATTACGTCAATTCTGCGGCCATGATTGAAGCGGATTTGACGCCGCAGGCTGTACTGCAGGTGCTGCATGAAATCGAGCATGAATTCGGCCGGGCTCGGGTTCAGCGTTGGGGGATGCGGACGCTGGATCTTGATCTGGTGTGCTGGGAAGATCGCGTGTTACCTGACCGCACGGAATACAATCGTTGGCGAACGCTTTCCAACGAAGACCAGATGCAGCAGGCACCGGATCAATTGGTCCTGCCGCATCCGCGTCTGCAGGACCGGGCGTTTGTTTTGGTTCCGATGGCCGATGTTGCGCCCGACTGGCTGCATCCTGTGTTGGGGAAGACAGTCACAGAGATGCTGGCAGCACTGCCGCCTAAGGATGTCGCCTCGGTGACGCCGCTGTGATCCTTGCATTTGCGGCATTTCCTGCTTGTCAAGGCGGGGAATCACGCTTAGATAAACCCCTTCTTGCCACGGATTCATTTACGGAGAGCGCCTCATGGCCCGCGTTACGGTCGAAGATTGTGTAGACAAGGTTCCGAACCGGTTCGAACTGGTGATGCTTGCCGCCCACCGGGCGCGCGAGATTTCCGCCGGTGCGGCGATCACCGTGGACCGCGACAACGACAAGAATCCCGTCGTGTCGCTGCGCGAAATTGCCGACGAAACCCAGAGCGCGGACGAACTGCGCGAACGCCTGATCGAGGCCAACCAGACCCAGATCGAGGTTGATGAGCCGGAAGAAGATCAGATGGCGCTGCTGATGGGTGCGGAGTCGGACAAGCCTGCCGATGACGATATGTCGGAAGAAAAGCTCCTGCGCGCTCTGATGGAGGCTCAAGGCCAGGGGTAATCCCCAAACACGAAGGTGCGGACCGGATGATATCTGCTGACGACCTGATTGCGCTGGTCCGCAACTACAACCCAAAGACAAATGCCGAGCGCATCGCAAAAGCCTATGAATTCGGCCAGCAGATGCACGATGGGCAGTTCCGCCATTCCGGCGAACCGTATTTCAGCCATCCGGTTGCCGTTGCTGCGATCCTGACCGAACAACGTCTGGACGATGCAACGATCATTACGGCCCTTCTTCACGACACGATTGAAGACACCAAAGCCAGCTACGGCAAAATCTCCGAACTGTTCGGGGAAGAGGTCGCCAAGCTGGTCGATGGCGTAACCAAGCTGACCAATCTGCAGCTGTCCAGTCGCGAAACCAAACAGGCCGAGAACTTCCGCAAGCTGTTCATGGCTATGTCAAAGGATCTGCGGGTCATTCTGGTCAAGCTTGCCGACCGTCTGCACAATATGCGCACGATCAAGGCGATGCGGCCTGAAAAACAGGTCGTGAAGGCGCGGGAAACGATGGACATCTACGCGCCGCTTGCGGGCCGTATGGGTATGCAGTGGATGCGGGAAGAGCTGGAGGACCTTGCTTTCCGCGTTCTGAACCCCGAAGGCCGCCAGTCGATCATTCGCCGCTTCATCACTCTGCAACGGGAAACTGGCGACGTGATCCATCGGATCACCGGCGACATGCGTCACGAACTGGATAAGGCCGGGATTGAGGCTGAGGTCTTTGGCCGCGCTAAGAAGCCTTATTCGATCTGGCGCAAGATGCAGGAGAAGGACCAGGGCTTCTCGCGCCTGTCGGACATCTATGGTTTCCGCATCATTACCGGATCTGAAGAGGATTGTTATCGCACCCTTGGTGCCATCCATCAGCGGTGGCGCGCGGTGCCGGGGCGCTTCAAAGATTACATCAGTCAGCCGAAATCCAACGGATACCGCTCGATCCACACTACGGTTTCGGGCCGTGACGGAAAACGGGTCGAAGTCCAGATTCGCACGCGTCAGATGCATGACGTGGCTGAAACCGGTGTTGCCGCGCATTGGTCTTATCGGGATGGTGTGCGCTCGGAAAACCCCTTTGCCGTCGACCCGGCCAAGTGGATTGCGAACCTGACAGAGCAATTCGACAGCGAGGATGATCACGAAGACTTCCTCGAAGCGGTCAAGCTGGAGATGTATTCGGACCAGGTGTTCTGCTTTACGCCAAAGGGCGACGTGGTGAAACTGCCGCGGGGGGCAACGCCGATTGACTTTGCTTACGCCATCCACACGCGTATCGGCCATGCATGTGTCGGGGCCAAGGTGGACGGTATTCGCGTGCCTTTGTGGACGCGGATCAAGAACGGACAATCCGTGGACATCATCACCGCTGACGGCCAGACGCCTCAGGTTACTTGGCTTGAGATCGCCGTTACAGGCAAGGCCAGGACAGCCATTCGCCGTGCTCTGCGTGAAGTAGACCGAGAGCGTTTCATCAAACTGGGTAAGGAGCTTGCCCGGTCGGGATTTGAACATGTTGGCCGCAAGGCAACCGACAAGGCATTGGAAACGGCTGCCAAACACCTGCGCCTCAAGGATCGTGATGAGTTGCTGGCGCGACTTGGCAGCGCAGAACTGACAGCGCACGATGTGGTCAGCGCGGTTTATCCTGAACTGACACAGGATGATGGGGACGCGATCCCCATGCGTCGCGCGGTGATCGGTCTGGAACCGGGGCAGAAGTTTGACCGCGCACCCTGTTGTCAGCCCCTGCCGGGCGAACGCATCGTCGGGATCACCTATCGCGGCAAAGGCGTGGTCGTACACGCCATCGATTGTGACCGGCTTACGGAATTCGAAAGCGAGCCGGATCGCTGGGTCGATCTGCATTGGCACTCGGGCACGCACCCGGCCATCTACGGTGCTACGCTGGACCTGACCATTGGCAACGACGCGGGTGTCCTGGGGCGTATTTGCACATTGATCGGTGAGAAAAAGGCCAATATCTCGAATCTTGAGTTTGTTGACCGCAAACCGGACTTTTACCGCCTGCTGATCAGCGTCGAACTGCGAGATCTGGAGCAGTTGCATTCCCTGATGCTGATGCTTGAGGCGGAAAGCGATGTGGCTGCGGTGGAACGGTATCGGGATCGGACGAAAGCCGCAGTGGCGGCAGGCTGAGAAAGGGTGATCAGGAGTGGTTTTCAAGCGCCGAGATCGACGCTCGCCTGTCCAGATCGCTTCGGAATTCGTGTATCCGCGTGGCGGCTGGACCCGCGCTTTTCACTACGTCAAACATCGGGTTCGGCGACTGCCAGATTCCCCTGAACGGATCGCGCGGGGCATTGGTGCAGGCGTATTTGCTGCGTTCACCCCGTTTTACGGCATGCATTTTGTTGTTGCCGCCGTGCTGGCCCGGTTGATCAACGGCAATATCCTGGCTGCGCTCAGCGGCACATTCTTCGGCAATCCGCTGACCTATGTGCCCATAGGGGTAATCTGCTTGCAGACCGGTCATTTCCTTTTAGGGACCAACTTTGAAAAGGGCGACACCCATGGGTTGATGGGAAAATTCGCCGATGCACTGGGTGATCTGAAGAACAATTTCCTGGCGATCTTCAGCGACCGTGTTGCGGACTGGCGCGGGCTCGAGGTGTTTTATCATGAGGTGTTTTTTCCCTACATGATCGGCGGGATCGTTCCGGGTATCGTGGCCGGGGTGATCTGCGCATATCTCAGCCTGCCATTGATCCGAACGTACCAGCAGCGCCGTCGCGCCAGGATCAAGGCAAAATTTGAGCAAATCAAACGTTTGGCGCAGGCAGAGGCTGCCGTTCCTGCGACAAACCCACTAGGCTCGGCCGAAGGGCCAAATAAGGATTCGAATGATGTCTGACCGCCACCTGCGACTTGGTGTGAATATCGATCACGTAGCCACCGTGCGTAACGCACGTGGCGGGGATTATCCAGATCCGTTGCGTGCCGCCAAACTCGCCGAAGAAGCCGGTGCTGACGGCATCACCGCGCACCTGCGCGAAGACCGCCGGCACATCTCGGACGCAGATATCGATGGTCTGATGGAGGTGCTTACCGTGCCTCTGAACTTTGAAATGGCGGCAACTCCAGAAATGCAAGAGATTGCCCTGCGCCACAAACCGCATGCCGTTTGCATCGTGCCGGAAAAGCGCGAGGAACGCACGACCGAAGGCGGGCTTGAAGTCGCGCGAGAAGAAAACAAGCTGGCCCATTTCATTGCGCCCCTGCGCGATGTCGGCTGCCGCGTGTCGATCTTCATCGCCGCCGACCAGCGCCAGATCGAGGCCGCCCATCGTATCGGGGCCGAGGTGATCGAGCTTCACACAGGCGCCTATTGTGACGCCTATGCCGAAGGCAAAATGGAAGAAGCCGCGCGGGAACTGGAAGCGCTGCGCGAGATGTCGGCCTTTGCCCACTCGCTGGGTCTTGAGGTTCACGCGGGTCACGGCCTGACCTATGAGACCGTAAAGCCCGTTGCGGCCTTCCCCGAGGTGAAAGAGCTGAACATCGGCCACTTTCTGATCGGCGAAGCGATCTTTCTGGGTCTGACCCCGGCCATCGCCGAGATGCGCCGTTTGATGGACGAGGCGCGGGCATGATCACACCCGGTTTCATTGCCATCTGGATTGCCTGGCTGATGGCCGGGGGCTCGCCCGGACCTGCGACGATGGGTATTGCCGGAACCGCGATGAACGAGGGCCGTCGAGCCGGATTGACTTTCGCACTGGGTATTTGTGCAGGGTCGGCCGCCTGGGGTATCGCCGCCGCCTTGGGATTGTCGGCCATCATGCTGGCTAATGTCTGGGTGTTCGAAGTGATCCGATATGTTGGTGTGGCCTATCTGGGCTGGCTGGCGTTCAAAGCGCTTCGCCGGGCAATGACTTCTGATGAGGTCGCGCTGGGCAGGCCGGCTACAGGTTCCGCCGGTACGATATTCGCCAAGGGCGCAGCCATTCACCTGACCAACCCGAAGGCGATCCTCAGCTGGGGTTCAATTTACGCCATCGTTGCGCCGAACGACGCCAGCCTGTCGATGCTGCTTGGCTATTTCGGCCTGCTTTATGCCGGATCCCTGCTGATCTTTATCGGTTACGCATTCCTGTTTTCGTCCGAGCGTATGGTAAGCGTCTATCGCCGCGCCCGCCGCTGGTTTGATCTCGCCTTTGCCGGGTTCTTTGGATTGGCGAGCTACAAGATACTGACGGTGCGGTTGGGATGATGAGCATGACATGAAACCCGCTTCGTCGTCGCCGATCGGAATGGAGGAAATGCTATGAAAGCAGTTGCTTACCGTGGCTTTGGCCCTGCTCCCGGCGTTTTGGAACTGATTGACTTGCCTGATCCAGTGGCTGGACCAGGAGAGGTTCTGGTGCAGGTTCATGCGACCGGTATAAACCCTTCGGACGTCAAGCTGCGGGGCGGCGCCCGACCCGGCGCAGTCATGCAATACCCCGTCATCATTCCACATTCTGACGGTGCCGGGGTGATCGAAGCCGTTGGTGATGGCGTCGATCCGGCGCGGGTTGGCGAACGTGTCTGGATCTGGAACGGCCAATGGCAACGCGCTTTTGGCACCGGTGCCGAGTTCATTGCGGTGCCGTCAGAACAAGCCGTTTTCTTGCCGACAACGACCAGTTTTACCGAAGCTGCGTGTTTCGGGATCCCGGCGATGACGGCATGGTATGCCTTGTATTGCGATGGCCCGATTGCAGATAAGACAATCCTGGTGACAGGGGGTGCTGGAACCGTTGGGCGGTATGCCTGCCAGATGGCCGCTTTGGGCGGCGCGCGGGTCATCACTACCGTAAGTTCCAAAGAAAAAGCCGCGCATTCCACCGCTTCCGAATGGGTGAATTATCGCACACAGAACGTCTCCGAAGCGGTGATGGACCTGACCGAAGGTGCGGGTGTTGATCGTATCGTGGAGGTGGATTTCGCCGCAAACCAGGATGCCTCGCAAGTGCTGATCCGACCGGGTGGGACGATAGCCAGCTACGCGTCGGCGTCCCAGATGCGCCCGGAACTCGATTTCTATGGGTTCATGTTCAAGAATATCAGCCTGCACATGCTAATCGTTTACCAGCTGGATGCAGTGGCGCGGCGCAAGGGCGAAGCTCAGTTACAACAGTGGCTGGAACAGAATGCACTGAAACATGCCGTTGTCGCGGCAGGACGGCTCGAAGATGCCGCCGCGGCGCATGAGCTGGTCGAAGCTGGGCAAAAGCTGGGAACCGTAGTGTTGGAGGTATGATATGATCCTCGGCATCGGCACAGACCTCGCGAATATCGACCGAATTCAGGGCACGCTCGACCGCTTTGGCGACCGGTTCCGTAACCGTGTTTTCACCGATATCGAGCAGCGCAAGGCTGAGAGGCGGCACGATTCCGCAGGCACCTACGCCAAGCGCTGGGCCGCGAAAGAGGCGTGCTCAAAGGCACTGGGAACCGGTCTGCGTATGGGCATCGCATGGAAGGACATGGCCGTTACCAACCTGCGCACCGGGCAGCCCGTCATGCATGTCACCGGTTGGGCCGCCGAACGTCTAAAAGAGATGACCCCTGAAGGGCATGAGGCGATCATCCACGTCACCCTGACAGATGATCACCCCTGGGCGCAGGCCTTCGTTGTGATCGAGGCGCGCCCGATCCAAGATAGCACCGCGCAGCCTTGACTTGCCCCCAGCCGACACGCATGTAGCACCCCAACGAAGCAAGGACTGGAGAGCAGTATGGCCGAGGAAGCCAAATCCGGAAGCGGGATCTGGGAGACGATCAAAACAATCGTCTACGCTCTGCTGATCGCAGGCGTATTCCGAACCCTGTTCTTTCAACCCTTCTGGATTCCCTCGGGTTCGATGAAGCAGACCCTGCTGATCGGGGATTTCCTGTTCGTCAACAAGATGGCCTATGGCTATTCCTACGCCTCATGCCCAAGCTTGATCATTCCCAGTGTCGGCCTGAATATCGATGCGGAAGATATCTGCGGCTGGATGCAGGGCGATGGCGACGGCCGCATCTGGGGTGGTGAGCCTGAACGCGGCGATGTGATCGTGTTCCGCCATCCGGTAACCGGGCGCGATTATATCAAGCGCCTGGTCGGTCTGCCGGGCGACCGCATCCAGATACGCGAGGGGCAGATCATCCTGAACGGCACTCCTGTGCCGCAGCAACCCGATGGCGTGTTCACCGAGATTGCCGAGCCGCAGGGCCCGCAGGGCCTGCGCCCGCGTTGCGAAAATGGCCCGGTCGGCATGGGCGGTGTCTGCGAGAAGTCCCGGCTAATCGAAACTCTGCCCAACGGTGTGTCTTACGATGTCCTAAACATCGGCAACCAGGGGTCTGACAACACGGGTGTCTACACCGTACCCGAAGGTCATTATTTCTTTATGGGCGACAACCGCGATAATTCTGCGGACAGTCGCCTGCCGCAATCCGCCGGTGGCGTTGGGTTCGTGCCGTATCAGAACCTGATTGGCCGTGCGGACCGGATCATGTTCTCGTCTGCGGGCCGTTCGATGCTGTTCTTCTGGACCTGGCGCGGCGACCGTTTCTTCAAGGCGGTCAATTGAAGCTTTCGGCTGAAATAAAGGCGTTCCAGCACAGATTGGGGTACGAATTCGACAACCCCGCTTTGCTGGTGCGGGCGTTAACACATGGGTCGGTGTCTTCCCCAACTCGTCCCGACAATCAGCGGCTGGAGTTTCTGGGCGACCGGGTGTTGGGTCTGGTGATGGCCACCGCATTGCTGGAGGCCGACAAGAATGCGTCCGAAGGCCAACTGGCCCCCCGTTTCAACGCTTTGGTCCGCAAGGAAACCTGCGCGGACGTAGCGCGCCAAATCGATCTGGGGGCGGTACTGAAACTGGGCCGGTCCGAGATGTTGTCGGGCGGTCGCCGCAAACAGGCCCTTCTGGGTGACGCGATGGAGGCGGTTATTGCCGCCGTCTACCGCGATGCCGGATTCGAAGCCGCGCGCGATGTGATCCTCCGGCTCTGGGGTGAACGGATACATAACGTCGAGGCTGATGCACGCGACGCCAAAACGTCATTGCAGGAATGGGCGCAAGCTCGTGGCCAGAAGCCACCCAGCTACATTGAAGTCAAACGCAGCGGTCCAGATCACGCCCCTGTTTTCACTATCGCTGCCCGATTGCAGGACGGCACCGAAGCGCAGGCCACCGCCGGATCGAAACGGCAGGCCGAGCAAGCCGCCGCCAAGGCGCTGTTGGAGCAGTTGGGCTGACCCGCGCCCGATAAAGCTGACCGATGAAGATAAGGCCTGCCTGCAAATCGGATGCCGCCAGTCTTGCCGCACTTTCCATAGAGGTCTGGGTCGGGACGTATTTGCGGCAGGGTGTCAGCTCGATTTTTGCCGAATACGTGCTGTCGGAATTCACGGCCGCCCGGTTTGAGAGCTTGGTCGAAAGTTCAAATGATTTCATTGCGGTGTCCGAGAATTGTGACGGTATCGACGGCTTCATTCACGTGACCGAGGGTAGCATCGCGCCGGTCGCAGGGATGTCTGACGTGGAAATTGCAACTTTCTACGTACAACCGCGCCACCACGGAAAGGGCATCGGCAAAACGCTGTTGCAACAGGCCGTGGATCATTGCCGGGATATCGGCCAAAGATCTGTCTGGTTGACGACAAACTCTCAGAACGCTCCGGCGATTGAATTCTACCTGGCCCAAGGGTTTCGGCGGGTCGGAACCACGGATTTCCGAATTCATGAACAGGCATACCCAAACGACGTGTTGGCGTTATCCTTGGAGACGTCCAAGTAGGTCGGGGCTCAGGCCACGCGGATAAAACCCGTCAGCCCAGTCTTCTGATGTTCAATCACGTGGCAGTGAAACGCCCAATCGCCGGGATTGTCCGCAACCAGTGCAATCTCGACGATCTCGTCCTTGAGCAGAAGCATCGTGTCCGTCATCAGCGGAGGCAGGCGGCGCAGGTTTGATTTCAGCGGCAGGAACGCCAGCCCGTGCAGATGGATCGGATGCAGATTGGGGGATTCATTCCGCAGGCGCAGAACATAGCTTTTGCCCATTTCCAACGTAGCCAGTGGACCGACACCCTGTGCCGCATCGCCGGGCCATGGTTTGCGGTTGATAGACCAGAAATTGTACCCCAGCGATCCACAAAATCCGTTTTTCGGTTCACCTCCCTCTGGCGTCCAGCCAAAGACGAACTCATGCACGTCCGCCTTCGCCAGATCCGGTTTGATCACTGGATTTGCCGGCAAAGGTCGCAGCTCATGCAGCTCGCGCGACGCGGATACGCCAACTGCGCGCAATTGAGCCATGGCGCGATGCGACTGGCCGGGCAATTTGGCCATAAGGTCGACGGTCTGCCCCTCGTCTGACGGCATCACCACCGCAAAATCCACCCTTTGGCCGGGTGCAACCAGCAAAGGGTCGTCGGCGCTGGGCATGGGAAGGTCGATTTCGACCGGATGACCATCCCACGCAATGATCCGAGCCTCGGCACCCTCAAGATGGAGCTTGTAGATGCGCGTCGTGTCTGTGTTCACCACCCTCAGACGGACCAATCCACCGGCGTCATGGTCATAGATCGGTTTAATCAACCAGTTCGCGGTCTGCAGATTGCCAAACGTACCGGCTCGCGCCGCGCCCCGCGCTGTATATGCGGGCAAGAACTGATCATTTTCATCCAGTCGGAAGTCACGCAGGTTGACGACCTGATCGCTGTCGAAACCGGGGTCTTCAACCTCGGCAATCACCATAACACCGGTGAAGCCGCAGGCCATCTGGTCCATGGTCATGCAATGCGGGTGATACCAATATGTACCCGCATCAGGCGGTGTGAACTCGTACTCGAACAGCTCACCTTCTCCTATCGGCATTTGCGTCAGATAAGGCACCCCGTCCATTTCATTGGCGATACGCATCCCGTGCCAATGCATCGCTGTGTAGTCCGAGGTCGCGTTTCGGACCGGTAGCCGCATTGCCTTTCCTTGCCGACCAAATAGGACCGGAGGCGGCGCATCCGGCGACAGGCTGACCATCCCGGTCGTAACCTGTTCCCGCAAAGCAAAGCTGGAGGGTTGTATCACCAGCTCCTGCGTATTCCCGGCCAGGCCAAAACCGCCCAGACCCAATACACCTGCTGCGGCACCGCTGCCGACAAGAAACTCACGGCGTTTCATAACCTGCCTCATGTTTTGGGTAATCGCCTGGCTGGGTCTGGCTCGGCGCCTGGCATTCCTGCCATTGTTGACGCATGGCTGCAATGCGACAAATCCCTCTGGCCCGCCGCGGCGTTCTGCGATAGGGGTGTCGACTTGTAAACAGGATCGCATTGAACATGACCACACGCGCCGGATTTATCGCCCTGATCGGTGAGCCCAACGCAGGCAAATCCACTCTTCTGAACCGCATGGTCGGGGCCAAGGTCTCGATCGTGACGCATAAGGTGCAAACCACACGCGCCCGCATCCGCGGCGTGGCGATGGAAGGTGATGCGCAACTGGTCTTCGTTGATACGCCGGGTCTTTTCAAACCCCGTCGCCGTTTGGACCGCGCCATGGTCGCGGCAGCCTGGGGCGGGGCTGCGGATGCTGATATCGTCGTGCTGTTGGTCGAGGCGCATCGCGGGATCACGGAAGGTGTCGAACGCATCCTCGAAGGTCTGGACGAGATTGGGCAGGGGCGCAGGATCGCGCTGGCGATCAACAAGATCGACAGGGTTCCGTCCGAGGCGCTTTTGACTCTGACCAGTGACCTGAACGCGCGTTATCCCTTTGCCGAAACCTTCATGATCTCGGCCGAAAAGGGTTATGGTGTCGAGGACCTGCGCAAATGGCTGGCCTCTGAACTGCCCGAAGGGCCTTGGCTCTACCCCGAAGATCAGATCGCAGATCTGCCTCTGCGCATGATCGCCGCAGAGATGACACGCGAGAAACTGACGCTGCGGCTGCATCAGGAACTGCCCTATCAACTGACGGTCGAGACCGAAAGCTGGGAGGAACGCAAAGACGGTTCGGCCAAGATCGATCAGGTCATCTATGTCATGCGCGATGGACACAAGGGCATCGTTCTGGGTAAGCGCGGCGAGACGATCAAGGCAGTTAGCCAAGCCGCACGGGCTGAGCTGGAAGAATTCCTCGACCGGAAAATCCACCTGTTCCTGCAAGTGAAGGTCAGGCCCAACTGGCTCGAAGAATCCGAGCGCTATTCGGAAATGGGCCTGGATTTCAAAGACGGCAACGCATGAGCCGCCTGACGGCTGAATTCTGGGTGCACGCTTATCTGGCGCGGTTGCGATTTCAGGAAATCCCGGCATTTGTCGTGACTCACGGAGATGACACGGCTGGTGCGGTTCTGGTCAAGCTCAACACTCTGGACGGGCAGGCCGTCGCGTTCCAGCGCAGTTTCGACCTGATGAGCGGCGAGCGGAAATGGGTTGAGCTCTCTGGCGGCCCCGAAGCCGAGGTTGACGACGCCATCCAACGTCAGCGCAGCTTTGACCCCGACCTCTGGGTGATTGAGGTCGAGGACCGGCAGGGACGGCATCTGTTGGGGGAAGAGGGGCTGGACTAGCTCTACCACCCGCTTGTTTTTGCTTTGACATCATGCCCAACTGCGTTGGGCGCGCCTCCTGCAAATTCCCGAACCTTGACGGCAAAGGTTTTGAAATACGGCTGCGACTGCACGTGCGCCAGTGTTTCGGCACTGTCCCACCGACCCCAATGAAACCGGGATTTTCCATCATCGGCGACGGCAACCTGATACGTGAATTTACCGGCGGCATCCGGATCAGCTTCGATGGCCGCAATGAAGGCACTGGTTGTAGCCTGCCAGTCGGCTTCGTCGCCATCGAAGCTGTAGGTAATGGTGATTCCTCGCATGATGGCCTCCTATTTAACGATACTGTTAATTAATGAATATCAAGGGGCCATTGTCAAGTTGGTGATCGTCGGGCGCCTTTCCGGTTAGAAGGTGGTGGTCCTGAACAGCAGGTGACTGGCGGGCATTTTCGCGGCGTCAAAGAACGTGGATTTCATGGCTGCGCTGCCGCACGAAATCGTGGACGCCCTGCACGGCGTGATGGAAATCGCGGTGCCGAACGTGCTGAATGTTCCGCAATTTCATTGTCCTACTGACCCATTGCAAATGGAATACCCCGGCAGCTGCCGAAGGAACTATATGGCTCTACAGGGATAGGTCGAGCGGGTTCAACTCCTCTCCGTGCCGGCGTGCAGTTGGCAAGCGCATCTGCCCATTCAGATGCGGGCGAGCCTCCCGAACTGTTTCTCCTCCCCTTTTCGTCGGGACCTGAATTTGAAGGAATAAAGATGATGGAAGAAAGACATTCGGCCCGGTGACGGTGGAACATCTGAATGACCGGGGCCACCGCCCGGTAAGAAGTTCCCGGTCCTGATGGCCCGCGCGAATGAGATGCGGACCAAACGGTTTGGGGCGGTACGCATACGGCAGATGCCTGAGGCGAGACCCCACTGACCGCTGCAACCCTAGTGCTGCGTCAGCACAGAGAAGTGGCGCTTCACGCAATTACCGACGCAACGCACTCGGATGAAAAGGACAACATCTCGAAAGCTCAGGAAACCACGACTGCTCCGATGCAGCCTCCGACTGTCGGGGTGTCTTCCATCATGCCGGATTCCTGCCTGGACGGGCCGGTTGGTGCAAAACCAGTTGGTGTTGTCGCTGTGGCGCGTAATGCGATCCATTCGGCGATGCACGCGGTTGATATCTGTTGCGCATAACGACCACTGATCTGGGAGAGGCTGATCCCAGTGCAGTTTTGCATGCCGCACAGACGGTGACGCAATTTGGACCGGGCGGACGCGCTCGGGGGGGGTAAGAGGTTCACAACCACGCTGAAGCTGCTGGATGCGTTCCGCGAAAACCCGTTTGTGACAACCCTAGATCACTGCGCATGGTGCCGGTCGGAACCATTCACGGTCTGAACACAATCGCCGGATGGGGTCGGTGACAACCGAGCAGAAGTTGAAAGCCCAAACCGAATGGCTGATATCCGGTTCTATGCCGGCCCAGTAGATGCGGCAGAGCCGCCCTTCAGCTACTAATCCGCAGAGAGCGTCGTGTCACAGATATGGTCCTACGAAATTGCCGAGATCGAGGATTATGTCGACCCGTATGGATGCATCATGGCCGGAGATGTTCCGCCGTTCTGGAAAAACAGAATGAAGGGGCGGCGACAGCCGAATTGCTCCGCCGCGAAAGCCGTCGCAAATAAATGGAAAGCTGGGGTCGCGCGCAAATCAGCAAGTTTGCGCGCGATAAATTTCTTGAAATGATTCATTTTAGGTTCAAATATGCGAATGCGACACGAATTTTGTATTACCTCTGTTGTGTCGCGGCCCGCTGGACCGGTTGGGCCGCCTCCCGACTATCTTAGTGAGTGGTGATAGTCGGGAGGCTTTTTGCTGAAGTTCTAAGACAAGATCGACAGGTGCGGGGGCGGTTTAGCGGCCCCGGTCAATTTGAATAGTCGAGCAGGGCAACGTCGAACGCTTTGTAAGCGCTTTCGCAGCTCGAGGAATCCCGTCGACCTGCCTTCTTTCTTTGGTGAACACTTGGAGTGAGCCTGCCCTCTCAGGCTTCATCAGCTTCAGCAACAATAACACCAATTCTATTGAAGACTCACTTCTGAGCCTTTGCTGTTCGAAACAGCAGAATAAACACGAAAACTGATCCGATCGATGTCGTCACAATCCCTACAGGCAGTTCCTGCGGCGCAAGCAGTAACCTGCTGAGGATGTCCGATCCCGTCAGCAGCGCTGCGCCGACAATCGCAGCGGTTGGTAGAAGTTGGCTGTGCAATGTTCCGGCGATACCTCTTGCGATGTGCGGTACCATCAAGCCGACAAAACCAATCACTCCTGCGACCGAGACGAACACTGCTGTTGCAAGGGCGGCCGTGAAGAACATGCGGAACCGCAGGCCCTGCACCGGTACACCAAGCGTCGCGGCCGTCAGATCGCCTGTCAGCAATGCGTCCAACCAGCGGCTGCGATACAGCGAATAGGTCAGGATCAACACCAGACCGGCGCAAACCAGTGGGAAGGTCTCCCAACGGGCCAGGCCCAGCCCACCAAGCATCCAGAAGATGACCGAATGGGCCGCGCGGCTATCGCCTGCGAATATCAGATAATTGGTGATGGCGGAGAACAGGAAAGACACCGCAAGCCCTGCGAGGATCAGCTTTTCCGGCGCGCTTGTACGCAGCCCATGCACCAGCGCCAGCACGATCCCGGACGCTACGAGCCCCCCGCAGAAGGCGGCCAGCGGCAAGGTCCAGAACCCCAAAATATCACCGGTTACTGTGATGACAAACACGGCCCCGGCTGCGGCGCCCGAGGACAGGCCGAAAAGAAACGGGTCGGCCAGATCGTTGCGCGTTGTGGTTTGCAGGACCACGCCAACGATCCCCAGCCCAGCTCCGATCACCGCAGCGAACATTGCGCGCGGCAGACGCAGGTCGAACACGATCCGATGAAGAGGCGTCATTTCTCCGTTGGCTAGCCCGGTTCCCAAAAGAACCGCGTTGAACGCGTCTGCCGCGGGGATAGGTGTGGTGCCGTAGATGGTTGAAATCAGCAAGAGGGCGGTCAATACGACCGCCCCCAGCAGAAGTGTCAGGCCCAATCGGCCCATGTTAGTTGAGGACGGGGTGCATGGCCTGCACCATCTTCGAGATCGCCTCGATATTTGCCGGTCCCGGGGTCAATTCCTCGTACCGTAGGCCAATCCAGCGCTCATTTTTCACTGCATCCGTCTGAGACATCACCGGATGATCTTGCAGGAATTTGAACGTATCCGCCGCGCCGTTGCCAGTTTGATAGTCGAGCAGCACGAGGAATTCAGGGTTGGCAGCGGCTACCGCCTCCCACGAGGTGCGGCCCCAGCTTGTGTCCATGTCATGAGTGACGTTCTCGCCACCAGCGGCAGCAATCATCGCGTCGGGGATGGCGAACTTACCAGCAGTAAAGGGTGCGTCCGCCGGCCCGTCCAGCAGGAAGACACGCGGCTTGGGAAGATCGGCCGTCTGCGCCTCGATCGCGGCGAGTTCATCTTTCCAGCCGCTCACCAACGCCTCGGCCTTATCTTCGACATGCATGACCTTGCCCAGACGCAAAACATCATCGAACAGCAGGTTCATACTGGCTTCGGGGCGGTCCTTGTCCAGATGCACGCAGCTTTCGGACAGGATCATCGTCTTGATGCCAAACGGCTCAAGCGTGTCCGGGGTCACGTCGCCGCCGGGCTTCATGCCGTAATACCAGCCTGCAAAGAACAGGTCGGGTTCGACCGCCACGAGGTTTTCAACAGTTGGGTATTTCGGCGCAAGCTCTGGGATGTCACCGCGCAGCGTGTCGAATTCCGGGCTGGTCTTGTACCATCCGGTGATGCCGGTAAGGCCGACGATCTTGTCCTGCAGACCCAGTGCAAAGGCCATGTCGGTCATGTTCATGTCGTGCACGACCAGGCGTTCGGGTTGCGACTCAAACACAAGCGGCTCGCCGCAATTGTCGACGGTGACCTCATGCGCGGCAGCGCCGCCAGCCATGGCTGTCATCAGCGCCACAGACCAGATGTTCTTCATTTCAGAGTTTTCCTTTTCTTAAGTAGAAACAGTGGTTTTTCGGATATCCAATGCCGGGATCACGCGCCCTTCATGGTGAAAGCACAGGTAATCGACGCCGAATGTGTCGCGAACCCGTTCAGGGGTCAGCACTTCGGCGACCGGTCCAAAACCGGTCAGCCGTGCGGATTTCATCAACGCCACATGCGTGGCAAATTCCGGGATCATCACCAGATCGTGGACGATCATGACCACCGTTATGCCCAGTTCGGCAACCAGAGACAGCATGCGCCCCTTGGCGTCGGGATCGAGGTGGTTGGTGGGTTCGTCCAGAAACAGCAAGGACGGATTCTGAGCCAGCGCGCGGGCGATATGAGCTCTTTGACGTTCGCCTCCCGACAACACTGCCATGCGTTTGTCTGCCAATGCGCCGAGGCCCGTCAGGTCCAGAATTCTGGACAGCTCTGCTGCATGCTCCTCTGCTGAACGATCTGGCCAGATCGGAATCTGGCCCAAGGCGACGTAATCTCGCAAAAACAACCTGCCATCCGGAAGCTCCTGCTGGCTGACAACGGCGATCATGCGGGCCCGCTCTTTGGCGGGCATATGTTTGAGACTACGCCCATTGACCTGAACATCGCCCAAACCAATCTCAACGGTTCCGCACAACAGGTTCAGAAGAGTTGTCTTTCCTGCCCCATTTGGGCCGGCGATTGCCAGAATCGCACCCTCGTCCAGCTCGAACGAGGCGCCTTGCAGCAGCACGTCACCGTTGAGCGCATAGTATTCGAGATCACGCGCAGCCAGAAAGGTCGAGGTCGTCATGAGGGCTCCTCCAATCGGATCCGGGGCAAGCGAGAAAGAGTTTTTGAAAATAACGGGCGCGGTCGGTCCGTGGCGTTGGTCCACCCATCCACGCTGTCGCGATATTGGTGTGCAAACTCGGCCAGCGCTTCCACCTCTTGCGGCGTTTGAATGCTGCCGAAGAGGTATTGCGCTTTGTCGACAGCCTGAAACCCGACGGTCGTTGGCTGTGCGCAGCCCGCCATGCAAGCAACGGTGCGAACAGCAAATCCCTCAGGAAGCCTGCCAGTCAGCGCGTTTCGAATAGCGTCAACTGGCAATTCCCCGCCACAAGTCGAGCATATCAGAAGGAAATGATCAGGTGTCTCTGGCATTGCCCGCTCCGCTTGTTGCCAAGCGTGGACAGAAGGTGCCGTTCAGGTAAACACGTATCGAACGTGCCATCAAAGCCTCCTTCCAGGACGCCCCGCCCCGGGTTGGTTGAACATCTGATGGCAGGTCTCCTGACTTGCGGGTCGATGCTTGGCCATCCTTCCCGGTCTCAAGGACCAGTGGCTGTTTGGCGTCGCTCGCCGCTTACAGTTGCGGGGGCAGTCACGGAATTGGCGCCAAATGGCAGACCTCACCGTATTCCCTTTTCATCCCTTGGGTGGACCATCGGGAACCATCACGCGTTTGAGTGCCCGAGAACGCAGGTTGCGTCAATATGGAACTTTTGAAAACACGATTTGCTGGGTGGGAAGTAATCTGTGAACCGCCAGGCAGCTAATCGTACTGGTGCAACATTGGAAATAGGCGATTGGACCCCTGCGCCGATCTAAGAACCGACCGGCGCAGGGTTAGTTGTCATACGAAGCTGACGCCGCTGCTGATCATTGGCAATTCCGTCACCCGCGGACCGGTCGCGGCGATGGCGTTGGCCAGTGCCGGAGCGGACGGCGGGGTGCCGGGTTCACCAACTCCGGTGGGCATTTCGGCGGAAGGTACGATATGAACTTCGATTGCGCCGATATCGCCGATTCTCAACGGCTCGAAATCGGGAAAGTTGGACTGGTCTACGACACCATCCGTCAGGGTTATTTCGTCCCGCATCACATGACCGATACCATACCCGATGCCACCTTCCATCTGTGCCTTGATCACGTCCGGGTTGACTGCAAGTCCGCAGTCGATGGCGCAGGTTACCTTCTCGATCTTCACCCCGTCATCGGCGTTGCCGGATATTTCCACGACTTCGGCCGCGTAGCTGCCAAAGCTTTTGTGAACGGCAATGCCCTGGTTGCGTCCCTCGGGCGCGTTGCCCCAGTTGCCCTTTTCCGCCGCCAATTTTAGCACACCGGCCAATCGCTTCTGATCATTGCCGCTGCCTTCCAGCAGGGCCAGGCGGAACTCAACCGGATCGCGACCTGCGGCACGGGCGGCTTCGTCCATCATGGTCTCCATGACGTAGGCCGTGTGGGTATGTCCGACCGAGCGCCACCAGAGAACAGATGTGGCCTTTGCCACATCGCTTAGACCGATGAACTGCCCCGGGATTTGATAGGGGTTCTCGGTCACGCCTTCGACCGAGCTGTGGTCCACGCCGTTGTGCACGATCAGGCTTTCGAACGCGGTGCCTTTCATGATCGACTGGGCGGCGATGCGGTGATCCCAGCCGGCGATGTTTCCATTTGCGTCCAGACCCACACGCACTTTATGCGCCACGGCGGGGCGGTAGTACCCACCGGTGATGTCATCCTCACGCGACCAGACCAGTTTTACGGGTCGCGAGCGGTCGGTAATCGCAAAGGCAAGCGCGGCTTCGACCTGATAGTCCGCTGTTGGTGTTGCGCGCCGCCCAAATGAGCCGCCTGCGAACACCGTGTTGATACGGATCATTTCCATTGGCAACTGAAAGATCTCGGCAAGTGCGAAATGCGGTCCGGTCGGCATCTGGGCCCCGTCATGCAGGGTGATGCCGCCGTCTTCGTTGGCTTCGATGGTACAGGTCAACGGTTCCATCGGAGCGTGTGCCAGCAGGGGGAAATAGAAGGTCTGCTCGACGACATTGTCTGCACCGTCAATCAACGCTGCTGTGGTTGTTTGGTCCGCACCTGTAACGTTGTACTCGGGATCACTGTTAACCGCGGCCAATAGCTGTTCGCGGATTTCGCCCGAGTCGCGGTTCTCGGCATTGGAGAAATCCCAATCAACGGTTATTGCCTCGCGTGCCTGAAAAGCGGCCCAGGTGGTTTCGGCGTAAACGGCAACGCCTGCCTTGTTGGGCAGGACTGCGGAACGGATGTAACCTTTGATTTCTCTGGCCGCCCCCTCGTCAAACCCGGAAGCGAGGCCGCCCATGCACGGACTACGGGCGATGACGACAACCATCTGATCCGGCAGGTGCAGATCCATCGCGTAAATCGCAGTGCCATTGATCTTGGGAGGAGAATCCTTGCGTCTGACCGCAGCATTGCCGATCAGACGAAACTCGCTGGGGTCTTTCAGGCGCGGCTCGGCCGGGGGGTCGATTTTCGCCGCAGCGGCTACAAATTCCGCAATGGGTGCCTGCCGCCCCACACCTAAGATGATGCCGTTTTCGATCGTCAACGAATTGGAGTCAGCGCCCCAGGCTTCAGCAGCGGCCCGGAGCAGCATGTCGCGCGCCGCAGCGCCGGCTTGGCGGTACTGCATGAATGAATTGGCCATTGCGGTGGACCCGCCGGTGCCCTGAAACTGTCCAAACGCCAGATTGGCATAGCGCGAAGGGTCCGACGGCGCGAATTCGTACTGGATGTCCTCGATCGACACACCCAGCTCTTCGGCGATCAGGGTGGTGAGGCCGGTCGCCGGTCCCTGACCTTTTTCGAAGTGCTTTACGATGGCAGTGACGGTGCCGTCGGCGTCAATCTTCACAAACGGGTTTAACTGCGCGGGCGCGGAACCGGCGGCCAGCGTACCATCCGGGCGAGCGCCAACATAGAGAACGGCGGCAGCGGCGGCAGCGGATTTCAGGAAGCCACGGCGTGAGGTTTTAAGGGTCATGATCAGGCCTCCATCATTTCAGATGCACGTTGAATCGCCGCTCGGATGCGTTGGTATGTGGCGCAGCGACAGGCATTGCCGTTCATGTAGTCGTCAATCTCTGCCACCGTCGGCTTGGGATTCTCGCGAAGAAGCCCGACGGCGGACATGATTTGCCCGGACTGGCAGTAGCCGCATTGCACCACGTCCAATTCAACCCAGGCCGTCTGGACTGCCTGGCCGACCTTGTCATCGGCAATCTTCTCGATGGTCGTTATCTCAGCGTCCTCGACGTCTTCGACATAGGTCTGGCAGGATCGGACCGGTTCGCCATTCAGGTGCACGGTGCAGGCGCCGCAAGCCGCGACACCGCAGCCGAACTTGGTGCCGGTCAGCTTCAATTCATCCCGGATCACCCACAACAAAGGGGTTCCGGGTTCGGCGTCGACTTGATGCGTCTGGCCATTAAGTTTCAGTGATATTGCCATGGCTTAGGGGCCTCCCCTTGGCTGAGTCGTCGGAGTCAGGTTTTTTCGAATTCGGCGAAGGCGTCGGAAAAGTCCGGATGCCATCGTGACAGGGCGGGGCGGTTTTCCAGAATATCGCCGACAGCCCAGGCCACCCGACGCTGGTCGCGTGCCGGCGGTACGTCGTTGTCGGGACACAGGATATAAAAGTCGCCCGCTGTCATGCGGCTGAGCATGTGATCCACGGTCTGCCCCGAGGTCCAGGCTGCATCGGGTTTCTCGGGCATATGGCGCGCGATCATGCCTGTATAAGTGAAGCCGGGTACAAAAAGATGTGCGGTTATTGGCGCCTTTGCTTGCCGCAGGTCATGGGCCAGCATTTCGGTCAGGACCTTCACTCCGGCCTTGGAGACATTGTATCCGGGATTGCCCGGCGGTGTGGTGATACCCTGCTTGGAGCCTGTGTTGATCACCACGGCGGGGCGCGCGGCATCAATCATACGGGGCAAGAAGGCCTGTACGCCGTTCAACACTCCAAACAGGTTCACCTCAATCATGGCACGCCAGGCTTCGGGTTCCTCCCAACTGCCCGAACGTCGGGCAATGCCTGCGTTATTCATCAGAACCGCAACCTCGCCTGCATCAAACGCCGCCTCTGCCAATGTCCGGACAGCTGCGGCATCGCTGACGTCTGTTGGAACCGCCAATACGGGTGTGTCCGACTGGGCAATGGCGCGCAGCTTCTCCGAGGCTTGTTCCAATGCATCACCCGGCAGGTCAGCGAGAACTACGCCCAGCCCGCCTTGCACAAACCGTTCAGCGGCGGCAAAGCCAACACCGCTGGCGCCGCCGGTCACGACGGCCAATCCGCCTGCTTCAAGTGCTTGTCTGTACATGATGTTTCCTCCCTGATGCAGTCTGTACCCAAGGTCTTCTAAGACCCCATACGGGCCTTGATGCCGCCAATAAATGTCTCGTCATCCTGTTCCTTGCGGGCGGTCAAAAGTGACTCGGCATCCGCTCCGGCGCGATAACGTAAACGTGGTGAGCCGTCGGTCACCGCATTGCGAATGACCCCAGCCACCATTTCCGGCTCGGAGGCCTGTGCGGCGAATGATTCCATTGCCGCCTGCATACCTGCCACGACAGGCAAGTATTCCGGCATGCTTTCATCTACGGCGAAATCAAACGACCGACCGCCGAAATCAGTGTTGATCATGCCGGGTTCCACAATCTTCACCTTCACGCCGCAGGCCGCGAGCTCGTAGTGCAATGCTTCGGACAGGCCTTCGACAGCGAACTTAGTGCCGTGGTAAAGCGTGCCCAGCGGGAATGTCATCTGCCCGCCAATCGACGAGATATTGACGATGGTTCCCGATTTTTGCGCCCGCATATGCGGCAATACCGCCTTGGTGACCGCAAGCAGGCCAATCACGTTGGTGTCGAACTGCCGTTCGATCCGTTCCATCGGAAACGCTTCCAGCGGACCGTAGGCGCCATAACCTGCATTGTTCAGAAGCACGTCAATCCGCCCGAAAGTGTCGATGGCCTGGTTCACGGCATCTGTGATGGTTTCAGGTTTGGTCACATCCAACGCGGTGGAAAGGACATTTGCCCGTTTCGCCAGACTACCGGCATTCTCTGGGTTGCGCATGGTGGCGACGACGTTCCAACCGTCTTCAGCAAACATGCTTGCAGTTGCTTTGCCGATTCCTGACGAGGCTCCGGTGATAAGTATGGTCTGCGGCATTACTCTGGCTCCGGCAATTCAGTTGCACCGAAGGTAGAGCACGCTGCCGTGAACCCTGTGCCCGATCCTCCGAATGATCTGCCTGATCCTCCGAAGCTTCGGGATTTGTGGTTCTGTGCCGGGCCCGCAACGCTTATAAACTAGGGCAACAGGAGGAACGCCGATGATACCGCAGGAGCTGATTTCAAGTGTTTCCAGCTATGTCCGCGAAAAAGGTGGACTTGGGACAGGTTCTGAAACCGGGGTTGAGGGGCTGTTCGCTTTTTGCAGCGAAACCCGCACTGAGTTTGAGGCGACGTTTTATGAGCCGATCATGTGTCTTGTTCTACAGGGCGCCAAGGAAGCGCATCTGGAAGATCGCACGATCCGCTATGGCGCCGGCAAGTCGCTGATTGTCAGCCACGCACTGCCTGTCAACGCCGGAGTGATCGATGCTTCGCCGGAAAAACCCTATGTGTCGCTGGCATTGCGGCTGGATTTGGCCACCGCCCGCAGCCTCTATGACGAGGTCGGCGCGGCTGAGGGGCAGGAGCGGGCCTTCCATTCGATGAGCGTGGCCGACAGCGATGCCGCCCTGATCGATGCAACGGCGCGGCTGTTCCAAATGTCACATGACCCGATCGAGGTGCAGGCGCTGGCTCCTCTGGTCTTGAAAGAGATCCATTTTCGACTGCTGCGCGCCCAGCATGGTGGAATGCTGCGTCAGCTATTGTTGCACGAAAGCCCGGCCAGCCGGATTTCCAAGGCGATTTCGATGATCCGAGAAAGTTTCAAGGCCAACCTGCCGGTGGCTGAACTGGCCGCAGCCGCGGGGATGAGCCAATCAACCTTCCATGAGCATTTCAAGGCGCTTACCTCCACTACTCCGCTGCAATACCAAAAAGAGCTGCGCCTGATGGAGGCCCGGAGGCTCCTGATCGGCGGCGGCAAGTCAGTGGCCTCGGTCGCTTATGATGTCGGGTATGAAAGTCCCACCCAATTCAGCCGGGAATATGCGCGCAAGTTTGGTGTGCCGCCCAGTGACCAGAAATTAGCGTCAGTGTCACTGGCCTCGTGACACGTTCCAAATCAGCGATTCCTACACTGTTGCCAAAATCACAAGTCGGGTGAAGACAGGTAACCAAGTCGGCAACCTGTTGCGGTGGCGGACATCGGACCAAGTTGTAACCGATGTTTGGTGTCACTCACTGACTTTTGGGATTGGAATAGCAAAGCGTGGCTTCCAGCCATTTTGCAGCGTGTCCTACAGCTTGAAAGACTCGTGATTTTTCCGATCTCAATCCGTTGTAAACTAAATGGAAGTTGGTGTTTCAACTTCCAATGGATTGCTATTGCGCTCTGCTCCTGTGCCGAATGGCGGAATCTCTGACCACCAGTTCGGCCTCAAGCCGTTCTGCCTTGGGTCTTTCCTGTTCAGTTATCCAGCGCGCCAGCGCGACCGCGGCGCGTTCTCCCATTCTGGAAACCGGTAAGTGAACCGTCGTCACAGCGGGTACGGCCACGGCAGAGCTTGGCAGATCGTCGAGTCCGACCAACGAGACGTCGTGAGGCACGCTAACCCCTTGCGTCTGTAGGCCAAACAGAACGCCAAGTGCCAAGACATCCGAAAGGCAAAGAATTGCATCCGGTTTCGGCGACGCGGCGCCAATACGCCGCCCGATTTCTGAACCGCCAGCAAGACTTATGTCAGTCTCATAGGTTGTAAGTTCGCCTTTCCAGTCCATTGCATTCAATCCCGACAGCCGGGATTGCGTCCGATCGTTGTTATGAGCAGGGCCATGAACGACGGCGACCCGCTGGTGCCCAAGATCGATCAGGTGTCGCAAGGCAAGTTGTGCCGCCGCAGCATTGTCATAGCCGATGGTAGGCAAATGGTTGGTGTCGTCGAAATAGGACGTGATGATCGTGGGCAGCATTGTCCGTTCAATAAGATCATGGAAATCATCGGTATGTGTGGCACCGGTGATGATCAAACCTTCTGCGCCGATATCGACAAGGCCCTGCGCTTTTTCGGCTTCGACCGTTGGGGACGAATCTGTTGTTGCAACAATGAGCGACAGTTGATGCTTGGAAAGCTCACGCTCCAGTGCGGCAAGAAACCGGGCGAAAATTGCGTTGTCCAGAGTTGGCACCAAGGCGCCGACAAACCGTGTTCGACCGGAATTGATGGCCCGGGCAGCAGCGCTAGGAACGAATTTCAGCTCAGCGATAGCTTGCTGAACTTTCTCCAGAGTTTCCTTTTTGACCACGCCTGGTTCATTCAGGACCCGAGACACTGTGGCAACTGATACGCCGGCAGCTTTTGCGACGTCTCTGAGGTTTGCGCGTTTCTTGATTTCAAGGGTTTTGGGAGTCACGTGTTTCTGCGTCCATTTTCCGATCGATCAAGAAAGAGTTGACATATGAAACTAGTTTCATCAACCTCTGTAACTAGTTTCATAACTGAGAATCCGACAAAACCATGCATGGATCGACCATCTTGCACCAGTTCACGAACGCCGGGTTTGTCAGCCCAGGGCGCAAGTTTCCGGGTTTTCCAAAGGCGACCGATACACAGACCTATGTGTTGGCCCCGCGCGAGGCAGTAGTTGCGAAAATGAACGCGGGTGACTTGCTTTCGGTCGAAGGAGTATCGCCGGTGAACCCTCTGGCGGTGGTCGCATTTTCGGATGACGGGTGCTCCAAGCTTGAAAGTCTGGGTCTTGAGGCGAACGGCGTCATCAATCCGGGCGAGTTCAATAGCGATCAATATTGCGGCTGGGTCGGATCGAATGGCGGAGACGCGGCGCAATCGATGCCAAGCTGCAGGCTGGCGACTGCGACCGATCCCTTGATTCTACGAGCGAGCAGGTCAGTGACCGTCTGGATGATCCGGCCAGCTTCGATTGACGGATTGATCGAAGGCGCTGAAGCCGGCTGTGTCACAGTTTTGCACAAACGGGCGGGCGCGAGCGGACCATTTTTGCCACCGCTTTTGGGAGATACCCGAGACGAATTCACGGTGCCGAGCGGCACCGGGTTCGCCTATGAGCTCAAAGCTGGTGAGTTCGTTCAGATCATTGATGTCGAAGGGCAGCAGTGTTCGGATTTCATGGCGCTCCGCGCGGATGGTCTGGATCGTGGAATCGAATGGATGATCGACTCGACCGCCACCCGGTCGATGGTGCGGCGTGCCTTTCCCGGTCCCGGTCTGCTGGACAAGTTTTATGACCGCGAAATGCGGCCGTTGCTGAACGTCGTTCAGGACACCTGCGGCCGGCATGACACGTTTGGTTTGGCCTGTACCGCGCGAGGTTACGAAGAACGCGGATTCCCGGGGCACGTAAATTGTTCGGACAATATGTCCAACGCGCTCGCCCCCTATGGCGTTGGGCGCCGGTCGGCCTGGCCTGCGATCAACTTCTTCTGGAACACCTGGATCGACGCCTCGACCCACCACATCCTGACTGAGGAATCCTATTCGCGACCCGGCGACTATGTAGCCATGCGCGCGCTCGAGGACCTTGTGTGCGTCTCGACAGCCTGTCCCGACGACATCGATCCGATCAACGGCTGGAATCCGACGGATGTGCATGTGCGTATCTATCGCCCTGAAACCCCGATCCGCCGTGCTGTGGCCTATCGTGAAAAGGAAGATGCCCCGATGTCGATCAGTCAGGAGTCCGCGTTTCATGACCGACTGGCCCCGCTGACTCAGCACTTCGCTCCGGCGCGTGATCTTTGGACCCCTGTCAGCTACCCGGCGCACGGTACGCTGGGTGAATACTGGGCCTGTCGCGAGACGGTCACCGTGCAGGACATGAGCGGGCTGCGCAAGTTCGACATTGTAGGCCCGGATGCCGAGAGGCTGATGCAATTAGCTACCACGCGCAATGTCGCCAAGCTGCCGGTCTGGCGCGGGTCCTACACGTTGATGTGCGACAAAAGCGGATCGGTAATCGATGACGGTACGTTGTTCCGTCTGGCCCCCGAAATTTTCCGTTGGTGTTGCGGGTCCGAGGAGAGCGGTCGCGCTCTGCAGGCCCTGGCCGCTGAACACGAACTGCAAGTTCGGGTGCATGCAATGCGGAACGCGATGCCCAGTCTTGCCATTCAGGGGCCGAAGTCACGGGACCTGCTGCGCAAGATTGCATTTACGCAGCCTCATGTGCCTTCGTTGGATCAGTTGAAGTGGTTCGGTGTCACCGTCGCGCGGCTGCGTGACCGGGAAGGCACGCCGTTCATGCTGTCCCGCTCAGGCTACACCGGCGAGCTGGGCTATGAGGTCTTCTGCGCCAAGTCCGATGCAGTTGCGATCTGGGATGCGGTGATGGAGGCCGGGGCCGAATTCGGGATCACCCCCATGGGTTCGGCCGCGCTGGAGATCATACGCATCGAAGCAGGGTTGGCCGCCGCAAACGCCGAGTTCACCGCAGGGGTCGATGCGTTCGAGGCCGGGTTGGGCTTTGCCGTTGATCTGAACAAATCCGACTTTACCGGCAAAGCTGCGCTGGAACGAAACGCCCGTGACCCGCGCCGGATCCTCAAGGGATTGCTGATCGGCTGCGATGACGTACCCGCCGCAGGGTCGCACGTCTACTCAGGCGAGCGGCAAGTAGGCGTGGTCACTTCGGCCAACCGTTCGCCGATGCTGGAACGCGCGATCGCCATGGCACGGGTATCGGTGGAAGTGGCAGACAACGGTTCGCGATTAGAGATTGGGCAACTCGACGGGCGAATGAAGCGGCTCGGCGCCACCGTCACGGACATTCCATTCATAGACCCGCAACGCAAGCGGGCGCGCGCCTGATGGCGCATGCAACTTTACGCAACAGGAGAAGAAGATGAGGAACTTTACGACACTGACTGCGTCCCTCGCACTGGCCTTGGGAGCTACTGCCACACTGGCGCAGGAAAAGGTTATGGTGGGAGAGCCCAGCTGGCCCGGTGCCAAGATCATGAGCCGTGTGATCGGTCAGGTCATCGAAACCCGACTGGGTGGCGAGGTCGGCTATGCGCCCGGTGCCAATGCCGTGATCTTTGCCGCGATGGATGGCGGGCGCGGCGACATCGACGTACATCCCGATGTCTGGCTGCCAAACCAGTCTTCGTTCACTGATGAATATGTCGATCAGAAAGGCACTGTGGCGCTCTCTTCCGGCAGCTACGAAGGCCGCGCGGGGATTTGTGTTCCGAATTACATGGTTGAGGACCACAGCATCAAATCGATCTATGACCTTGCCACGCCAATGGCGCAGGAGCTTTTTGACTCGGATGGCGATGGCATGGGCGAGGTTTGGGTCGGTGCATCCGGCTGGGCATCAACCAATACCTTCAAAGTGCGTGTTCGCGACTATGGGATCGAAACCTTTCTGACCCCCACCACAGAAGACGAAACCGTGTTCTATTCGCGACTGAAGGATCAGATTGATCAGAAGAAGGGTGCCGCCTTCTACTGCTATGCACCGCATTATGTGCATGCGCTTTATGATGTGACCATTCTGGAAGAACCCGAACACGACGCATCGACCTACAAGATGGTACAGCCAGATCAGGACGCAGATTGGTACAACAAATCACATGTCAGCACCGGCGAACCGGTCAAAACCGTGACCGTTGCCCATTCGAAGTCGCTGGAACAGCGCAACCCGGCGGCGGCGTCTTTCCTGAGCGGCATAAACATGAATGCCGATCAGCTCAGTGCTTTGACCTATGAAGTCGTCGTCAAAGGGCGCGATACCGATGAGGTTGTGGCCGAATGGATTGCCGCGAACGGCGACACGGTCGATGGCTGGCTTGGTCTGAAAACCAACTGATACCAATGGGTCCCTGGCTCAACATTGCCGGGGACGCAATCTGCAAGCTCAACCAAAGTGGGGCCAGTATGACGGCGGATATCGCAATCGATGCACGTGGCGTGTGGAAGGTGTTCGGAGCACGAGCGCAGGACGCCCTGGAAGCTATTCACAGCGAGGGGCTGAGCAAGGCGGAAGTGCTGGACCGGTTCAACTGCGTTGTCGGGGTCGCTGATGCCAGCTTCGAAATCGAGCGCGGTGAGCTGTTCTGCGTCATGGGCCTGTCCGGATCGGGTAAGTCGACATTGGTCCGTCATGTGAACCGACTGCTGGAGCCCACGGACGGTCACATCTATTTGGACGGTGACGACGTAATGGGTTTGAATGATGAGGGATTGCGCGACCTGCGCAACCGCCGGGTCGCCATGGTGTTCCAGAACTTCGGCCTGATGCCACACCGTACCGTACGCGACAACGTCGCCATGCCACTGGAAATCCGCGGCACCGGCAAAGCGCGTCGCTGGGAAGAGGCGGATCGGGTTCTGGAGCTTGTGGAGCTCAGCGGCTGGGAAGACAAATACGCCCATGAACTGTCCGGCGGCATGCAGCAGCGTGTCGGTCTTGCCCGCGCAATCGCGGCTGACCCCGAAATTCTGCTGATGGACGAGCCGTTCTCGGCCCTCGATCCGCTGATCCGCAAGCAGTTGCAGGATCAGTTCATGGAGCTGAGCCACAAGCTCAACAAGACCACGATGTTCATCACGCATGACCTCGACGAAGCTATCCGCATCGGCCACCGCATTGCGATCATGAAAGATGGGCGCATCGTTCAAATCGGCACGCCTGAAGAGATCATCCTGAACCCCGCTGATGACTATGTCGCCGATTTTGTTGCCGGGATCTCAAAGCTCAACATGATCTTTGCCCATGCGGTGATGAAGCCGGTCGACGAATTCGAGGCGCATCACGGCGAAGTCCCGGAAGATGCGAAAGAGGCGCATCCCGACATGGACCTGTCCGACCTGATGAACCTCTGCGTCGACGGGCATGGCGTGGTTGCCGTGACGCAGGAAGGCAAGACAGTGGGCGTGATCAACCGCGCGGGGCTGATCCGCGCCATTCAGGACAGTCAGGCATAAGGGGACGGTGATGAAACACGTTGATGCACAACAGGTTCAACCTGAAACTGCCGACCGGTTGGAAAGCCTGATTGGTGAGTTTGTCGGGCAAAGCCAAGCGTATTACCAAAAGACCTTTGCATATATGATGCAGGCTCCGGGTTATCGGTTCACACTGAACAAGGCTGCTGCGCTCCTTGGCCCGATCTGGTTTGGGGCGCGCGGCCTATGGTCCTGGTTTCTGGGGTTTCTGGTTCTGGAGACGTTAGCTTACATCCAAATAGGCCTGGGCCTGTTTGGCGATCTGGGGCGCGAGTTCCGCGAACGCGCCGCTCAGATCGAGCAGACGCTGGAGCTAAGGCGCCAGCAGATTGAAGCGGCTGAGCAATCCGGTGCTGCGTCGCTGGATTCTCTCAAACGCGCGGCAGAATCTCTGGAGGGCGCTCTGGCCGGAGCGCAGGAGGCCGCTCAAAGTGCCGATTCCACCGGTATCACATACCTTGCATTGGGTATCGCCCTGTTATTGGCAGTGAAGTTTCTTGCTGCATCGCTGGCAAACTGGACATTGGAAGGGCAGTTCGCGCGCTGGCGGTCGGATTCCGGTGTGGCGCATGGTTGGTCCGTCACGCGGACGATCGTTGCCGCGGTGTTGACCGTTGTGGTTGTTGTTCTGTCTGCCATCAAGTTTGCACAGCCTGACGCGCTGACTGTCCTGAAGACATTTCCGACCAACCGCGACTGGCGGTTGAATGTCGGAGACGGAGTGCAGGCCGTCTTTGAATGGACCAAAACCGCGGGGCGCGGATTCTTTGATGGGTTGACCTATGGAATGCGCACCCTGTTGGACTGGATTGAGGTTGTTCTGGTCGATACCCCATGGCCGGTAGTGTCACTGGTAATCATCATGCTGGCCTATCTTTCTGCGGGCCCGCGCGTGGCGATTTTCACCGGCGCGGCGCTGGCCTATCTGGGCTTGCTGGATTTCTGGGAAAAAGCGATGACTACCATTGCCTTGCTGGGGGCCGCCGCGCTGATCTCGATCACTTTGGGCATTCCGCTTGGCATCTATTGCGCGCGCCGTCCACGAGCCTTTGCCATCGTGCGCCCAATCCTCGACTTCATGCAGTCCATGCCGTCCTTCGTGTATCTGATCCCTGTTGTCGCCTTTATCGGTTCAGGTAAACCCGCTGGTGTCGTTGCGACCATGATCTTCGGCAGCCCTCCGGTGATCCGCTTTACCGTATTGGGCCTTCAGCAAGTGCCCGAAACAGTGCGCGAGGCCGCGCTGGCCTTCGGCGCGACACCACGCTACCTGCTTTGGCGTGTTGATCTGCCCTTGGCTCACAAGACAATCATGGCCGGAGTGAACCAGACAATCCTGATGTCGCTGGCCATGGTGGTTGTTGCGTCGCTGATCGGTGCGAAAGGCCTGGGTGAAGATGTTCTGGAGGCACTTCAGTATGCGGCAGCGGGACAGGGCATTCTGGCGGGCCTCGCGATCCTCTTCTGTGCGCTCATTCTGGACCGCATCGTGGCCGGAAAAAGGTAAAGTCGGTCACCATAAATCTCGCGGACCCCTGCTTAAACGATCTCACCTCTTTGGTCTGACGGCAAAGGGGTGAGAGCTTCGCCGTTGAAATCCCAGTGAATGAAAGTCTGGCGGAACTCTCTAGATCTTGGCGGAATGGGCACGGGTTTTGATAGCCTCGTTCATTCGAAGGGAAAGCTGTCCAAACGCTGATATCCGGTTTCCGTCACCAGAACCTGGGTCTCAAGCTTGATGCTCTCCGACCCGAGCTCACCAATCAGACTCTCAACGCAGACAACCATTCCCGGCAGGAATTGCCCCGACATCGCCGCGGGACCCCAATCCACATGCAATGGAATAACAGGCCATTCATCAGCCATACCAACGCCATGCACCGCCAGAGAGTACCGATAGGGAATATGCGCTTCGGGTATGCGCCAGCTTTTGTCGTTGAACTCTGAAAAACTGACGCCGGGTTTTACCAGATCGAGGTTGTGGTGTATCTGCGCAAGCGCTGTATCATACAGGCGCCGCTGGGTCGGACTCATGGGCTCATAACCACAGGTCCAGGACCGGGAAAGATCCGCGCAGTACCCATAGGGCCCGATCATGTCCGTATCGAACGAGATCATCTCACCCGATTGGCACACGCGGTCTGAACATTCCTGATACCAGGGGTTCGTTCTTGGCCCGCATGTCAGCAACTTGGTTTCCAGCCAATCTCCGCCCGAGCGTGCATTCTCGAAATGCAGATGCGCCCACAACTCGCGCTCGGTTGTACCGGGGCAGGAATGTTCGTAAATTCGGGCCATGCCGGCCTCGCACACGCGGATCGTCCACCGCATCAGCTCGATTTCATCGGGCGACTTGATCGATCTGGCGATTTCGGTGATCTGCGTTCCCTCGACATAGGTCAAACCCCGCGTTTCCAACGCGTGGACGCCACTGCCGTCCAATTTGTCACAGGCAATGCGGCGGTTCCCGCCTCCATAGCGGCTCACCAAATCGGCGATCTCGTCAGCCCAGGCATTGGTTGCTGTTTCAACCTTGTCACCGGACGCCATGAACATCCAGGTTTTGGCAATTCGGATTTCGTCAATTCCGGGCAGGTTTTCGCTTTGGTGCAGGCAACCTTTGAATTCGAACATGATCGCCGGGCCACCAGTCAGGATCAGCGCATATCGCATCGGGTTGTGCAGCGTCCAAACCTGCATGTTCGTGCAGTCGAACGCGTAGCGGATATTGCAAGGATCATAGAGCAGAAGGGCAGCGCAATCCGCTGCCTCCATTTGCTCTCGCAGCCGCCGCAGACGATAGGATCGCGCCCGGTTCAGGGTCTCGGCGGGCACAGGGCTTTTCAAAGGCTTGTCAGCGCCTTCTGCGTTCAGATAGGTCAGTTTGCGGTCGTCTTTGAAGGCGGGATCAATATTCATGCGGCCCGCCCGTAGAACCCGATGCGTTCTTCCTCGGAAAACAGTACACCGGGCTTTTCATAGTAGGAGAAGACGGCAATAATTCGATCCTGATCACCGACGACAGGTGTGACCCGGTGTGCCGTGTTTTTGCCTTTGAATATATTCAGCGTACCGGGCTCCAATTCAATCAGTGTTGGTGTTCGCCGCCCTTCCAGCAGGTCGGCCACGCCGTCATAATTGGGATCGGTATCGCTGCGCAGGTTCCGGTCGTATTCAAATGCACCGCCATGTTTTGGGGATTGCAGCAACAAGGTCGTGGTAAACTCGGATCGGTCGAAATGCCAGTTCAGCGCCTGGCCATGGGAATAGGCCATGACATTCACCCGGGCCAATGGATCATCCATCGTGTACAGCTTTGGTTTCTCCATCACCGCGGCGAGAAATTGAGCGAATGGTGGCCATTCATATAGCTGTATGACAAGGGCGGTGCCCATCTGATCGGCGCAAATCGTTCGGTTTGAAGTGTCGAACTCAGTCAATGCGGGATGCTTGGCATCCAGTCCTTCGATTGATTTCTGGAAGTAGATGTTGTGACGGCGCGCGTGGACAAATGCTTCGCGCTCCAGGACTGGCTTAAGCTGGTCAACCGCCTGCAATATCGCGGTCTCGCGAACGAATCCCGGCAGGTTGAACAGACCGTCCTGTTCCAAAGAAGCCTTGCAGGTCTGAACCAGTTCCATCCAACGGTCGCCGTCCGGCTCGTCCAGAGGATATCGGTCGAGATTGATCAGGTCATACATGCTGCGCCCTCCATCGTGATGAAAAAAAGGCTATGGCTGGCGCCCCCTTTTAATCAACAGTATTTCTAATTATCGTCCGAAAGAAAAACTTTCGGAGGTGTTCATGAATTCGATTGCCCCACTCAATGCCCTTCGTGCTTTCGAGGCCGCAGCTCGCACCGGTTCATTCACTAACGCAGCCAGCGAACTGGGTGTCAGTTCCGCCGCCGTCAGCCAGCAGGTGAGACTCCTTGAAGATTTCTGGCAGAAGACGTTGTTCATTCGTCAAGGCAATCGAATTTCTCTGACTGATGCGGGACAGGCGGCCTATCCCGAGCTGGCCCATGCGATGTCCACCTTGGGCGCGTTGTCCGACAAAATGCAGCGCAAGGCTCAGCGGCAAAAACGACTGACGCTCAGCGCCCCGCAATCCGTGGCTGAAACATGGTTGGCACCCAGACTGGCGGCACTGGAATTCGGCGCAAAGTGGGCTCCGCTAAGTGTTCGTGTTGATGAAGACCCTATCGACCTTGTGACTGACAAGGTGGATATGAGGATATTCTACGGCCATGATTTGTATGGGGATTATCACATCGAAACGTTGTTTTCGGATAAGTTGGTGGCGGTGGCCTGCCCGCAAATTGCAACGCTGTACGATTACGGATTAGAGACGATTGAAGACCGGTCGTTCATTCACACGGACTGGGGTCGAGGGTTCGCGTCATCGCCAAACTGGACCGCAGCGCTGATGGGGCAACGAAGCGTTGACCCAAATCTTGGTTTGCTCGCGCAGTCCAGTAGTACGGCCCTCAACCTCGCGCGCCACGGATTGGGTGTTGCGCTGGTGCCTGCGATGATGGCAGCCGATGATCTTGCCGCACGCAGGGTCGTTCAGATGAAACTGACTCCTTTGGAGCTGACGCAAGATTATCGAGTTGCGTTTCCAAAAAGACTTCGGTCAAATCCCGAGGTTCAGCAGATCGTCGCGGCCCTGCGCGGCAATTGAAGGCTTGCGCAGTTTTTTGTTCGGGACCGGGCCGTAAACACTGCTGAGTGAAAACCATTCGATCATCGAAAATTCGTTCAATCACCCTGCCCATGGACGCTTCTTGTCGTGGTGTTGAGCCCGACTGATGCCTGTCGATTTGCATGGAGCGAGGTGAACCGGGGGATTGTCCCGACCACTCGATTGACTCGCATTCCGGGGCCATTTCGATGCAATGGCGAACCAACTATGCCTCGGTGCATTTCGCAGATCAGATTACGGCTAAAGTGCCGACAGACACACATGAAGGCGCGTACTCGTTGTCAATCTGGTATACGCTTCAGGAAAAGCTATCAGGTTCCTGCCACGTTCCGGTATCTTTGCCGGATTCGGGGTAAAAGCAGCTCAAGTTTCGGCAAAGGGTATTCATGACATTCTTAAAAGAACCGGTGGTCCATTTCTTTATTCTGGGGGCTGTAATATTTGCGTGGTTTTCGCTGTCGGATGCCTCTACCGAGGCTGTAGTCGAAGCCCGCATCACAGTTGACGAACCGGACGTCGACCGATTGATCAGCCAGTTTCAGGCAACTTGGCAGCGTATTCCGACACTCGATGAGCTGGACACTATGGTCGACAGGCTGGTGCGAGAAGAGGTTCTCGTCAGGGAGGCCCGGACACTGGGCCTGGACCGTGGCGACAGCATCGTCCGAAACCGATTGGCGCAAAAGATGGAGTTTCTGACGACCTCACTTGCACAGGCCGCAGAACCGTCCGACGACGTGTTGAAAGAGCATATGAATGAAAACCAAAGTACATTCTTGCAGCCTGGTCGCGTTTCGTTCCGGCAAATAGGTTTTGGTGAGGATGAAGAGGGATTGCGGGCCGCCATGACAGCCTTGAAAACAGGGGCTGAACCCGCCGGTTTTGGCTCGGTCAGCTTGTTGCCAAATGAAATTCCGCTCTCTTCCGCCCGGAGCGTGCAGGGCGTTTTTGGCGGAAATTTCTTCGAACAGGTTGAGGCCTTGCCGGATGGCGAATGGGCAGGACCAATCCGATCGGGTTACGGCCTGCATCTGGTATATGTCATGGATCGTCGATCTCCGAACCTGCCGGACTTCGAAGAGATCCGCGATGAGGTGTTGTCGGATTGGCGGCGCAATCTGAAAGATGCTCTGTCGCAGGCGCAGTTTGACGATCTGGTGGACTTGTATGAGATAGACAGACCGTCTCGCGACCAACTGGCGATGAGATTGCAGCGATGAACCTGAAACGTGTCTTAATCGCGTGTGTTCTGCTGCTTTTGCCTGTTCAGTCGGCAAACAGCCACGCGTTGGAGCCGGGATTCCTTGACCTGAGACAGCGAGGCGAAACAGGTTGGCAGATCTTCTGGCGTGTTCCGGATGTGAACGGCTCGCCCATGGCCATTTCGGTCGAATTGCCAGGCGGTTGTACACAAAGCCAGATGCCCGAGCAGGTTTTTGACGGATCAGCATGGATTGCCGCATGGGGCGTGACCTGCACGGCTGGGTTGGAGGGCGAAGCGCTTTCAATTCAGGGCCTCGAACTTCAGCGCACTGACGTGCTTGTGCGGCTGCAATTAACAGACGGATCGACAGAGACACACAGGCTGACGCCGCAGAACACCAGCTTTGACGTGCCCACGCAATCGTCAGGGTTGTCCATGTTCTTTAGCTATCTGGGGCTGGGTTTCGAACATATCCTGGCCGGCTGGGATCATCTTTTGTTTGTTTTTGCACTTCTGGTGTTGATTAAGGACGTCCGAAGACTAGTGATTGCGATCACGGCTTTCACCGTTGCCCATTCAATGACTCTGGCGCTTGCTTCCCTTGGGCACGTCACTGTTCCCGGTCCCCCTGTCGAAGCAGTCATCGCGCTTTCGATCGTTTTTCTGGCGGTCGAAATCATCAAGCGTCAGAACACGCAGGAGAGCCTGTTTGAACGGGCGCCCTGGCTGATTTCGTTCGCATTCGGGTTGTTGCACGGCCTCGGTTTTGCCGGGGCGCTGCGGGAAATCGGCTTACCACAGGGGGATATTGCCACGGCTTTGCTGGCGTTCAATCTTGGTGTTGAAGCCGGGCAACTTGTCTTTGTTGCCTTTGTTCTGGGAATTGGGCTTGCCTTCGCGTGGATTTGGCCACGGTTGCGCCAGTTTTGGCGGCAGCCCCAGAACGTGATTAACGTCATATTCGGGTACGCTATCGGAGCAGTTTCGACGTTCTGGGTGGCCGAGAGGGTCGCAGCATTCTAGCGGTAGTAGTGCCAATTCATTGGCACAGTGATGACCTGGTCATCAATTGTAATGCGCGTCGGACAAAGTGTAATGCAATACAAACAAGCCGGTTTGCGTCGTTGCTGAGCGGATCAGTCGTCAAGTGCATCACTCGATTTGGCCAGCGGTGCGGTTTCATAACGAATTCCGCGTCGCAGCGATGCGACGGACGATTTCGGGCGAGACTTGAACTGGCGCGCTATTTCGCCCGCGATCTTCGTATCTTCTTTAATCAACGCGCGCAGTGTTTTCCCAATTGAATCGCGGTTCTCACGCGCACCGAATAAGTGCTGGATCACCACGGCCTCAACCATGGCTTCTTTGCTCTCGGAACTCAGACCGCCTTCCAGCATGGCCGCGCGCACGACATCAACACCCGCTGGCCCATCACGTTCGATGATCGCAGCCGCATATGCCCCGACCACCTTACCCTTCGAATTGGCAACCGCTTGTCGAAACCCTCGGTATAGAAACTGACGGGCATCTTCATCCCTGCCGAGCCCAAGAATGAGAATTCTTATGGGCTTCAGACCTAATGCGCGCGGATTAGAAGAATCATCAATTAACACGTTGCTGTCTGAAGTGATGCTCAAGGATCGGAGAATAGCGTACGGCGCCTGATCCAGCTCGGTGAGAGCAAGATTTCGAATCGACGGGCTTTCGTGGTCGATCAGCGATCCAAAGTACTCGTAACGGTGATGCGCTTGCGAAGGCCATGCCTCAAATTTGGAGAGGATATGGTTGAATATCGCCGCATTAGACTGGTCGATATAAGCAAGCCTGGTCCATGTTCCTGTCTTTCCACTTCGCGCAAAAAGAACTTTGTCGTCTGCGCTTCCAGCAAGTTTTCTGCGTGCCGCACTATCCACGAGAAAAGGGATGTCCGCTGTTTCAACACTCCCGCGAACGGCTTTTATTGATTTGTACTGAAAAGGGTCTTCCGGATCGGCAATTGCCAAGACGACGGTGTCACTGCCCAGGAGAGTGGAAACCAAGCTGACGCGCGGTGACAGCGAATGGAAACCACATGCCGACACCGGTGCTGGCAACGACGCCACAAAGCCGATCAAGACTGCCGCGAACGTGAAAATCGCTTTCATAAGCTGCCGTCCAAGTTGCCGATTATGCGCAATTTATCACGATTCGCCGCACTTATATGAATTTCGTGACGTGATTAGGCGAACGCCTCTGAGTGTATGCGCATGCGTAGCTTTCTGTTCCATACGTCTCGAAGCCCGCCAAGGATTGAAATCAAGTATTGACGCGCTTTCTATATTTCCATATTTCGCGAAATATGGAAAAAGAAATTGCGAACCAACTTGCCATCCTTGGCCACCCTCAGCGCATCTCCGTGTTTCGCATGTTGATGCGACGCTATCCTGACGCCGTTCCGGCCGGAGAGGTGGCATCCGAGCTGGCCATAAAAGCCAGCACCTTGTCGAGTTACCTTAACGCACTGCAACGGTCGGGATTGGTTTCGCAGCAAAGATCCGGAACATCTCTTCTGTACTCAATTGAAATGAAAAACGTGCAGTCGATGCTCGACTATCTGGTCGTGGATTGCTGCCGTGGTCGCCCTGATATCTGCATGCCCTTTACCAAAGGAAATGACACAATGACTGACCGGAAGTTCAATGTACTATTCATCTGCGTCGGCAATTCCGCGCGCTCAATTTTCGCTGAGTCTCTGCTGCGCGAGATCGGTGGAGACAGATTCAACGTCTATTCCGCAGGCACGAAGCCATATTCGGAGCTTAATCCGTTTGCCGTCCAGGTTTTGAAGGATAAGGGCCACGACACCTCGGTTCTCAGATCCAAGAACGTGTCCGAGTTCTCGGCGCAGGATGCGCCAGAAATGGATTTTGTCTTCACCGTTTGTAATCAGGCGGCCAACGAGGAATGTCCCGCATGGGAAGGGCAGCCCATCAGTGGTCACTGGGGTATGGTTGACCCGGTCAAGACCGAAGGAACAGATGCCGAAAAGAGTCTTGCCTTTCAAAGCGCTTATGGCGCGCTGAGGCGCAGGATCGAAGCCTTTACGTCCTTGCCGATCGAAAGCCTTGATCGGATCGCATTGCAATCCGCCGTAGATGAAATCGGTAGGACTCCTATTGAGGAAACCAAATGACAACTTACGCTGTGAACGGCCTGGGCCGAATGGGAAAGCTGGTCCTGAAGCCGTTGCTGGACAGGGGTGCAAATATCGCCTGGATCAACGATTCAGTGGGCGATGCGGCGATGCACGCGCATCTTCTGGAGTTCGATTCTGTGCATGGGCGCTGGGATGCCACCTTCGAGCATGACGCAGACAGCGTAACCGTCAATGGAACGCGATTGCCTTTCGTCGGCGCCAAGGACCTGAAAGCCTTGCCGCTGGACAACGTTGACGTTGTCATTGACTGCACCGGCGTATTCAAAACCGAAGCCAAGCTGGCCCCGTATTTCGAGGCCGGCGTGAAGAAGGTAGTCGTTTCAGCCCCGGTCAAGGATGGGCCGACCGCAAATGTCGTCTTGGGCGTGAACGAGGACATATATGATCCTGCCGTGCACAGCATCGTGACAGCGGCGTCTTGCACAACCAACTGTCTGGCGCCGGTGGTCAAGGTTATCCATGAGAATTTGGGCATCCGCCACGGGTCGATGACGACGATCCATGATGTGACCAACACCCAAACC
The DNA here is from genome assembly GCF_057221075.1 of Ruegeria sp. HKCCD6647-2. Classification (NCBI taxonomy): domain Bacteria; kingdom Pseudomonadati; phylum Pseudomonadota; class Alphaproteobacteria; order Rhodobacterales; family Roseobacteraceae; genus Ruegeria; species Ruegeria sp. HKCCD6647-2. The sequence goes on along the minus strand of NZ_JBWVBD010000004.1, from coordinate 271,184 downwards.
ATCGTGGACCGCCCGGCCAAAGATTTGCGCCGCGCGCGATCGGCCCTGAATTCGCTGATCCCGACGACAACCGGCTCGGCGACGGCTATTACGCTGATTTACCCCGAACTCACAGGGCGGTTGAACGGCCATGCCGTTCGGGTCCCGCTGCTGAATGCCTCGCTGACCGACTGCGTATTCGAGGTTAAAAAGGCAACGACCGTGGAAGAGGTCAACGAGTTCTTCAGAGTCGCAGCGGAAGGCGAATTGAAAGGAATACTCGGCTATGAGACGCGACCGCTGGTGTCGACCGATTACACAAACGATGAGCGTTCATCGATCATCGACGCGCCATCGACCATGGTCGTGAACGGAACGCAGGTGAAAATATACGCCTGGTACGACAACGAAATGGGTTATGCCTATCGTCTTGTTGATGTGGCGATGATGGTCGGGGCATCGTTGTGACCCGAAAACCCGAAGGTCTGTCGGCCTATATTGCGGTTACGGCAGCTTATTGGGCTTTTATGCTGACCGATGGGGCGCTCAGGATGTTGGTGCTGTTGCACTTTCATACCCTTGGCTTCTCGCCGGTACAGTTGGCCTATCTGTTTGTTCTCTATGAGATCGCGGGCATGGTCACAAACCTTACAGCAGGTTGGATCGCGGCCCGGTTTGGGCTGACCTCGACCCTGTATTCAGGTCTGGGTCTGCAGGTTGTGGCGCTGTTGGCGCTGACCCAGCTTGACCCGAATTGGGCGATTGGAGTTTCGGTTGCTTTTGTCATGATCGTTCAGGGGGCAAGCGGGGTTGCAAAGGACCTTGCCAAGATGTCCTCGAAATCCGCTGTCAAGCTGCTGGCGCCGACCGAGGGCGGGGGATTGTTCCGCTGGGTTGCAGTTTTGACCGGCTCCAAGAACGCGGTCAAAGGTTTGGGCTTTCTACTTGGGGCCGCACTGCTTGCGACATTGGGCTTTACCTGGGCAGTTCTGGTCATGGCGATCGTACTTGCAGCGATCCTGGCGGCTGTTGTCATATTCATGCCGCCGGGGCTTCCCAAAGGGCGCAAAGGTGCAAAGTTTTCCGAGGTTTTCTCGAAATCAGCCAATGTGAACTGGCTGTCAGCCGCGCGCGTCTTCCTGTTCGGTGCGCGAGATGTGTGGTTCGTGGTCGGCATTCCAATCTATTTCTACGCCGTATTGTCCGATGGCACCGAGGAAGGAAACCGCACCGCGTTCTTCATGATCGGTACGTTCATGGCTGTTTGGGTGATCCTGTACGGTGCCATTCAGGCCGGTGCTCCCAAAATTCTGCGTGCCTCGGACCGAACCGAAAGTGACCTGATCCGGGCGGCGCGCAACTGGGCCGCAACGCTGTTTTTCGTGCCTGCTGTTCTGACCGTGGCCGTTTTGGTATCGTCCGGGCCAGAGACCTGGCTGACGGTCACTCTCGTGATCGGGCTTCTGGTGTTCGGTGCGATTTTCGCGGTGAACTCGTCGCTTCATTCCTATCTGATTTTGGCCTTCACCAAATCCGAACGGGTCACGATGGACGTTGGGTTCTATTACATGGCCAACGCAACTGGCCGGCTGCTGGGAACCGTGTTGTCCGGCCTGACCTATCAGATCGGGGGGCTGCCACTTGTACTGGGCACCGCCGCATTGATGGTCGCCCTTGCAGCGCTGACGTCCGGCAAGCTGAGCGCACACACAGCCGAGGCAATTTCATGAGCATATTCGAACGTTACCTGACTGTCTGGGTTGCTCTTGCCATGGTCGCCGGCATCCTGATCGGCTTGGCGGCACCCGGTCTTGTGGGGCTTGTCGCGTCGGCCGAGGTCGCTAGCGTCAATCTGGTTGTGGCGGTCCTGATCTGGGCGATGGTCTATCCCATGATGGTTGGTGTCGATTTCGGCGCCGTTGCCGGTGTTGCCCGGCAGCCGCGCGGGCTGATCGTGACACTTGTCGTCAACTGGCTGATCAAGCCGTTCACCATGGCCCTTTTGGCTGTTTTGTTCTTTGATTATGCCTTCGCTCCGTGGATAGAGCCCGAGGACGCCGCTCAATACACGGCCGGTCTGATCCTGTTGGGAGCCGCACCCTGCACGGCAATGGTGTTTGTGTGGTCGCAACTGACCAGGGGCGATCCAACCTACACGTTGGTTCAGGTCTCAGTAAACGACCTGATCATGGTGGTGGCCTTCGCGCCGATTGTGGCATTCCTGCTGGGAGTTACCGACATCTCGGTGCCCTGGCAGACATTGGTACTGGCGACCGTGCTTTATGTTGTTTTGCCTCTTATCGCCGGTCTGATCACCCGTCGCAGGCTTGGCTCATCAGAAGCAATCGAGGCTTTTTCGGCTAGAGTGAAGCCGTGGTCGGTCAAGGGGTTGATCGCCACGGTTGTCATTCTGTTCGGTTTGCAAGGTCAGACCATCCTCGCGAAGCCGGTCGTCATCGTTCTGATTGCCGTTCCCATATTGATCCAAAGCTACGGAGTGTTTGCGCTTGCCTACGGCGCGGCCTTCGCGCTGAAGGTTCCCCATCGCATTGCCGCACCATGCGCTATGATCGGAACATCCAACTTCTTTGAACTGGCCGTCGCCGTCGCGATCAGCCTGTTCGGTCTGAATTCGGGGGCGGCTCTGGCAACGGTCGTCGGCGTCCTTGTCGAGGTCCCGGTCATGTTATCGCTTGTGGCATTTGCAAACCGGACACGAGCGCATTTTCCTGAGCCCGCCACGTGACAAACAAAAGGGCTATTGCCTCGGTAATCTGCTGACTCAATCCTGAGGTCTGGACCAGCGGACAATTAGATTGGCCACAATCGGTGCGCCTATGATCACCAGCACAATCCGCGTCAGGTGGTGGGTGAGCACGAAGCCCAGATCAGCGCCGGACACAATTGCGAGCACGGTCATTTCCGCCTGACCGCCCGGCGCAAAGGCCAGGAATGCTTCGACAGGGCGTCCAAGGCCAAGGGTCGTGACGACCGCAGTGAACGCCGCTGCCAGAATGGCTAGTACGACGACATATGCGACACCGGCCGCAACGACCCGTTTAAGCTCGCGCCATGTCACACCAACGAACTTCACGCCAATTGCGCAACCAATGAAGAATTGTGCCAATAGAACAGCCTCACGCGGGGGGCGGGTATGAATGAAATCACCTAACGACAGCGCGGCCGTCAGGATCATCGGCCCAAGAATTGAGGCGCCGAAAAGACCAATTCTCTCTCCGCCCTTCCATCCGACGATGGCAGCCACGACCATGAGCAACAGTTCGTGGATTGGCAGTTTGCTGGCGGGCTCACCGATCGGATTGGTCAGTTCGGCGTCGTAAAACACCGTCAGAAACAATGGCGCCAGTGTCACGATGATCAGCACGCGCGTTCCATGGATCAAAGACAGCGTGCGCGGGTCGGCGCCTGCTTCTGTGCCGAAGATGATCATGTCCTGCAATCCGCCAGGCATGGCTGCATAGAATGCGGTCTTGTCGTCAAACCCCCAGACCTTCCGAAAGAACGGGACCCCGACCAGCGCGATCAGGATGATAAAGAATGGGATCAGCATGATTGATGCCGCCATTTTCGGAAGCTCGGCGAACAGGCTGGGTGTGATCGAAGCCCCAACAGCGACACCCAGTATTGTCCTTGCAGCAATCGAGACCTGTCCGAATCCTTCCAGAGGTGCGTGCGCCAATGCGGCGATAAGGCAGGCTGTCATCGGTCCAAACAGAAACGGCAGAGGCAAGTCCATAGCCCAGAAAACCACTGTGCCCAGAACCGCAAGGCCAAAAGTCAGTGACCTCTGCATCAGGGGTGAAAGCTGAGAAATCCGGGTGGACAATATGCGAGTTCCGATTCTGTTGACTCTGTATGTATCCAAATGTATACAAGTGGACGCAATATGCAAGTGAGAGCATTATGAACGTTCAGGACGACTCAATTCAGCCAGGTCCACAGGGTAATTCCGCGTATCAGCGGTTGCTGGACGAGATTCGCGAGGGTGCTTTGTTGCCGGGCGACCGGTTGCGGGAGATTGAGGTTTCAGAACGGTTGGGCGTCAGCCGGACACCTGTGCGCGAGGCGATCCGGCAACTCGAGGCAGACGGGCTTGTGACGCATGTTCCTCGGCTGGGTGCCACAGTGCGCAGTCTCGATTACGCCGAGATTATGGAGCTTTACGAAATGCGCGCGGTTCTCGAGGGCACTGCTGCTCGGCTCGCTGCGCGTGCGGCCTCGGACGTTGAACTTGATGAGCTGGAGGTTCTCAACGACAGGCTGGCCGAAGCAGGCACAGGCCCCGAAGCCGCGCGGATCAACCGGATTTTTCACGCCACGCTTCTGGATGCCGCCAAGAACCGCTTTCTCGCAAAATCGATGCTGTCTTTGCAAAAGGCACTGCTGATCCTGGGACCATCTCAGCTGTTGGATGGCGAGCGGGCCGAGGTGGCAGTGGCTGAACATCGGCGCATCATGGCCGCGCTGAAAGCCCGAGACGGCGCCGCAGCCGAGACAGAAATGCGCGCGCATATCCAGGCGGCACAACGCATGCGCATTCGCGCGTTGCAGGAACGGGACCGCGCCACGGATCAAAGCCAATAGAAAGACCGAAAATGGCCAACCAAACCCAAGCCTATGATATCGCAGTCATCGGAGGCGGGAATGCCGCACTTTGCGCCGCAATGACAGCAGCCGAGGCCGGTGCAAAAGTTCTGATCCTTGAAACGGCCCCCAAGCCGTATCGCGGCGGAAACTCTCGCCACACCCGAAACTTCCGCTGCATGCATTCCGCGCCTTTGGGCCCGCTGGTCGAGGAATACAGCGAAGACGAATACCTGTCCGACCTGCTGAAAGTGACCGGAGGCCAAACCGATGAACACCTGGCACGGCTGGCAATCCGGACTTCCGAGGAATGCCTGCCATGGATGGAAGAGCATGGCGTGCGGTTTCAGCCATCGCTTTCAGGCACTCTGTCGCTGGCGCGCACGAACGCGTTCTTCATGGGCGGCGGGAAGTCTCTGGTCAATGCCTATTACCGCACGGCGGACGGCTTGGGCGTGGATGTCCTTTACGAAGCGGCTGTCACGCATCTGGAATTGAATGGCGATCAAATTGATTGGGTTGATTACACCCACGAAGGCCACGCCCATCGCATTGCGCCCAAGGCCGTCATCGTTGCCTCGGGCGGCTTTCAGGCTGACACCGACTGGCTGACCCGCGCCTGGGGCCCCGCCGCGCAGAACTTTCTGATCCGCGGTACGCCGTTTAATCGCGGCGTCGTTCTGGCCGACCTTTTGAATCAAGGCGTGGATAGCGTTGGTGACCCTACCCAATGTCATGCCGTGGCCATCGATGGTCGCGCGCCCAAATTCGATGGGGGCATCGTCACCCGTCTGGACTGCGTACCATTCTCGATCGTCGTCAACAAAAACGCCGAGCGGTTCTATGACGAAGGCGAAGACGTCTGGCCCAAGCGCTACGCGATTTGGGGGCGGCTGGTCGCTGCTCAACCGGATCAAGTCGGATACGTGATCATCGACGCCAAATCCCTCAACCTGTTCATGCCTTCGGTGTTTCCACCGCTCAAAGCCGATACGCTGGATGAGCTTGCGAATATGATGGGTTTGCCAGCAGACAAGCTGAACGCGACCGTCGGGGAATTCAATGCGGCCTGTGGAGACACGACCGCTTTTCATCCGACCGAACTTGACGGCGTCGCGACCGCCGGCCTGACGCCCCCCAAGACCAACTGGGCGCGTCCGATCACCGAACCTCCATTTTACGGGTACTCGCTGCGCACGGGCGTGACTTTCACCTATCTGGGCCTAAAGGTCGATGACAGGGCCCAGTGTTCGACGCCTGCAGGCAAAATCAGGAACTTGTGGGCCGCTGGGGAAACCATGGCCGGATCGATACTCGGGCAAGGGTACCTGGCCGGTTTCGGCATGACCATTGGAACTGTCTTTGGACGTATCGCTGGACGTGAGGCCGCCGCTTATGCAAACTGATCTCATCCACGAGGCCCGCCGGCAGGCAGAAATCTGCAATGCCTGCCGGTATTGCGAGGGCTATTGCTCGGTCTTTCCGTCGCTGCATGCCGAACGCGCATTCTCGGACGGCGATATCACGCAACTGGCCAACCTCTGCCACAACTGTCGGGGTTGCTACTATGCCTGTCAGTACACGGCGCCGCATGAATTCGATCTGAACCTGCCCAAGGCGTTGGCCGAAGTCCGTCGCGACAGCTGGGAGAGCTTTGCCTGGCCGCAACCTGTGGCTCGGCTGTTTCATACTCATGGTGGTGCCATTGCCTTGGCGCTGGTCATCGGCTTCGCGACACTTTTCTGGGCCATTCGCGCAATCGGATCGAGCGGAGGAGAGGCGTTTTATGCCGTTCTCTCCCACAATGCGATGGTGGCAATCTTTACCCCGGCCTTTCTGCTGCCAGTGCTCAGCATCGCAATCAGCCTGAAGCGCTATTGGCACGAGGTGGGCGGCAAATCAGTTCGATGGACGGATCTGTCTGCTGCATTCAAACGCGCGGGAACGATGCAGGATCTGGCCGCAGGTCACGGCGAGGGTTGCAATTTCGAGGACGAGGATCGTTTCAGCCAAGCCCGCCGACACGTGCACCATGCAATCATGTACGGCTTCCTTCTTTGCTTCGCTTCCACGTCTGTTGCCACAATTATGCACTATGCCTTCGGGTTGCATGCGCCCTACGGATTCTGGTCGCTGCCCAAGCTGCTCGGGGTTCCGGGCGGATTACTATTGACCCTTGGATGCGGTGCGATGGTTTGGTTGAAAAAGAAGTCAGACCGTGAACTCGGCGATGTCTCTGCCTGGGGCGGGGAGATCGGATTCATCCTGCTGTTGGGTTTTGTCGGTTTCAGCGGGTTGGTTCTTTACGCGTTGGGCTCTACCACATTGATGCCTGCACTTCTTGCATTGCATCTCGGATCGGTCCTGACTTTCTTTCTGCTGACACCCTTCACCAAAATGGCGCACGGATTCTACAGAACGGCGGCTCTGGTCAGAGACGCGCAGCGAAAAAGGGGCGAATAAGGCTGGCATGGGTCCGCTCAGATGTGGCCCCGAGCGTTATCTCGGGGTACTACTGAATCAGTGCACCCTTGGTTTCGTCGCGCACAGACAGGTCGAAATCGAAATCATCGCTGTAACTTGCGCTCATAAATCTGACAAATCTGTCGTGGAAGTGTCTTGTGTGGGCATGGGCCAGTTGATCGGCTTTAGACACATCCTGATCTCGAATGGCCTCGACCATATCGTAGTGATCGGGGCTTAACAGATGCTCGGTCTCCGATGCGGCAAGGTAGTCAAAGTGCATGTGCAATATGCGGCGACCCTCGGTCAGGAGCTTACCGTAGGCCCGCGCCAGATATGGATTCTTGCCCGCCGCAGCAATAGCCATATGAAAGTCGTAATTCGTGGCTGACATGGCAAGATAGTCATTTTTCGCGCAGGCCGTATCAAAGTCCTTCGCTGCCACTTCCATTGCCGGAACTTCGTCTTCGGACCGGTTTTTTGCCGCCAGTCGCGTGTTAATCCGCTGCAGGAAATCCAACGCTTCAACATAACGGGGAAACCCGGCGAAATCGATCGGAGAGACCAGGGTCGATCGGTTTGAAAGCATCACCACCAGACCTTCTGCGGAAAGTCGCACCAATGCTTCGCGTATCGGAGAGCGCGACATGGCGAATCTCTCTGACAAAGTGGTTTCGTCCAATGGCGATCCCGGCTTCAGATCCAGTGTCAGAATTTCTCTTTTAAGTTCATCATATACGAATTTTGAGCCCCGGCCTTTGGCGTGTTTTTGTGTAAGTTCTTGTGATTTAACCATTTATAGACCTTCCTAGCACCCTTCATTGTCGCGGCGGTCTAAGCCAAATGCAAGTTTAATTTGACATGTCGGCATAATGTCGACAAAAAACTTGCAGACATAATGTCGACACAGGGAGAAAGAAATGAAAATTGCCAAGACAATTGCTTCTGCAACGATGGCAATCATCGCCACATCTCAGGTGGCGCAAGCCCAGGTTGCCGAAGACAGCCGCCTGAACACGGTTCTCGAACGCGGGTCGCTGCTGTGCAGCGGGCACAACGGTTCGTTCCTTGGGTTCGCAGAAGTGGACGATCAGGGTAACTGGCGCGGTGTGGACATCGATCTGTGCAAGGCCCTTGCCGCCGGTCTGTTCGGTACTTCCGAAGGAAATCTGGAAATCGTGCCGATCAGTTGGGCGCAGCGTTGGCCGTCGCTGCAGTCCGGGGATATTGATGTGGTGATCAAGGTTTCCGGTTGGACCCAAAGCCGGGATACCGAGTTGAACCTGTCCTATAGCCGCCCGTATTTCATCGGCGCTTTCCAGGCCATGACACGCACGGATCTGGGTGCCAATACGATGGCGGATCTTGCCGGTGGCACGATCTGCGTTGCAGCGGGCACCTCGACCGAGCGCGCCACCGCAACCTATCTCGACACGCATCAGATCGACGCCGAAATGCTGACTTTCGAAAATGGCGACGAGTTGCGCAACTCGTATTACGAAGGCCGTTGCGATGGGCTTGTGGAATGGGCACCGAGCCTCGCCGCGGGGCGTGTGGATGCACCAGACGGAGCCGATGCGCATGTCATCCTTCCGGATGTCATCGCGCTTGAGGCGGAAGGTATCATTGTCCCCGAAGGTGATCCGGACTGGCTGGACGTGCAGAACTGGATGCTGTCTTCGCTCTGGTTCGCAGAAACGGAGGGCATCACTTCGGAAAACGTCGACGAAGTGCGAGCCAATCCGCCATCAGCCACCGTCGGAACCTTTCTTGGTGTAAATCCAGGCTATGGTGCGCGTCTGGGTCTGCCCGATGACTGGGCTTACAACATGATCAAAGAGGTCGGCAACTTTGCCGAAATCTACGAGCGCAACATCGGATCGGGCTCTCCTTACAACCTGCCGCGGGGGATCAACAATCTCTATAACGCGGGCGGCGTCTTCTATCCGATGATCATCGACTAGACCGTCGACGCGTGCCGGGTGTGATCTGTGAATTGCACCCGGTTCAAAGATCAGGGGAGGAGCCGATGCAATCACTTATCAAAAACAGACGGGTCAGGGACGCCGGGCTGCAATTCGCCTTTGTCGGCGGGATTGCTGCAATGTTGGTTGTCATGGTGCTGGTTGGCCGCGCAAATCTTGAGGCGCAAGGTCTGACCTCGGGGTTCGGGTTTCTGGAACGGGCCACAGGCTGGCGCATCAGTTTCTCCTTGATCGATTACAGCACCAACTCCACATATGCGCGAGCGATCCTTGTTGGCATTCTCAATTCGCTGTTTCTTGGTGCCATCGCCTTGCCGGTTGCGACTGTGATCGGTGTGGCCGTGGGCGTCATGCGCACATCGGGCAACGGAATGGCCGAACTGGTCGGCACCACATTTGTCGAGCTGTTTCGAAACGCGCCGCTGATCCTGCAGCTTTTGTTCTGGTACACTCTGCTTCTGGGCCTTCCCAGCCCCCGCAACGCCGAACCCATTCTGGGCGGCATCGCCCTGACAGGCCGCGGAATCTACATACCCGGCCTAAATGTCACCGGCGGCTCTGTTTTTGTGTCCATCATAATTCTTGTCGCCGCTTTTGCTCTGGCGCTTTGGCTGGGCGCAAAGCGGTGGCCGGATCTTCATCTGCGGCAAGCCAGCAGAGAGCGAAAGCTGCTGTGGTCGCTCGCGTTCCTGGTAGCCCTAGTCGTGATGTGGATCGGTCGCATTCCCGAGACACCATTGGTAAGCGTTCCCGAAGCGGCCGGGCTGAATTACCGGGGCGGCATCCGTATTTCACCGGAACTGATGGCCTGTCTGATCGCCATCGCCATCTACGGCGCTGCCTACATCGCCGAGATCGTGCGCGCCGGCTTTAATGCCATCCCGAAAGGTCAATCCGAGGCCGGGTGTGCCCTTGGTTTGTCCCCATGGCACATCTTCAGCCGCATTCGCCTGCCGCTGGCCATCCGCATCGTGATGCCGACGCTGATCAACCAGTATGTCTGGCTGTTCAAGGCGACAACAATTGGCATTGCCATCAGCTTTACCGACTTTTTCATGGTCATCAGCACGGCCATCAACCAATCGGGGCAGACGTTGGAACTGATCGCGATCCTGATGGGCGGCTTCCTGATCATCAATTACTCGATGGCCTGGGTTTTGAATCGCGTGAACGACGCAATCAAGCTCAAGGGCACGCAGCTGAGGATCTGAGCGATGACCGACATTTCGATACCCGGCATCCCAGCGTTCAGCAAGATCAAGAAGCACTACTTTGCGACGCCGCTGAACAGCACGATCACCGTTCTTCTTGCGGCATTCACGGCCTGGGTTTTGTGGAGCCTGTTCAACTGGGCGTTTCTCGACGCGATCTGGGGATATGGGAAGAACGAAGAATGTCGCGCGCACGAGCATGGGGCCTGCTGGTCCTTCGTTGCGACGCGCTGGCGTATCGTTCTGTTCGGCCTTTACCCTTTTGAAGAGCAGTGGCGATCCGCGCTGGCCTGTATCGTCATGCTGGTTGTCGCGATCCTGTCCTGCGTCCCCGTGTTTTGGAATGCTAAACGCCTGCCGATCCTTTGGGTGGTCGGGTTTGCAACGTTCTACATCCTGATGCGCGGTGGCGTCTTTGGCCTGACACCCGTGGTCGAGCGCGACTGGGGCGGGCTCTCACTGACAGTGTTCATCTTCGCCGCTGTCTGCCTGCTGGGTATGCCGCTATCGATCATCTTTGCGCTGTTGCGCAGGTCCAAGCTGCCGTGGATCGCCAGAACCATGGCGCTGGTGATCGACGTCATCCGGTCTTTGCCGCTGCTGTCGATCATGTTCACCTTCGCCATCGTCCTGCCCTTTGTGCTGCCGGACTGGGCAATCGGCGACAAGCTGTACCGCGTGATCATTGGATATGCCATTTTCTTTGCCTGCTATCAGGCCGAGATCATTCGTGGCGGCATGCAGGCCATTCCGGTCGGTCAGGAAGAGGCCGCCAAGGCGCTTGGCATGGGCTACTGGCACCGGATCGGGTATATCGTTCTGCCACAGGCGTTCCGCAACGCACTGCCGCCGACGATCAACCAGTTCGTCATCACGTTCAAGGAAACCTCGCTGGTCACGATCATCGGCTTCTTTGACATTCTCGCCTCGGGCCGCGCTGCTGCAGGTACCGCCGACTGGAGTTTTGCGACGATCGAAATGTACGTGTTCGTTGGCCTCCTTTTCTTCGTCTTCGTTTTCTCACTGTCCCGCTATGGCGCCTATCTGGAACGCCGCATGAGCGTTGGCAGCCGCTGAGGAGAATTGCACATGTCAGACCAAGCCATCTCCATCCGTGCCATGAACAAGTATTACGGCGACTTCCACGCGTTGAAGGACATTGATCTGGACGTGGGCCGCGGTGAAAAAGTGGTGATCTGCGGCCCGTCCGGGTCAGGCAAATCAACACTGATCCGGTGCATCAACCGGCTGGAAGAGCATCAGGCCGGCACCATCGAGGTCAACGGTATCCCGCTGGACGACAATGTCGACAATATCGACGAAATCCGCCGTGAGGCCGGGATGGTGTTTCAGAACTTCAACCTGTTCCCGCACATGACCATTCTCGAGAACAGCACTTTGGCCCCAACGCTTGTGCGCAAGCAGTCGCGGGAAGAGGCGGAAGAAACCGCCATGTCCTACCTTGAGCGGGTCAAAATCCCCGAACAGGCGCACAAATACCCCGGTGAGCTCTCAGGTGGTCAACAGCAACGCGTGGCCATTGCCCGCGCCCTGTGTATGGCGCCCGAGATCATGTTGTTCGACGAACCCACATCGGCGCTGGATCCCGAGATGATATCCGAGGTGCTGGATGTGATGGTTGGTCTGGCCGAGGAAGGCATGACCATGGTCTGCGTTACACATGAAATGGGTTTTGCCCGTCAGGTCGCGGATCGGGTGATTTTCATGGCGGACGGGCAAATTATCGAACAGGCGCCACCCGGCGAGTTTTTTGAGAGCCCCAAAAGCGAACGCACAAAGACATTCCTGGGCCAGGTCCTGGGTCATTGATCAGAGACTAAGATGCCAATGGAATCGCACGAAATATCCACGCATGACGCCGAAACAGACGCGCGAAACGACGCGCTTCTTATCTACGTGAACGGTGAGCTTGTACGCAAGGATGAGGCCAAGATCTCGGTCTATGACAGCGGGTTCATGCTGGGCGACGGCATGTGGGAAGGCCTTCGCCTGTATGATGGGGAATGGGCCTTTATCGACGAACACATGGATCGGCTGTTCAACTCGCTCAAATCCGTTTCGATCGATATCGGGATGGGGCCTGAGGATGTGCGAAACCTTCTCGACCGGACAGCGGCGGCCAACGGCATGGTCTCGGACGCGCATTGCCGTTTGATGATCACACGCGGGCGCAAGGCAAAACCGTTTCAGCATCCAGGTCTCAGCAGGTTCGGGCCTACGATTGTCGCCATCGTTGAACATTCCAAGCCTGCAGAAGGTCTGCAATCGCGGGGCATTCGGCTCGCGACCGTACCGCAGGTTCGGGGACTGCCCACCAGCCAGGACCCGAAGTTCAACAGCCATTCCAAACTGAATTGCGTGATCGCCTGCCTGCAGGCGGAACAAGCTGGGGCTGATGAGGGCCTGATGCTCGACCCGCATGGCTTTGTGAACACGACAAACGCCTGCAATTTCTTCATCGTCCGGCGGGGTGAGGTTTGGACGTCGACCGGTGACTACTGCATGAACGGGGTCACCCGGGCCAAAGTCATCGAACTCTGCCGCCGGAACGACATACCGGTCTTTGAGAAGAACTTCTCGCTCTACGAGGCTTATGGCGCGGATGAGGCGTTCTTGACCGGAACATTCGGGGCTCAAACACCGGTCGCCTCAATTGATGGCAAAACCATCGGTGAAGAAGGGGGCGCGGGGCCAGTGACCCGTCGCATTCGGGCGCTTTACAAAGATCTTGTCGCCCATAACGTGGCGAGACAGAAATCCCAACGCGGGCAATAGTCATGAAACCAAACATCATTCTGTTCATGGTCGACCAACTGACGTCGTTTGTGTTGAGCACCTATGGCGGAACGGTTTGCAAAACACCGAACATTGACGCGCTTGCCGCCCGGGGCACAGTATTCGAGAACGTTTATTGCCCCTATCCGCTCTGCGCGCCGTCACGCTTTGGCATGATGGCCGGGCGGCTGCCTTCACGCATCGGAGCCTATGACAACGGGGCCGAGTTCACCGCATCAACTCCGACCTTCGCCCACTATCTGCGTCTGAACGGTTATTACACCTGTATTTCCGGGAAGATGCACTTTGTCGGCCCTGATCAGTATCACGGGTTCGAGGAACGGCTGACCACCGAAATTTACCCGGCCGATATGTCCTGGACACCGGATGCCGATTTCCGCGACTACAACAAGGACGAAGAACGCGCCTATACCTTTGGCGTCTCGACCATCGACACCGTGCGCGACGCGGGTCCGGTCGCCCGTTCGATGCAGATCGACTACGACGAAGACGTCATCCACCACGCGGTGCGAGAGCTATACACCCGTGCGCGCTGCGATGACGACCGGCCCTTCATGATGACGGTCTCGCTGACGCATCCGCACGATCCGTATGTGACAACCCGCGAATACTGGGAGATGTACGAGGACGCAGAGATCGATGCGCCCCGCGTGCCGCATATCCCGGTCGATCAGCGCGATGCGCACAGCCAGTCGCTGTATTATCACTATGGTCAGGACAAATGCGAACTGAACGATGCCGACTACCGAAATGCCCGACGCGGGTATTACGGCATGATCTCCTACGTCGACAACCTGTTCGGGCGGCTCATGCAAGCGCTGGAAAACAGCGGGTATTCCGAGAACACAGTCGTCGTTTTTGCCTCGGATCATGGTGACATGATTGGTGAGCGGGGCATGTGGTTCAAAAAAACCCTGTTCGACGCCGCCATTCAGGTGCCGCTGATCATCGCCCATCCCGGGCACACTCCCGGTCGCGTCTCCGCCCCTGCGTCCTTGTTGGATATCTTCCCGACACTTCTCGATATCAGCGGAGTGAGCGCGGCCGAGATCCGGACACCGCTTGACGGGCGCAGCTTGTTGCCGGCGGTGCGCGGTGAACCTTTGACCGGTCCCGTATTCTCGGAGCACATAGACGGCGGCACATCTGCTCCACGCGTATGTGTCCGTGACGGGGCCAAGAAGCTGGTGATCTCCCGCGCCTACCCGCCACAATTCTACGACCTTGCCAAGGATCCGCTGGAACAGAACAACATCGCTGGGCAAGGCGATCCGGATGAGGACCGTCTGACGCAACTGGCCGAAGAAACCTGGCCGCTGGACACGTTGCTGGACGATGTCATCGCCAGCCAGGTGGCGCGAAAACTGATCGACAACGCGCTTTCCACGGGGCGCGAGGAGATCTGGGATTTTACGCCCCGGCCACTCACCCAAAACACAAACTATGTCCGCCGGGGCGACGCGTTTCCAACCGTCGAGCGGCGCGGGTACCTTCACTACAACAAACCGCAGGATAACGACCTATGAGCTACAACGTGAAACTCTCTGGCATCATGCCAGCGCTGGTGACGCCCTTTGATGCCGACAACAAAATCGACTTCAAGGCCTTCGAACAACTGCTGACACATTTCCGGGACGCAGGTGTTACAGGTTGGGTGCCCAACGGGTCCACCGGCGAATACTTTTCGCAAAGCACCGATGAGCGCCGCTCGGTCCTGCAATTCATCAAGGATTTCGCCAACGACGACGAAATCCTGATCGCAGGCACCAACGCCCCGGCCACGCGCGAGGTGATCGCGCAAACGGCGATGGCCAAGGAAATCGGCTATGACAACGTGCTGCTTGCACCGCCATTCTATACCCGCCCGACACAGGATGAGTTGATCAGGCATTACGAAACCGTGCTGGCCGAGGTGGATGTAAACCTGGTGCTCTACAGCTATCCGGCGAAAGATGGCGCGGATATCAGCTTTGAGCTCATGGATCACTTCGCCGACAACCCGCGCGTCATCGGCATCAAGGAAAGCTCGGGCGTATTGCAGCGTGCCGTCGATATTTCCAGCCGCTATGAGGGCAAGATCCAACTGGTTTCGGGTTCGGATGACATTGCGCTGGACTTCATGTTCTGGGGCGCGGACAGCTGGATTTGCGGGCCGTCGAACTGCATGGCACGGGCTTGCTGCGATCTGGACCGCGCCTACAGGGCAGGGGATTTGGATCAGGCGCGTGAGATGATGAAGAAACTCTACCGGGCCATGAACATCCTGGAATCCGGCAAGTTTGTTCAGAAAATCAAATATGGCTGCGAATTGCAGGGCATGCCGATGGGCGAGTGCCGCGCGCCTCTGGGGCCGCTAACGGATGATGAGAAGGCCGCCATGCGCGAAGCGATGGAGCCGATCCTGAACTGGTAACTCCTCCCGGGTGCGGTGGGCGTCTCGATTGTCGCACCCGGTAAACCTTTGTACTTGCGACCCCCGATGCCTCAGACCATCCAACAGTTCGACACGGCCATTGTCGGTGCCGGCATCATCGGTGCCGCGCTTGGCCATGCCCTTCAGAAACGCGGGCACAAGGTTGCCCTGATTGATCGGGATGCGCCCGGCAGCGGTGCGTCTTTCGGCAATATGGCGTCGATAGCGGTGACCGAGTTCATGCCGGTATCGCGCCCATCGGTTTGGCTGCAGACACCGCGCTGGCTTTTGGACCCCGAGGGGCCTATTCGCATCGCACCCACTTATGCACCGCGGCTTGTCCCGTGGTTCCTGCGGTTCTTCAGGGCAGGTCTGCCGTCGAAACTGCTACAGTTGGAAGCGGAAGGGGCAATCCTTTGCCAGCGCGCCTTGCCGGACATGAAGGCCCTGATGACCGACATTGGTCTGTCGGACAGTATCAGCGAAACCGGCTGCTTGTCGCTATACGCCAATGAAAACGAGTTCGCAGCGGACCGCGAGCGGTTGGATATGCTTGACCGGTACGGATTCGACTACGAAGTGATCGGCGGAAATCGTCTGCGTGAGCTGGAACCGGAAATCGCGCCGGTCATTCAAAAAGCGGTTCTGTTGCCGGACAATCGAACTGTTCGAAACCCGTTGGATATCGTTACCCGCCTTGCCGAAATCATTGTAACCCGGGGCGGGCAGATTGTTCGTGGTGAAGTCACTGGGCTTGATGCCGCTGGCACAGAAAAGACCGTGCACTTGAGCGACGGTTCGCGCTTGTGCGCCAAACACGTGGTCATCTGCGCCGGTGCTTTCTCGGGCCGTTTGTCGAAGATGCTGGACGAGCCCATGCCACTTGAAACGGAACGTGGCTACCACACACAAATCATGGCGCCGGGGATTGATCTCAACCATTCAATTATCTGGCCAGCCAGGGCTTTCATGGTCAGCCCGACCGCCGGTGGAATCCGGGTGGGCGGAACCGTCGAAATGGCAGGGCTGGACGCCGCACCCGACTATCGCCGTGCCAAGATCACCGTCAAACGCGCGCGCGAAGCACTGCCGGGCCTGACACTTGAGGAGACATCTGAATGGATGGGGCATCGTCCCGCCTTGCCGGACACGATCCCGGTGATGTCCGCCTCGTGCAAAGTGCCGGGCGTGTTCTACTCCACCGGCCACGGTCATCTCGGGCTGACTTATGCCGCGACCAATGCGCATCTGATGGCTGATCTCATATGCGGAACGAAGCCGCCAATCGATATGAGGCCCTACAGTATCGACCGGTTCAGATGGCGTGCTCAGCTACCGACCAGACAACAGAAACGAAAGACATTGCCAGAGGTGCCTTCATGAAAAACCAACTCTTCATAAACGGTGAGTGGACCGATGCCGCATCTGGCGAAAAATTTGACGTCGTGGATCCGTCCAATCGTGAAGTGTTTCACCAGGTTGCCCGCGGCGGTGCACAAGATATCGATGCGGCGGTCAGGGCGGCCCGTAACGCCTTTGACAATGGCCCGTGGCCGCGGATGAGCGGTGCGGACCGGGCCGAGGTTCTCCGCCGAATGGGAGATGAGATCACCAGGCGAACCGATGAACTGGCACGGATGGAAGTGCACGACAACGGAAAGCCACTGCCCGAGGCGGTCTGGGATATCGAAGACACCGCAGGCTGTTTCCATTTCTACGCCGATCTCGCAGAACGGTTGGACAACAGTGCGGAAAAGGAAATCGCCCTGGCAATGCCCGAGTTTTCCTCGAAAGCCGTGAAAGAACCTGTTGGTGTGGCGGGTGCCATCATTCCCTGGAATTTCCCGATGTTGATGGGCGCGTGGAAGGTGGCACCGGCGCTGGCCGCGGGATGCACGATAGTTCTGAAACCATCTGAACTCACACCGCTGACGGCACTGGAATTCGGCGCGGTCGCGGAAGCTGCCGGGTTGCCTGCCGGGGTGCTGAACATCGTGACCGGCTTTGGGCCCGAGGCCGGGCAACCCCTGACCGAACATCCCGATGTGGACAAGCTGGCCTTTACCGGTTCGGTCCCGACCGGAAGTCGCATTATGGCGACGGCGGCAAAAGACATCAAAACGATCTCGCTGGAACTGGGTGGCAAATCGCCGATGGTGGTTTTTGCCGACACGCCCATCGAAGAGGCGGTTGAATGGATCATGTTCGGCATTTTCTGGAACCAGGGCGAAGTTTGTTCCGCGACGTCTCGTGTCCTGATTGAAGAGGAAATCTACGAGCCGCTGCTGGCGCGGTTGAAGGAAGAAGCTGAAAAAATCCGGATCGGTCATGGGCTGGAAGACGGGGTCCTGCTGGGTCCGCTGGTCAGCCAGTCGCAACATGAAAAGGTTCTCGCTGCCATAGAACGTGGGAAAGCCGAAGGCGCAACCGTCGTAACGGGCGGTGGCATCCCTAAGGGGCTTGAGCACGGTTGCTATGTCCAGCCGACTATTCTGGCAGATGCGCCGCTGGACGGGTGGGTGTGGAACGAAGAAATTTTCGGCCCAGTCGTGTGTGTGCATCCGTTCAAGACCGAAGAAGAAGCTATAACACTGGCCAACGCATCGCGATTTGGCCTTGGCGCTGCGGTCATGTCCGCCGATAAGGATCGGGCCAACCGGGTCGCACGTGCATTCCGGGCCGGAATCGTATGGGTGAATTGTTCGCAACCAACGTTCACTGAGGCGCCTTGGGGCGGATACAAGCAATCCGGCATTGGCCGTGAACTGGGGAAATGGGGGTTGAACAATTACCTCGAGACCAAGCAGATCACGACTTATGATCGGTCCAAACCATGGGGCTGGTATCTGAAAGGCTGACACATGGCACATCTGAGCGGCCAAACCGTGCTATTGACGGGGGCGACAGGATCAATCGGTTCCGCAATAGCCCGTGAACTGGCGGGCGAAGGAGCGCGTGTTCTGTTGCAATACGGGACCAACAGGACAAAGGCGGCAAAACTGGCTGTGGAAATTGGCAACGACGCAACGTGTTTCGCGGCAAACCTGGCTGACCCTGCGGGACCAACAAATCTTTGGTCGCAGGCGCAGTCGGCGGCAGGTCGCATTCACGCGCTGATAAACAACGCTGGCATATTGTCTCCGTCATCCATCGATGATCCACTGGACGCGTGGAAAGCCACTTGGGCGCGCGACGTTCAGATAAACCTTGTGGCCGCGGCCGATCTCTGCCGCGCTGCAATCCGCCACTTTCGTGAAAATGACGGCGGCAAGATCATAAACATGGCGTCGCGTGCGGGTCAGGGTGGATACCGGCCGGATGCGATGTCCTACGGTGCGACCAAGGCCGCACTGATCAATCTGACGCAGAGTATCGCAGGCGGGTTCGGTCGTGACAACATCACGGCTACCGCGCTGGCCCCCGGCTGGGTTCGAACCGAAATGTCCGAAGCATTTGTTGCGGAACATGGCGCGGCCGCGGCATTGGGCGGTATTCCGATCGGGCAAATGGCGGAACCCTCTGAAATCGCCGAGCTTGTTGCGTTTGTTCTGCGCACGTCACAACCCTCGCTTTCAGGCGCTGTCCTGGACGTGAATGGCGCCAGCCAAATGAGGTAATCCATGCATCGTTTCGAGAATAAGACAGTTGTCGTAACCGGAGGGGCAGGCGGTATCGGGACTGCAATTTGCCGGCGTTTCGCGTCCGAGGGCGCGATGGTCTGGATCGTGGACAACGATGCGGAAAGTGCCGAAACACTGTCTGCCGCAATCCGCGCAGAAGGCGGCAGAGCAGACTTTCGAACGGTGGATCTGACAGACGCTGATGCGATCGGAAGATTTGTGAGCGGTCTGACCGATGACGGAGACCGCATTGATGTATTATGCAACAATGCCGGGCTTATGCGGCGTGGACCGTTGTTGGAACTGAGCGCCGGAGACTGGGAACTGACCTTCAAGGTTAATGTAGACGCATTGTTCCATATGTGCCGGGCGGTCATTCCGGTCATGCAAGCCCAGGGCGGCGGTGCGATCGTCAACACGGCATCGCAGTGGGGTATTCATCCTGCACCGGGCCATATCGCCTACAACACGTCGAAAGCGGCGGTTGTCGCGTTTACAGAAAACCTTGCGCGCGACTATGCGCCTGACAAAATCCGCGTAAACGGGATCGCGCCGGGAGAAGTGCGCACGCCAATGTTGGAAAGCAACCTCGCCCGGACCGGGCGAAGCATAGACGATCTCAACGCTCTGGTGCCCTACGGCCGGATCGGCGAACCCGAAGAAATCGCGGCACTGGTCGCTTTTTTGGCTTCTGAGGAAGCTGGATACCTTTGCGGTTCCGTGGTCGAGATAACCGGTGCGCAAGCCGTAGCCTGAAAGGAGTTCCCGATGCGTTGGACACGTATTCTGCAACTGGTCGACGTACATTGCGCCGGTGAGATCGGTCGCGTTGTTACCGGTGGCGTTCTTGATATTCCGGGCACGACCATGGCCGACAAGCTTGACCACATCAACAAGGTCGATGACAGCTTGCGGCGTTTGCTGTGTTCCGAGCCGCGTTCCGGTCCGGCGGGCTCGGTCGTGCTTTTGGTTCCTGCCACCCTGCCAGAGGCAGACACCGGTTTTATCGTGCTGCAACCAGATCAGGCGCATGCGATGTCCGGTTCCAATGCCATGTGTGCCGTGACCGCCATTCTGGAAACCGGCATGAAGGAAATGGTCGAACCCGAGACCGAGGTCGTACTGGATACGGCAGCTGGATTGGTCCGCGCCATTGCGCGTTGCGAGAATGGCAAGGTCACTCGTGTATCGTTGGACATGCCGCCATCGTTCGTGTTGGCGACAGCCGAAGTGATCGAAACTCCTGAATGGGGTCCGATCAAATACGACATCTGTTTCGGTGGCGTCTTCTATGCGCTGGTGGATGTCGAGCAATTGGAACTGACGATTGAACCGGGCAATGCCCGCAGGCTAGCCGAAAACGGTATCTACCTCCGGGAACTGATCGCATCCAGCATTGACATCCAGCATCCGACAACGTCCGCCTTGAACGGTTTGGCATATGTCATGTTCCGGAGTACGGATGCGGACGGCGCGGTCCGGACCTGCACGACATTGCGGCCCGGTCGGGTCGATCGATCCCCGTGCGGGACCGGGTCAAACGCGAATATGGCGGTTCGGTATTTCGAGGGCTCAACAAAGCCGGGTGACAGGGTTGTTTCACGCTCGATTATCGGAAGTGAGTTTGTGACCGAAATCTTGTCTGAAACCTATGTCGGCCCGTGCAAAAGCGTTCAAAACAGGATTTCGGGACAGTGCTGGATTTATGGATTGAGCCAGATCGGTTTGGACCCGTCAGACCCATTTCCTAGTGGTTTCACCCTATCAGACACCTGGGGCGGCTCGTCGTAGGCAAACCTGTGGCAATCTGATCCGCGAAGGCCATCAAATGCGACAACGCGAAATTGCGCTGGGGCAAGTCTCTCATTTGTAGAACCGCGCCGCCTATCCAAGTAATGCCTCAATCTTGGCAAGCGTCGCGGTGTTCACGGCCACCCCGTCCTTGCGGGCTGCCAAACGTTTGGCGCGGCGACCGTCACCGGGCAAATGAGCCCCGTCCTGAAAGCGGATCGCTTCGACGAGGCCGGAAACACCGGTCTCAAACGATCCGTTTGCCGTCGCGCCCGGATCGATTGCGATGAAGAACTGGCCGGTTTTCGGAGGGCCGCCTGCTGTTCCCGAAAAAGGCGAGGCATTGATGCCCAGCGTGGCCCCCGTCAGCGCGGCTGCCAAAAGCTCGACCATCAGCGCGACGCCGACACCCTTGTATCCACCGGACGGCGCCATTGACCCCTTGAGGCCGACCTCCGGGTCGGTGGTCGGGTTGCCATCGGCATCCAGCGCCCAGCCAACCGGGATCGGTTTGCCTTCACGCGCATGTTTCATGACCTCGCTTTTGGCGATAGTGCTGGCGCTTTGGTCGATCAGCAGTGCGGGTTGACCATCGGTGCCCGGCGCGGCAATGGAAAATGGATTGGTGCCTACGACGGGTTTTGCGCCCCCCGAAGGTGCGATCGAGGCGGGCGCATTGGTGAACCCCAGCGCAACCAGTCCGGCCTGCGCCAGCCGGTAGGTGTGATAGCCCAGAACGCCGCAATTGTAGCTGTTTTTTATGGCGAGGACGGCAACGCCCTGTTCGCGCGCAGCAGGGATCAGAGTTTCAAATCCCAGATCAATTGCAGAATGGGCAAAACCGGTTGCCGCATCGACGGTCACAACGCCAGGCTTTGGGCGCGAAAGGACCGGCTTGGCCAGCCCATCGACCTTACCGCACTGTACATGCTCACAATAGATCGGGATGTAGGCCAGGCCATGGCTTGCAACGCCATCTGCTTCGGTCGCGGCGGTTGCTTGCGCCAGCGGGCGGGCGTTGTCCTCGGACGTGCCAGCCGCAATCAGGGCGCGGAATGAAAGATCCTCGATTTCTGTCAGAGTCAGGGTCCGTGTGTCAGTCACTTTCGTATCTCTTCAGTCATTGTCGGAAAGCCCGGCCCCTGCGCCCAGCAGGCGGGATTCCTCGGTTGCGGGAGCGTACGTTCGGTGGGCAAAACGGTTCAGAACGGCCCAATCATCCGGCGCAGGGTGCGCACGTGTATGCCGTTTCCGCCGGGTGGTGGGCTCGTCACCCAGTGCAATGCAGACCCATCGCGCTGTCCTTGGCAAAGTGTCAGGTGCAGTCAGGCCTACCCCATCTGTCAATACCTGCACATCGTCGATTTCCATGATCAACGGGTGCTGCATGGTGCGTGCCGCATTGGCGGCGAAGGGCAACAGTAGGGCAGGTGTCGCAACATCACGCATTTCGACCGGGCCGACCGTCAGAAGATGAGCGCAATCGGATAAGAGCGGGCCAGCCGCCAAAGGGCACATATCGCTTTCACTCTGCCACGGGCTCTCAATTCGCTGAGGACGATGTGCGGTAAGTTGCGCAGACAACCCAAGTTGCAACAGCCGGGCCAGAGTTCCGGCGCCATCCAATCCCTGTGCACATAGCCAACGGGTTGCTTTCGATGCCTCTTCAGCCTGTCCCCAGGAATAGCCCGCGCCGCGGGCCGCTCGTTTGGCGGTTGCCTCGATCTCGTTCAGCGAGACGCTCATACCGGCACCTCCGGATAGACCCAGAGGTCGGCGTTTTCGGAAGTCAACTCATCGGGATAAGGCGCACCGGCATACATGCAAATGCGTACCCAGCGATCTGAACGCGGATCGAAATGTGTCGCGCCAAAGAACGAGAGTTTTGCCCGCAACATATCAAGGGGGGATACCGCGGCGCTGATCGTATTGTCATGAATTTCGCCGTAAGGCGCGGTACGGCTCATCTGAGCGCGCCGGATGGTGTGACGGTGTTCCGGGTGGCGCAGCAGGAACTCGGCCACCGGTTGGTCTTCGTCCCAATCATTCAGCGCGGCAAAGGCCGTAGCAGCATCCCGAGCTGGGGCCAATGGCTGCTCGTAATCCGCGATGGGTTCTTCGAACCGTTCGCCCATGCGGGGTTCCAGCTTTTCCTCAGACACATACCATGCGCGGGCACAATTATCGGTGGCATCCCAATCCAGGTCGAGCGCCCAGCCGAATGTGCCTTGTATCAGGTTGCGCACCTCGCTGATCGGCATCGCTCCGTTGATAACAAACGCGTCGGCATTGCTGTCGGCCATACAGGTGGCCAAATCATCCACAAGGTCGCCATAAGGTTCAAGGATCAGAGAAGCCAACAGCTCCTGTCCTTCTTCGCTAAGCACGGTTTCCGCCCAGCTCGCCAACCGGTCCCATGGGTGACTGCCGGTCAATCCGTCTTGCTCCAGATAGTCCGCGATCGCTTGCAAATCGGCTCTCAGCGTTGTCAGTTTTTCGACCTGTATGGGATGCTCAGAGCGCCACCATGACGTCGACAGGCGGCTGCGTTCAAAAATATGGCGGAAGCGGGTTGTCTCCGCTGCCGTGGCGGTTTCAACCGAGCGAACGCGGGCAATTGCCTCTTCCCGAGCCATGATCCAGTTGTTGAACAGGACCGGATGGTTGACGATGAACGGTGCCATGCCGAGGCCCGTCGAATTGCCAATCCCCAACCAACGAGCAACGGCCGGGTCCAGTTTGATCGTCCGTCCCGCGCCCTTGGCATCGGCCATGTGCTGCACCAAATCCCGCACGAACGCCCGGGTCAGAAAAACCGACAGCATTTCGGCCTGAAAGGGCGCGCTCGTTTCCGGGCGATCCGCGATATTCTCGCGATCCGCTGCGCCAAATTTGCCCGACCCGTACACGGCCGTGGTGCGCATCAGGTAACCGACCTGGTAAATCTGCTCCAGATCCGGCTGCCGCCCTGCCGCCAGAGCATCAACAACATGCTCCCAAAGCCGAACCGACCGGTTCGCGCGAGACAACGACAACTCGCTTTCGCTGACACGACCGGCTTCTTGCAGTGGTACATTTTGTGAAAGGCGCTCGATATCTGCCTCGGTCGGTATGCCATCGAACAAGGCAAAGGTGGCATCCCAGGCTTCTGCAATTACCCGATCCGAACGTTGTTCCGGCGGCAGGTCATGTGCAAAGGCTACCAGCGAATACGCCCGTTCCGGTCCGTGGGCGGTGTAGACAGCGTGCCCAACACCTTTGGCGTCAATGTCGAACACAGGCCGCGTGAACGACCAGTTTTCCCGCGCCATACGGCGGGTCAGTTGCCGCATGAAGCTGAGCCGACACTGATGCAGCGACCCCAGTCGCGACAACCTCATCACCGTCGCCGGGTTCCGTCTTTCGATCTTTGTCTGCGCCTGTGTCTTCATTCGGCTACCCCTTGGCGACGAAGTTCTCGGCAAAGAACCTGTACCAGTTTCCACCCATGATACCGGCCACTTCGTCATCATTCAGACCGGTCGCGCGCAACCCGTTTTCGATGTTGCCAAAGTCCCGATTGTCGCGGAACCAGGACGGCATCGGAGGGAAGCCGGGATTGCTGGCCGACCCCTCGCCATAGTCGATTTCCTTGGTCCATCGTCCAACCCGCATCCATTCGACCACACTGTCGGGCTGGTCCTGGCACAAATCCGTTCCGATCCCGAGATGTTCCGCGCCATATTTCTCGGCGGTCCGTGCGATCATTTCGCAAAAACTCTCCAACGTGCAGTCGGACTTGTCCTTCAGGTGATGAGGATAGACGGAGAACCCAAGCATACCACCGTTTTCTGTCACCGCCCGGATCACCGCGTCACGCTTGTTGCGCAGGGCCGGCGACCACTCGTACGGATTGGCGTGCGTAATGGCGATCGGGCGCTCGGACAATTCTGCAGCTTCGATAGTAGAGCGGTCCGCCGAATGGCTCATATCCACGACAAGACCGACCCGGTTCATCTCTTTGATGATCTGTTTGCCCATGCGGGTGATACCGGTATCGTCTGCCTCATAGCAACCAGTGGCTAGCAGAGACTGATTGTTGTAGGTCAACTGCATGAAGCGGGCACCCAGCGTGTGCAGGATTTCGACCAAGCCGATATCGTCCTCGATGGGCGACGGGTTCTGGAAACCAAAGAAGATGGCCGTGCGCCCGGTTTCGCGCGCTTCGTCAATGTCGCTGGCCCATCGGCCCTTCACGATCAGGTCTGGATATTGTTCGAACCAGCGGTTCCATTTTTCGAAGTTCAGTACGGTTTCCCGGAAGTTCTCGTGATAGGCGATGGTGACATGGATCGCGTCCACGCCACCCTCGCGCAACTGCCGAAAGATTTTTTCCGACCAGTTGGCGTATTGCAGCCCGTCAATTCGCATCACACCGGCTTTCCTGCGCTGATATAGGCGGTTTTGACGGTCGTGTAGAACTCGGCGGCCGCCTTGCCCTGTTCCCGCGGTCCGTAGGAGCTGTCGCCGCGCCCGCCAAAGGGCACATGATAATCGGTGCCAGCGGTCGGCAGGTTCACGGTCACGACCCCGGTGCGCGCGTTGCGGCGGAAATGCGTGGCGCGGGCCAGGTTTTGGGTGACGATGCCCGAAGTCAGCCCGAAATTGGTGTCATTGACGGTGGCCAGCGCCTCATCGTAGCTGCCCACCTTGATCACGGAGGTCAGCGGCGCGAACATTTCTTCGCGGTTGATGCACATATCGTTGGTGGTGTTCAGAAATACGCCCGGGCTCATGTAGTAGCCGTCATGGGGCATATCCAAACGTTGTCCGCCACAGGCCAGCTCGGCGCCTTCAGACCTGCCCAGATCGACGTAAGCGAAGTTCTCGGCCAGTTGCTGCTCACTGACAACGGGGCCCATCTGGGTTCCATCTTCCAACGCGTGACCGACTTTCATGGCCTGCGCACCAGCCACCAGTTTCTCGACGAAAGCATCATGCACGGCGGCATGAACCACAAGACGTGAGGACGCCGTGCATTTCTGACCGGTGCCCCCAAAGGCCCCGCTCAACGCCAGCGAGACAGCAAGGTCTAGGTCGGCGTCGTCCATAACGGCCAGCGCGTTTTTCGACCCCATTTCCATCTGCACCTTGGTCAGGTTCTGGATGGCTGCGGTGGCAATTCCCTTGCCGACCGGAACCGAGCCGGTGAACGAGATTGCGTTGACCTTGGGACTTTCGACAAGCCGCTGTCCGATGGACCGGCCTGACCCCATGACAAGGCTGAACAGACCTTTGGGGATGTCCTGGCGGTTGATAATTTCGGCAAGGGCAACAGCCGAGGCCGGAGTGATGTTGGCAGGCTTCCAAACTACGGCATTGCCGTAGCACAGCGCCGGAGCAATCTTCCACGAGGCGGTGGCGGTCGGAAAGTTCCAGGGGCTGATGACGGCAACGACACCGACGGCCTCGCGCCGGACATCGATTTCGATGTCAGGGCGCACGGAATCGGCGTTCTCTCCGATTTGACGCAAACACTCTGCAGCATAGTAGGTGAAGAACTGCCCGGCACGATAAACCTCGCCCTTGCCTTCGGCCAGCGGCTTGCCCTCTTCACGGCTGAGCAGGTTGCCCAGCTCCTCGGCGCGGGCCATCAGTTCGTTGCCAATACTCAGCAGAACTGCCTGCTTGCGCTCAAGCCCATATGCCGCCCATTCGGCTTGAGCGATGCGCGCCTGATCCAGTGTGGCCTCAAGCTGATCCGCACTGGCTTGAGCGAAGCGACCGATCAGGTCGCTCAAATCTGAGGGATTGCGGTTTTCGATCTCGCTTTCGCCAGCCAGCCATTCGCCAGCAATCAGGTTCAGTTTGGTCACGTTGGGCCCCAAGTTCAGAATAAATTTGGGGCAGAATGGACTTCACAATCGATATCAGTCAAACTCAAATAACTTAACTAAACTTCAGAGAATTTGAAGCATGGCTATCAAGATCGAAATGCTGCGCTGTTTCTGTACCGTTGCCCAAACAGGCAACCTGGCCGAGGCGGCCGATCGCTTGGGTCGCACGCAATCGGCTGTTTCAATGACGCTGAAACAGCTTGAGGATCACCTGGGCAAAAAGCTGTTTGAAGGGGAACGAAAGAACCACTTGTCCGCTTTGGGAGAGCAGGTGTTCGAAATGTCTCTGAAACAAGTTCGCCAGTTTGATCAGACCGTTCAATCTATCGAAGCAGCAGCGGACGCCATTCACGGCCTGATACGGATAGTGTCCGTCCCCTCGGTCGCGGCACTGATGTTTCCTTCGGTTCTGGAGTACATGACCTGCCGTTTTCCCGGACTGAAAGTCGAGCTGCGGGATACGGACACCCAACAGGTTCTGGATGCGCTATCCGACGGCAAAGCTGACATCGGGATCGCGTCGGGGTTTCATCCTTTAAAGGGCATCAAGGCGATCCCCCTGTTCGAAGATCAATTCGGGCTCGTGTGCGCGTCCGACCATCCGCTTAACACGAGACCCGAACCGCCATCCGTCGATGATGTGATGGCAGCCTCATTTGTCCGAAATGCCTTGTGCGATCTCATCCAGACGCCAAAATTCGTGAACGCGATTGAGGAGGCCGATGTTACTATCCACAACACGCATTCGCTTATAACCATGGTCAGAACCGGAGAGTGGGTTACCGTTCTCCCCCAGACGGTTGCGCGCTTTATTCCAGAAACCACCGCATTTCGTCCCATTGCAGACCTTTCCGACAAGAGGCAGGTCTATTTGTATGTGAAGGAAAGATCGCGGTTCGAAGATCTGACGACTGAATGCAGTGCCTTCATTTTGAGCCGAGAATGGGTATTGGCCCGGTAGGTATTCAGGGCTTTGAAATGACCTGATTGAACCAATTCGATCCCCGTGACCCGCAGTCAGGAAGGTCGGGTATCGTAGGAAGGATTCAGATTTCCAGTGCTGTCAGCGCCTCTGACAACACTCGTCGAAAACTGAGACTGGAAGCTGGAACAAGTGCCAACACATGCTCTTTCCGTAGAACCGGGTTACGGCGGCGCGCCTCGGTTACCCACCATGCGGCTTTGTCGGGATTTTCATTCAACCATTGGCTCATCGCTGCAAAAAAGGCCATACCGGCATGCGCCCACGGCGTTCTGGCCGCAATCTCGGCCCATTTCACAGCGGATTCGTAGTCTTCCTGCGCAATGTACACCCACATCTTGTTCCCGGTCATTCCGGGCCGAAACGGATCGATGGGACTCAGATCGATAGCCCGGTTGGCGTTGCCCATGGCGGTCTCGAAATCATCCGTGAAGACGCTTGCCCAGCTGGCCCCGTAATAACCCCAGGTATAGTTTGGGCAGGCGCTGATCGACTGGGTAAACCATTGTTTGCTGCCCTCCGGGTCGTGGTCGAGCCAG
Source organism: Ruegeria sp. HKCCD6647-2 (assembly GCF_057221075.1). Classification (NCBI taxonomy): domain Bacteria; kingdom Pseudomonadati; phylum Pseudomonadota; class Alphaproteobacteria; order Rhodobacterales; family Roseobacteraceae; genus Ruegeria; species Ruegeria sp. HKCCD6647-2. The sequence continues at coordinate 242,903 of NZ_JBWVBD010000004.1, read as the reverse complement.
TGGCATCGTCCCATCATGAAATTCGCAAAAGGATCACGTGGTTGCAGCGACAGGCTTTGTTCGGCAAATCTGCGGGCGCTGTCCGCCTCAGTCGAGTAATCCGGGGTGTAGCGCATGAATGCGTTCTGAAAGCGAACGAACGCCATCCCAGCGCTAGCCCGCGCCAGCTTTGGCTCCAGATCAATTGCGCGGCCCAACATCTTCCGGGCCATCTCGTTGCCCTTGCGGCTGAACTGGCTCATGTAGTGAAACCCCAGATGCATGGCGGACCATGCATCCAGGTTTTCGGCGTCCACCGGCCCAAGCGACGCAGTTTCATGCTGCGGTATCTCAAGTTCGGCAACCATGATCACGTTGGCTGCTATCTCGGCACGCAACGTGTGTATGTCGTCGATATTCGCGCTTTTCCTGAGCGCCCAAATGACTTCTGAACTGCGGGTGTCTGACAGCTCTGTGTCAATTGTGATCCGGCTTCCCGTCAGTTCAACCACGCCAGTCAGGCAGTAACGCGCGTTCAGGATGTTGTTGACCTGAGCCAGATCGACCTGTTTCCCCCGAAATTTGAAGGCCGAGCCATGCGAGACCACTTTGATCCAGCGCAGGCTGGCCAACGTCATGATCAATTCCCTGGGGATCGCTTCCTCGATGGCTTCGAACCTGTCCAGATCGCCGTTTCTTTGAAAGGGTAAAACCGCGATCGAAGGTTGGGGGTCATGGCTGAGCGGGTTCTCGTTGTCTGCAGAGTCGTCACCCTGATTTGGTTCCGGCAGATGGTCGTCGCGCGCTTCGGCCTTGGCGCGCAGTGTAACGTCACCCGTAAACCGAAAGCCGTGGCCACGCACGGTGCGGATCAGGTTCGGGTCCTGATCCGTATCGGTCAAAACGCGCCGAATATCCCGGATCCGACTGGAAATGGCGTCCTCGGAAACGATACGCCCCTTCCAGACCTTTTCCACAATCTCATCCCGGCTGACCACGCGATGTGCATTTTCAACAAGCAAACTCAGCAGGTCGAAGACCTGGGGTTGCAGGTGAACAGTGCGCCCGTCGCACAGCAGTTCACGGCGCGATACATCCAGAACAAAGGGCTCGAACGAGTAAATCACTGCGGTAACCCGCTTTTCGAATTTCGTCTTCCAAGCATAGTGGGATAAAGAATCCCCGCAATATCCCGGAAATCTCCAACCTGCCTCCCAGCAGCCTCATCGCATCTGACCTAGTGCTGTTGGATCGAAACGTGCCGAGGGAGGCGATTATGTCCGATCATACCAACCCCACCAATACCGTTCTGCCACTGTCAAACGAGAGCTATTTTCTGACGGATGGCGGTATTGAAACGACACTCATTTTTCACGACGAGATTGACTTGCCACTCTTTGCGTCATTCGTTCTGCTGGAAACGGAAAAAGGGCGGAATGCCCTTATCGACTATTTCGAACGCCACATTGCGGTCGCGCAGGCGCATAGGCTTGGTTTTGTGTTGGAAAGCCCAACATGGCGCTCCAGCCGGGACTGGGGGCAAAAGCTGGGCTACAGCGCGGGCGATCTCGACAAGATCAATGCCGATGCGATCTACCTTATGCGCACGTTGCGCAACCGGCACGAAAGCTCCGTTTCTCCGCTGGTGATCAGCGGGTGCGTCGGTCCGCGCGGCGATGGTTACGTACCGGGCGAGCTGATGACGGCGGCAGAAGCCAAAGGTTACCACGCGCCCCAGATTGCGGCCATGGCCAACGCCGGTGCCGACATGGTGACGGCGATCACGATGAACAACACGCCCGAGGCGACAGGCATCGCGCTGGCGGCAAAAGCGCAGGGCGTGCCGGTGGTCATTGCGTTCACCGTGGAAACCGACGGCGCGCTTGCGACCGGACAATCACTGGCCGACGCGATCCGGGAGGTCGACGAGGCAACCGATGGTTACCCGATTTACTTCATGGTCAACTGCGCGCATCCGGATCACTTTGAACATGTGCTGCGCGACGGTGGCGAGTGGCTGCGCCGTATCGGAGGTATCCGTGCCAACGCGTCTCGCATGTCGCATGCCGAACTTGATGAAAGCGAAGTGCTGGACGATGGCAACCCGGCGGAACTGGGCGAGGACTATCGCAGGCTGATGGAGATTTTGCCCAACCTGCGGGTGCTGGGCGGATGTTGCGGTACTGATCATCGCCACGTCGACGCCATGGGTCGCGCCTGCACCCACGCGCATCACGTTGCTGCACAATAGCAATCGTCGGCGCGGAAGTGATCCGAGCACAGGCTCGGGTCACACACTATTGCAAAAGGAAGTTAACAAATGAATTTCTCAATACGCCCCGTTGCATCGGAAGACACGAAAGCCGTCGCAAAGGTCCTTTCAGATCCGACAGTTATGCTTGGTACGATGCGGTTGCCCTTCGTGCCCGACGCGCTTGTGGCAGAACGAACTGCGGCTGCACCCGGCATGTACCGGCTGGTCGCTGAGACCAGTGAAGACGTCGTTGCGTATTGCCAGATGAGCACTTTTCCCGATGTTCCACGCCACAACCATGTCGGTGAGATTGACCTGATCGCGGTGCGCAGTGACTGCCAGGGCAACGGCATCGGCAAAGCCATGATGAACGCCTTGCTGGACCTTGCCGACAACTGGTTGCAGCTGGAACGCACCGGCTTGCTTGTCTGGTCCGACAATGATCGGGCAATTGCGCTTTACGAGGCGTTCGGCTTCGAGATTGAAGGCACTCTTCGACGGTACGCAAGGCGCCCGGGAGGGTTCGCAGACGCACATATAATGGGGCGGCTTTATTCGGTCCATCATGGCGTCGAACAGACCTCCGGCGCGAGTTTGGAGCAGGTCTGAATTCTCGCTTTGGGGCAGAACGCATTCTTTGAACCGGGAAGTGAAGAAACTGAGGACGTGGCTGGGTAACTCGAAAGGCTCGCCCCAATATACCAAGTCAAACCAAATATCGTTCGGCAGCGCCAAGTGTCGTTGCCGAACGTCCGATCTGACCCGCTCCGAATTGAAGATTGAACTGGAAATAGCGGTTAAAATCGACATGCTGCGGTGAAACTTCGGAGCACGATCAGCCCAATGAACAGTTCGGAAACACTTAGCCCCGCAACAACGCCGCGCACGCGGGCCAAAGCCCGGCATATTCTGGACAATTACTACATCGGCCCGGCGCGTGACGAAGAAGTGCTGGAAATCTGGGGCTATACCGACCGCATGACCTATTTGCCCGGTGACACACTGACACTACGGGTCTCGACCACGGCCGAAAAGTGGAATCTGGAGATCGGCCAGGATGGTGTCCGGTACCAACCGCTGCTCAAGAAGGCCGGGTTGAAAGGTATGCATCAGAAGACACCATTGGACTGTTCGGTAAATGGGTGTGGTTGGGACGTCTCATATGAATTCGCCATCCCGGATGACTGGAAAGAAGGTGGTTATCTGATCACTTTCAGTGCCGAACGGAACGGTGACCGGGTTGAGGAACATCATCTGTTCCTGCTGCGTCGTGCGCTGGGCAGACCGCCCGCACCATTCGTGCTGATCTGCGCAACGGGAACATGGCTGGCCTATAACTGCTGGGGCGGTTCCAACCATTACGAAGGGATCACCGGACCCGATGGCGATGCGTTTTCACCGGTCGTATCAACTCAGCGTCCCTGGACACGCGGGTTCTGCAAACTGCCCGAGGGCGCCCCGCGCGCCGTTCCCGAGGCGCCGCACGTCCCCGGCGGCATGGTGCGGTACCCGTATATGGAATGGGCTTATTCCTATGGCTACTCCAAGAAATATGCATCGGCTGGATGGGCCAGTTACGAACGTCACTTTGCCCGCTGGGCCGAGACGCAGGGGTTCGAGTTCGATTTCGCCACTCAACACGATCTAGACGCCGATCCACAGCTGTTGGAGCGCTATCGATGCGCAGTCTTTGTCGGGCATGACGAGTATTGGTCGGCAAACATGCGCCGCGCTGTGGACCGTTATTCCGAGAACGGAGGCCGGGTCGCTCGGTTTGGTGGAAACTTCTTGTGGCAGACGCGGATCGAGGATGAAGGCCGGACCCAGGTTTGCTACAAATACACCGCCGATGAGGACCCGCTGAACGGCACCGATCAAGAGCACTTGGTGACGACCGCCTGGGAGGTCGCACCCGTGAACTGGCCCGGCGCCCAAACGTTTGCGGCCAACGGGTTAAAAGGGGTTTACGCTGGTCTGGGACGCTGTGTTGGACAAGGCAGCGGCGGCTTTACTGTCTATCGCCCGCAGCACTGGGCGCTGAACGGCACTCACCTGGGTTATGGCGACCAGCTGGGCGCAGAATCACGAATTTTTGGCTACGAAGTGGATGGCGTGGATTACCTTATGGAGGATGGCCTTCCCTTTGCCACCGGCTCTGACGGTGCAGATCCGAATGTCGAGATACTGGCGCTTGGTCTGGCCACGAATGTCGAGCCCGAGCACGGTATCTGGGGCGAAACTGTATATATCGGAGACGCGGATGCGACCTTCAAAGCGCAGGCCATGTTCGGTGACGTCACTGCGGAAACATTGGACCGCAGCAGCCGCGGCAACGGGGTAATCGTGCACTGGAAGCGTGGAAAGGGTGAGGTTTTCAATGCTGCGACATGCGAGTGGGTCATGGGATTGACCCGGCGCGACTGGCAGGTCGAACGTGTTACCCGGAACGTACTGGAAAGGTTTGGAGCTTCGAGATCAAAGATCAACGCGGCTTCCCAAGCGTCGGCTTAGCAGTCCGAACAAGATTTTGGGCGAAAACCGAACGCCCTTGGTTCAAGATATCTGCGTAGAATTCGCGATCCTTCTCAACTGATTGCTTGCGGGCTGTCGGGCGCATTTTGGCTGCTTTGGGCAGACAACCAATCCACGACCTTGCGCGCCTCCGGGCGCGGCTTGCTGCCGTTCTGCACCTCAACGAAGTAACCATGGGTTGGGGCAATTTCTTCATCAAAAAGCCGAACCACTCTGCTTTCCGCCAGATCCTGATCAATCAGCGGCAGCCAGCCAACAATCACGCCCTGACCTTCGGCAGCGCCACGCAACAGGACGTTTGCATCCTCGAAAATCGGGCCGCGCAGGGGGGCAACATTCGTCACACCCATCGCAGCGAACCAGTCCAGCCATCCCCAGTGATTTCTCTGATGCATCAGCGGCAACTCCATCAGGTCCTTGGGGGTTTTTATGGGGCCATGGCTATTGACGAAGTCTTCGGATGCAATCGCAACAGGACATAGTTCCAGCAACTTGATGACATCACCCGGCATTTCGGCCATGCGGTCCCAGCGGATCACAATGTCGACGTTACCGCGATCCTGTGTGTTTGGCCGGAAGGACGGCAGTACCTCGAGTTCGATGTCCGGGTGAGTCTCCCAAAAGTCGCTGATCCGTGGCATCAGCCAACGCGCCGTAAAGATCGGCCCCGCAGAAAGACGCACCACCCTGCGAGAAGTGCGGTGCAGGGTGCGAACGGCGCTTTCCAGTATTCCGAAGGCTTGCGAAGTTGCCTCCGCCAACCGCTTTCCGTCTTCCGTCAGCACGACGTCGCGGCCCGAGCGTTCGAACAGTTTGACGCCAAGCTGGTCTTCCAGACCGCGAATATGGTGACTGATAGCGGTCGGTGTCACGATCAACTGCTCGGCCGCGGCGCGGTAACTTCCCAATCGGGCTGCTGCGTTGAAGGCACGTAGTGCGGGCAAGGACGGTATCACGAGTGTCTCATAGATAAGTTCAGCTCATCATTTGCTGAGAAAACCGCTTTTGTAAATTAGTTGTTTTGCGCGCAGATTGAATGTGCAGAAAATTCGACTCATGAGTTCATGCCCAATTCGATCCGAAGGCGCGGTCGCAAAGATCGCCTTGCACAAACAACACGTTCGGATGCCTCTCCTCCGGTTTGGCCGGGGGTCAGCGGCGGGCGACTGAAACCACTGTCACCTGAGGAAGTGAAGCTCGTTGAAAAGACTGCGTTTTCGCTTTTGGAAACGCTTGGTTTAAGTCAGGCAACCCCGTCGATGATCGAGAAAGTTGTCGCGGCCGGCGGCGCGCAGACCGACGGCGGTCGGTTGTTGTTTCCGCAGAACTTGGTGCGATGGGCTATTGATGGGGCGCAGCGTGGCTTCATTCTGTGCGGTCAAAAACCAGAACGCGATCTGAAAATCGAAGGTTCCAGCGTGCACATGTCCACAGGTGGCGCGGCACCCGGCGTGTTCGATCTGGAGACACATGTCTATCGCGACTCCACGTTGCAGGACCTCTACGACGCGGCACGGATCGTGGATCGGATGGACAACATCCATCACTTCAGCAGGTCGGTTGTCGCGCGGGATATCGAAGACAACGCGGCGATGGATCTAAACACTGCCTACGCCTGTCTGTCGGGCACGTCCAAACACGTTTCGATCTCGATTACCGAGCCGCAGAACGTCGCTGAGATCGCCCGGCTTTGCTATGACTTCGCCGGTGGAGAAGCCGCATTTCGCGCCCGGCCGTTTCTGACTGTCATGGTGTGTCACGTGGTGCCACCGATGCGGTTTGCGGAAGAAGCCTGCGATGTTCTGGAACTGGCCATCAATGCTGGGTTTCCTGTGCAATTGATCAGCGCAGGCCAGGCCGGTGCAACCAGCCCGGCCACGATTGCCGGTTCCCTGGTGCAGGCGGTGGCAGAAACTCTGGCCGGGTTGGTCTTCGCGCGTCTGGTCAATCCCGAGGTGAAGGCGATCTTTGCACCCAAGCCCCTGGTCGCGGACCTGCGCACCGGCTCGATGAGCGGCGGCGGGGGTGAGCAGGCCATTCTGATGGCTGGTGCGGCGCAAATGGGCCGCCACTGGGATCTTCCCACAAGCTCGATTGCCGGCATCACCGACGCCAAGCGGCTGGACGCGCAATATGGGGCCGAGAAATCGTTGGCCGTGACCATGGCGGCGCACGCGGGATCAAACATCGTCACGCAGGCTGCGGGTATGATGTCGAGCCTTCTGGGCGTCAGCCACGCGGCCTACATCGTCGACAACGATCTGCTGGGAAATATCCTTCGGACAATCCGCGGAATCGAAGCGACGCCGGAAAATATCGCTGCCGACGTTATCGCAGCGGTGTGCTGCGGCGAAGGGCACTATCTGGCGGAACAGCACACATTCAGCCGAATGAAATCGGACTACTTCTACCCCGAGATCGGTGATCGCCGTGCCCCGCGTGAGTGGCAGGATGACGGTGCATTGCGTGTCGGCGAAGTGGCGCGCGACAAAGCCCGTGAAATCCTGAACAGCCATTTTCCCGACCATGTGCCCGACGATCTGGATCGGGCCATCAGGACAAACTTTGACATCCGCCTGACACGGGCTCAAACCGGACGACCGGAATGAAAAACCAAGACCTAAGCAACCGTGCGCGTACAACTTTGCCGGGCGGTGTCAGCCACGAACTTCGGTATCGCGATCCGCATCCTATTTACATTGAACGTGCATTCGGGGCCGAGAAATGGGACGTCGAAGGACGGCGCTACATCGATTTCAAGATGGGTTCGGCCAGCCAGATGCTGGGGCATTGCCATCCCTCGATTGTCGACGCGATCCATGCTCAGGCAGAGCGTTCGGTTTTTTCCGCCGATTGCCATGCGGGTGAAATCGAATGGGCGGAATGGATAAATCGGCTCTATCCTTCTGCTGAGCGGACGCGTTTTACGTCGTCTGGTACCGAGGCCACGATGCTGGCCCTGCGGCTGGCGCGTGCCTTTTCCGGAAAAGACCACGTTCTTCGCATCGACGGGCATTTTCACGGTTGGCACGATCATGCGTTGAAGGGGGCCAAGCCTGGCAGTGATCAACCCTTTTCGCTTGGAATTCCCGAAGCGGTGAACGATCTGATTCATATCTGCTCGGCAGAAGCCACGGCGATGGAACACGCGCTGCAGGATGAGCGCATCGGCACTGTGATCATCGAAGCCTCGGGCGCAAACTACGGTAGCGTCCCGCTGTCGACCGAAACCCTGCGGGCCCTGCACGATGTGGCGCGGGCCGCCGGGGTTGTACTGATCTTTGATGAGATCATCACCGGATTTCGCTGGGCCCCGGGCGGACGGCAGGCGCGCGACGGGATCGTGCCGGATTTGACCACTTTGGCCAAGATCGTGACCGGAGGTCTGCCGGGCGGCGCGGTTTGTGGTCGGGCCGAGATCATGGAACTGATGAATAATACCACCGTCCGCGACGGATACGCGCCCGCTGTCGGCCACAAAGGGACTTTCAACGGGTCGCCCCTGGTCGCAGCCGCCGCTTGTGCGGCAATGCCGATATTGGCAACTGGCGAAACGCAGGCGCAGGCGGATGCAATGGCAGATCGGATGCGCAATGGCGTGAACGCCGCGATTGCCGATCAGGGCTTTCCTGGCCTCGCATACGGTGACAGTTCGGTTTTTCACGTTTTCTTTGGTCGCAATTCTCTTGAAGGGCTCAGCCCCGCTGAAATCCGTGGGATGCCCAAGCCGATCGTCAAAGCCTATCGTGACGGGATGTTGGCGCGTGGGGTGGACGTGATGTCCTACACTTCGGGCCTGACATCCGCCGCCCACACGCCCGCGCTGATCGATGAGGCGCTGGAGGCCTTCCGTGGAACTCTCACTGACATGATCCGCGACGGAGTGCTGACATGACCCTGCCCACCCATGCGCGCACGGTCATCATTGGCGGCGGCGTTATCGGCTGTTCCATCGCCTATCACCTCGCGCGCGACGGGCGCAGGGATATCGTTGTGCTGGAACGATCAAAGCTGACGTCCGGCACCACATGGCACGCCGCTGGTCTGGTGCGTCGACTGCGCCCTTCGGCCACGCTGACCAAGCTGATCAATTACTCAATCGACCTTTACGAGGAGTTGGAAGTTGAAACCGGTCAGGCGACCGGCTGGGTCCAGACCGGCTCGCTGACCTTGGCCACCAATCCCGACCGGCTTACCAACATAAAACGGCAAGTGTCTCTTGGTCGCGCTTTCGGACTGGAGGCCGAGGTGATCGACGCCGCGCGAGCCAAGGAACTCTGGCCTTTGATCGACGTGGACGACGTGATCGGAGCGGTGTGGTCACCGGCGGACGGCAGGGTCAACCCGTCGGACGTTGCATTGGCGTTGTCGAAAGGCGCACGGGCGCGTGGCGTCCAGTTTTTCGAAGATACCAGGGTGACCGGCCTGCGAAAGAAAGGCGACCGGATCTCGGGGGTTGAGGTCGGATCACACGTGATTGACGCGGAAGAGGTGGTAATCGCCAGCGGCCTCTGGTCGCGTGAAGTCGCCGCGATGGCGGGTGCACATATGCCGCTCTATGCCTGCGAGCATTTCTATATCCTCACAAAACCGCTTGCCGAAGTGCAAAAGCTGGGCAAAGGGGCGCATTTGCCAACACTCAACGATCAGGATGCATACCTTTATGCCCGCGATGATGTCGAGGGGTTGTTGGTCGGCTCGTTCGAACCCCATGCCAAGGGGATTTCCACCAAGGACCTGCCTGCGGACTTTTCCTTTGATCTGCTGGACGAGGACTGGGATCACTTCATGCCAATGATGGAGAACGCCTTGCGCCGCATTCCGGCACTGGAAACTGCAGAGGTGCGAATGCTCCTGAACGGTCCCGAAAGCTTTACGCTGGACAGTCAGTTCATGCTGGGCGAAAGCCCCGACGTTCCGGGATTGTTTCTGATGGGGGGGATGAATTCTACCGGTATCGCGCTGGCCGGTGGCGCGGGCAGGGCAATGGCGGAATGGATCATTTCCGGAGAGCCGACAATGGAGCTGAACGAGGCCGACATTCGCCGATTTGGCCCGGAAATGAACGTGCTGGGTGCGCTGGAGGCGCGAATTCCGGAAGTGCTGGGGCGGCACTACGACAACCCATATCCCGGACGGTCGATGGACACAGCGCGAGGTCAGCGTCGTTCACCCATCCATGCCGCGCTGGTTGATGCCGGAGCGCAGTTCGAGGGGCGCGGCGGCTGGGAGCGGGCCGTGCATTTCGGCAGCAAGACCGCTCATCTTCCTCTCACCTTTAGCGCACCAAAATGGCGGGATCAGGTGCAGCAGGAGGTTGAGGCCTGCCGAAATGGGGCGGCCATTCTGGATCAGTCGGCGTTTGGCAAGATCATGGTGCAGGGACCGGATGCCTGCGTCTTTCTCAATCGCCTCTGCGCGGCGCAGATGGATATTGAACCGGGTCGCATTGCTTATACCCAGATCCTCAACGCGCGCGGCGGCGTTGAAAGCGATCTGACGGTGCATCGGCATGGGCCGGACGGGTATCTGATGATAGTTGGCGCGGGTGAGGTTGTGCGCGATCTTCAGCGGATGCGTAGCACCAAGGGCGAGTATCGGGTCGAATTTACCGATGTCACCAGCGGGTATGCCATTCTTGGGTTGGCCGGCGCCAAGGCACGCGACGTGTTGCAGGCAACATCGAATACACCAGTGCCCGAACTGAAACGCTTTGGCTTCGCCCCGGTCGAAATTGGATTGGCCCGGGGGTGGGCGGGTCGGCTGAGCTATACCGGGGAAGAGGGGTACGAGCTGTATGTCCCCTCCGACATGGCGATGGCGGCGCATGAGGCGCTTGTGGCGGCGGGTGCCACCCATGCCGGCCTCTACGCCAGCGGTTCGTTGCGGATCGAAAGCGGGTTTCGCGCCTTCGGTCACGAGCTGACACCGGGCATCACGCCGCTGGAAGCCGGCCTTGGCGCCTTCTGTGCATTTGCCACTGGTTTTGTCGGTGAAGATGCTTTGCAAAAGGCCGGTCTTCCTACACGCCGCGTCGTCTCGGTGCTGTTTGATGATGCCGAGGCAATCCCGATCCACGACGAACCGGTCTATTTCGATGGCTCGGTCGTTGGGCAGATCACATCGGCTGCGTGGAGTTACCGGTTTGGTCGCTCGGTGGCGTTAGCGTTGATCAACGCGCCGCTGGAAAGGCTGGCCGAGCAGGATGTCGTACCCGGTTTTCAAGTGGAAATCTCGTGCACCCGGTTTGACGCAAAAGTCTCTCTCAAACCCGCCAAGGAGGCGTTCTGATGTCGGATACGATCCGAACTACTCGCGTCGCCATCATAGGCGGCGGCATCATGGGTGTCGCCGCCCAGTACCAGCTGGCCGAAAACGGCTGGACCGACACAATCCTGTTCGAAAAGGCGGAATTGACCAGCGGCTCGACATGGCATGCAGCCGGACAGATCGCCCACGCGGTCGGCAGCAGAGTCATGGGCTGGGTCAACAAGACCTCGATCGAAACCTACAAACGTGTCGAACAGGAAACCGGTCAGAGCATCGGCTGGCACGAAGTGGGCGGGTTTCGTATCGCAACCACGGATGATGAGGTTGACTGGATGAAATCCATAATGGGCGTCGGCAGGCTGCTCGACTTGCCGATGGAACTGGTTGGCCCGGCAGAGGTCGCCAAGGTCAATCCGTTTTACAGGGTCGATGACGTCAAGGCTGCGGTGCAGACGTTTGAGGACGGTCATATTGATCCGTCCGGCGTGACCATGGCGCTGGCGGCGGCGGCCCGTGCGCGGGGCGCGAAAATCGAGCGGCGCAACCAGGTGCTCGGGGCCAGTCGAAAGGGGGATATGTGGCTGCTTCGAACGGAAAAAGGAGACATTCTGGCCGAACATGTCGTGATTGCGGCCGGGTCCTACGCCAATCAGGTTGGCAAATGGTTCGGGTTGGAAATCCCGTCGGTCAGTTGCCTGCACCACTATCTGGTTACGGACACGGTGCCTGAATTTGAAGGCCGTCCCGAGCTGCCGGTGATGCGGGACAATGCCTATGGCGGCTACATCCGGCAGGAACAGAAATCCGGTCTTATCGGAATTTACGAAGGCCATATGTGCCCAACGGTCTGGGAAATGCCCGAAGGTGCCCCCTGGGCTGCCGAGAATGAACTGTTCGAGGCCGATTATGACTCGATTGGCGATTTCCTGATGATCGCTTTCGACAAAATGCCGGTGTTGGCGGAGTTGGGGATCAAGCGCGTGGTGCGAGGGGCCATTACGCATACACCGGATGGGGGTATGCTGGTTGGGCCGTCCGGCGCTCCGAATGTCTGGCTTTCGTGTGGTTCTTCCATTGGGTTGGCCTGGGGCGGCGGTGCGGGCAAAGTTCTGGCCGATTGGATGGTTTATGGTGAAACGTCGATCAACACGCGTGGATTTGATCCCCGTCGCTATGGCGATTTTGCCAATGATCACTTTATCGTCGAGCGTACCAAGGACGAATTCATGCGCCGTCATGACACACCGTGCCCCGGCAAACAATTCGACGCGTTGAGACCGCTCAACCGCCACCCTCTATATGATCGGCTGGTGGCCAAGGGCGCCGTTTTCGGTGAGATTGCGGGGTGGGAGCGCCCTCGTTACTTCGGTGACATCGGGGAGACCGAAAAAATCGGCTGGGGCCGCCAGCCCTGGCACGCGAACGCGATGCGCGAGGCCAATGCGACACGCAGAGCAGCAGGTGTTATTGACCTCTGCGCCTTTGCGCAGTTCGAGATCACTGGTAAGGACGCAGACACCTTGCTGGACCGGCTATCGGCCAATCGGATACCACGCAAGGACGGTCGAATCAGTCTCAACCACCTGCTGACGGAACAGGGCCGGTTCGAGACTGAGATCACCATTTGGCGGATAGCCGAAAACCGGTATTTCACCGGTTCGCCGATCGCTCGGGCCAATCCCGATTTTGACTGGATCCAACGCCACATCATTCCCGGCGAAGACGTGCAGATTGTAAACCGCACCAGTGATTGGGGGATGCTGGCTTTGTCCGGTCCGGCCTCGCGCCGCATCCTGTCACAACTGACGGATGCAGACCTCTCCAACGCAGCTTTCCCGTGGCTTTCCGGGCGGCAGGTTACGGTGGCAGACGTACCGTGCTACGCGCTGCGGGTGTCGTTCGTGGGGGAGCTTGGCTGGGAATTGCACGCTCCACTGGATCGCATCGCCGAGGTGTATGATGCTTTGTTTCAGGCAGGCGCTGCACATGGTCTGACCGACCTCGGGTCATATGCTTTCAACGGCATGCGTATGGAAAAAGCCTTTCGTGCCAGTGGTGAACTGACTACCGATATCGGGCCGTTCGATGTGGGGCTAGAACGCTTTGTCGCCTCAGAAGGGCGTGAATTCATAGGCAAACAAGCTTTGCTGGAGCGCGATCCGGAGTGGGAGCTGTTCTATGCTGAGATTCACGGCAATGACATCGACGTTCATGGCGGCGAACCGGTCTTGCTGAACGGTCAGCCCGTGGGCCTGACCACGTCGGGCGGCTACGGTTACACGATCGGCAAATCGCTGGGTTGGCTTTTTGTGAAGAAGGGCACGCCGCGCGACAGGCTTAGCGTGCAACTACTGAACAAAGCCTATCCCGTGACCATACATGAAGCCCCGCTTTTCGACCCTGACAACCTGCGCCCCAGATCCGAGGATTGAGACATGACAACCATAACAGGCGGTGAAACCGTCTATCGCGTATTGAAGGCCAACGGCATCGACACCGTCTTCGGGATTTTGGGCGGTTCGATGCTTGAACTCTATGATGCCATGTATCAGGGCGGCGAGATCGTCTATGTCGGTGCGCGCGATGAACGCGCGGCGGGGCATATGGCGGATGCCTGGGCGCGTATGACCGGCAAGCCCGGTGTCGTCCTTGGGGCGCAGGCGGGGCCGGGCGTGGTGAATATCGTGACCGCCGTGGCCGAGGCGTTTCTGGCGTATTCTCCGATGGTAGTAATTGCCGGGGCGATTACCCGGGCGGATCAGTGCAAAGACACCTTTCAGGAGGTCGATCAGGTTGCGTTGTTTGCGCCCATTTCGAAACGCTCGGTCATGGTCACTGATCCGGCGCGTTTGGCGCCGATGCTCGAAGACGCCCTCAGGTTGGCCAATACGGGCCGTCGCGGTCCGGTCGTGCTTCATGTGCCGCGCGATCTTTTTGCCGCCGATCTTCCTGCCAAAACGCCAAAACCGCTGAAGATAGCCCGTCCAGGCCCCGCGGCGCCGGCCGACATCACGGCAATTTCCGAAATGCTGGCAGGGGCCGAGCGCCCGGTTATTTTTGCTGGCGCTGGGTTCAAATGGAGCGCTGGCCGGGACGCCCTGACCGCTCTTGCGGAAAAGCTGGAAGTTCCGGTGGTTGCTTCGACCGGCCATGCGGATGTGATGCGTCACCGACATCCGTGGTTTGCCGGCCAAGCCGGACCGCGCGGCAATCGCGTGGCCAGCCGCCTGACGAAAGAGGCTGACGTAATGGTCGTACTGGGCGCGCGGCTCGGGTTCAACTCGACCTTCCACAGCAATGACTATGTCGGGTCGGAAACGCGCATCGCTCATGTCGATGTCGAAGGTTCTGCCCCAGGGCGCTATTTCCCGGCAGAAGTTGTAGCACAAGGTGATGCCCGCCTTACGGCCGAGGCGCTTACGTCTGTAACCGCCAAGCCCCGTTGCGATGTCTGGCGTGACAGCTTCCGCGCTGATCTGGAAAGCCTCTGGGCCGAACGTGCGGAAGAGGCGGCTATCTCCAGTCTCCCGATGCACCCGCGTCGCGCCCTGGCGGAACTGCGCGATGCCCTGCCCGAGGATGCCATCGTCACACTGGACACGGGCAATACCTGCCTGCAGGCCGCCGACCGACTTGCTCACTATGCGCCGATGTCGTTAATCACGCCACTCGACTTTGGTCTCGTGGGTTTCGGTCTCGCCGCTGCCATTGGCGCCAGGGCTGCGGCCCCTGACCGCCCGGTCGTTGCAATTATGGGTGACGGGGCCGTCGGCTACACAATGATCGAAATCCAGACGGCCATTTCGCACAACCTGCCCATTACAATTGTCGTTTTGGATAACGAGGCCTGGGGCGCCGAAAAAGCTTATCAGCAGGAGTTCTATGGCGGGCGACTCCTAGGGGCGGAAATCCAGTCGCCGCGCTATGACAAGTTCGCAGAGCTCTGTGGTGGCAAGGGCATGTGGGTGGAAGGCCCGGGGGGAATGGGCCCCGCCCTGCGAGAAGCCATCGCATCGGACCAGACGACTGTCATTCAGGCCAAAATAGATCCCGCCGCCTTGATGACACTGCGCAAGGACTTGTTCAAAGCCACGCAGGGTAACGGGTAATCAAAAGGATTTGTGACAACCTTAGGTGCTGGCTCTCAACAACCCGACGATCTCGTCAATCTCTGGCCGTCGCCTAGTTCGGTGTGGAAGGTTCAGTACCAAGGAACGACCGCTCGTACAGGATTTTCGGGATGCTGGACAGAGCGTCCCGGCCTCGAGTGCGTGTTCGATCAGGCATGCATGCCCCATCAGAATACCAGCCCCGGCTTTGGCCTCCTCAACGGCCAAGCTGTAAAGTGAGTACCGAGGGCCCTTTTGCGGATCATTCAGTGGAATACCACATTTTGTCGACCAATCCGACCAGTCGTTGCGCCATGTCTGATCGTGAAGCAACGGGAAGGAGTCCATGCAGCGTTCGTCTGTCAATTGCGCAGTGATCTGCGGCGTTGCGACGGGAAACAGGCCATCTTCGGCAAGCACGATCTGATCCGCACTGCCATCTGGCACCGAAAAGAAAACGGAAAGATCAAACAGCTCTCGTGTCAAGCTGGGCGGTGTTTCCAGCGCGGTTACTGAAAAGTTGATGTCAGGATAGGCTTCACGGATTTTTCCAAGACGAGTTGGAAGCCAGAGTTGTGCAATTGAGGGTAACGCCGCGATGTGAATGTCAGCGTTGGGCCGAAGGTTTCGCAAATTGCTCGTTGCCACAGCCAACGCGTCAAACGCCTGAGTGAATTCTTTTGTCAAACTGCGTCCGGCGGGGGTCAATTGAACGCCTTGCGCATTTCTTTGAAACAACGCGACGCCCGCCCAAGCTTCCAAAGCCTTGATATGCTGAGAGATAGCCCCCGGTGTCACGCTCAGTTCGTCAGCCGCGGCGACGAAGCTTCCATGTCGTGCTGCCGTTTCAAAGGCACGCAACGCATTCAACGGAGGCCCTTTGGGGCGGGGAGGTGAGACGGTCAATTCAGCAGCCTTAGTTTTTCTACGCCAAGAAATAGCAAATCTGAGTTGCGATGTCATTCGATCTGATCACACTTGTCGCGAATTGGAGGACACAGACATGACAATCGAAATGAGGGATTGGGTTCCAGCAGCATGCGAAACGCTGGTTCAGGATATCGCGACACGGACTTCGCAGGCTTCGTCGAAATCCGTGCTGAAGCGGATAGAGCATCTGGCAGAAAGGAACCGCGAGATTCACGAGAAAGAGTGTTTCAATCTCAATCCAGCAACAAATGTCATGAACCCAAGGGCCGAGGCTTTGCTGGCGTCGGGAATAGGGTCGCGCCCGTCGCTCGGGTATCCGGGCGACAAATACGAGATGGGTTTGGAAGCCATCGAAGAAATCGAGATTATTGCGGCTGAGCTTTCTGCCGAAGTCTTCGAAGCGAAATATGCTGAAATTCGGGTGCCCTCCGGCGCGATCGCAAATCTTTACGGGTTCATGGCCACATGTAAGCCAGGTGACACGATTATCGCCCCGCCGGCTTCGATTGGTGGTCATGTGACCCACCATCTGGCGGGATGCGCCGGGCTGTTCGGCCTACGGACCATTGACGCTCCGACGGATGCAGACGGTTATACGGTCGATCTTGATCACTTGCGCCAGATCGCACTGAAAGAGCGGCCCAAGCTTGTCACCGTTGGTGGTAGCTTGAACCTGTTTGAACATCCGGTTGCCGAAGTGAGGGCGATTGCTGATGAAATCGGCGCGAAGGTGATGTTCGACGCCGCCCATCAATGCGGAATCATCGCCGGAAAGGCGTGGCGCAATCCGCTTGCAGATGGCGCTCATTTCATGACGATGAGCACGTACAAAAGCCTAGGCGGTCCGGCGGGTGGCCTTATTGTCACCAATGACGGTGAGATTGCCAAGTCGCTCGATGCCATTGCCTTTCCCGGTATGACGGCAAATTTCGATGCCGCCAAATCGGCGGCGCTGGCCGTGACGATGCTGGACTGGCGCGACTTCGGCGCCGATTACGCGACCCAGATGGTCGACATGGCGTCTGCACTGGCTGCAGCGCTGGACTCGCAGGGCGTCCCGGTATTCGCTGGGCGGAACGGTTTTACGAACTCGCACCAGTTTGCGGTTTTGGCAGAGCGCTATGGCGGCGGCCAAGCCGCGTCCAAGCTGCTGCGTCAGAGTGGATTTCTGGCCTGCGGCATTGGTTTGCCCGTGCCGCAAGTGGACGGAGATATGAACGGATTGCGCATCGGAACCCCTGAACTGGTTCGTTGGGGAATGACGGTGAATGACGTTGATCGTCTTGCCACGCTCATTTCTGCAGGATTGGCCGGTAGGGACATCGCTCAGCAAGTGGCCGATTGGCGGCAAGATTTCTCAAAAATGTGCTTTGTTCACTAGTTTCCATCCGGGTGACACAACAGGGTTTCGACCCACGGTGTATGTTGACGGAAATGGCCTGGTGGCAACTGCCTTACACAAGAGCGTGCCTGCGAAGCAGTTGGATGCCGGACTAAACTACCGTGCAGATGTGCGAGGTCCTGATGGCCTCGCACATCCTCTGTTCACACAAGTACCGGATCAAGCTGCCGCGATCTGGCCGGCCTTTTCAACCAGCACTTCTGCCTGACGGATCGAAGCGTAATCGATCAGACGGCCATCCAGAGAAACTGCGCCTTTCCCCGATGCTTCCGCCTCGGCCATGGCGACAAGGATGCGCTGCGCTTTGGTCACTTCGGCGTCTGACGGCGACATGACCTCGTTGGCCAGAGCAATCTGGCTGGGGTGGATGGCCCATTTGCCTTCGCAGCCGAGTACCGCTGCGCGTTTGGCGGCAGCACGATAGCCGTCCGGGTCCTGGAAATCACCGAAAGGTCCGTCGATCGGGCGCAGGCCGTTTGCGCGCGCCGCAACCACCATGCGGGCCAGAGCGTAGTGCCACATGTCGCCCCAGTGGGTCAGGCGGCCACCGTCGGCATCCGCATCCGTCAGAACCGAGTAGTCCGGGTTCACGCCGCCAATGATCGTAGTACGCGCGCGGGTCGAGGCCGCATAGTCGGCTACGCCGAAATGCAGGCTTTCGTTGCGTTTCGACGCAGCCGCGATTTCGCTGACGTTCTGCATGCCAAGCGCCGTTTCGATGATGTGCTCGAACCCGATCCGCTTTTTGTAACCCTTGGCGTCCTCGATCTGCGTCACCAGCATGTCGACCGCATAGACGTCGGCGGCGGTTCCAACCTTGGGGATCATGATCAGATCCAGCCGTTCACCGGCCTGTTCGACCACATCAACCACGTCTCGGTACATGTAGTGGGTGTCCAGACCGTTGATCCGCACCGACATGGTCTTGTTGCCCCAGTCGATGTCGTTCAGAGCCTCGATGATGTTCTTGCGCGCCTGTTCTTTCTCGTCAGGGGCGACAGCGTCTTCCAGATCGAGGAAGATGACGTCCACTTCCGATTTGGCGGCCTTTTCGAACATTCCGGGCTGGCTGCCGGGGACGGCCAGTTCGCTGCGGTTCAGTCGGGCGGGGGCTTGGTCGATGTTATGAAAGCTCATGATTTGGGTCCTTCGTCTTACAGGTTCGGGTAGATCGGGAAGCGCTTGCAGAGCTCGGCGACTTCGGCCTTGACCTTGGCCTCGACGGCGTCGTTGCCGTCTTCACCATTGGCGGCCAGGCCGTCGACCACCTCGATGATCCAATCGGCGATCTGGCGGAACTCGACCTCACCAAAGCCGCGGGTGGTGCCGGCGGGCGAGCCAAGGCGGATGCCGCTGGTGATGGTCGGCTTTTCGGGGTCGAACGGCACGCCGTTCTTGTTGCAGGTGATATGCGCCCGGCCCAGAGCCTTCTCGGTCGCGTTGCCCTTGACGCCCTTGGGGCGCAGGTCGACCAGCACGACGTGGGTGTCGGTGCCGTGGGTCACCGTATCCAGACCGCCCCTGATCAGCTGATCCGACAGCGCCTGCGCATTGGTCACGACCTGCTTGATGTAGTCCTTGTACGAAGGCTGCAGCGCTTCGCCGAAGGCCACCGCCTTGGCCGCGATCACATGCATCAGCGGACCGCCCTGAATGCCGGGGAAGATCGCCGAATTCACTTTCTTGGCGATATCTTCATCATTGGTCAGGATCATGCCGCCGCGTGGGCCGCGCAGGGTCTTGTGGGTGGTCGTCGTCGCCACATGCGCATGCGGGAAGGGGCTGGGGTGCTCGCCTGCGGCCACCAGACCGGCGAAATGCGCCATGTCCACGTGCAGGTAGGCGCCAACCATGTCGGCGATCTGACGCATGCGGGCAAAGTCGATCTGGCGCGGGATGGCCGAGCCGCCCGCGATGATCAGCTTGGGGGAATGTTCTTTCGCCAGCGCCTCGACCTGATCGTAGTCGAGCATGTTGTCTTCTTTGCGCACGCCGTATTGCACGGCGTTGAACCACTTGCCCGACTGGTTCGGGCGGGCGCCGTGCGTCAGGTGGCCGCCCGCATCGAGGCTCATGCCCAGAATGGTGTCGCCGGGCTGGATCAGCGCCTGGAATACACCCTGGTTGGCCTGGCTGCCCGAGTTCGGCTGCACGTTGGCAAACTCGCAGCCAAACAGCTGCCTGGCGCGGTCGATGGCCAGGTTTTCGGCGATATCAACAAACTGGCAGCCGCCATAGTAGCGACGACCGGGATAGCCTTCGGCGTATTTGTTGGTCATCACCGAGCCCTGCGCCTCCATCACGGCGGCGGAGACGATGTTTTCCGAGGCAATCAGCTCGATCTCGTCGCGCTGGCGGCCCAGCTCGGATGTGATCGAGCCGAACAACTCGGGGTCACGCTCGGCAAGGGACTGGGTGAAAAAACCGGTGTCACGAAGATTGGCGTTCATTGGGGCTCCGACTGGCTGGGGTACGTTTGGCGGATTTCCTATAGGAAACCGGGTACGCTAAAAAGGCTGTAAAGCGACGAAATGGCCCGCTATGGCGTCAAGTCTGGCGTAATGCGGAAAGGTGTGTTTGTTTCGGAACCAAATGTGCAGCACCGGAAACCACAAATCATGACCAAGAGAATCGCCTTTCTTGCCAGCGACGTCCAAGTGGCGCAAACCGCCCGGGATACGCTGGTGGCGCGTTATGGAAATGTGGCGCCACGGGACGCGGATGTCGTGGTCGCACTTGGCGGAGACGGGTTCATGTTGCGCACATTGCACAATACCCAGCACCTGAACACACCGGTCTATGGCATGAATCGCGGGACGATCGGTTTCTTGATGAATGAGTATGCCGAGACCGATCTGATGGCCCGGCTGGCCGCGGCAGAGGAAGAGGTGATCAATCCTCTGATCATGAAGGCGATGGATCAGTCGGGAAAACTCCATGAAGCACTGGCGATCAACGAAGTCTCACTGCTGCGCGCGGGTCCGCAGGCAGCGCGGTTGAGAATCTCGGTCGATGGCCGCGAGCGGTTGGACGAGCTTGTCTGCGACGGAGCGCTTTTGTCCACGCCGGCGGGATCTACCGCCTACAACTATTCCGCGCATGGCCCGATTCTGCCGATCGGTTCTGACGTGCTGGCCCTGACGGCGATTGCGGCCTTTCGGCCTCGCCGTTGGCGCGGGGCATTGCTGCCCAAGACAGCTCAAGTCCGTTTCGACGTAATCGAAGCGGATAAACGTCCGGTCATGGCGGATGCCGATTCGATCTCAATTCCCGATATTGACTGGGTTGAGATCAGATCAGAGCCCGCCGTGCAGCATCGCATTCTGTTTGACCCGGGTCACGGGCTGGAAGAACGCTTAATATCCGAGCAATTCACATAAATTTCGTCTCACAACAGACTTTTCGCGTTTTGTGTGAACCAGTTCACATGCAGCGCAAGTGTCGTTTGATACCGTGATCTTGCCCGGAGAACACGCCAGGGTGGAAGTGAGTGGCCACCCAACGGTGTTTTCGAATGATTGCGCAGTTTACGCGCTGGCGAGGGTGGGTGGTGCTACGCTCGTCATCAGAAATCCGGGCATATTTTAGTATGCGGACCCCGGGCACAAAAACCCGGGGTCGATTTTTTGTGGACTGCTGAAAATGGCGGTTCAGACCTCTGCCTGCATCTTTTCCCAAAGGATCGGAGCCATCTGCCCGACTCGCGCTTCGATTGCAGCGGCGGCATCAACGGCTAGGTCTTCACGCCAGCGCCGTGCTGCGACCTGTACGTTGATCGGCTGGGGGCCTTGCGGCAATTCCGCCAATCGCGCGGGAACGCACGCCGCGGGCAACCCAAGAAAGTTCATCGCGTAGGAATAGACCGCGCAGCCAAGGACTTCGTGCACACCCTCAGCTCCTTCAGTGTCCCGGTCGGGTTTGAAAAACGGCTGGGGCAGGAACGGCGACAGCACCAAAGGATAGTCCTGCAAAAACAGCGACCACTCGCGGGCATAGTGGCTGCGTTTTGCCATCATCTGCAGCAGATCGGTTTCGACGATTGGTGGAAACTCCTGAAAGTAGACGTCGAAAATTTCGCGTATCGTCTCGGACCCGGCAGCTTCGATGTCGCTTTTCATAAGGGTCAGTACTTCACCCATCAATGCGCGGTATCCGTTGCGACCACATTCGAAGACGTCTGGCGGGTCGATCTCCTCGACCAGGTAACCGGCATCGACCAATGCGTCCCGTGCTGTGTCCAGGGCTTTTTCGACCTCCGGGTGCAGGGCGTATCCAAAGGTGTTCTTGGTGAAGGCCACCTTGATCGGGATGTCCAAATCTTCACCGTGCCACGGAAGCGGAACATGAAAGGGATCACGCGGATCAGCGGCAATCAGACTGGGCATGGACAGGTGAAGGTCTGCGGCTGAGCGAGTGATCAATCCCTGAACCGACATGGATTGGGCCAGCAGTCCGCGTTCGGCTTTTTGGCCAGGGTTCCACGCCGGTACACGACCAAGGCCGGGTTTGACCGTCACCGTGCCGTTGGCTGCTGCCGGAAATCGGAGGCTGCCACCGATGTCATTGCCATGCCCCAAAGCACCGATGCCCGCGATCACGGCTGCACCCGCACCACCGGACGAGCCACCGGGTGAGATATGTCGACCCCAGGGATTATGGGTACGCCCGTGCAGGGGATTGTCTGTATCGGCGCGAAAGGAAAATTCCGGCGTGTTCGTTCGCCCGATCACCACGGCACCCGCGTTCAACAAGTTGGTCACGACGGGTGCGTCGTCCGGAGCGATGGCCTCTTTCAAGGCGATCACTCCGTTGGTTGTGGGGTGGCCTTTCTGGTCGACATTTACCTTGATGGTAACCGGAACCCCATGCAGGGAACCTACTGGTTTTCCCTGCGAACGGTCCCGATCTAATATCCGGGCACGTTCCAGCGCTTCTGTGCGCAGGTCTTCGACAACGGCATTCAAGTCGGGATTGACCTGATCCATCCGGTCCAGAGCGCTTTGAACGGCATCTTCGGCGCTCAGGTCTCCGGTCCGGGTCAGTTCCGTCAACTCGGTGGCGCTCAGACGCCAGTAGTCGGTATGTGTCATGTGCCCTCGCTGTCCTGGCACGACAGTAGGAGGACTGGGGCGGGTTGCAAGAGAAACAAAAGCATAGGGCGGCATGGCCGCCCCGCCGGGACTATTGTGCGTACCCGATGGTTTTCAGCGCCGATGAAATCTCGTCCAGAATGGCCGGATCGTCGATGGTGGCGGGCATCTTGTAGTCCTTGCCATCTGCAATCGACACCATGGTGCCACGCAGGATTTTGCCCGATCGGGTCTTGGGTAGCCGATCGACCACGACCGCGAGTTTGAAGGCAGCGACAGGGCCGATTTTCTCGCGCACCATTTTGACGACTTCCTGAACGACCTCACCGTTATCGCGCTCTGTCCCTGCGTTCAGGCATAGGAACCCAACCGGCAATTGACCTTTCAACTGATCCGATACACCGATAACAGCGCATTCCGCGACATCGGGGTGGGCGGCTAGAACTTCTTCCATACCGCCAGTGGACAGGCGATGGCCCGCGACGTTGATCACGTCATCCGTGCGCGCCATGATGTAGAGGTAACCGTCTTCGTCGATCATGCCCGCATCACCCGTTTCGTAGTAGCCCGGGAAGTGTTCAAGATAGGATTTCTTGAACCGGTCCTCGGCATTCCAAAGGGTCGGCAAAGTTCCGGGGGGCAGGGGGAGTTTCACCGCGATGGCCCCCAACTCACCGGGTTTCATCGTATGCCCGCCTTCGTCCAGAATCTGCACGTCATAACCCGGCATCGGCTTCGCGGGCGATCCCAGCTTGACCGGCAGTTCCTCGATCCCCAGCGGGTTTCCTGCGATTGCCCAGCCGGTTTCGGTTTGCCACCAATGGTCGATGACCGGTACATTCAGCGCGTCCTGCGCCCAGGTAATCGTATCCGGGTCGGCCCGCTCCCCGGCCAGGAACAAGGCATTGAGGCAGGACAGGTCGTAGTTTGCCAGCAACTCGCCCTTGGGGTCTTCGCGTTTGACGGCACGGATGGCGGTCGGGGCGGTGAAGAAGCTTTTCACCTTGTGCTCGGAAATCACGCGCCAGAAGGTTCCGGCATCCGGAGTGCCAACGGGCTTACCCTCGAACACAATTGTGGTGTTGCCGTGGATCAGCGGAGCATAGCAGATATAAGAGTGTCCCACGACCCAGCCTACATCCGAGGCTGCCCAGAACACGTCACCCGGATCGACATTGTAGATGTTCTTCATCGTCCAGTTCAGCGCCACCAGATGTCCAGCGGTGGGGCGCACAACACCTTTCGGGGCGCCGGTTGTGCCCGAAGTATAGAGTATGTAGGCAGGATCGTTGCCATCTACCGGGACGCACTCCGCCGGCTCGACTCCGTACTGGAACCCGTGCCAGTTGAAATCGCGTCCTTCAATCAACTGCGCCACTTCCTGTTCGCGCTGAAAAATCACACAGAACTCGGGCTTGTGGTCGGCCATTTCAATCGCGCCGTCCAGCAGGGGTTTGTAATGTACCACACGACCGGGCTCCATACCGCACGAGGCCGCGATGATCGCTTTGGGTTTTGCGTCGTCTATACGTACCGCAAGCTCGTTGCTCGCAAAGCCGCCAAATACGACCGAATGAACAGCGCCCAACCGGGCACAGGCCAACATGGCCTCAAGCGCTTCGGGAATCATCGGCATGTAGATGATGACGCGGTCGCCTTTTTCGACACCCTTGGCGCGCAAAGCGCCCGCCAGGTTGGCCACGCGATTGCGCAGCTCGACATATGAGATCTCACGCTTGGTGTGTGTGATCGGGCTGTCGTAGATAATGGCTGTCTGTTCGCCGCGCCCGTTTTCGACATGGCGGTCGACCGCGTTCCAGCAGGTGTTCACGCGGGCATCGCTGAACCACTCATAAAGTGGGGCATTCTCGGCAAAAAGCGCCTTGCTCGGTGGGCGAACCCAGTCAATTCCCTTGGCGGCGTCCATCCAGAACCCCTCAGGGTCGGTTTTCCAGCTATCGTAAACGTTCTGATACGCCACGGTGTTCTCCTCCCAAACGCATTGAGCAATGTGTTAGGCAACCCGGGCACGTCGGACAAGCAAGTCGGTTAACGACGCGTCAGTTTATCGCAAAATATTTGCAGAAACGGCAAAATATCGCTGCAAAGTTTTGCAAAAATCTTTCTTTTCATGTTCGTCGGGCAAAACTAACCGGGTTTTTGCAAATTTGCTAACTTTAACCTGCAAATGCTGACGCCCTGAGATTCGGATCAGGAGGACGTTTTGGCATAGCGCGGAAGCGCGTCATCAATATTCAACCAACGCAACCGATCCGCGTGAAAGACATGAAACGCCGGTGGCAGGGAATCCGGGTCTTCTATTGTTGCGGTATAAAGGTGGATATTCACCTGGTCCCGCGCATTCCGATAGGCCATTTGAGTGCCGCACGTTCCACAGAAAAGACGCTCGACGTCTTCGGATGAGCGGTATACGCGCGGCTCATCGCCGGACCACACAACGGTGTCATGCGGTAGACCAAAGAACGCCGTTACAGGTGCGGCACAATTGCGACGGCAGTCCGAACAATGACAATAGCAACTCCAGGCAATATCAGCCTGGCTTTCCCATCGAACCGATTGGCAGTGGCAGTGTCCCTTCATGCCAACATTTTTCAAATACTGACACGGGATGTGTCAACCGTAATGGGCGACCGGTGTGCCCGCAATTGCTGCCATGTTCAGCAGACCACGTGCGGTGATCGATGGTGTCACGATATGCGCCTTGTTGCCCATTCCCATCAGGATCGGACCGACCTCTAGGCCGTCAGCCTTCATTTTCAGGATATTGCGAACACCGCTGGCCGCGTCCGCATGCGCGAAGATCAAAACGTTTGCAGCGCCTTCCAATCGCGAGTTCGGAAAAATGCGATCACGCAGCCCAGGGTCCAGAGCGAGGTCCAGATTCATTTCGCCCTCATAGACGAAATCTCTTGGTTGGCTGTCCAGTATATCCAGCGCCGCGCGCAGACGCTTGCCGGATCCCTCGGCCTGATTGCCGAACTGCGATTGTGAACAGAATGCAATCTTGGGCTCAATTCCGAAGCGCCGTACATGGCGGGCGGCTCCGATCGTGCTTTCGGCAAGTTCCTCGGGTGTCGGTAACTGGCGTACATGCGTATCGGCTATGAAAAGCGGACCGTCTTCGAGGATCATCAGTGACAGCGCGCCGTGCGGGCGCAAATCACCGTCATCAAGCACCTGCTCGACATAATTCAGATGCCATCGATATTCGCCAAACGTACCGCAGATCATGCTGTCGGCCTCGCCCCGATGCACCATGATCGCACCGATGGCTGTGGTATTCGTACGCATGATCGCTTTGGCCAGATCAGGTGTTACCCCCCGGCGCTGCATGATCTCGTGATAGGAGTTCCAGTAATCATAATAGCGCGGGTCATTTTCGGGGTTCACGATCTGAAAGTCCTTACCGGGGCGTACTGTCAGCCCCAGCCGTTCGCAGCGCGCTCCAATCACGTCCGGACGCCCGATGAGGATTGGCGTTTCCGTGGTTTCCTCGAGAACGGCCTGAGCGGCGCGCAACACGCGTTCATCTTCGCCCTCGGCAAAGACAATCCGCCGCGAAGCTGCCGCAGCGGCCTCGAAAACCGGCCGCATCAGCAGGGCTGATTTGAACACGGTCTGGTTCAGTTTTTCTTTGTAGGCTTCGATATCCTCGATCGGGCGCTTGGCGACACCACTGTCCATCGCAGCTTTGGCCACCGAAGAAGACACGACGCCCACCAGACGCGGATCAAAAGGCTTGGGGATCAGGTAGTCGGGGCCAAAGGTAAGCTGTTCACCCTTATACGCCGCAGCGGCCTCGGCGCTGGTTGTGGCGCGGGCCATCTCGGCTATGCCGTCAACGCAGGCGATCTGCATCTCGTCGTTGATCTCGGTTGCACCTACGTCCAGCGCGCCCCGGAAAATGAAGGGAAAACACAGAACGTTGTTGACCTGATTGGGGAAATCGCTGCGGCCCGTCGCAATAATCGCATCCGGTGCGACCTCGCGTGCGGCTTGCGGCAGGATTTCGGGGGTGGGGTTGGCGAGTGCGAAAATGATCGGCGTTTTCGCCATCCTCTCGACCATTTCGGGTTTCAGAACATTTGGGCCACTGAGCCCAAGAAACAAGTCCGCGCCGTCAATCACATCATCCAAAGTGCGCAGGTCACACTTCTGCGCGAACCGGTCTTTATGCGGGTTCATGTCTTCGGCGCGACCCTCGTAGACCAATCCGTGAATATCGCACAGCCAGATGTTTTCGCGTTTGACGCCCAGTTTAACCAACATGTTCAGGCAAGCGATTCCAGCCGCGCCGCCACCGGTCGAGACGATTTTGATGTCCTCAAATTTTTTGCCGGCGACGTGCAGGGCGTTCTTGGCAGCGGCGCCAACAACAATGGCGGTGCCGTGCTGATCGTCGTGAAAGACGGGAATGTTCATCCGCTCGCGGCACATCTTCTCGACGGTGAAGCAGTCCGGCGCTTTGATGTCTTCCAGGTTGATTGCGCCAAAAGTCGGCTCCAGCGCGCAAACGATCTCAGCAAGCTTTTCCGGGTCCGGTTGGTTGACCTCGATGTCGAAGCAGTCGATGCCGGCGAATTTCTTGAACAGGACAGCCTTGCCTTCCATCACTGGTTTGGAGGCAAGTGCACCGATATTGCCAAGCCCCAGAACTGCAGTTCCGTTGGAAACCACGGCCACAAGATTTCCGCGTGACGTGTATTTCTCGGCGTTGTCCGGGTCATTCTTGATCTCAAGGCTGGCCTCCGCAACACCCGGTGAATAGGCCCGTGCCAGATCGCGGCCGTTGGCCATCGGTTTGGTGGCCTTGATTTCAAGCTTTCCGGGTTTTGGATGGGCGTGATAGTCAAGCGCGGCCTGCCGCAGGCTGGGTGTATCGGACATCGTTGAGCTTTCCATTTTGGAATTTAGTTTAGTGTTAAACTAGTTTTGACGCCGGGGAAACCTAGAATCGGAATCAGTCGACGACCGGCGGCGTCTTGCAAATTCCCGTACCGACCTCCACTGTCCGGCGCAGAGGAGAACAGCATGACCGACACCATAGCCGAGTTTCGTATCCCAACAAACGAATTGCGAGACGACATTCCCTTTTATACCAAGGTACTGGGTATGCGGATGGATATGATCTACCCGGCGGACGACCCGCGGGTAGCTGTGTTTTCCGGCCACGGGCTGCGACTTCGTATCGAAAAAGACGCGACCGAGGGTCCCGGTGCGTTGCGCATTCTCACCGATGACCCGGATGGCTTTGCGGATGGAGAGCGCAGTCTGGTGGCCCCGAATGGCACGCGCATCGAAATCGAAGAGCGCCATCCACCGCTGGTAATGCCTGAAACGGTTCACTCCTTCGTTGTGCGCAGGCTCAAGGATCAGGCGCCTTGGATCATTGGGCGTGCCGGGATGCATTATCGTGACTTGGTGCCGGATCGTCTGGGCGGGTCGATCATTGCCAGCCACATTCGAATTCCGGATGGCGGACCGGTGCCCGACATGGTGCACTTTCACAAGGTCGGGTTTCAGTTGATCTTCTGCATCCATGGCTGGGTCGATGTGGTTTACGAGGATCAGGGCAAAAAGATGCGGCTGACGGCTGGCGACTGTTTCATTCAGCCACCTGAAATCAGGCATCGCGTTCTGGAAGCGTCCGACAACGTGCAGGTGATCGAGATCGGTGTTCCTGCTGAACATGTCACCGAAATTGATCACGATATGGAATTGCCGACCCCGCATCTGCGCCCTGATCGTGAATGGCAGGGGCAGCGGTTCGTGTACAATCAAGGCAAGGATGCTAAGTGGATGCCTTTCCGTCTGCCGGGCTACATCTGCCGGGACACGACGATCGCCGAGAATACAAAGGGCGTTGCCGGTGTTCAGGTCGTGCGTCGGGGGCAGGGTGACCCGGTCTGGGCTACCCACGACACTGATATCCACTTTACCTTTGTGATGAATGGTGAAGTGACGCTTGAGGGCGAAGGTCGCGAACCATACCGGTTGGAGCATGGCGATGCCTTTGTTATCCCACCCGGAATGCGAACGCGGCTGTCTGATCCGTCGGATGATGTTGAACTGCTCGAGGTCACTCTGCCCGGCACATTTAACACGACGTTAGGCTAGGCTTAAAATCGCTGCGGAAAATAATCAGGTGGGGCTTCAATTCCCCGCCTGCTTTCATTTAGGGTATGGCATTCTGACCAGATGATCAAAAATTGGGGAATCGCCATGCCGCTTAAAGATGCTGCCCTTTCCGTTCGCGAAAAAGCTTATGCGCCCTATTCGAACTTCAAAGTCGGCGCGGCGATCCGGTCTGCTTCGGGCGAGGTTTACTCCGGCTGCAATGTCGAAAATGTGGCCTACCCCGAAGGGACTTGCGCCGAGGCCGGAGCCATCGCGGCTATGGTTGCTGCCGGCGAGCAGGAACTGGTCGAGGTCTATGTAGTAGCCTCCAGCCCGCAGCCCGTGCCGCCTTGCGGGGGCTGCCGGCAAAAGCTGGCCGAGTTCGGCAAGGCGGATGTTCCGGTAACGCTCGCAACAGCGGATGGTGCTGAACAGAAAACGACAATTGGTCTGTTGCTGCCCGGCGCATTCGGCGCCTCGCATATGGAGGGCGCTTGAGCCAATGGATGCGCGCTCGATCATTTCCAAACTGCGCCGACACGACGTTCCCACCCGTGATGAGTTGATCTGGTTCGCGCAAGGTCTGGCGGATGGTGGGGTCAGCGATGCGCAGGCCGGGGCCTTTGCCATGGCGGTCTGCATGGGGGGGCTGGGTGCTCAGGGCCGAGCCGACCTGACCGTCGCCATGCGAGACAGTGGCGAGGTGCTGAACTGGAATTTCGACGGCCCGGTGATCGACAAGCATTCAACCGGTGGGGTCGGCGATTGCGTCAGCCTGGTACTTGCCCCGGCGCTGGCCGAATGCGGCGCCTACGTTCCGATGATCTCGGGGCGCGGGCTGGGGCATACGGGCGGAACGCTGGACAAGCTCGAGGCGATACCGGGCGTCACGACGCAGATCGGGCAGGGCCGCCTGACGCAGATTCTGAACGAAACCGGGGCTGCCATTGTTGGTGCAACGGGTCAGATCGCCCCTGCCGACAAACGTCTCTACGCGGTGCGCGATGTGACGGCAACGGTGGAAAGCCTCGATCTGATCACCGCGTCGATCCTGTCCAAGAAGCTTGCGGCCAGCCCGGATGCCCTGGTTCTGGACGTCAAGGCTGGCAGCGGTGCGTTCATGAAAACGCATGAGGAAGCTCGAAAGCTGGCGCAGGCCTTGACCGAAACGGCCAATGCCGCCGGGTGCCGGACTTCGGCGGTGATCACCGACATGGACCAGCCTTTGGCCTCGGCATTGGGCAATGCGCTGGAGGTGGCCGAGGTGATGAAGGTGCTGACAAGCGGAGGTGTGTCGCCGCTGGCCGAAATATCTGCCGAACTCGGTGGAACTCTGCTGGTTGATGCTGGAATGTGCGATACCTTCGAAGACGGATACGCGCGGATCGCCGGGATCATCCGCGATGGGCGCGCCGCCGAGCGCTTTGGCCGCATGATGGCAGCTGTTGGCGGACCGGTTCAATTTGTTGACAACTGGGCGCGGTTTCTTCCCGAGGCGAATGTCATTCAGGAAATCCCCGCCCCCTGTGACGGATTTGTGACTGCCATTGATGGAGAGGCGTTAGGTTTGGCCGTTGTTGCGCTGGGCGGTGGGCGTCAGGTCGAAAGCGATGAAATCGACCCGGCGGTCGGGTTGTCAAACATCCTGAAACTGGGCACGCGGGTCTCCAGGGGCGAGCCTTTGGCGGTAGTCCACGCCGCGCGCGAAGAGACCGCGCGTCGGGCGGAAACGGCTGTCGTGCAGGCCGTCACCATCAGCGAAACACCAGTGAACGCACCCAACCTGGTGCATGAAAGGATCACTGCATGAGCCGCGCGTTTCTTGTGGTGATGGACTCTGTCGGCATTGGCGGCGCTCCGGACGCAGCACGGTTCTTCAATGGCGATATTCCGGACACTGGGGCCAACACACTGGCACATATCGCGCAGGCCTGCGCCGACGGGCGCGCCGAAGAAGGGCGATCGGGGCTTCTTCGTTTGCCAAATCTCGATGCACTCGGAATCGGTGCGGCCGCGCGTTTGGCGTCAGGCGACGCGACGCCGGGGCTGGAAGCAGCGCCGAGTGGTCTGTGGGGCTGTGCGCGGGAACATTCTCCGGGTAAGGATACGCCCTCGGGGCATTGGGAATTGGCGGGTCTGCCAGTGCCGTGGGACTGGCATTATTTTCCCGACGCGGTCCCGGCCTTTCCCGCCGATCTGAGCTGGGCCGCCGCCGAAGCCGCCGGAACCGACGGCATTCTGGGCGATTGCCACGCGTCCGGCACGGCGATCATTGCGGAACTGGGCGCTGAGCATATGCGCAGCGGCCGGCCCATCTGCTATACCTCGGCCGACAGCGTGTTCCAGATTGCGGCGCACGAGCAGAGCTTCGGTCTCGACCGACTGCTCGGCATGTGCAAGGCGCTTGCGCCGCGACTGCATGAGATGAGGGTGGGCCGGGTTATCGCGCGGCCCTTTGTCGGCTCGCCGGAGGAGGGTTTCACCCGCACCACCAATCGCAAGGATTTTGCGATGCTGCCACCCGCACCGGTGCTGACCAACTGGGCACAGGATGCCGGGCGTCGGGTGCATGCGGTGGGCAAGATTGGTGACATCTTTTCGATGCAGGGGATCGACACGCTTCGCAAGGGTTCGGATGCTGAGCTGATGGGGCACTTGTCCGATCTGGTCGATGAGGCCGAAGACGGAAGCCTGACCTTCGCCAATTTCGTCGAGTTCGACAGCCTTTTTGGTCACCGCCGCGACATCAGCGGCTATGCGCGTGCGCTGGAATGGTTCGACCGCGAGATTGGATTGATCCTGCAAAAGCTACGGCCTGGTGACCTGATGCTGTTGACCGCCGATCACGGCAATGATCCAAGCTGGACCGGCACCGACCATACGCGCGAACAGGTTCCGGTAGTAATCGCAGGGCTTGGCGCGGGCCAAATCGGTCAGATTGATTTCGCCGACGTCGCTGCAAGCATTGCACAACATCTGAACATTCCGGCACAGGGGCCGGGAAGGACATTCCTATGACCGTCGCAGACCTTCCAAAAATAGAACTACACCTGCATCACGAGGGCGCAGCACCACCGGCCTTTATCCGCCAGCTGGCACACGAAAAGCGCATCGATCTGAGTGGTATTTTCAATCCCGACGGGTCGTATGACTTCCGGGATTTTGCGCATTTCCTCAGCGTTTACGAGGCTGCCTGCGAAGTCCTGAAGACGCCTGAAGACTTCCGCCGCCTGACGCTTGCGATACTCGAGGAGAGTGCGGCGAATGGGGTGGTATACTCCGAAACATTTCTCAGCCCGGATTTCTGCGGAGGCGGTGATTTGCATGCCTGGCAGGATTATCTGAACGCGATTCAGGACGCTGCCGATGAAGCTGAACGAAAATTCGATATTACCCTGCGCGGCGTCGTCACCTGCGTGCGTCACTTCGGACCCGAACAAGCCAAACGCAGCGCATATTGTGCAGCTGAAACCGCAGGCGATTGGATCACCGGCTTTGGCATGGGCGGCAACGAATCCGTTGGCGCGCAGGGCGATTACAAATGGGCGTTCGACTGCGCGCGCGAGGCCGGGCTGCGCCTGACCACGCACGCAGGCGAATTCGGTGGTCCCGAAAGCGTCCGTGATGCAGTGCGCGATCTGGGCGTGGAGCGGGTCGGTCACGGGGTTCGCGCCATCGAAGACCCGGATCTGCTGCGCGAACTGATGGACCGCGAGGTCACGCTTGAAGTTTGTCCGGGTTCAAACGTGGTCCTGGGTGTGTTCCCCGAGTTTGCGGCGCACCCAATCGCCCGGCTTCGGGACGCAGGTGTCAAGGTAACAGTGTCCACCGATGACCCTCCGTTTTTCCATACCACGATGCGGCGCGAATATGAGATGTTGAATCAGGCCTTTGGCTGGGAGGCCGAGGATTTCGCAGCGCTGAACGAAACCGCGCTGAACGCGGCCTTTTGCGATGAAGACACCCGCGCGCGGGTCAAAAAGAGACTGGAGAAAACATGAGCGAACACCTGACTGTCGTCGATCACCCGCTGGTGCAGCACAAACTGACGCTCATGCGGGACAAGGGCACTTCGACCGCCGTATTCCGGCAATTGCTGCGCGAGATCACGTTGTTGCTGGCTTATGAGGTCACGCGCGAGCTGAAACTGACCACGCGCCATATTGAAACGCCCATGGAGGAAATGGACGCCCCTATACTGGCCGGCAAAAAGCTGGCGCTGGTCTCGATCTTGCGGGCGGGAAACGGGATGCTGGATGGCGTTCTGGAACTGATCCCTTCGGCGCGCGTGGGTTTTGTCGGCCTTTACCGTGACGAGGAAACGCTGAAACCGGTGCAGTATTACTTCAAGGCGCCCGAAGGGCTGAAAGATCGCCTGGTTATTGCGGTGGACCCGATGTTGGCGACCGGCAACAGCTCGGCCGCGGCAATCGATCTGTTGAAAGAGGCTGGCGCGACCGATATTCGCTTTCTCTGCCTGCTGGCCGCACCCGAAGGGGTCGCGCGGATGAAAGACGCGCATCCCGACGTCAAGATCGTCACCGCTTCGTTGGATCGCGAACTGAACTCCAAGGGTTATATCATGCCGGGGTTGGGCGATGCCGGTGACCGGATGTTTGGCACCAAGTAACCCGGTCTACTCGCCGCAGATGTTCTGCAGCCGGACCCAGTCACGGTCCGGCAGAACCTGTTCCAGTGTCCGGCCCGCCATCGGGTCTGCCTCGATCAGTCCAAGAACTGTCTCGCCCGTGATATCGCGCGCATAAGCATATGGGGTTGAGGGCAGCGCAGCCTGCGCGAAGACAGCCAGCAGGTCTTCGTCTTTGATATCCGGGTGGGGTTCGGTGAGAACCTGTTCGGTGTACGTATCAACGTTGTCCGCAGTAAGCTCACCAGTTGTCAGCAGACGAAACGCTGTTGTCGGTCCGGTCCGGTCCAGCAGATCGTCCAAAGGATCCTGAAGTTCTGCACGGGCGCGAGCCGCAATGATGTAACCTGCGGCGACGGCCGGATCCTCGTGATCCTCGACCAGAGCGCGATTCAACAGAACTGTACCTCCCGGAAGGCTGAGACTGTCCGGCACACCTGCCGGCAGAATAACAACCTGGCGAACGCCTGTGCGTTTAGCCAGTTGGTCGAGCGATGTCAGTGCGTCCGGCGATGTGCAGGCTTGCCCCGAGACCCGCTCGATCCGTTGCAGGATGGTCGCGCCGATTTCCTGCCGTTTGATATCTGGGACCACTGAAACCACGTGGCACTGTAACGCGACCGGCAGCCACAGCAGCAGCACTGCCAAAACTGCCAGGACGACCCCTGCCACCGATAACCACCGAAGACGCCCCGGATGCGGACGCGCGCGGTCGATGGCGCGTTGCAGACGGTCGATGGCCTCCAGCATTGTTGTCTCGGTCTCCGCCAGTTCCAGCGTTTCACCGGGATCACCATCAGGATTGAACACAGCCGGAAATGATCCGGGGTTCTGTCGCTCCAATGCTGCCAGGGACCAATGCGTCAAAGCCCGGTCATTGAAATCCGAGATTGTCAGCGTGGCCTCGCCGATGGACACCACAACCTCGCGCCGCTGTTCCTCGGGCGAGGGGCGCCACAGACCGGTGGCTTCGATCCGCTGGTACTGTTTCAGGGCCGTCATCTGGATGAGGTCTGCTCAATTTTTCTTTTGCCGCAGCATAGCATGGCGAAATCACATGGCGCAAACCTGTTGCGCCACAAATCGAATTTGTGCTGGATAGCCCGGATGGCCGGAAGGACCCGGGATCAAATCGAGATCGAGGTGCAGATTGCAGTCAGCCAAACAAACGTCCCCGGTTCTGGCGTCGATGCTCATGGTCGGGGCCATGGCAATCATCGGTGTGATTGACAACGTCGTGATCCTGCTCGCCGAGACAGTCGGGCTGTGGCAGTTCCACCTGAGCAGGGCGTTGCTGATGTTGCCGCTGATCGTGGGTTTGTCGTTGCTGGGGCTTGGCGGATTACGGCCAAGACGCATGGGGCCGGTCATATTGCGAAGCGTTCTGATAACGATGGCTATGCTGTTCTATTTCGCCTCGCTGGCCCTGATGCCGATTGCGCAGGCTTTGGCCGGGCTGTTCACCTCGCCGATTTTTGTCTTGTTGATTTCCGCGCTGGGAATGAAGCAAACCATTGGCCCGTGGCGCATTGCCGCCGTGATGATTGGCTTCACGGGGATCTTGTTTGTTCTGCAACCAAACCCGACTGATTTCGACCTGCAAACCTTGCTTCCGGTTGCCGGTGGCTTCTTCTATGCACTCAGCGCGATCATTACCCGCAGCCATTGTTCAGAGGAAAGCACCGCAGCGCTGCTGGCCTGCATGGTCATCACACTGGGGCTGGCGGGGGGCATCGGGCTTGCTGTTTTCACCTATTTTCCAGCTCCGCCTGTCGAAGGGCCCGACGGATTCGTCACACGCGGTTGGGTCTGGCCGATACAACCGGTACTGCCTTGGATTTTGGTTCAGGCTTGCGGTTCGACAATAGCAGTTTTCATGCTGATCAAGGCGTACCAAATCGGTGAACCATCTTATGTGGCCGTATTCGAATATTCGGTAATGATTTTCGGCCCACTTTTCGCCTGGGTTGCTTTGGGTCAGACCATTGGCGTTATGCAGGTCGCGGGTATCGGACTGATCGCGGCGGCCGGCGCACTGTTAAGGTGGCGGGCGGGGCGTTCGCCCGCCGAACAGGAGGCCGTGTGATCATCTCGACTGGACGCAGCTATGTCTTTGTTCACATCCCAAAAACCGGGGGAACATCGCTGGCGGCGGCTTTGGAACAGCGGGCAAAGAAAGATGACATACTGCTGGGCGACACGCCCAAAGCGCTGCGACGCAGGAAGCGCGCCAAGAAGCTGAATGCCCGGGGCCGGTTGTGGAAACACTCCACGCTGGCCGATATCGACGGGCTGATTTCGCTGAATCAGATGCAGGGCATGTTCACGTTCACGCTGGTTCGAAACCCTTGGGACCGCATCGTAAGCTATTATCATTGGCTTCGGGCGCAGCATTTTGATCATTCCGCCGTTACTCTGGCCAAGTCTTTGGATTTCGAGTCGTTTGTCCTGCACCCCGTGGTCGGACAGTCTTTTAGGCGAAGCGCCGCCCGCACTTATATGACGCGCGCGGACGGGGTCGAGCAGTGTAAGACTTATGTTCGTCTGGAGAATTTCGAACACGACGCTGCCCCACTGTTCAAGCACTTGGGATTCAAACTGGATTTACCGCATCTGAACCTGTCGGAACGTCGCCGGGATTTTCGATGGTACTATTCCCGACAGTCCAGGAAAGCGGTTGAGGAATGCTGTGCTGAGGACATTCAAAGATTCTCCTACAGCTTTGACCCTGTGTCGGAATCATAGTTTCCAAATCTGCGCTAAAAGCATTTTGTGGGGTTCTGTTGTTTGCTTACTTGGGCTCAAAAGCCCAAAAACGGCCCCAATTTGAGCCAAATGTGTCAAAACTAAGTCACTCGCAGGGTTTCCATGCTAGCCCTTTTGGATCGTTTTGTTTGTGCCAAAAGGGGGTGAGGCACGTGTTGGAAGTAGTGAGTATCTCGAGCGTTTCTGATCGCTCGATGAGTGTTGAATTAGATGTGCAGCAAGAAGCAGTCACGGCCCGGCGCGGCGGTTTGGTGCATGGTACCAAAATTGCGACCACCGGCGGCTGGAAGAAAGTGGAACATCTGAAACCGGGCGACCTTGTCCGCACTTTGGATCATGGGTTCAAAGAGCTTCGCCGAACGTCAACTGACCTGATCATGATACCTGACGGCGAAACCCGTTCCGAGAACCTTCCGGTTCGCGTGCCGTCCCGTGCGGCCTATAACGGTCGCGTGGTCTGGTTAATGCCAGAGCAGGGGATGGCCGTGGATCACAACAAGATCGATCCGTCACAGGCTGGTGTGTCGATTGTTGCCGCAAGGTTGCTGAACGGCGCATGTCGGTTTAGGTCCAGGGCCCCGGCCTCGAATTTCGAAGTCAGCACGCTGTTCTTTGATCAGGATGAGGTGATCTATATAGAAGGCGGCCTGCAGGCCTATTGCCCGGCGGCCCGCTTTGGAATGCGGACGGGGAATAGTCAGACCACCTATTCCGTGGTCGATGGTGAAATTGCCATTTCTCTGATCGATGAAATTGCAGACACGGGCAATATGTATGCCCTTGCCAATCCCTTGGGCGCGCTGCCGGCACCAGTTTCAGATGAACCGATCTTGCCAACGCGGCCAGAGAGAGGGTGCCGGCGTCCCGGACGACCAGGACGACCGCCTCCGCCGGTTCTTTTTCTGCGGCCCGAGTGGATGATGCTGACCCACCAATGATTAAGTGCCGGCGCATTGGAAAACGCGCCGGCGACTTTTGTTCAGGCTGCCTTCGCAGCGGCGTCAAAGCGGCCATAAAAACTCTGACCTTTTTCCGCCATCTCGCGCAGCAAGGACGGGCAGGCAAAACGTTCGCCGAATTTCTCGGCCAGCTGATCGCACCGCTCCGCGGCGTAAGGCGTTCCGAGGATGTCCAGCCAACTGAAAGGGCCTCCGGACCATGGCGCAAAACCCCAGCCCAGAATGGCGCCTACGTCACCTTCGCGGATGTCTTCCAGAACACCTTCCTCCAACGCTCGTACGGCTTCCAACACTTGTGCGAACATAAGACGTTCCTGCACTTCGGTCAGATCAGGCTGATCGTCGGCCAGCGGGTATTTATCCTGCAGGCCCTTCCAGTATTCGACGCGCTTGCCTTTCTCGTCATAGTCGAAAAAGCCCGCCTTCACCTTGCGGCCCAAACGGCCCTGTTCCTCCATCCAGAAGATGAGAGCATCTGCGGGGCTTTCCGGATAGGCATCGCCCATGGCCGCCTTGGTGGCGCGTGCAATCTTGGCCCCCAGATCAATCGAGGTTTCGTCGGTTAGCTGGATTGGCCCAACCGGAAAGCCCAACTGCCGCGCGGCGTTGTCGATCAGCACTGGCGAAACGCCCTCGGTGATCATCCGTGCGCCTTCGTTGATGTATGGGATGATGCAGCGGTTCGCGTAGAAGAAACGCGCATCGTTGACCACAATCGGCGTCTTGCGGATTTGGCGCACATAGTCCAACGCCTTGGCCACCGCACGATCACCGGTTTCCTTGCCCTTGATGATTTCCACCAGGAACATCTTCTCGACCGGCGAGAAGAAGTGGATGCCGATGAACTGTTCCGGACGCACGCTCGCCCTGGCCAGATCGGTGATCGGCAGGGTCGAGGTGTTCGAGGCAAAGATGCAGTCTTCGGGGATGATCGCCTCGACCTTTTTGGTCATCTCGGCCTTGACGCCCACGTCTTCGAAGACGGCTTCGATGATCAGATCACAACCCTTCAGATTGCCCAGATCCGGTGTCGCGGTAATGCGGCCCAGCATGGCCTCTTTCTTCTCAGCGGTAGTCTTGCCGCGTTTGATGCCCTTGTCCAGATAGGCCTCAGTATAGGCCTTGCCCTTGTCGGCGGCCTCCTGATCGCGGTCGATCAGAACAACCTCCATCCCGGCCTGAGCCGAGACCAGCGCGATGCCGGCGCCCATCATTCCCGCACCCAAAACGCCGATCTTCTTGACCGACTGGTCCGGAACGCCCTTGGGGCGCACTGCACCTTTTTCCAGAGCTTCCTTGTTCAGGAACAAACTGCGTATCATTGCCGACGAAGATGGATTCATCAAAATGGATGTGAACCAGCGGGCCTCGATTTTCAGGGCAGTGTCGAAATCGACCAGCGCGCCCTCGTATGCCGCGCTCAGCAATGCTTGAGCAGCAGGGAATGCACCTTGGGTCTTGCCGTTGACCATGGCCGATGCGCCG
Organism: Ruegeria sp. HKCCD6647-2; assembly: GCF_057221075.1. NCBI lineage: Bacteria > Pseudomonadati > Pseudomonadota > Alphaproteobacteria > Rhodobacterales > Roseobacteraceae > Ruegeria > Ruegeria sp. HKCCD6647-2. Next base: position 204,341 of record NZ_JBWVBD010000004.1, on the reverse strand, counting down.
ACATAGTTCATGAATCCCGCCGGGTGATAGGGTGCGCCTCCCGGCATCTTGTACCCTTTGGCGTCCCATGGCTTGACGAGATCCGCATCACTGGCGTTCAGAACCCATTCTTTCGCCGCGGTAAGCGGGTCTTCGACTACCTCATCGATCATCCCCGCGGCTTTGGCTTTTTTCGGCTCCAACGTCTTGCCCTCCAACAGCAAGGGCGCCGCGCTCACCGCGCCCAGCTTGCGGACCAGACGCGTCGTTCCGCCCATGCCGGGGAAGATACCAATCATGATTTCGGGCAGACCGATCTTGGCCTTCGGATTGTCGGCACAGAAAATGCGATGGCACGCCAGCGGAACCTCCAACCCGATGCCCAAAGCGGTGCCGGGCAGGGCGGCAACAATTGGCTTGCCGCCCTTCTTGGTCTTGGGGTCCATGCCGGCCAATTCAATTTTCCGCAGAATCCGATGCCCGTTCATGGTGAAATCAAACATGGCCCGCGCCGGTTCGTCGCCCGAGTTTTCACGGATCGAGCCCAGAACATTCAGGTCCATTCCAGCAGCAAAACTGTCCTTGGCCGAAGTGATGACCGCGCCCTTGATATTGTCGTCTGCCAGAACCTGATCGATCATTTCTTCAATCAGGGCCAAAGCCTCGACGCGCAGGATGTTCATGCTTTTCTCAGGAACGTCCCAGGTGATGATGGCAACGCCTTCGGCGTCCACGTTCATGGTAAAGTCTGTCATGTCTCATCTCCGATCTGGTCAGCCGTCAGCGGGCTGCCGTCCTTGCGAGTGAAGGAGAATCCGTTCTCGTCATCCTTCACCATCATATCTACGTCGCTGTAATAGCCGGTCTCGGTCGGGGTCCGTGTGCCTACCACCAGAAAGGTCGCGGGCGCGTCGGTTTTGTTCACAAGGTGGTGGCCGTTGGCCTCACCTGCAGGCCAGGCGGCGCAATCGCCTGGCTGCATTTCGTGCTCACCATCGTCATCGATCAGCACACAGGTGCCGCTGAGCATGATGGCGAACTCGTCCTGCTGCATGTGGTAATGGCGCAGAGAGGACATGCCCTGCGGTTCAAGCCGCACGATATTGACCCCGAATTGGGTCAGTCCGCCCGCATCTCCAACCCGCTGGTTGAAACGGCCCGAAACTGCCTCGGCCAGCTTGCCGGGATAGGACGAGCCGCCCTTGAACGGGATTTGGGAAAGGTCCAGCTTGGGCATCAGACACGCTCGATGATCGTTGCAGCACCCATTCCGGATGCAATACACAAAGTGGCCAGACCGGTTTCCTTGTCCTGACGCTCCAATTCGTCCAGCAGAGTTCCGATGATCATCGCACCGGTTGCACCCAGCGGGTGGCCCATCGCGATAGAGCCGCCGTTGACATTGACCAGTTCGGGGTCGACATCAAACGCCTGCTGGAAGCGCAACACGACCGAAGCAAAGGCTTCGTTCACTTCGAACAGGTCCAGATCGCTGATCTTCATGCCGTTGTCGGCCAGGATCTTCTCGGTCACCGGCACCGGGCCGGTCAGCATGATGGTCGGGTCCGTGCCGATCTTGGCGGTCGCCTTGATACGCGCGCGCGGTTTCAGGCCGTGTTTCTCACCGAATTCCTTATTGCCAATCAGAATCGCAGCCGCACCGTCCACGATTCCCGAGCTGTTGCCCGCGTGGTGGATGTGATTGATCTTTTCGAGATGCGGGTACTTCAGCATCGCCACCTTGTCGAAGCCGGGCATCTGCTCGCCCATCATCTGGAAAGACGGATTCAGCGCTCCGAGGCTCTGCATGTCAGTACCGGGCCGCATGTATTCGTCGCGATCCAGAATGGTCAGGCCGTTCTGATCGGTGACGCTGATGACAGATTTGTCGAACCTGCCTTCTTCCCAGGCCTTTGCCGCCCGTTTTTGAGATTCCACGGCCAGTGCGTCAGCCTGATCGCGATCGAACCCATATTCGGTCGCGATAATGTCCGCCGAGATGCCCTGAGGCACGAAGTAGGTGCTCATTGCCAGCGAGGGGTCCACCGCGATCGCCGCACCGTCGCTGCCCATCGGTACGCGCCCCATCATCTCGACACCGCCGGCGATGTAGGCCTCGCCCGCGCCGCCTTTGACCTGGTTTGCCGCCAGGTTCACGGCTTCCATGCCCGAGGCGCAAAAACGGTTGATCGCGAGACCGGGGATCGATTCATCTAGGTCCGATGCCAGAACAGCCGAGCGCGCCAGACAACCGCCTTGCTCCATCACCTGCGTGACGTTGCCCCAGATCACGTCCTCGACGGCGTGGCCTTCCAGATTGTTCCGTTCTTTCATCGCATTCAGTGTCACGGCGGACAGGCGCACCGAGGTCACCTCGTGCAGGCTGCCATCCTTGCGGCCCTTGCCGCGCGGGGTGCGCAGGGCGTCATAGATATAGGCTTCGGTCATGGGTCTCTCCTCAAGCTCGATCCGACGGATTGCCGGGCATCAGGTCATAGGGGTGTTTCCAGCCGGGCTGTTCGGACAGGCGAGTCAGCCAGGCATCAATATGGGGCCAGTCAGCACGGTCAAAGCCGAATGGTTCGGGATAATACAGGTAGCCGCAGCAGCTGAGATCGGCGTTGGTCACGCCGTCGCCGACAATCCAGTCGCGGCCGTCCAAATGGTTGTTCAGTACTTCGTAGGCCGCTTTCAATCGCCCCTGATTAAAGGCGATGACGTCCGGGTTGCGGTGTTTCTCGGGAAGGAAATTGATCAGAAAACGTGTCAAACCGGCCATCGAGCTGAGCTTGTGGTTGTCCCACAGCACCCACCGCAGAATCTCGTAGTTTTCGTCCCGCGACTTGCCGCCGAATTTACCCGTTTTCTCCGTCACATAGGCTTGAATGGCGCCAGACTGGCTGGTGCGAAAATCGCCATCAATCATGACCGGGGCCTCGCCCTGTTCGTTGACTTCAGCACGAAACTCAGGAGTGCGTGTTACGCCACTGAAGAAATCGACAAGGACCGGTTCCCACTCAAGCCCGGACATCTCAAGCGCCAGGGCCGCCTTGTAGGAGTTTCCGCTTTCTCCGAAGCAGTGCAGTTTTATGGTCATGCGATCGCCCCTCCCAAGGCGCGTGTGGTTAGTTCGGAATTGAGTATTTGTGAAAAGATGAAGTCCAGATAGTAACCTTTGATCAACCTTCTTCCGTTTCAATAGTCGCGCGGTACAGGCTGGAGAGCCGATGACCGCAAAAGGTGAAGTCGTCCCTGTCCTGATGGCGAGTGCGCCCGGTGGCAGGGACGCATCTCGTCTTCATCTTTTCATAAATACTCCCGCCGGAGGCATCAGGTTTCAAAACTGGCGCTGCTGGACAGATATTTGTCATCACCTAGCGTTTGCGCGCCTCAAGCTCGGAATTGAAGATGCGCAGGCGGTGGGTCAGGTTCTCCTCGTCAATTACGCTGTTGAAGTTCTCGAACAGGAAGGACAGTGCCTCGCCTTCGTCCAGCCCCGCCTCGCGGGCGAAGCCTTTGAGTTTGCGGTAGCCGTCCTCGGTCATGGCGACCGGAAAGCGGCGGGTCAGGCGAAAGCGTTTTGGCATTGAATCCCCTCGGAAAAACCAGGCCCGGGCGGTTCTTCCCGGACCCAGAGTGAGATCAGAAGTTCGCGGCCTCCAGGGCCATGACTGTCTCCGCGCCGGTCTGAATGCGCGAAAGGTGCATTGAAGTCGCGGGCAGGCGGCGCGCCATGTAGAAGCGACCGGTGTTGATCTTGGTCTCATAGAAGTCTTTGTCCGAGGCCCCACCGTCCAGCGCGTCTTGTGCGGCCTTCGCCATCTGTGCCCACATCAGCCCAAGGCAGACATGACCGAACATGTGCATGAAGTCATAAGAACCGGACAGTGCGTTGTTCGGGTTCTTCATGCCTTCCTGCATGAAATACATGCCAGCGGCCTGCAGATCCTTGGATGCGGCTTTCAGCGGTTCGATGAAGGCTTTGTCATAGGCTTCGTTCTGGCCCACGTTTTCCTTGCAGAAGGTCTTGACCATCTCGAAGAACGCCATGACGTGCTTGCCGCCATCCTGCGCCAGCTTGCGGCCGACAAGGTCCAGCGCTTGAACGCCGTTTGCACCTTCGTAGATCATCGCGATACGGGCATCGCGGGTGTATTGCGACATACCCCATTCTTCGATGTAGCCGTGGCCGCCATAGACCTGCTGTGCCTGAACGGTCATGTCGTAACCTTCATCCGTCAGGAAGCCTTTGATGACCGGGGTCAGAAGCGAGATCAGCCCGTCCGCGTCCTTGTCACCTGAACGATGCGCCTTGTCGATCATGGTGGCGCCCCACAGGATGAACGCGCGCGCGCCTTCGGTAAAGCTTTTCTGATCCATCAGGTTGCGGCGGATGTCCGGGTGCACGATCAGCGGGTCGGCCGGACCGTCCGGGTTCTTAACGCCAGTCACATCACGACCTTGCAGGCGATCCTTGGCATATTCTACAGCGTTTTGATACGCGGCTTCGGCCTGAGACAGGCCCTGCATGCCTACACCCAGACGGGCTTCGTTCATCATGGTGAACATGGCGCGCATGCCTTTGTGCTCTTCGCCCAGCAACCAGCCGGTTGCTTCGTCATAGTTCATGACGCAGGTCGAGTTGCCGTGGATGCCCATCTTCTCTTCGATCTTGCCGACCGAAACGCCGTTCCGCTCACCGGGAGTGCCGTCTTCGTTCACGATGAACTTGGGCACGATGAACAGAGACACGCCCTTGATGCCGTCGGGGCCACCCGGGATTTTGGCCAACACCAAGTGAATGATGTTGTCGGCCATGTCGTGATCACCGGCCGAGATAAAGATCTTCTGGCCGGAAATCTTGTAGCTGCCGTCGCCCTGAGGTTCCGCTTTGGTGCGCATTAGGCCCAGATCGGTGCCGCAATGCGGCTCGGTCAGGTTCATGGTGCCGGTCCATTCACAGCTGATCATGTTCGGCAGGTATTTGTTCTTCTGCTCGTCCGTGCCGTGCGCCAGAATGGCCGAGGCCGCACCGTGGGTCAGGCCTTGATACATCACAAACGCTTGGTTTGCTCCCGAGAACATCTCGCCCACCGCAGTACCCATTACGTAAGGCATGTTCTGGCCGCCATACTCTTCCGGCATGTCGAGGCCAGTCCAGCCACCTTCCTTCATCTGCTCGAAGGCGTCTTTGAATCCGGTTGGGGTGTACACAATACCGTTTTCCAACCGGCATCCTTCGGTGTCGCCGACCACGTTCAGCGGGTGCAGAACGTTGGAGGCAAGCTTGCCCGCTTCTTCCAGAACCGCGCCGGTAAACTCGGCCTCAAGTTCGTCATAGCCGGGGATATCCGACTGCGAGACTTTCAGAACGTCGTGCAGGATGAACTGCGTGTCTTTTGTTGGCGCGTTATAAACGGGCATTTGAAGCTCCCTTAATTCAGATGTCCGGTGAAGGCGTACGAGATTACTCGGCCGCCTTCTTTTCCTGTTTCATCGAGGCGATAACCTTTTCGCCCCAGCGCAACTGCTCTTTCAGATCGTCGATGGCCTGTGTCAGCTCGTCCCGGCGCGATTCCATGTCGGCCAGACGTTCGCACGCAATTTCATAAGTGCGGGTCATCTGGGTCACCTGTTGGTCGCCCACATGGTACAGGTCCAGAAGCTGACGGATTTCTTCCAGGCTGAAGCCAAATCGCTTGCCGCGCAGGATCAGTTTCAGGCGCGCGCGGTCCCGTTTGGTGAACAGGCGCTTCTGGCCTTCACGGATCGGAAACAAAAGTTCCTTGGCCTCATAAAACCGCAACGTGCGTGGGGTGACGTCATAAGTCTCGCACATTTCGCGGATGGTCATCAGGTCTTCGGTCATGTTTCAAACTCTCATCACTGGCGTCATACCAATTGAGTTGCGCAGTTGATGAGCGTTTTACAACATATAATTGACGTTTACGTAATGCAGACGCAGCGTCACAAAACAGTTGACGTAACTTCCGGACACGTAAGTCGTCTGAAACGAAATTTTCTTACCCAGCGTAAAGTGGAAAACGACCAAGCTTGATAGCGAAAGACTGTGCGGGCCGCGTAATAATGACCCTGTCAGGCCGATTGTGGCCGTCTATTCCAGCAGGCCCACAGTCTGGTCCCGCAATTGTTGCAACGCTTCCATGGCCTCGTCTAGTTGCTGCCGTTGTTGCCGTAGTTCTTCCATCTGACGATCGGCCATCTCGATAAAGGCAGCCATTTGCGCCTGATTGCCCTGATCTTCGTAGATCAGCAACCACTGGCGGATCTCTTCCAACTGGAAACCAAATTTCCGGCCGCGAAGGATCAGTTTCATGCGGGCGACTTCGCGCGGACCATAAAACCTGGACCGGCCTTCGCGGTCGGGCTGCAGCAGTTCGATGTATTCGTAGTATCGCAGCGTGCGCGGGGTTACGTCGAACTCGGCGCACATCTCTTTGAATGACAAACGGTTGCCGGACATTCCTGATCTCCTCGGCTGCAACCTAGGGCGTCGTTGCGGCAAGCGCAACAGGTGGGCTTGCCCTTTGCGTCAAAGCGGCCTCATAAAGGGGCAAGCAAGAGGACAGGATCCGCCCCATGGTCGACAAGACAGTATTAGCGCGCCAATTCATCGAGGCCATTCCGCATGCAAAGGCGCTGGGGCTTGAACTCACCCATATCGGAGAGGGCGAGGCGGAAATCTCAATGCCTTACAACGAACAACTGATCGGCGACCCCAGAACGGGAGTGATCCATGGGGGCGCCGTTTCGGCGATGCTTGATACGTGTTGCGGTGCCGCGGTGATGAGCCACCCTTCGGCCCCCGGAGGCACGGCCACGATTGATTTGCGGATCGACTACATGCGCGCCGCAACACCGGGGCAGAGCATCCACACGCGGGCCACCTGCTATCACATCACTCGAAACGTGGCATTTGTACGGGCGACGGCAATAGATGACGATTCAGATCGCCCAGTGGCCACCGCATCGGGCGCGTTCACCGTGGAGGATCGCTAAATGGCGCGTCCTCGTCCTGAACCCATGCAGGTGGTGAAACAACGCCGCGACGCTGCTTTGACAGCATTGGTCCAGGGTGTGCCGTACATCCGGTTCCTCAGTATCAGCTTTGACCGTCGCGGAGATGAGCTGACCGGGGTTCTCAACTTCGATGAAAAGCTGATCGGCAATCCGTTCCTGCCTGCCTTGCATGGTGGCGTTACGGCCGCGTTTCTCGAAGTGACGGCCGTGATCACGCTGAGTTGGGAGCACCTGTTCCCCCGTATCGAAAGCGGAGAGATTGGGGCCGAGGATATTCTGACGGACGAAAGCATCAGGTTTCCGAAGACAATTGACTTCACCGTCGACTATCTGCGCTCGGGGCTGCCGCGCGATGCCTATGCGCGCGCGTTTATCAACCGGTCGGGGCGGCGCTACGCCTCGGTCCGGGTTGAGGCCTGGCAGGATAACCACGCAAAACTCTTTGCGCAGGGGACCGGGCATTTCCTGATGCCGCAAGCCTCGGCAGGCAAAGGATAGCCATGCAGAGCGCAGCCGCGCCTATCACGCATCGCCGTGTCCTGAAAATTGCGCTGCCGATCGTGTTGTCCAACGCGACGGTGCCCATCCTTGGGGCTGTGGATACAGGCGTGGTTGGTCAGATGGGGCAGGCGGCCCCGATTGGTGCGGTAGGAATGGGGGCCGTGATCCTGTCCGCGATATACTGGATCTTCGGCTTCTTGCGGATGGGGACAACCGGCCTTGCGGCGCAGGCACGCGGGGCAGGGGATACGGCGGAAACCGGTGCCCTTCTGATGCGGGGTTTGCTGTTGGGGGCCTCGGCCGGGGTGGTCTTCATCCTTGCGCAGGTCGCCGTGTTCTGGGGCGCCTTTGCGCTGTCGCCCGCCAGCCCCGAAGTCGAGGCGTTGACCCGGGACTATCTGGAAATCCGAATCTGGGGTGCGCCAGCGACGATTGCGCTTTATGCTGTGACAGGTTGGTTGATCGCGATCGAAAAGACGCGCGGTGTTTTTGTCCTGCAGGTCTGGATGAACGGCCTGAACATCCTGCTGGATTTATGGTTCGTTCTGGGGCTCGGCTGGGGTGTCGAAGGCGTTGCGATTGCGACTCTGATCGCTGAATGGACCGGTTTGGCGCTGGGGCTTTGGCTGTGTCGGGCGGCCTTTGCGGGAAGCCAGTGGAAGGACTGGCCGCGCATTTTCGATGCCGTCCGGCTGCGTCGCATGATGCAGGTCAACGGCGACATCATGGTGCGTTCGGTCCTGTTGACCGGAGCATTTACCACCTTCTTGTTCGTCGGTTCGGATCTGGGGGATGTAAACCTCGCGGCAAATCAGGTGCTGCTCCAGTTTCTTGAGATTACCGCGTTTGCACTGGACGGGTTCGCGTTTTCGGCCGAAGCGCTGGTGGGCGGGGCTGTAGGGGCACGCGACCGCTATCAGGTTCGGCGCGCGTCGATCATGGCATCGCAATGGGGCGTGGGCGGAGCCTTTGCGCTGGGCCTCGTGTTCTTTCTGGCCGGGCCAGCGCTGATCGACATTATGTCAACGTCGCCAGAAGTTCGGGTGGCAGGTCGAGAGTATCTTTTCTGGGCCGCAATCGCGCCCGCAATCGGTGTGGCCAGCTGGATGTTCGACGGCATCTACATCGGCGCGACGTGGACCCGAGCGATGCGCAACGCCATGATCCAGTCCGTCGCGATTTACGTGGTCGCGCTGTTCATTCTGGTGCCGGCATTCGGCAATCACGGGCTATGGTCCGCGCTGATGATCCTGAACATCGCCCGCGGCGTAACGATGGGCTGGCGCTATCCCAGGCTTGAAGCTCAGGTCGCCTAGAGAAGTTTCAGCAAAGCCTCGGGTGGGCGTCCGATGGCGGCGTTGTTTCCTGCAATCGCCAACGGGCGCTCGATCAGGATCGGGTATTCAGCCATCGCCCGGATCAGCTCGTCTTCGTCGGAGGCCTTGGTCAGATCCAGCTCTTTGAACTGATTCTCTCCGGTGCGCATCATGTCGATGGCCGGGCAACCCAGAAGGGCCAGTGCCGCGCGTAATTCATCTTCCGAAGGCGCGTCTTCGAGATATTTCCGAACGTTCACCTGCGCGCCTTTCTCCTCGAGCAAAGCCAGACCCGTGCGGGATTTGGAACAACGGGGATTGTGCCAGTATTCGATCATAACCAGTCCTCACGTTTGCTGCCCACGGCTTGGGCGACAGAGTCGAAACCATCGCGGGCCAATAGCCGATCCAGACCCGTTGCGATTTCGGCAGCCAGTGAGAGGCCCCCATAAACCATCGCGGTGTAAAACTGCACGGCCGAGGCCCCCGCGCAAATCTTGGCATAGGCATGCTCGGCCGTGCTGATCCCGCCAACACCAATCAGAGGAACGTCTTCGCCTGTCATCTGGCTGAGCTGTGCAAGAACGCGGGTGGATTTTTCGAACAATGGTGCGCCCGACAAGCCGCCAGCCTGGTCCTTGTGTACGCTGTGCAGGCCGTCCCTGGACAGCGTGGTGTTTGTGGCAATCACCGCGTCCACTCCGGTTTCGCGGGCGACCCAAGCGATGTCCTGCAATTCGGATTCGCTTAGGTCCGGAGCGATTTTCAGAAAAATCGGCATATGGCGGGGTAATCCGTCGCGTGTTTCAATCACTCCGGCCAACAATGCGCCAAGCGCCTCCTTGCCCTGCAGATCGCGCAGTTTTTCCGTGTTGGGGGACGAGACGTTGACCGTGGCGAAATCCAGATATTTTGCGCAATGTGCCAGCACTTTAGCAAAATCGCCGGGCCGGTCGTCGCTGTCCTTATTTGCCCCAAGGTTCAGACCGATCACCGCATCCTTGGGGCGATGGGCCAGACGCGACGCCATGACGTCCATGCCCTCATTGTTGAAACCGAACCGGTTGATGGCTGCCTGATCCTCGGTCAGGCGAAACAGGCGTGGCTTCGGGTTCCCCGGCTGTGGGCGCGGCGTCACGGCACCAACTTCGATAAATCCGAAACCGGCGCGCGACAGAGGGTCCAGAACTTCTCCATTCTTGTCGAATCCGGCAGCCAGCCCGACTGGATTGGGCAGGTCCAGCCCGGCGACACGGGTTTTCAGGCGCGATGAAGTTGTCGGCCCGGGCGCAGGCGCAAGCCCCGCTTTCAATGCCTTGATCGACAGTCCATGCGCGGTTTCGGGGTCAAGTTTGTGCAGGGCGGCAAGCCCCAGTCTCTCGGTCAGTTTCATCCGAATGTGGTTCCACTTTCTGCCGGTGCACAGCGGATCAGACGTGAAGTCTGAACTGCCGCCTGCCGATGAACAACCGCTTTCTGGTAAACCGGGTCGGTCACCATTTCCAGAAACGCGTGCGCTGTCGGGTATCGAGCAATGAAGACTTCATCCCACCTTTCGTCTTCTGGCCCTATCAGCGCAGTCTGAAACGATCCACGCCAAAGGATTGACGCACCCAGTCTCGACAGTATCGGAGCGGTCTCATCCCCGTAACGCCTATAGGCTTCGGAGCCACTTAACCCGGCATCGGCCAATTCGTGCCCGTCAGGATAGGCTGCGAGTTTCCGAAACCGAACAAGGTTCAGCATCTCGATTGGATGATCCCGTCCCAATGCCTTGAATGTCTCGAATTGACCGCGATCAGGATCGACGAAGTTGGTCATTGCATCTCCTCGGGAAACTGATGCACGGCGCCATCAAAGGGCAGGGGGCGTGACCAAACAACGTCCGACATTCTGATCCGGCGATAAAGATGCGGGAACAGGGCACCACCACGCGACACTTCCCATTTCAGATCGTCGCCCATCGCGTCCGCATCGCAAGCCAGAAGGGTCAACCCCTCGACCCTGGCGAAATGCTTGGCTGCGGTTTCGGCGGCCTGTTCGGCGGTCGAAAAGTGGACAAACCCATCTGAAATGTCGATCGGAGCGCCATCGGATTCGCCTTTGGCCTGCAAGGTGGCCCATTCCTCGGCCCTGAAAATCTTGTAGATCAGCATGGGGTGGTGATGCCTTGCACTGCGGGTAGAATCAAGCCGGATTTCCCCCTTTGACTCTTCTCGATCCTCGGCGCACGATCAGGGCAATCAATAAAAGGGAGTCTCATATGTTTACCCGCTTTCTTACGTCAGTAGCGGTACTTGGCCTGACCGCAGGCATGGCCGCTGCCGAATACAAGCTGACCATACTGCACACCAACGACCTTCACAGCCGTATCGAATCCATCAACAAATACGATTCCACCTGTGATGCCGAGGGTGAGGCCGAAGGTAAGTGCTTTGGTGGTGTCGCCCGCCTGAAAACCCTCGTCGACAGCAAACGCGGCGACATGGCCGGCGAAAACGTGTTGCTGCTGGATGCAGGCGACCCGTTCCAGGGTTCGCTGTTTTATACAACCTACAAAGGCGCCGCCGAGGCCGAGTTCATGGAAGCCATCGGTTATGATGTCATGGCCGTAGGCAACCACGAATTCGACGATGGGCCCGAAGGTTTGGCTGCATTCATTGATGCGGTCAGCTTTCCAGTGATTTCGGGAAATCTGGATTTGTCTTCGTCTTCCGAGTTGAAAGGCAAAGTGCAAAACCACATCGTTCTGGACGTTGGCGGACAGAAGATCGGCATAATCTCGGCGCTTGCTACCGATACTGTGGATACATCCAGCCCGGGCAAGGACGTTGTTTTTCAGGATGAGATTGACAGCCTTTCGGCGGATGTGGCGGCCTTGCAGGACGAAGGAGTCAACATAATCATTGCGTTGAACCATGTTGGGCTGGCAAAAGATCTTGAGATTGCCGAGAAGGTTCCAGGGCTTGATCTGGTGATCGGTGGGCACTCGCACACTCTTTTGTCCAACACGCAGGAAGGCGCTGCCGGGCCGTATCCAACAATGGTCGGTGACGTGCCTGTCGTCCAGGCCTACGCCTATTCAAAGTATCTGGGCGAGATCAATTTGACTTTCGATGATGACGGCAACCTGATTTCAGCAGAAGGTGAGCCGATTTTGTTAGATGCCTCGATCGCGCCTGATCCCGACATTGCTGCCCGTGTTGCCGAAATGGGCGCTCCGATCGAGGAAATGAAGAAGCGCGTCGTTGCTAGCTCAGCCGCTGCGATTGAAGGCGACCGGGCTGTCTGCCGGGTGCAGGAATGCGAGATGGGCAATCTGGTTGCCGACGCCATGCTGGCGCGGGTTGCCGATCAGGGAGTTCAGATCGCCATTGCCAACTCGGGCGGCTTGCGTGCCTCGATCGATCCGGGCGATGTGACCATGGGCGAAGTTTTGACGGTTCTTCCATTCCAGAACACGCTGTCGACCTTCGAGATTAGCGGGCAGGGCGTTATCGACGCGTTGGAAAACGGCGTCAGCCAGGTCGAGGAAGTCAAGGGTCGCTTCCCACAAGTTGCCGGTCTGACTTTTGTCTGGGATCCATCCGTTGCGCCGAACGAAGGCCGCATTTCCGAGGTGATGGTTGCCAAAGGTGACGGATTCGAACCCATTGATCCGACCGCCACCTATCTGGTCGTGACCAACAATTACGTTCGCAATGGTGGGGACGGTTACAAGATGTTCGAAGGCGATGACAAGAACGCCTACGACTTCGGCCCCGATCTGGCAGATGTGACAGCGGAATACCTCGCCGAGAATGCACCTTATCAGCCCTATCTGGATGGGCGGATCAAGCAGAAGTAATTCTTTGATTTGATCGAGAAAGGCCGCCTGTCTGGGGCGGCCTTTTGTCAGTTGAAGTCGTATTCGGGCCAGAGCTCGGGGTCGAACCCTTCCAGCATTGGTTGAAGCTGATCTGCAACCTTGCGCCATCCGCCAATTGACTTGGTCGAAATCTTGTTGCGCACCTGATCGATGCTCGCGGTGCGCACCTGTTTGGTATTTTTCTCCGGGTGCATCATCTGTTTATGCCAAGCGATACCGCAGAACTCGGCTATTTTGCGACTGTACTTTTCTGGGTCGGCGACCAATTCTTCGTAAGGCACTGTCAGAATACGGTCACCAAACACTTGGTCCCAATGCGCTATGTATTTGCGATACAAATTGGCTGAATGGGCTATCGATTTCTGGTTCGAGGCATAGCGCATACCCGGGGCCGGGAACTGTTTGACCCATTTCGACAAACCGACATCGCGTGGATCACGCATCATGTTTATCACTTTGGCGTTGGGAAATGCCGCCAGCAGAAAGCCAACACGTTGGTAATTGTGCGGCATCTTGTCGACAAATGCCGTTGAACCTTCAGGGATCGGCGGCATCAGCTTTCTGAACTCCCCCGCAAATTCTTCGGCCGCGTTTGAATCGAATGGTCTTCCGTCTTCGACAAGGGGATGCGAGAGGTCCGCGCCAAGCGTCAGTTCACCGCATCCTGCGATATCGGGTGCCGAGCTCAGCATCATCTCCAACAAAGTGGTGCCGGAACGAGGTTGGCCAATAACAAAAATTGGCATAGGTTCTTCTGTTACTCCGGAAGTGACTGTCGATGCTCCTTCGGGGAACAGGTCGCAGATCTCCTGCAACTTCTTTTCTTCCGCGGCAAAGTCGTAGGGGTTGGTTTCATGCTGCGCCGCATTGGCTAAGCCGAATTGCGGCAAGGCAACCTTCAGCCCATCGCGTTTGGAGATCAACTGCGCCTTGGCAAACTCCAGCGTAGAGTTGACGTGGTCGCTTTCTGAGATCGCCTTGTCGACGGCGCTCATTAGACTTTCCAAATTTTCCGTGGAGGCCATTCCCGACAACTGAAAAAGTGTTTCAGCGTGATTGGGGTCTCGTTCGAAAATGTCCCAAAGGATGGTGGCGCTTCCCTTTCTATCGCCTGATTGGTGAAGATCGAGTGCTCTTTTGTATGCAATGTCGACACATTCGGGGTCCAATGCGTAGGCCCGCGAAATGTCTTTAGAACTGTGCTCGGTAAATCCAATAGATGCATAGGCGCGGCTGCGGCTTGACAGCAACTTGGCATCGTCGGGATTGCTTTCCAGCTTTTTTGTCGCGTAGTCGATGATCATCCGCCAGTTGCTGCCCTTAAGTTGGATCTCGTCGATAACGCGAACCAGTTCCTTGTTTTTGGGAAACTGCTCCAGCTTTTGTTCGGCGTAGGCCAGCGCTCGTGGGATTTGGTCGGTTTGCATTAAAGCATTGGCCAGATTTTCCACAAACTGCGGATCATCCGGCTTCATTTTCGCGGCTTCGACGAAATGCGGAATGGACTGTTTGTAGCGCTTCATCTCGGTCAGGACAAAACCAGCGATGGCGTGGTAATCCGAGTCCTTGGGAAATTTTTTGACGCCCAGCTGCGCCTTTTTCAGTGCTTGCGGCAGTTTGCCCATGTCCAGATCAGCAAGTGCTTTGCTTTTGAGGGAATTCGCTGTTTGTTGTGCCATATGACCGCGTGAAACCCTGTGCCTGTGAGAAAAATCTGTCGAAAGTTCATTACCGATGTGCGGACGGTTTGCAATAACTCTTCCCAATGACGCCATGGCGCAGCTGTTTGCCGCCCGCCCTGCGAATACGTTGCCCCAAGTTCCGAATTACAACGTGTGTCCAACCAATCAGGTCCACGTCGTTCGCTCGGACCAAACTGGGCGCAAGTTGGACCCGCTGCGCTGGGGGTTCTTGCCCCATTGGTACAAAGCCGAAAACGCAGGGCCGCTGCTTATTAACGCGCGCGCAGAGACGCTCGCGGAAAAACCGGCCTTTCGGGCGGCGTGCCGGGACCGTCGTTGCCTGATTGTCGCGACCGGGTTCTACGAATGGACCAAGACCGAGGATGGTGAGCGGCTGCCTTGGTATATCCGACGCCGCGACGGAGCCCCGATCGCATTTGCAGGCGTCTGGCAGGACTGGGGGCCTGAAACCGCACGGCAGGGGACGTGTGCGATCGTCACCACACCTGCCAATCAATACCTCAGCGCGATCCATCACCGGATGCCACTGATACTCGAACCCGAGAACTGGGCGTTGTGGTTGGGCGAGGCGGGCAAAGGGGCGGCGCGCTTGATGCGACCTGGGCCAGAAGAAACGCTGACTGTTCACCGGGTCGGGCGGGCGGTAAATTCCAATCGTGCCAGCGGGCCAGAATTAATCGAACCCGTCGCGTCAAGCTGAACTCCGCTGCCTTTTCTTTCGCTACCACGCAGTTTAGATCACGGATATGGCTCTGAAATTCTCTGATCTTCCTCAGCTTTATTCGCACACTTTCGACACTGTGATCGACGTGCGCAGCCCGGCTGAATATGCCGAGGATCACCTGCCGGGTGCTATCAATCTGCCTGTTCTGGACAATGAAGAACGTGCTCGCGTAGGGACGATCTACGTTCAGCAAAGCCCGTTTCTGGCGCGCAAGCTGGGTGCCGCGCTGGTTTTTCGTAACGCCGCCAACCATATCGAGGAAAGCCTGGCGCATCATGAAGGCGAGTGGAGGCCCTTGGTCTATTGCTGGCGCGGCGGTCAACGGTCCGGGTCCTTCACATGGATGTTGCAACAGATCGGCTGGCGGGCCGAAGTCGTCGACGGGGGGTATCGGACCTACCGTCGCCTCGTGAACAGATACTTATACGACGATCCGCTTCCACACCGTCTGGTCGCACTGGACGGGTATACGGGTACTGCCAAAACCGAACTGTTAACTCTGTTGCAGACGCGTGGTGTTCAGGTTCTGGACCTGGAACGCCTGGCCAACCATCGTGGTTCATTGTTGGGAGAGATGCCGGGGGGTCAGCCCAGCCAGAAAGCGTTCGAGTCCGCCCTTGCCGCTGGCCTGTGCCAACTGGACCCTGCGCGCCCGGTCGTGATCGAGGCTGAATCGTCCAGGATCGGTGGATTGATCTTGCCGCCCTGCCTGTGGACTGCGTTGTGCGGCGCGCCCCGGATCAGGATCATTGCACCTATCGAGACCCGCTCGGTTTATCTGACCGAGGCTTATGACGACATTCTGTCTGATACCGAGCGCCTGAAGGACCGCCTGTCGCCATTGCGCTTTCACCGGGGTCATGAGGTCGTCGATGGGTGGATGGCCTTGATCGATGCAGGCGACATGCTGGGGCTCACGCGGGCGCTGATGGCGCAGCATTACGATCCGGCCTACACCAAGTCGCATAGGGCGCAAAACGCGGATGTGATTGCGCAAGTCGAGGTCGTGTCGCTGTGTACTGCCGGGTTGTCCGATGCTGCGGCTCGGATTGAAAAGGTTCTGGATCAGCTCTGAAGCCGCAGCCCCGGTGTTTCTGTGAGTTTCCCGATGATCACGGCCGGATAGCCAGAGTTTCGGAGAACAGAACACAGCTCTGCCGCATGATATTCTGAAACAGCGGCCAGCAATCCACCGGCGGTTTGCGGATCAAACAGCAAATCCGCCTTGCCACCGGTAGGCAGTTCCGGTGCAATCCTCTGGTTGTCAGTGAATAATGTGGACCGGATACCCTGCTTGCTAAGTGCGATTGCACCGTCCATCACCGGGATCGCGTCGAGATCGAGCATTGCACCGCAACCAGAGGCTTCGCACATGCCATTCAGATGCCCTGCAAGGCCAAAACCGGTGACGTCGGTCATCGCATGCACACCTGCCAGAATTCGCGCGGCCTCCGACTGTGGCTGGATCATATGAGCCAAGGCAGCCGCAATCCATTTTCCTTCGGCCTGACCGGCCATTTCTGCCGCCATCATTACACCGCTGCCCAGAGGCTTGGTCAGGATCAACGCATCCCCTGGTTGTCCGCCCGACAGAGTTATTGGTTTGTCGGGACACAGACCGGTCAGGGTAAAGCCGATAGTCATCTCATCGCCCATCGAGCTGTGACCACCTACGATTTCAGCCCCTGCCTCCCTCATGACCTCACTTGCCGTGGTCATGATCTCGGTCATCGTGCGGTGCTGCAGGTCGGTTGACATCCGATGCAGAATGATCGTGGCCGTTGCGGCCTGCGGGGCTGCACCCATCGCCCAGATGTCACCCAGAGCATGAACAGCGGCAATGCGGGTCATCAGAGCGGGATCATCCACGAAGCTGCGCAGATGGTCCGTGGTCATCACTTGTTGCGCATCACCTGTCTTGAGGAGTGCAGCGTCATCACCGGGCAGGGGTATTACATCCGACCGGGTCGGAGGTGGAAGGTCGTGCACTGCCGCGCGCAGTGCCCCTCGCCCGACTTTGGCACCGCATCCGCCGCACAAGGGTTTGCCCTCCAGCACCTCGGTCACCCCGTCGGCGTGAATCCGGGGGATCGCGGGAGCATCCATCTGCGGCAAATGGCGAAACTTGTTCATGAATTTTTGATCGATGTTGTTTTTCCATTTCCACATCAACGGGCCGCTGAAGGAAGTCCCCAGCCGCTCAGCGAGGGCGGATTTGTCGCCAAGTGAAATCAGCTTTAGATAATCATTTTGCGGTTTGTAACGTTGCATCCGACCTGCGCCCAACGCAGCACGCAGGTTGTTGAACAGGACGGGGGCCTCGCGCACCGCATAGACACCGGCCTTGGGGCGCGGGTTCTCTGTCAGATGCGCGCAATCGCCGGCGGCAAAAATCGTTGAGTCGCTGGATTGCAGATGGTCATTGACCCGAATGTAGCCGTCCTGCAGGTCCAATCCGGTTTCGGCTATCCAGCCATATGCGCGGGCCCCGGCGGCACCCGTCACGAACTCTGCGGGTATCCGCCGGCCGTCATCCAGTTCGACGTGATCCGAAGTGACCCGAGAGATTGTTGTGCTCTCAACCACGTCAATGCCAAGCACTTTCATTGCCTTCCGGATCGTGCTGCCTGCCTTGGGCCCTGTAGCGGTCAGGGCCGAGGCATTGTCGATCAGCGTTACCTGTGCGCTTCGGCTTCGGGCGCGCAACGCATGGGCCATTGCCATGACGAGTTCAACACCCGCAACCCCACCGCCAATCACCAGGACGGCAGCCGGACCGGTTCCGTTCAGATATGCCGCCCATTTTTCTGCGAATGGCCCCAGGGGTTTCGCCGGAACAGCGTGTTCCGAAAAACCCGGCAAGGAAGGCATATCCGATGTGATCCCCACATTGACCGAGGCCACGTCAAATGCGACCGGAGGCCGGCCCGGTACGTGGACCACGCGCTGTTCGGTGTCGATCCCCGCGACAGACCCAAGTACAACGCGCGCACCAGCGAACCGCGCCAAGCGGACCAAATCAATGTCCAGTTCGGACCTCTCGTAATGCCCAGCCACAAAACCGGGCAGCATCCCGGAGTAGGGAGCCGTCGGGCCGGGATTGATCACGGTCACACGCGCGCCGGGTAACGGATCCATTCCCCATTTTCGCAATAGCAGCGCGTGGGTGTGGCCGCCGCCGACCAGAACCAGATCACGGGTCAGGGGCAGCGGAGGTTTATGCATGGCTCTTAGTTCGCGCTGTGATCCGGGACGTCCTCGACCTGTTCGACGGCGTGGGTGGCCCAAAGCTCATCCTCGCCCGCGTCCGGCAGATCTTCGGGTTTTTCATGGCGATGGATATGCCATTTGGCAATGAACAGTGCCGTGATCGGAGCGGTCAGGAACAGGAACAAGGTGATCAGAAGTTCGTGCAGGGACAGGTGTGGTTCGAACAGGACCGAATGCCCAATTGAAGCCAGCAGAACGCCACCCACACCCAGCGTCGTCGCCTTGGTCGGCGCATGCAGGCGAGACATCGGGTCTTTCAGCTTGATCATGCCAAAAGAGCCCACAAACCCGAAGACGCCTGAAACGATCAGGAAGGCGGAGATCAGCAATTCGAAGACAACTGTCATACCGGCCTCACTCGATAATATTGCCGCGCAGCATAAAGCGCGCGTAGGCGACGGTTGAAACGAAGCCCAGCATGGCGATGATCATCGCGGCCTCGAAAAATATCTCGGACCCCAGCTTCAGCCCATAGAGGATCATCAGAGCAATGGTGTTGATCACCATCGTGTCCAGAGCCAGAACGCGGGTGCCGACGCCTTCTGCCGTGATGATCCGCCACAGACACATCATTATTGCCGCACCGAAACAGGCGAAAGCGAAGAATATGGCATATGACATCATTCGAAAATCTCCTTCAGGCGGCGCTCGTAACGGCTCTTGATCTGATCGCGAACGGCGTCCGGGTCAGGCGCGTCCAGACAATGGACCAGCAGATTGTGCCCTTGGGCCGACAGATCGCAACTGACCGTTCCGGGGGTCATCGTGATCGTCCCGGCCAGAACTGTGATGGCTTCGGGTGTACGCAGTTCCAACGGTACGCAGATCCAATTCGGTTGGCGGTCCGCGTCGCGTTTGAACAGGATGATACGGGCGACCGTGATGTTGGCCATCACGATGTCCCACAGCACCACCAGCATGTATTCCACGATCATGGGCCAATTGCGTAGCTTGGGTCGGTCAGGCCAATAGGGCTGCGTAATGAACGGGATGATGATCCCGAGGATCAGCCCGAATACCAGCGAATTCAGCGAAGGCTCATTCGCCAGAAATATCCAGACCAGCGTCAGAAGAACTGTCAGATGGGGGTGCGGGAATACTCGGCGCAGCAGCTTCATTACTCTTCCCTTCCCAGAACTGCGGAAATGTAGTTATCCGGCGTGAACAGTTGATGCGCTGTTTTGCGAGTATATTCCAAAGCAGGACCGGCAAACAGCGTCAGCAGGACAAGCCCAAGGACCGCGCCGAAAACTGCAGTGAACGCAAGGCCCGGTTGCGGTTCCGGGGCAGATGGTGCCTCGACCTCGGCCTCGGTTTCGGTCTGTGGGGCCTGTGTGCCGTCGTGACTTTTCCAGAATATCAGGGATCCGGCCCGTGCCAGACCAACGATTGTCACGAACGATCCGATCAGGATCACCGCCCAGATCGCGTTGGCATCCGGTGCATCCCGCGCCGCATCAAGCACCAGAAGTTTACCGACAAATCCTGAAAGCGGGGGCATACCCGCCATTGCAATGGCCCCTACGAAAAACAAGGCTGCGATCAGCCCTCCTTGCGGCATCGGCGGTTTTGGCATGATCGCGCCGCCCTGACGTTCCATCACCATGTCCGCCACCAGGAACAGCAATGCAGTCGCCAATGTCGAATGGAAGATGTAGTAGAGAGCCGCAGCCGTCGCTGTCTCGTCGAACAGCGAGATAGCGATTAGCAGGGTGCCCATCGACGCGATGGCACAAAACGCCACCATCCGGGCAATATGCTGCGCGCCCAGAATACCGATTGTCCCCACGGCCAGCGTCAGCAAGGCCGCCGGTTGCAGCCACTCGCCGACCAACCCGTCGGTCACCGCGACATCCGGCCCGAAGGCGAGGGTATAGACCCGCAGGATCGAATAGGCCCCGACCTTGGTCATGATGGCGAACAGCGCCGCTACGGGGAGCGGTGCGTTGGCGTAACTGGCGGGTAACCAGAAATGCAGCGGTAGAACGGCAGCCTTAATGCAAAAAACAAGCAGCAGCAGCACGGCGCCAACGCGCAGCAGGGCGGTGTCTTCGGGCGGTATCTCGGCTACCCGAACTGCCAGATCAGCCATGTTGAGCGTACCGGTCACGCCGTAGATCGTCCCCAAAGCAAACAGGAACAGGGTCGAACCGATCAGGTTATAGGCCACGTATTGCACGCCAGCCTTTAGTCGCACCGACCCGCCACCATGCGTCATCAGGCCGTAGGAGGCGATGAGAAGAACTTCGAAGAACACGAAGAGGTTAAATGCGTCGCCGGTCAGAAACGCTCCGCACACGCCCATGAGCTGGAAGTGGAACAGGGCGTGGAAGTGTTTGCCCCGGTCGTCCCAGCCCGACGCAATGGCGTATAGTACGATGGGCAACGCTAGCAGGGCCGTCAGCAGCACCATCATCGCGGACATTCTGTCCAACACCAATACTATGCCAAAGGGGGCGGGCCAGTTGCCCAATTCGTAGACCTGGATCACCCCGCTCGAAGCCTGGGCGGTGATTGTCAAGGCAATGCCCAGCAGACCAACTACGCCCGCAACCGAGAAGATACGCTGCAGGTCCAGATGGTACCGCAGGACCATGATGATAAAAGGAGCCAGAATCGCGGGCAGGACGATCGGCGCAACGATCCAGTGGTTCATGCGTCCTCTCCCGGCGCGTCCACGCTGTCCTGCGCGGTCATGTCGATATGGTCATCCTTCGAGGACAGATAGGCGCTGAGCGCGATCATCACGATCACTGCCGTCATTCCGAACGAGATCACGATAGCCGTCAAAACAAGCGCCTGTGGCAGCGGGTCGGTGTAGGGCACGTCTTCGTACTTGTTCAGAACCGCAGGCGCGTTCAACGCCAGCCGTCCGGTCGCGAACAGGAAGACGTTCACGGCATAGGTAATCAGGGACAGGCCCAGAATGACCGGGAAGGTTCGGCGGCGCAGGATCAGGAAAATCCCCGCAGCGGTCAAAACGCCAACGGCAGAGGCTACGAGCGCTTCCATCAGGCCTGCTCCTTTTCTTGTTCTTCTTCCGGAGGATCATCCCGTAACGGGTTGATATCCATCGGATGTTCCTGCGCAATTCCCGGCTGCCACGCGAAGCGGGACAAGCTGTCGAGCGCCAGCATGACCGCACCCAGAACAGCGAGGAAAACTCCTGTGTCGAACAGCATCGCGGTGGCCCACTCGAACTCTTCCAGGGGTGGCCAGTTTATGTAACCGAAGTCGCTGGTCAGGAAGGGGCGTTCGTTGAACCATGCGCCAAGTCCGGTGGCAGCGGCAATCAATACACCCCACCCGATGGTGCCGTGATAGTAGAAGCGCTGCCGTTCGATGGCCCATGTGTAGCCGCTTGCCATGTATTGCATCAGATAGGCGATAGCGACGATCAGACCGGCGATGAAGCCACCTCCGGGCTGGTTGTGACCTCGGAAAAAGATGTAGGCGCCGACCATAAGTGCAATAGGCATCATCACACGGGTCGCGACCACCATCATCAGCGGGTGTGAGTCTCCGGACTGAGGCCAATGGGGTTTGCGGTTCAGTAGGTAGCTGCGGACATTGGTGCCCAGCACTGCCTCGGTCAGGGCAAAGATTATGAGTGCAGCGATGCCCAGGACGATGATCTCGCCAAAGGTATCAAAGCCCCGGAAGTCCACGAGGATCACATTGACCACATTGGTGCCGCCACCACCTTTGTACGAATTCGCCAGATGGAAATCCGAGATCGTCGGAAAGGCGAAATCGCGCATCATCAGTGCGTAGATCAGCCCGCCAGCGCCCAGACCTGCAACAACCGAGATTGCGGCATCCCGCCACCGGCGTGGCGCGCTGCTGTCCCACGGCGTTTCTGTCGGCAGGAAGTTGAGCGAAAGCAACAGCAGGATCATAGTCACCACCTCGACCGAGATCTGGGTCAGTGCAAGATCCGGGGCGGACAAGTAGTTAAATGCCATCGAAACGATCAGCCCGACAACTCCGATAAGCACCAGTGACAACAAGCGGTTGCGGTGGAACCACATGATGGCCAGTGTCGCCCCGACAAGGCAGATCCAACCGATGATTGGAATTGGCTGCGCTGGCAACGGAACGCGTGTTTCCAGTCCAATAGTGCCGGTGGAATAAGCGTAGTACCCAAGGCCCACGGTGAAGGCGATCAGGATGATAGCATAGCGGCTGATTACGCCATTATGCAGCTCGTCCGTGATCCACCGGCAGAGGCTCGTAAACAGGCCGATGATTGCGTCAAAGATGGTTTTCGCTTCCGGACGGGGCAGAGCGTTCCACAATTGGTCGCCCCGGCGATGCAGCGACAGCAGAAACAGACCGCCCAATGTTGCTACAACCGACATGTACAGCGCAGGCGTAAAGCCGTGCCACAGTTTGAGCGCGTAGTAGGGTAGTTTCTCTCCGCCGATCACCGCGCTCGAAACGACAGCAACCAAAGGTCCTACGATTGCAGCGGAATACAGGCCGATCAGGACAACCAGAACCACCAGGAACGCAGGCGCCAGCCATAGACCGACAGGCGGGTCATGAGGATGATGCGGATAATCTTCTCGCTCCGGCCCAAGGAAGACATGTCCGACAAAACGGAAGGAATAGGCAGCCGAGAACAGCGCGGCCAATAACGCCAGCCCCGGCACCAGATAGTGGGAGTTCAGCCAGGTGGTGTGGACGGTCTCCTCCAGCATCATCTCCTTGGACAAAAAACCGTTCAGAGGAGGTAACCCCGCCATCGACAGCGCGGCAATCGTACCGATGGTAAAGGTAATCGGCATCAGGTGGCGCAAACCGCCCAATCGTTTGACATTGCGCGTGCCGGTCTCGTGGTCAACGATACCGGCGGTCATGAACAGTGCGGCTTTGAACGTCGCGTGGTTGATGATGTGAAACACGGCGGCAACGACCGCGATTTTGGTGCCAAAGCCCAGCAGCATGGTCACCAGGCCCAGATGCGACACCGTGGAAAATGCAAGCAGCGCCTTCAGGTCATCCTTGAACAACGCAATAATCGCGCCGATCAGCATGGTTACCAGCCCGGTCGTGGCTACGATGTAGAACCACGCGTCAGTTCCCGCCAGAACCGGCCACATGCGCGCCATCAGAAACAGACCGGCTTTCACCATTGTGGCCGAGTGCAGGTAGGCCGATACCGGCGTCGGCGCGGCCATTGCGTGAGGTAGCCAGAAGTGGAACGGGAACTGCGCCGACTTGGTGAAACAGCCCAGCAGGATCAGAATCAGCGCCGGTAGGTAGTAGGGCGAAGATTGAATGAGTTCCTTGTTCTGCAGGATAACACTCAGGTCATAGGACCCAACGATATTGCCCAGGATCAGCATCCCGGCGATCATCGCCAGCCCACCAGATCCGGTGACGGCCAACGCCATCCGGGCACCCTGACGCCCCTCGGGCAGGTGCCTCCAATAACCGATCAGCAGGAATGAACTAAGAGATGTAAGTTCCCAGAAAATAAGCAGAAGCAGAACGTTGTCGGACAGAACGATTCCAACCATCGCCCCCTGAAACAGCAGCAGGTAGGTGTAGAACTGCCCCATTGGGTCTTCGCGCGACAGGTAGAACCGGGCGTAAAGTATGATCAACAGACCGATACCCAGGATCAGCAGCGCAAACAGAAATCCCAACCCATCCAGCATGAAGTTGGCATTCAGGCCCAGGCCAGGGATCCAGTCGAAGCGCGCGGTCACCACTTCGCCACGCATCACTGCGGGAATGTGGATAAACAACCCGGCCAGCGCCAGAAAGCTCGTCAATCCGGCAGACGAAGCCGCTGCATTGCGGCCGGCGCGGATAAGCAGGGCGGGAAAGACAGCTCCGAGGAAGGGAAGGGCCGCGATGAGGAATAGGGACAACTGCGATACTCCGATCTTGGCGGTCATTGATATTGAACTGGTAGCGATAATTTAATGGCTGCTCGGAAAATGCAAGGTTTCCAACGACTGCTAATGGTGCCTGTCAGATACATTTTTCCTGCGTGAAAATGACGCGAAGTTGATCCGGCGCTTTTGATTCAGCGCGGTATTGGCTGTTGGGCTATGCTAACACCAGCTTGCAGAGCCAGGAGAACGCAGCGTGGCGGACACGGCGAAACGAACGCGAAGATGGGTCATTATGGGCGGTGGCATTGCCATCGCGGCCGGATTCGCCATCCGGGAGTATCGGTTGATCCCGCAGGATTACGCCGGTGGTCAACTGAGTGTTTCAGAAGCCCACGCCCAGGCATCGTCCGGGGAAATTCTTTTGATCGACATCCGAACCCCGCGCGAATGGCAGGCAACCGGAGTTGGCGACTCGGCCACGCCACTGGATATGCGCCGCGCAGATTTCGTGCAAACGTTGTCCCGGCTGGTGGATGGGGACAAAGCCGCTCCGGTGGCACTGATCTGTGCCAGGGGCGTCCGGTCGGCGCGCATGAGCAACCAACTGACAGAGGCCGGTTTTTCCAACATAATCGACGTGCCCGAGGGTATGCTGGGTTCATCAGCCGGGCCGGGGTGGCTGCGCGCGGGATTGCCCGTTGACCGTTACACAGGGAACGAAGGATGACAGTGAAATATTGGCTTGCTCTGGGTTTGACCCTGACGGCGCAAACCGCGTTCGCCGCCTGCGGTGAGGATGAGGGGGTATGCGAGACGGCCTCGGGCTCGTACCAGATCGAACTGCCCCTAGCCGACAACCCACCCCTGGTAGTGTTTCTGCATGGGTACGGCGGCAGCGGATCGGGTACGATGAATAATCGCAGCATGGTCGATCCATTGCTCAAGCGAGGCTATGCCGTAATGGCGCCGGAAGGTGCAATGCGAAACGGGCGGCAAAGCTGGAATTTTTACCCGGGCTGGGAAGGGCGGGACGAAACTGCTTTTCTGACCGAAGTCGTCGAAGATGCGGCTGAACGTTTTGGGATCGACACGGATCGCGTTGTGCTTGGCGGGTTTTCGGCCGGTGGTTTCATGGTGAACTATCTGGCCTGTGCTTCCCCGGATACGTTTTCGGCCTATGTGCCGGTGTCCGGTGGCTTCTGGCGTCCTCACCCCGAGGCATGCAAAGGTCCGGTGCGCCTGTTTCACACACACGGTTGGACCGACAATGTCGTCCCGTTGGAAGGGCGTATTCTGGGCGGAGGGCGCTTTCATCAAGGCGACATCTTTGCAGGTCTTGAAATCTGGCGCGTGGCCAATGAGTGCCCC
Source organism: Ruegeria sp. HKCCD6647-2 (assembly GCF_057221075.1). Taxonomy (NCBI): domain Bacteria; kingdom Pseudomonadati; phylum Pseudomonadota; class Alphaproteobacteria; order Rhodobacterales; family Roseobacteraceae; genus Ruegeria; species Ruegeria sp. HKCCD6647-2. Next base: position 178,722 of record NZ_JBWVBD010000004.1, on the reverse strand, counting down.
GATACCAAACCCGACGGATTCACCAACACAGGTGACTTCATGCGCCGCAAATGGACCCGGTGCGCGGATGGCAGCGCGTTGGAATTCGCCCTGTTCCCCGGTGGTCATGGCGTGCCCCAAGGCTGGGCAGACATGATGGTGGATTGGTACGAAGGCCTACCCGGCAGCTGATTATTCTGCCGGGGTCATTGTACCTTTGCCTTCAACCAGCCGTTTCAACTCGTCCCGATACCGGCGAGCGGACCGGGTGATGGCGGGTTCGCTGAAATCCTCGCGCATGCCGACCAGCCGACGCGCGGCGCCCGCGGATACTCCGCTGAGTGCAGACAGGGGGATGGCCAGCGCAAGGCTGATTGCGATTGGAGCCAGCCAGATGGATACCAACCCAGCCAGAATTCCGACGCTCAGCGCCACACCGCTGACGGTTTCCAGGGCGTGGCACAAGACAAGCGTCCGCAGCCCATAGGTTCCGCCGTCGCGCGCCTGCGGCGACCAGCCTTTTTGCAGACCCAGTGCGGTGCGGAACACAGCGATCATCTGCTGCACCATCAGGATCGGTGCGTAGAGGATCGACAGGATGACCTCGAACAGGAAAGAGGTGAAGAACTTGCGCCAACCGCCGAAGTCTGAATAGCGCGCGCCGCTCAGCGGCAGGGCGGCCACGCCCAGAACTTTGGGGGCCAGCAGCATCGCGTACATGACCAGGATAATCAGCACGTGGCGTGTCTCGGTCATTTCGGGCCATTGTGGGAACAGAGGGTTGTCAGGGCTGAAATAGTGCAAAACCGAGGCATCTTCGCCCTGACCGATCAGCGCCCACATCACCAACAACGCGAACCACAGCGGAGACATCAGGTATCCGACCGCACCATGGAACATGTGGAACCTCGATACGGCGCGGAAACCGGCCGAACCCAGCAGTTTCAGGTGTTGCAGGTTTCCCTGGCACCAGCGGCGGTCCCGCATGGCGTGATCGATCAGTGTGGGCGGTGTTTCCTCATACGAGCCGCGAATACGCGGCAAGAACCGCACGGCCCATCCCGCACGGCGCAGCAAGCCAGCCTCAACGAAGTCGTGGCTCATGATCAGCTTGTCCTGACCTTTGAACGAGCGCAGCTTGGGCAGACCAGCGCTGCTGGCAAAGGCCCTAGTGCGGATAATGGCGTTGTGGCCCCAATAGTTGCCCTCTTGCCCGCACCAGCGCGCAAGACCTTCGGCAAAGGCGATACCGTAAACTCCGTTGGCGAATTGTTGCATCCGGGCAAAAACGGATTGCGCGCCAATCAGTTGCGGATAGCTCTGAATCAGCCCTGCGCCCGGGTCGCGTGCCAGCGCATCGGTCAGGCGATAGATGGCGCGACCGGTCATCAGGCTGTCGGCGTCCAGCACCAGCATCGCGTCCCAATCGGCACCCCAATGGCTGACCCAATCGGCGATGTTACCCACCTTGCGATCTGTGTTCTCCGCGCGGCGGCGATAGTACAATTCGAGACCGGGTGCCAGTGTCGTGCGCAGCGCTTCGACGCTGGCCTGTTCCTGTGCCGCGATTTCCGGATCGCGTGTGTCGGACAAGATGAACATGGCATAGTGATGTTGCCCACCTCTCGCCCGCAGATCCTCCAGCATGGTGCGGGCATTGCCAAGAACGAACCAGGGGACTTCGTTGTACACGGGCATGAGCAAGGCCACCCGCAAGGCCTGCGGTCTGGTTTGGTTCTTGGGTCGATCCTGTCGGGACAGGGACACCATGCCCAAAAGTACGGTGCAGACGGTGAACGAGATCCAGAAGAAGTTGAACGAGATCAGGGCGAGAAGAATGGCTTCGATCAGGTTGATCCCCTCGGCCCCGAACCAGTCGGTCATGACCCAGAGCAGCCCAAGCGTGGCTGCCATGGCGGGCGAAAACGCAAGTGCGCGCCAGAATCCGGCGGACGCTTCGGCCTTGCCCGACGGGACCTGCGCATCGCGGAAGTCAGTGCTGAAATCCTGCGCCGGCATCGCCAGAGGCGCCTCTGGCGGCATGATATGAAGGTCGCGGTTCATGCGGTCCATCTGTAAAGCCAGACCTCAGAGGCCGGTTGCTTGTCTTTCAGCAACTGCGCGCGCAGTTCGATGTGGTTACGGTCGCCGGGTTCGAACGAGAATGCCAACCGCAAGCCGCCGGTATCCGGATTGCGCTGCAACACGCCATCCGAAGTTTCTGCGTGGGGCGAGTCGACAAAGACCGTCATCGCCTCGGGGTCTTCAAACAATTCGCTGGCTTCGAAATCGATGACGGCCAGGCGACCTTCGCCAAAGGTGTTTTCACCCATTGCAGTGTTGATCACCCGGGGCATCGGGGTGCGCTGGGGTTCTTCGCCCCAGATCAGACGATAGGACAGGTCGACCTGACTGCCGGCGGAATATGGCTCGGCCGGACGCCAATAGGCGACGATATTGTCGTAAATCTCTTGATCTGCCGGAATCTCGACCAGGGTGACGCTGCCTTTGCCCCAATCCTGACTGGGTTCGACCCAAAGACCCGGGCGCTTGTGATAGTTTGCCTCAAGATCCGCATAGTCCGAGAATTCGCGCTTGCGCTGCATCAGGCCGAAACCGCGTGGGTTCCTGTCCACAAACGAGGAAATCTGCAGACGGGTCGGGTTGGCCAGCGGGCGCCACAGAACCTCACCCGCGCCGTTGCGGATCATCAGCCCATCACTGTCATGCACGGCGGGCCGGAAATCATCGAACCGGCTGTGGTTGGTCTGATCGAACAGGAACATCGAGGTTCCCGGGGCGATGCCGACGTGGGTCAGCTCGGTCCGCGGAAACAGCGTCGCCTCGATATCCATGACGCAGTCTGCGCCGGCGGTCACGTTGAACCGATAGGCGCCGGTCACGCTCGGGCTGTCCATCAAGGCGTGGACGACCATATTGCGCTGGCCCGGTTCGGGACGTTCCAGCCAGAAGCGGATGAATTCGGGAAATTCCTCACCATCTGGGTCGCCGGTTTTCAGGGCCAGGCCGCGCGCAGACAGGCCATAAACCTCGTGCAGCCCAATGGCCCGGAAATAGCTGGCACCCTGCCAGACGCAGAACTCATCGGTTTTTCCGGGCCGGTGCATCTCGGTTCGAAGGCGCAGGCCGGAAAACCCCAACGTGTCATCGATGGGAAGTTGCGGCAAGTCTTCGGACTTGTCGAACATTGAAAGATCGAAGGCGACCGGTTTGGACATCCCGTTTTCGACGGTGGAAACCTTGACGGTGCGCGGAAAATATAAGCCCGGTGTGAAGAAATCGACGTTGAATGGTGTCTCGGTCTCGTACCAAAGCGCGCGATCCAGACGGAACCGGATCGAGCGGTATTGCTGATAGGTCAGGTCCTGCCATTCCTGCGGCACCATCTCGCGTTCCGCATAGGGACGGCTGGCCAGATCACGGGCCTGTGCGATCACGTCATTGCGATCAAAGGGCGCCTCACCCCCCGTGGCAAATGCGGACGGGGCAAATGCCAGTGCCGTTGTCGAGGCCAGAAATGCGCGGCGCGTGAAATTCATTTTTTAGTCTTCCAAGGATGTGACTTGAACCAAGCGGCCAGATAGGCCACGCAGATGATCATGGCAAAGCCAATCATGTTGGCCGCAAAGACACTGGCAACATCCCGCCCAGTCTGGTCCAATGCGACGCCGATAAGTCGCGCCGCTGCCATGGAAAATACGAACACGGCCAGTGATTGCTGCCCAACTTTCGATATCACCGCCAGCAGCCACTGCCAGACCCGCGCTGCCACACTGTGACCGGTTGCGATCAGGCGGTGACCGTGCTCACCGGCAGCGACCCAGCCCAGATAGGCCAGCGACAGAAAATGGATATAGCGCAGAACGCCGAACTCGGTCTTGCCACGCAGTTCTTCTGTCAGGGGCCACGCCTTGCGGATCAGTGCGCCGAGTTCCGGCCATGCGGAATTGACCCAAAGGAAGACTTTCCACGACCCGAAGGGCGCCGACAGGATCAGGAAAAGTGCGGCGGCCCAGATCAGGGTTTTGGAAACCGGTGGGGCCGGAATCCAGCCGCGCATGAGGGCAAAGCCGGTGAAAAACAGCAACTGCCAACCGAAGGGGTTAAAGAACCACTGGCGGTCTGACCAAGGTTCGGCGGGCAAGGCCAGCACCCCGGTTTGCGCCACCAGCCAGATCGCCACGGATGCAGCCGCCATGGCCCAGAAGTTGATCCGGTACAGCGCCATGAACAGAGGCATCATGGCCAACACCACCAGATACATTGGCAGGATGTCGAAGTAATTGGGCACATAGGTCAGTGTAAAAAGCCCCACCAACTGCGAGGCCGGATCATTGAAAAAATGCTGCAGGTTCAGGGACGAGATGTAGTTCTTCTCAAAGGAACCGGACTGGTTCAACGCAGCCATGGTCATCGCGACGAAGAAAAACAGGCAGATGTGCGCCCAGTAGACCTGCCAGATCCGGAACGCGACGCGCGCCGAGCCCATCCACCATCCTTTGCGCATGAAGGCCCCGCCAAAAGCAATAGCCGAGGCCATGCCTGAACAGAACACGAATATCTCGGTCGCGTCAGAGTATCCGAACCTCGCCGGAATCCACTTGGACCAGGGGTCGTTTGGAATATGGGCAATCAAAATGATGAACATTGCGATGCCACGATAAAAGTCCAGCCGCGGATCGCGCGTACTGGCAGTGGCTGCGGCCGAAGCCGCAACAGGCGCAAAATCAGAAGCGGGCGATGCAGTCGCCATACAGTTTCTGTCCTTCTTAGTCTTTTTTTGTTATTCGGCGGGGACGCTTTGAACCTCGCCGCTGTCGCGGGCCGCTTCGATTAATGCGCGGCGCGCAAGTGCGTAATTGTCTTCGCCCCCGGCGCGTTTGGCGCGACGATCGTCCAGAATACGCTCGACTTCATCCAGACGACCGGAGCGCAACCCGGAGTCAATTGTGATGCGCTCGAATACATCACGTTGGGCGTGGCTACCACCCGCCAGTTGCATCGACCCGCGTGCGTTCAGCAGGTGGTCAAATGCAATCCCGTACTGACCATCGCCAAAAGCCTCAAGACCCATCGCCGCAGCAACACCCGGATCAGCCATGCGGCGGGTCGTGTCATTGTTGGCCTGAGAGGCGTCCTTGTGAATGCGACCCAGCATCTTGGCCGTTGCATCGTTGCGATTGTCACCGGTCAGGGCAAGCAGGTAATGCAGATCGGCAAAGATCAGACAGCCATCTTCCGTTCGCGCAGCGCTGAGATCTGCCAGTTCTTCCCAGCGATTGCCGACATCAATGCCTTCCAACTCCAGCCGTGACAGCAGCGAGGTCGCGTTCGAAATGTCGCGGTAATCGTCGGTCTTGTCCTTACGGATATACTCATCGTACAGGGTCATCACGTGATCGACCTGACCGAGATCAAGATGCATCAGGGCCTTGTGCCACCAGACGTGATAGCGGAAATTGTTGCAGTGTGACCAGGCATCCTCTCGCCCGGCCAGCCAGTCGAGACCCAGCTGGGCATTACCAGTCATCTCATGCACGTGCGCAACCGCATGCAGGCCCCACGCATCGTCTGAAACCATCCACAGGGCCTGACGACCGGCAATTTCGGCCTTTTCATAGGCGCCTGTTTCTTCCAACGCAAAGGAGTGACAGCCCAGCAGGTAGCCGCGGCCCGGATGATCCGGCTCATAGGCGGGCATTATCCGTTCCAGGGACCGGCGCATACCTTGCGCATCGCCAAGGACGAAACGGGTCGCATGGCTCAGCTTCATCGCCAGCGTATCTTGTGGATGTGTGCGCAGAATTTCTTCGAATTTCTGAACGGCTTGCGAGGGGTGACCTGCAAGCCAGACGCCAAGCGCGTCGACATACAAACGTTCACGCGCCGAGACAGGTTGCTGTTCCATGGCTGCATTGGCAGCTGCCAATGCCTCGACCGCAACGGGCAGAATCTCGCGCCGGCCCAGCAGAACCATGAACAGACCCTTGACCGCATGACCCAGTGCGAACTGGGGTTCAAGTTCCAGCACTTTGCCAAGATGTTGCGGAGTGATCGCAGCATGAGCCATGAACCCAAGAAGAACACCATTCCAGGCTTCGACACTTGCCGGCTGGCTCAGGGTGTTCATCTGTCCAAAAACGTCTTGTTTCATGCTTGGGTCCAATCCGATTGCAAAATTCTACACTGTTCGATGTAGCAGAGTGTGTCAGCGGGTCGTAACAGTATCGACCCTGCTCTCGAATTGGTGAAAAGCTGTGTGTGGAAAACGCGAAAAAAACCGCCGATTCAAGGGCATGTTTCAGCAACATGCCGCTTAAACAAGCAGAGTGTTTCAATCCTCGAAGGGGTTTTCCGCGCTCAGGACGGTTTCAGTATCTGCGCCAAAGACCGGCGGGGCGCTGCGATATGTTACAGGCGTGCGGGACAGGTTCAGGGGATTTCCGATCAATTGCACGACGCCCGGCGCGGCCTGCATGGCGACCTGCATCTGCCGCGCGGCAACCTGATCTGTCGCAAAAACCTGATCCAATGTTTGCACGGGGCCGACGGGTACCTTCAACGCTTCCAACCCGGTGATCACTGAGGCTGTGGTGAGCGCCCGAACCGCCGGGCGCAAGACGGCATTCAAGGCATCCCGGTTTTCCAGCCGGGCGGGGTTGGTGGCAAAACGGGGATCATCGGCGAGATCGGGTTGCTCAATGAAGCCGCAGAATCTTCGGAACTGCCTGTCGTTGCCGACTGCCAAAATCACATGCCCGTCGGCGGTTTCATAAACGTCATAGGGAACGATATTCGGATGACCATTGCCGCGTCTCTGGGGGACATTGCCCGAGGTCAGATAGTTCACCCCTTCGTTGATCAGCCATGCGACCTGCGCGTCGACCAGCGCCAGATCGATCTGTTGACCCTCGCCGGTTTGGTCGCGGTGCCGCAGGGCGGCCAGAATCCCGACGCAGGCATACATTCCGCACATGACATCGGCAATGCCGACACCAACTTTCATCGGCGGTCCTTCGGGGTCTCCGGTAAGAGACATGATACCGCCATAGCCTTGCGCCATCAGGTCATAGCCCGGTTTCGAAGCGTTTGGTCCGGTCTGGCCATAACCCGAAATCGAGCAGTAGACCAATCCCGGAAGCTCCGCCGACAGAGTTGCATAGTCCAGCCCGTATTTGGCCAGACCTCCGGGTTTGAAATTCTCGATCAAAATATCCGCGTGTCTCGCCAACCGCCGGATTTCGGCTTGACCTTCAGGTGTGGCGATGTCGACGGCAACCGATTTTTTGTTTCGGTTCGAGGACATGAAATAGGCGCTCAGGTCCGATGGGTTGCCATCTGTGCCCAGCGCGTATGGCGGGCCCCATTGTCGAGTGTCGTCGCCGCCGGTAGCAGGATTTTCGATCTTGATGACACTCGCGCCCAGATCTCCCAGCAGCTGCGTACAGGTGGGCCCAGCCAGAATGCGGCTAAGATCCAAAACCTTGACACCCTTCAGGGGGCCTTCAGATGCGGCCATCGTAACCTCCGCGGTCGATTACTGCTGCGATAACCGTGAATTTGTCGGCGTTCACTGCCTCGTTCAGCGCTGCGCGCAGCTCTGTCCGGTTGCGCACTGTATGTCCAAAGCCACCGAACGCCCGACCCATGGCGGCAAAATCGTGATGGTCGAAATCCACGCCGCGGTTTCCCATCTGGCGTTGACGCTGCTTCAGTTCGATCAAGGCAAGGCTGGCATCCACGAAGACCAGGAAGATCGGATTGCCGCCCATTTCCGCGGCTGTCGAAAGTTCTCCGGCCACCATCAGGAACCCGGCATCGCCGGAAAAGCTGATCACCGGGCGCTCGGGCTCGACCAGCTTCAGACCGATCGCCATCGGCACTGCGCAACCCATGGTGCAGAGCGCCGAAGACTGGATCAGCCCGCGCTCCTCGAAACACTCCCACATCTGGCTCAGTAGAATGCGGTGCGCGCCGCTGTCCGCTGTTGCCAGAGATTCAGGCGGCAGTGTTTCGCGGGTTTCAGCGATGATGGCGGCCGGTCCCCAGTCCTCATCTGTCGGAAAGGCTTTGGTCAGCGCTTCTTTGATTTGTGAAGGTTCGCCTCCGGGCCAGGTTTCACGGGCCGGATTTCCCTTGGCAATGGCCTCCAGCGTCGCGTTGGTGTCGGCGACCAGGTTCAACCCCGCCTGATGCATGTAGTGATCGTTTATCACGGCCGAGATGTCGATGACGCGTTTATCATCCGGATCCCAGATCTCGCGCCAACCGGGACGCATTTCGATCGGATCGTATCCGAGGCACAGGATCAGATCTGCCTGCTCCACCAACGGCACCAGATGCTTGTCCGCAAGCGGCGACAGACCCGCGCCACCTAGACAGAGCGGATGATCCTCGGGAACAACACCCTTGGCCTTGTACGTCGTGACAAACGGGATACCAAAATGTTCCAGAAATGCCCGAACGACACAGCGCGAGTTGTCATATAGAATGTCCAGTCCCAGAATCGCGATGGGGCGTTCCGCCTCGGCAACCCAACGGCGGGCCTTTTCCAGACATTCGCCTTCGGGCGCGACTGGCGCCACCTTTGCCAACCTGCGTCGTTTCAAACTGGTCACCGGGGTGTCCGCGACCGAGATCGGCACGTCGACATGCACCGGGCCGGGGCGTGGTTGCATCGCAAGCGAGACGGCCTTGTCTGCAACGACGTCAGCGCCTTCGGCCGTAAGCAGATATGTGCCCTTGGTAATCGAGCGATAGACCCGAGAGTGATCCATAACCTGATGGGTGTAGGTCAGCGCCTCATCCGCATCGACGCAGCCCGTCAGCACGATCATCGGCACCCGGTCCTGCAACGCGTTCGCGACCACGTTGATTCCGTTCATCGCACCGGGGCCCAACGTGGCGACCAGGATCGCCGGAGCCCCGTCACGGTGATGCACGGCCTCGGCCATGAAGCCAGCGGCGTTTTCATGTTTGGTCAGGTGAAATGCGATGCCTGCTTTTTCAAGCGCGTCGACCAGTGTCAGAACCTCGCCACCGGGCATACCGAATGCATGGCGGCAACCGGCCTCAAACAACCGTTCGGCCAATAGATCCGCAGCGCGGGGAGAAGGGTCCTGCATCAGTCATGCTCCGAATTGAATGTTGGCAAGCAGATTGCGGAGGACGCCCCCGGACGCAAGGTGGATCACGCCAGTGTGACTATTTGACTGCGCTTTCGGCCACCGCCTGAAACTTGATGTCCAATTCCTCGGCAATTTCGGCCAATTCCTGACCGCCCTCTGCCGCATAGGGCGCAAAGACAAAGCTGGGCGTTTTGTAGGACAGCGTGGCCGTGCCGTCGTCATTTTCGGTCACATAAAACCGTATTGGTGCTTCGATCATGGCTGCGGTCGAAGTCCCAAGTACCCGCACTGCGTAGTCATTGTTGAACGCCCCAATCACCAGATTTCCGGGAATGGTGATCCCTCTGGCCGCCGCTGCCTTGGTGGGGCCGGCTTGTGTGACAACGATCAGACCATTTTCTTTCACTGCAGTCTTAGTGGCGTCCACCAGTTGCTCATAGCTCTTGTCGGTAGGGTAGACAGCCCATCCGGCCAAGGGTTCTTGGGCCAGCGTGGGAACGGTCAGCATACACAAAACGGGTAACAATGCCTTCATGACCGCGCCTCCCTTGGATCGGTAGCGTGATTGTTGCCCGAAATTGCGAGGTGGTGCACTCACATTCCTGTGTATCAAAACACGACAGAGGCTTGCTCTGTAGTCGCGAAACCCGCAGAAACGCGTGAACGTTTCCGAACGAGGCCAAGTTGGACAAGATTCGTTTGCTGATCTGTGAAAGCTGTGCGGGCACGCGCGATCGCGATGCTGAACGTCGGGCAGTGCAAGCTGCGTTGACCATTATCGGGCTGGACGACAGGGTCGAGGTCGGAGCTCATGCCTGCTTCAGCGGTTGCGACAGCCCTACCACGCTGGTTTTGCAGGGGCAGGGGATGGCTTCATACGTCTTCACGGGGATTGATGCTGTCGCTGACGCAGAAGACATCGCTGCAACATGTCGGGCGTTTTTGGACAGCCCCTCGGGTTGGATTGAAGACGCCCGGCCATGCGGGCGTCTTCGGATGTGTCTGCGTGCGCGTGTTCCGGCGCTTTAGTTGACCTGAACCGTGACGGCAGTGCTGACCGGTACGTTTTCGACCGTCAGCGGGCTGTGGCTGTTTGCGTTCAGCGAAACTGAAACCTCGACTTCACCCTTCGGCAGGTCGGGAATATGCATCCAGTTGCCATAAAGGCGCGCCAGCTTCTCGCCATTCACATAGACATGGGCGTGACCCTCGCCGTCATTGTCAGCCTTCGATGCGTTTTCCGGCGAGAACCGGAAGTTCTGAGGCATGACGTGCAGGTTCCAGCCGGCCATCGGGTCCTGTGTCAGCGCGATTTCCAAACCGGGTGCATTCGGACCGGATGGCAGGTTTACGGCGGTGGAATGGTCGTGCGCCATCGCCTCGGCATGGGCGCTGCCGTGATGGGAAGGATCGGAATGGTCATGACCGTCGAAAGTGACACCATTGGCTGCGGCCAGCACAAATCCAGCGCCTCCGCCAAAGACCAGACCAATTGCAAACAGAGCAAGTGAGCGGGACATTTCTTATCCTTGAAAAACAATAGCCCGCCGGGGTTTGCCCGGCGGGCGCGTCATGCAGTCGATCAGGCGCTTGCTTCGGCGTGCTTGGCTTCTCTCTGCCAGAAATACCCGGCAAAAGACCCAACCAGTACCCAGGCCACCAAACCGATGCCAAAGGCGCGTGCTGCGAACAGCGCGCCGATTTCGGTTGGAACAGGCCCGGTGAAGACATCCGGTTCCGGTGCGCCGATCACATGCGGGGCCAGCAGCAGCGCGGCAGCAACAACATAGCTGATGAGATTACCGCCAAAGGCGATCAGCCACATGGCAACACCCGCCGCGGCTACCGTTGCGAACCACCAGACCTGCCGGGCATAGACATCAGCCGCGGCAACGCCGGGAACTTCCGGTGCCAGCGTAAAGCCTGGCGCCAGGTGAAAGGCGACAAAGCCCGCAAGCCCCCACAGAACGCCGGTGCGGCCATCGACCGTATGCCCAAGACCTTCGGTCACCGACATCAGCGCAACCAGCACCAGCGCATAGCCGGTATAGGTCAGCATCGTGAAAATCACGCTCAGCGCGTCGCGGGTCAGGTCCGAGAACATGCCCGGCAACTCGGGGTGGGCAGAGACGGCTTCGGCTCCGAAATGAACCAGCTCACCCGATTCATACAGTTCGGCGTGCAACAGAACCGGTTGCACAAACGCAAGCTGCAGCAGAGCGGCAATCAGCCCCGCTGCAGCACCAGCGAACAACGCGCTGGTCAGAATGCGACTGAACATTGTCTCAGTGGCAGGGGAAGCCGGTTGCGTGGCGCACGTCATGCGCTGCGTCATGCAGCGCAGCCGCCTGAACATGGCCGGTCAGGGTGATGATGCCCAGACCCAGTGCAACAGCGAACAGAGCCGAAAGTACACCTGTGCGAGCGACCGATGCCGTTTGAGTTTGTGTCGTCATATTTATCCTCCTGTGCCGCCGCACCCGACGGCCGGTGTTTCAATTTTCGCCTGGCAGGTCTCCTGGCTCGCGGGTCGGTGCCTCTGTTCGCCTTCCCCCCGGAACCGGGAGTGGCTGGTTGAACAGGGGCTCACCGCTTACAGTCGCGGGGGCGGCTTTGGATTTGACCTGCGTGCAGGCCGCACCAAATTCCCTCTTAGCATCCGGATGTCTCCGGCAGGACCAGACAGTTTCATTTAGCCGTGAAGGGCTCGCGCACGCAATGACCAAATGCGACGTTTTCGGTCAGATCCCGCGCTTTTTCAGCAGATAGATATCCATGATCCAACCATGTTCCGCCCGAGCCCGCGCGCGGATTTCAAGAATCTCGTGCGCCACGTCGGCCAACGGGCCCTTGATCAGAATCTCCTCCGCCATGCCCACGTAAGCGCCCCACCAGATGTCGAATTGGGCCATATCGAGGCATTGGAAAGAGCATTCTCCATCCAGCATGACAGCCACTTTCGAAGCAGCGTCCGGCCACCCTCCGTCTCGCAAACGCCGACCTGTTGTCACCACATAGGGCGCGCCAATGTCGTTGATCGGAACGGCATGCGCGGCCGTCAGCGCCTGCAATGCTGTTATGCCGGGAACCACGCGCGTTTTCGGCTGTGGGTCGAGGCGCGAGGCGATCCGAAGCGAACTGTCGTAGAGCGAAGGATCACCCCAGATCAGCAAGGCGACGGTGCGAGCCTCTGGGTGGGCGTCAATCGCGTCACGCCAGCGTTCGGCTATCGCGTCGTGCCATTCATCCACACCGCGAAGGTAACCATCTTCGGCCCGTCGTTTTGGGATGTCGAAATAGGCGGTTCTTGGTGGCTTGTCCGCGACCTGTGCGATGATCTGCTCCCGAATTCCAGCCAGATCCGCCTTGTTTTCACCTTTGCGGGGAATCAGGATCAGATCTGCCTCTCGGATCGCCTGCGCGCCCTGAAACGTGACATGATCGGGATTGCCGGTGCCAATGCCAATGAGGTTCAGTTCAATCATCGTCAAACTCTGCCAACGGGCCGTACAGGATCAGGGCAGGGGCCGTACCGATCTCGGTTTTCAGTTTTTCGGACAATGCGCCGATGGTAGAGCGATGCAGAACCTGATCCGGTGTCGAGACCGACTCCGCCATAAGTGCCGGGGTATCCAGAGGCAGACCGTGCGCATGCAGTGTTTCGACCAGCAGCGGAAAGGTGCGTTTTCCCATGAAAACAACCGAAGTCGCACCGGGATCGGCCAGCGCAGGCAGGTTCAGGTCCTCCGGCAATTTGCCGCTGACATCATGGCCGGTGACAAATTGCACGCGCCGCGCTGTCAGTCGCCGGGTCAGCGGAATTCCCGCCGCAGCGGCCGCTGCTACCGCTGATGGAATGCCTGGAATGATCTCATATTTGATCCCGGCTTCGCGCAGCGCGACTAGCTCTTCTTCCAGGCGCCCGAACATCCCGCCATCGCCTGATTTCAGGCGCACCACATGCTGCCCGGTCTGCGCATATTCCACCAACAAGCGGCTGACATGATCCTGCTTGGGCGAGGGGCGGCCAGCACGTTTGCCTACACCGACCAAATCGGCATCCGAGCGTGCATGGCTCAGAATGGGTCCGCTGCTGAGGTCGTCGAACAACACCGCGTCCGCCTTTTGCATTCGATCAACGGCCTTGAGCGTCAACAATTCCGGATCACCCGGACCCGAACCTATGAAGCTGACGAATCCGCTCATGCCGACGCCTCTGCAATCAGGTGGAAAAAGGTGCCGGTGACATTGCCACGCTGTGAGCCCGTTTGCGGCCCCTCCGCGCCTTCGGCATCAAAGACACGCGCCAGCGGCGCGTCCGGCTGTTCAACAATCGACGAATAGTGGAATTCATGCCCGCGCAGCGCTGTTCCGGCTGCAAAGCCAGGCATCGGCGCCAGCAATTCGGCCCGGCGATAGCCGAGGTTGAACTTGCGCTTTTCATAGGAAGTCACCAGACCCAGCAGTCCCGCCATCCGGTGCGAGGTTCCTTCCTTGTCCACCAGAACCTCTCCCAGAGCCATATATCCGCCGCATTCGCCGTGCACGGGCTTGGTTCCGGCGTGTTTGCGCAATCCGCTCAGGAACGTGTCGGCAGCGGCCAGAGTACCTGCGTGCAGTTCGGGGTAGCCTCCGGGCAACCAGACCAAATCCGCGTCCGGTGCAGGCGCTTCGTCTGCCAAAGGAGAAAACGGCAGAATCTCTGCCCCTGCACTGCGCCACCCTTCCAGAAGATGTGGGTAGGTAAATGAAAACGCTTCGTCCCGAGCCAGTGCGATCCGTTGCGCCGGAGGGCGCGGCAGCGCGGCTGACGATGGCCCAACCGGGCCTGAGGAGGCCGCCGCCTTGATCGCCTCAAGGTCCACATGTTCGCGCAGGAATGCAGCGTATCCTGCAATGGCGCTTTCCAGATCAGGATGCTCGACGGCCTGAATCAGGCCCAGATGCCGTTCGGGCAGGGTCAAATCGCCACGCCGTGGAAGGATCCCCAGAACCGGCAGGCCGGCCCGCTCCATCCCCAACCGGGTCAGGCGTTCGTGCCTTGGACTGGCGCAACGGTTCAGGATCACACCGGCAAACGGCAGATCGGGGTTGTACATTCGGAAGCCCAAAGCAGTCGCAGCGGCGGATTGCGCCTGACCGCCTACATCCAGTACCAGCACCACGGGCCAGCCCATGCGCAGAGCCGTCTCGGCGCTGGACCCATGACCCAGCTCTCCTGGCTTGGCGACGCCGTCAAACAAGCCCATCGAACCTTCCGCGACCACGATATCCGCGCCATCGGCTTGGGCCGAAATCGCGTTCAACAGGGGCTCATCCATTGCCCAGCTATCGAGATTGAACGAGGCCCGCCCGGCAGCCGCCCGATGAAAGGCGGGATCGATGTAATCCGGCCCGCTCTTGAACGGCTGAACGGACAGCCCGTCCTCGGCCAGCGCCCGTAACAGGCCCAGCATGACCGTAGTCTTTCCGGTGCCCGACGAGGGCGCTGAAATCAAAAGGCCCGGAGGGTTAGTCATCACCGTGGCTCCAGCTCGACCACGGGCTGTCGGCACTTTGCGGGCGATAGCGGCGGTCGTAGGTTTTGGAATACAGACAGCTTTCGTCGAATCCCTCACCCGCCAATGCGGGGCCAACCATGATCAGCGCTGTGCGCGAGATGCTTTCATCCAGCGCGTCTTTCAGGGTTTCAAGCGTTGCACGAATGATCTTCTCATCCGGCCAACTGGCACGATAAACCACGGCGACCGGACAGTCCGCACCATAGGCAGGCGACAGATCTGCAATCACTTGGTCCAGATTGCCGATCGACAGATGAATGGCCAGTGTCGCACCGGTCCGGGCGAAGTTTTCCAGTGTCTCACCCTCAGGCATTGACGATGCGCGACCTGGTGTGCGGGTCAGCACCACCGATTGCGCCAAACCGGGCAGGGTCAGTTCGGTGCCAAGTGCCGCCGCAGCCGCTGCAAAGGACGGCACGCCCGGGGTGACGCTGACCGGTATGCCCATCTCTTTCAATCGGCGAATCTGCTCGCCCATTGCTGACCAAACCGAAAGATCGCCGGAATGCAGTCGTGCCACATCCTGACCTGCCTTATGCGCGATCTCGATCTCAGCCATGATCTGATCCAGATCCATCGGGGCGGTATTCACGATTTTAGCGCCTTCCGGGCAGTGGCTCAGGATTTCTTCAGGGACCAGAGAGCCGGCATAAAGGCATACCGGGCAAGAGGCGATAATATCGCGCCCGCGCAGGGTCAGCAGGTCGGCGGCGCCCGGTCCGGCACCGATGAAATGAACGGTCATATCTGTCCTCCGATGGCGACGGCGCAAGTGGCAAGCCGGTCGTCCGAGATTTGTCTGGGTGAGATCAACCGCGCGCCGGGTCCGGCGGCAGCAAGGGCGGATGCTTCGGCCACGCTGCCAGTGCCATATGTGGCGCGGCTGCGGGCCGAGCAGGTGAAGGTGCGCTCTCCGATCAAGTCCGCGGACTCGACGAATTTCAGCGGCAGGCCCGTCGTTTCCACGAACTCGGTCAGCGCCGGGTGACCATCTTTGTCGGCGGCTGTTGCCAGGGCTTCAACGTGCTGACCCACGGTGGCCAGATTAAACGCGGCGCGCAGGCTGTCTGCAGTTGCAGTAGATGAAAACCCGATACCGGCCACGATCATAGCGTCGCGCTCCACTGAACCACCGGATAGGCAGAATTCCATCCACGCCGGGGGCCAAGTTGGCCTGCCTGAGCCAGTTCAATGCGCAGCAGGTCTCCACCCAGCTTGGCGTGCCATTGCGCCAGCAGGGCTTCACTTTCCAAAGTGACGGCATTGGCGACCAATCGAGTGCCGGACGGCAGATTTGCGTGTAGCCAGATCAGAAGTTCGGTACTCAACCCACCGCCGATGAAAACGGCGTCGGGTATGGGTAGATCGGGCAAAACTTCGGGCGCTGTCCCATGTACCACGTCCAGCCGGTCCTGGCCCAATGCGTCCGCATTGCGACGTATGCGCTCGGCGCGGTCGGCGCGCGGTTCAATCGTAGTCGCGGTCAGGGTCGGATCGCACATCAACCATTCGATACTGATCGAACCTGTGCCTCCGCCGATGTCCCAAAGGCGCTCGCCCCTCTGCGGCGCCAGCGCCGACAAAGTAAGCGCGCGGATCGGGCGTTTGGTTATCTGTCCATCCGTCTCGAAGATGTCGTCCGGCTTGCCCGAGGCCTTGGGAAAAGCTCGACCGGGACCTGTGACCTCGAGCCCGGCGCATACGGGATGGTCAAACGTGCCCAGCAGCGCCTCGGTCAGCGATACAATCCGGGTGTTTTCCCGCGGGCCACCTAAAGCTTGCATAACGTGCAGCTTGCTGTCGGCAAAGCCTGTCTCGGTCAAGTATGATGCCAGCTCGGCGACGGCTTTGCCGTCGCGCAATAACAGAATGGCGTGCAACCCTGAAGACAAATGGGGGCGCAGGCGAGTCAGGGGCGCGGCGTGCAATCCAAAAGTCAGCGTGGTTTCCAACGGCCAGCCCAACCGGGCCGCCGCAAGCGAAAAGGTCGATTGGCCGGGCAGGGCGGTCCACTCTCCGGCTTCGAAGTTGCGCGCGATGACCGACCCGGCACCGAACCAGAAGGGATCACCTGAAGCCAGAACAACGGTACGACGTCCGCGCAGGTCGTTCAGGATCGGCAGGCCATCGGCAAAGGGAACCGGCCATTCGATACGGTCCGCGCCGGATTCCGGGATAAGCGACAGATGTCGCGGCGGCCCCATGACAACTTCGGCGTTGTCCAGCACTTGACGGCTTGCGGATGACAGGCCATCCAGTCCATCTTCGCCCAGTCCCAGAACGGTCAGCCACGGAGCCTCACGCATGTCCAACCTCCTGATCCTTGGTGGTACGACCGAGGCCAATGCCCTGGCCAATGCTGTCGCCGAACAGGGCATAACGGCAATCTATTCTTACGCCGGCCGCGTCGACAACCCGCGTCCACAGCCCTTGCCACTGTGCGTTGGCGGTTTTGGTGGCGCGGACGGGTTGGTCAGATACATCCGCGAGACCAAAATCAGCCATCTGGTTGATGCAACCCACCCATTTGCCGCGCAGATGAGCCGGAACGCGGTCGAGGCGTGCAACGTGACGGGCATTCCGATGGCGGCGCTGACACGGCCCGCCTGGACCAGCCAGGTCGGGGATCTCTGGCACCGCGTTCCCGATATCGCCGCCGCGGTCGATGTCCTGTCCGGCCCCGCTCAGCGGGTCTTTCTGGCCGTTGGCCGGATGCATCTTGAGGATTTTGCGGCCCAGCCCCAACACAATTATCTGCTTCGATTGGTGGATGAGCCAGAGAGGTTGCCTTTGCCGAACTGCGAGGTGGTCGTTGCGCGCGGCCCGTTTACGGTGGCGGGTGACCGTGCGCTGATGGAGCGCCACAAAACCGAACTTGTCGTATCCAAGAACGCGGGCGGCACTGGTGCCCAGGCCAAACTGGATGCTGCGCGAGCGCTGGGCGTGCCGGTGCTGATGATCGACCGTCCCGTCCTGCCGCAGCGGACGGAGCTGTCGAGCGTGGCGCAGGTTCTGGACTGGCTGGCTCATTCCGGAGTGAACCTCGGCGTATAGACGATCGGATCGCTGTTTCGTTCGATCACGCGCGTGCGCGATGATCCGACGATCACGACAGTCTGCATGTCAGCCATATCCGGCGTCGCCTCGGCCAGGGTCGAGATGCGGATCGCCTCATCGGCGCGCGATACGGCGCGGGCAAATAATATGAGCCGCTCGGGCTCGCATTCCTCGCGCAGGATTTCAAGCGTCTTTACAAAACCTTCCGGCCGAGACTTCGAGCGAGGATTGTAGAAGGCCATCGAAAAGTCGGCCTGCGCCGCCAGACGCAATCGCTTTTCAATCAGGGACCAGGGCTTGAGGTTGTCGCTGAGGTTGATGGCACAGAAGTCATGCCCCAACGGCGCCCCCGCACGGGCGGATGCGGCCAGCATCGCAGTGATGCCGGGTAGCACGTCGATCTGAATATCGCGCCATTCTTCCGGGCCGTTTTCCAGCGCCTCGAACACCGCCGCCGCCATGGCGAAAACGCCCGGGTCGCCCGAAGAGACCACAACCACGCGCTTACCCTCGGCAGCCATCTGCAATGCGTGCTGAGACCGGTCAATCTCAACCCGGTTGTCGCTGGCGTGCAAAGTCAGCCCTTCGCGTTCCGCCACGCGGGCAACATAGGGGATGTACCCTACCACATCTGTCGCTTCCGCCAGCGCCGCTGACACCTCGGGCGTCACCAGATTTTCGTTGCCCGGTCCGAGACCTGCAATCTTGACCCAGCCGCTCATGGGCGACGCCCCTGACCGTGGACGATGATGATTGAAAAATAGGGTGTAACTTTCTCGCAAGCTTCGGACAGCTTTGTTACCGTCTGGTTCGGCATCTGCGCGAATTCCACGATCCACGCGCGGTTATAGAGACCGGCTGTTTTCAACGCCCGTTTTACCTTGTCGATATTGCGCCCGATCTTCATCACGACCAGAGCGTCGGTCTGCGCCATACGCTCGGCCAACGTATCCTCGGGCAACGTGCCAACCAGAACTGTCAGCACGTCATCGCCCCACGTGATCGGATCTCCGGTTGCGGTCCACGCGCCTGACATTCCAGTAATCGCCGGGACGACATCAACATCAACATCATCGCGCAATCGACTGTAAAGGTGCATAAAAGATCCATAGAAGAATGGATCTCCTTCGCACAGAACGACAACTTCCTCGCCGCTTTCGGCCAGTGTCTTAAGGTGTGCGGCGCAGTCCTCGTAGAACGCGGAAAGCAATTCGTTATAGCGCGGGTCAGTCACGGGAATTTCCGTGGTTACGGGGTATTCCATTGGGAATTCCACCGCGCCACTGGGGATCATGCCGTTCACGATCTTTCGCGCCTGTCCGCTACGCCCGGGCTTGCGGAAGAATGCAATGTGGCGAGCGTTCCGCAACAAACGATCTGCGCGGACGCTCATCAGATCCGGGTCGCCGGGGCCGAGGCCGAGGCCATATATCTTGCCCGCGCTCATTCCGCACGGCTCGCAATGGCATTGATTGCCGCCACGGTGATGGCGCTGCCGCCCAGACGGCCCTTCACAATGCAGGACGGAACGGGTTGCGCTTCCCACAGGGCGTCCTTGGATTCGACCGCGCCGACAAAGCCCACCGGACAGCCGATGATGGCGGCCGGCCGGGGGCAATCGGGATCTTCCAGCATGTTCAGCAGATGGAACAGGGCCGTTGGAGCGTTACCAATGGCGACCAGCGCGCCTTCCAGCTTGGGCCGCCACAATTCCAGCGCAGCGGCCGAGCGGGTGTTGCTCATCTCAGCGGCCAAGGGGCGCACGCGTTCGTCATGCAGGGTGCAGATCACCTCGTTATCTGCGGGCAGGCGAAATCGGGTCACACCTTCGCTGACCATGCGCGCGTCGCACAGGATCGGTGCGCCGCTTTCCAGCGCAGTGCGAGCGGTCGAAACGAATCCAGGTGAGAAATGCACGAACTCCTCCAGCCCGACCATCCCGGCAGCGTGGATCATGCGGACGGCGACCTGTTCTTCGTCGGCGTCGAACCGGGCCAGATCGGCTTCGGACCGGATGGTGGCAAAGCTCTCCTTGTAGATCGCCGCGCCATCGGTTTCGTATTCATAGGGCATCAGGTGAAGTCCATGGTCATGAGTGTTTCGGGGTCGAGCCCGCGCTGGCAGGGCTCATCCCCCGCGCGGCCCTGTTTGACAAGATCAAATCGACCGTTCTGGCCAACCAAAGTGACATCGGCAGACCCCATTCGGGCGCATCCCTTGGCGCAGCCGGAGACATGAAGGCTGCCGGGAACACACGAGGCCAATACGCGAGCGATCTCGCGCGTTTCCACCTGCGCCTGCGGGCAGAACGGAGCGCCGGGGCAGGCGTCGGTGGTCATCAGCGGGTCGGTGCCATCCGTGACAAAATCCGGAGCGGGTAACGCCGCCCCGCCTTCCAGCAGGATCAGTCGCCACGGGGTGACCCGCAGGGCCAAGGCGCCACTGTCATTCATCAGATCGTAGAGCTTTCGTGCGGGCAATTGTCCAAAGGCCGCACCGTAGAACGTGCCCAGATCACAGTTGCCGGGTTCCAGCGGCGTACCAACCGCGCCCGGCGCACCACCTTGCCATTCCTTCGGAAGTCCGTGCGTTGCAACAGCCCGGGCCATGCGGCGGGTGTCTTCTGTGAAGTTATCGGCAAACCAATTTGCCAGCGCAATCAGGTGGTCGACGGCTTCGTCTTCGGTGACGAGTCGTCCGGTTTTGGACCCGTCCGCGCGCAGGACCATGCCGTCGGGGGCCATCTCCAACCGGATATCTGCAGAGTCCGCTGCCAAAAGTCGCGCAGGGCCAGTGTCGATGGCAAAGCCGAATTTGGCCGGTAGAGCGGGCAGTTCTCCCAGGCGATCAATCAGTTCCTGCGCCAGCCGGGCGGTTAGGTCACCCGTCTGATAGAGTGGTGAGACCAGAATATTGCGCCGCACTTCAATACCGGCTTCGGCATCCAACAGGTTTAGCGCGGCAAGTTCCTGCAGCAACGCCTGATGGTCAGTTTCTTTCACGCCACGCAGTTGCAAATTGGCGCGGTTGGTCAGGTCAATAGTGCCGTTGCCGAACTGTTCCGCCAAGTCACACAGTCCAAGTGTCTGCGCGGCAGTGAGGCGCGCTAGTCGGGGTCGTACCCGTACTACCAGCCCGTCGCCCGACATCATCGGTCGGTGTGCGCCGGGGCACCAGCCCTGGACGATGGGTTCTTTTTTCAGGGCGCTCATCCCAGCCCCTCCAGATTGGCGCGGATCGAATTGCTGCGCGTGTTCCACAACCCCGCCTCCAGCAGAGCGCGGAACCGGTCCTGCATAGCTTGGTAAGCTTGCGGGTTTGCCTCTTGCAGGAAGGCGTCCACTTCTGCGTCTCCCAACGTTGCGTCATGATAGAGATCAAAAAGATGCGGCGCGACCGTGCCGGACAGATGTGCGAACGAGGCCATGTGATCCAGCGTCGCCGCGATTTCGGCGGCCCCCCGGAACCCATGCCGTTGCATGCCTGCGATCCAGCCGGGATTGGCGGCGCGAGCATGGACAACACGACTGATCTCTTCAGGCAGCGTACGGGCGCGCGGATTTTCCGGATTGGTATTGTCCAGATGATAAAGCTGCGCAGTGCCGCCGGTGATCTTCTTGGCGGCCGCGAACCCGGCCTCATGCGTGGCATAGTCATTGGCCAGCAGCAGGTCGGTCTCGGTCAGATCCTGCAGGTGCACGAAGCTGTCCGCATTTGTGACACGCTGAGTGATGCCGTCGACATCCTGCGCGATTTGCTCTCCTTCGATGGCGAAGGAACTGGCCTCAAGCCAAGCTTGCCCGGCCTGTTCGCGCGCTTCGTCCGTGTAAGTTTCGGAAAGGTGCGTCATGTTCAGGCCATAGCTGCCCGGTGCTGGGCCAAAGACCCGCACGGCGGGGGCCTGCCCGGCATAGGGGTTCCAGTCCGGTGCCTCGTCACGTTCGGACAAGGCCCGTACCGCCTGACCAAACAGCGCCGAAAGTGTCGGGAAGACGTCCCGGAACAGACCCGAGACCCGCAGGGTCACGTCCAGGCGCGGGCGGCTGAGGTCGGTGATCGGCAGCACCTCGATGCCGGAGACGCGCTCTGAGCCCTTGTCCCAGACGGGTTTGACGCCCAGCAGATGCAGCGCCATGGCGAACTCCTCGCCTGCCGTGCGCATGGTGGCCGAGCCCCACAGATCGATGATCAGCCCCTTGGGATAGTCACCTTCCTCCTGCAGGTGGCGTCGGACCAGTTCCTCGGCCAGTTTCACGCCCTGCGTATAGGCAGCACGGGTCGGAACTGAGCGCGGGTCCGTTGTATAGAGGTTTCGCCCTGTGGGCAGCACATCCGACCGCCCGCGATAGGGTGAGCCCGAGGGACCGGCTTCGATCCGTTTTCCGGCCAGCGCATTGATCAGGGCGCAGCGCTCGGCATGGGCCGAAGGAGCTGGGTTGAAATTACCGGTCACATCGGGGACGCGGCCAAAGATGTGCAGACCATCGCCGAACTGGCTTTCCTTGATGTCGCAGACAAAGCGGTCGATGCGGGTGATTGCCTCGGCGGTGCAGGTGGCCTGGTCGAGGCCCAGATCGTTCTCCAGTCCGATGGCCTGCGCCTCATCCCGGATATCCGCCTGCAGCCGGTCTCGGCGCTTGGGGTCCAGCCCGTCGGCGTTCGAGAATTCATCCAGCAGCGATTCCAGCCGCACCATTCGGTCCGGCGTTCCGCTTTCCTTCATTGGGGGCGGGATATGGCCCAGAGTGACCGCGCCGATCCGGCGTTTGGCCTGCGCGGCCTCGCCCGGGTCATTGACAATAAACGGGTAGATCACCGGCAGGTCGCGGATCAGCGCTTCGGGCCAGCATTCGTTGGACAAAGCGACCGACTTGCCCGGCAGCCACTCCAGCGTACCATGGGCACCGATATGGATCAGAGCGTCCGCGCCGAGGCCCTTGCGCAGCCATAGGTAGAAGGCGACATAGCTGTGGCGCGGGGTGCGCGACAGGTCGTGGTAGTCGTCATCCCGCAGCTCGGGCGTGCCGCGTTCGGGTTGCAGCGCGACCAGAGCGTTGCCGCGACGCAGGGCGGTGAAGTGGAAGGCACCGTCGATGAAAGAGGGGTCGTCTTCCGGTTCGCCCCAGACGGTTTGCAGGTCGGTCCGCAATTTCTCGGGCAGGTCCGCCAGCTCGGTCAGGTATTCGTCCAGCGGCCACGAGATGCGGGCGTCCAGAAGTGTCTCGGCGATCGGCTCAGCCGGGGCAGTGTCATAGCCCTCGGCCTGTAGATCGGACAGCATCGCCTCGGCGGAGGCCAGCGCATCCAGACCCACCGCATGGGCCATCTGCCAGTCCTTGCCGGGATAGGTGGACAGCACCAGCGCCGGCACGTGATCCGCCTTGGGCTTGTCATGCAGGGCCAGCCAACCGGTGACGCGGTCGATGATGGCTTCGATCCGCTCGGGTTCGGCCCGGTGGGCAAAGCGGGAGTATTCCAGATGCGGATCGCGCTTTCCGGGCTCCTTGAAGGATGCGATGCCCGCCGAAATGCGCCCATCCACCTCGGGCAGCACCACATGCATTGCCAGATCGGCAGGGGAGAGGCCGCGCTCCGCCTCGGCCCAAGCCTTGCGGCGTGAGGTCGCGAGGGCAATCTGGAACACTGGCACACCCGCTGCATCCAGAGGCGATGTGCCCGTCGCGCCCTTGCCCGAGAAAGAGGTGGCATTGATAATGGCCGCAGGGGTCAGCGCCACGACTTGCTCGCGCAGCCAATCAGCAGATGCTGGCGCCTTCAAGGACGGTGCGAACAAGCCGACCGCCTCAAATCCGCGCGCGTGCAGGCTGCGGATCAAGGCTGCAATCGGGGCAGTGTCAGCTGACGTCAGATAGGCGCGGTAGAAGGTCACGAGTATGCGTTTCGCGTCGCCCGAGAAGGCCTTGTCCACCGGGATAACGCCGCGATCGGGGCACCATGCTCCGCATTCGGGCAGGGTTTTTGCCCCCATCACCGGCCCGGCATAAAGCCCCGCCGCCAATGCCATCTGCGCCAGCGCAGCCTGCGCTGCGACTTCACCACCGGTATCACACAGATGCGCCAGCCGCCGCAGAGTCGAGACGGGCAGGGTGGAATAGTCATCCAGCCGCGTATCTTCGCGCCCGTCTGCCGGCAGAACGGCCAGCGCGATGCCTTTGGCCTGCGCCAGCGCCAGAACCTGCTGAAGACCGTAGGACCAATAGGGCACGCCACCGATCAAGCGGATCAGGATGCCCTTGGCCCCCTCCAGCGTTTGATCCACATAGGTGTCGACCGACAACGGGTGTTTCAGCGCCGTCAGATTGGCCAGCCGCAGGGTGGGCATCCGCCCCTCCGGCCCGCCCCCGCGATGCCAACCCGCCGCAAAAGCGCCAAGGTCGCTGTCGGAAAAGGACAGCACCACCAGATCCGCCGGGCTCTGGCCCAGATCGGTTGGGGTCTCGGTTTCTTCTAACCCGTGGCTTTCGCGGAAGACGACGTGCATGTGTGGTTACTCGGCGGCCTCGGCAACTCCCACGAGGATATCGCGGATTGCGGCCTCTTTGATGTCGTCATGCTCGGCAATGACCACCAGTCGCGAGCGGCGCTCTTCGCCGGGTTCCCATGGGCGGTCGTACTGGTGGCGCACGCGGGCACCGACAGCCTGCACCAGCAGGCGCATGGGTTTGCCCTGGACGGCGGCATAGCCTTTGACGCGCAGGATATTCAGTTCGTTGGCCAGACGTTCGATATTGGCGACCAGTTCCGCCGGGTCGGTCTGTTCCGGCAGCTCGACGATGATGCTTTCGAAATCGTCATGCTCGTGATCGTGGTGGCCGTCGTGATGCGAGGGACGGGCATCCATGTCATCCTCGGCTGCGGCTTCCAGACCCAGAACAACGCGTACGTCCACGACGCCTTCGGCCACTTCGACCACGGGCAAGGGGCGTGGGGCCTCGGCCGCGATGATCTCTTTGGCCTTGGCGACGCCTTCCGGGCCGGCCAGGTCGGGCTTGGTCAACAGAATGATGTCTGCACATGAGATCTGATCCTCGAACACCTCGGACAGGGGTGTTTCGTGGTCGATCGAGTCATCGGCCAGACGCTGCGCGTCCACCGCTTCGACATTTGGCGCAAAACGCCCAGCGGCGACGGCCTCGGCATCGGCCAGAGCGATCACGCCGTCGACGGTGATCTTGGACCGGATATCGGGCCAATCGAACGCCTTCAGCAGCGGTTTCGGCAGGGCGAGGCCGGAAGTTTCGATCAGGATGTGATCGGGGCGCGGCTCCAGTGCCATTAGTGCTTCGATGGTCGGAATGAAATCGTCAGCCACGGTGCAGCAGATGCAGCCATTGGCCAGTTCCATGATGTTTTCCGCCGGGCAATCCGGAATTGCGCAGGACTTCAGGATGTCACCATCGACGCCAACATCGCCGAACTCATTGACCACAACGGCCAGACGCTTGCCCTGCGGGTTCTGCATCAGGTGGCGCACAAGCGTGGTTTTGCCCGAGCCCAGAAAGCCGGTGATCACGGTGACGGGAAGTTTCTCAAGAGTGCTCATTCTCAGGCTCCAATCGGGGGGATGCGCGAGGCGCAGTTTTTGCGGAAATGCTCGGGGCGCTCGCGCCATTTGACCAGGCCGTCTTCGGTGGCCAGATACTTGGTCGCGCCGTCGACGATGACGTCGACATGATCGGTTTCGTTCAGGTTTTCATAGACGAAGGTCCAGCGATCCGGTCCACCGCGCAACACGATTGAGCATCCCTGATCGCAGTTCGACAGACACTCGACCGGTTTCAGGGTAATGCCCTCGGGCAGGTTGGCCCTTTCCAGCGCCTTGTGCAGAAGGGTGCCGGGCCGTTCCGCGTCGTCTTCAATCGGCAACCCACGGCGGCACGTAGTGCAGACCAGCAGCTCGACTGGCGCCGTCTCTGTCATGTCTCTCATCCCCCCAAATCCTCTTCGCGGGGGACGGGGTTTCATGCGGGCCACGTGTGCGACATGGGCCCGACACCGGAACACCCCGCCCGGTTTCAACTTCGGGTGCTGGCAGGTCTCCCGGCTTGCGGATGTCAGAACGGTTGTTCTGTCGGATGTCCCGCCTTCCCGGCCTTGCGGGCCAGTGGCTTTGGGCACCCTCTCCGGTCACGGTCGCGGGGGCGGCTGCGTTTGACGGATAACCGCTGACGCATTCCCTTTTCATCCAAAAATGGACACCAACGGATGCGACATGCGGCACCGGTGGGCGCCTTGTCAAGCGAGTCGCACACTTCTTGTGCCTCAGGGGGTGAAAAGCGACCTGCCGGCGTCGCTGGGCGGCATGACGTATTGTGACGGGCCATGGTGCCATGGATCGCAGAATGCGAACAGGGAGCACAATAATATGAAAGTGGGTTTCATCGGACTGGGAAATGTAGGCGGCAAGCTTTCGGGTTCATTGCTGCGCAACGGTATTGATCTGACCGTGCATGACCTGAACCCGGATTTGGTTGCGGAGTTTGTGGCCAAAGGCGCGAAGGCCGCGGAAGGACCGGCCCAGCTGATGCGCGACTGTGATGCGGTGATTACCTGCCTGCCATCGCCTGCGGCGTCGGACGCTGTCATGCAGGAGATGCTGCCCGAGGTCGGACCCGGCAAGATCTGGATGGAGATGTCCACCACCGACGAGGCCGAGGTGAAACGTCTGGGTGCAATGGTCATCGAACGTGGAGGTAAGGCGGTCGACTGTCCGGTCTCGGGGGGATGCCACAGGGCGGCAACTGGCAATATCTCGATTTTTGCAGGTTGTGATCGCGAAACGTTCGAACAGATATTGCCGTTTCTGACAACGATGGGGCGGCGTGTTCTGCATACCGGCGAACTGGGCTCGGCCTCGGTATTGAAGGTGCTGACCAACTATCTGGCCACGGCCAACCTGATCACGTGCGCCGAAGCGCTGGTTACGGCCAAGGCGGCCGGGATGGACTTGGGCACGACCTATGAGGCGATCAAGATTTCTTCGGGGACGTCGTTCGTCCACGAAACCGAAAGTCAGGTCATCCTGAATGGCTCGCGCGATATTTCTTTCACGATGGACCTTGTGAAAAAGGATATCGGCCTGTTTCAGGAAGTGGCCGACCGTGCCGGGGTTCCGTTGGAAATCAATCCGGTATTGATCAAGATATTCGAGGACGGAATCGCCCGTTTTGGGGAGCGTGAACTGTCCCCCAACATTATCAAACGTCTGGAAGAGGCCACAGGGCTGGACATCCGTGCGCCCGGCTTCCCACCGGAGATGTTGGACGACGAACCCGAAGAGCCCGGATACGAGGTTATCCCGCAGAACCGGGCGGCGGGATAACAGGACGACTTTGATCGGATGCCTGCCTAAACTGCGCTATCGAAGGTAGGCATACCAAAAAATACTGCTGATGCACCCTTGGCACACAATGCGTTACTTGGCGCTTGGCCCCAGACGTAATTGATCTGATTTCTGGATTTTCGGAAATCGGCGTACTCTGTGATTTAAGTCGTTTTATTGTCTGCGGATTTTTAGGGGTGGCATAAATGCGGGTTCTCTTCAAGCAAGCGTTGGTAATATTCTGGTTGCTGTGGTGGGCCTTCGCTTTTCTGACTGATTTCATTGGCGGTTTGGAACTGTTGGGCGTGACCTCGACACCGTGGTTTGACGGTCACAACTATCCGTTCCTGAAAAAGACGCTTGAACAATTCGGAGCGTCCACGGCCGTAGATGTCACTCTGTTTGTTGGCATTATTATCTGGCTGCTATTGTCGACCTTGTTGTTCGCCGTCGCGGCAATAACGCCCTACTCAAAAAAGGATCTGTGGCTCAAACGGGTCGACGCTGCGTTTATTGTCTCGCTGGGCCTGTGGCTTGCGTTCTTTCTGTCTGATCAAACAGTTATGAACTTTGATCTTGAAGAGAACCATATGGTTCAGGGGGGCTTTCAGCTTTTGTGTTACCTGACCATTTATCTGTTGCCCGATTGAATGCGCAGAGATCGGGGCGTGATCCGTGTTGAAACGGTTTCTTCGCTGCAAGGTTGTTCAGATTTGCGCACGGATAGTTCAGGGAGAAAGTGATCCGGGCCAAGCTCTCAGATGCAATTGCACTTGAAAGGAAAATGCGACTGGCAAAGCGGATATAGTAAACGGCCGGGGCGGGTGGCTGAGTGGATGGAGGCGAGTACCGGACCCGCTACCATTTTTCTAAGCCATTGGTAGGCCTGAATAATCGGGTGCGAGGTTGAGGTCTGTGTCGCACTTCGTGTCACACTTGTGACGCACCTAGTGGTGTTTTGTCAACGTGGCAGATCGCGTCAAGGCCAGTGACGGTGGGCACTTCTTCTCTCCTAGGACGGGCCACTAAGTCCGATGGGTTCGGCAGTGGCAATCCGGTCGCATAGGGGGTACGGGGGAAGTGCCCCCACCTTGGGTAATAGATGGGGGCTCGGAAAAATGTGTCGGGTTTTTGGGTCACGTTGCCTAGGCGATGTAAACTAGTGTCTTGAGGTCAAAGAGGTCCTCGGGAACGATCTTGTGCAAGCCTTCGGCGTAACGCGCGCGCACCCACTGACCATCTGAACGGAAGGTCCAGAAGACATTGCGGTACTCGCGGTGCTGGACACGTATTTTCTCGGTGTTCCGATCTGATTGGAGCCGACCTGTCTCACCATCGTCCTTGATTTCTACCAGTGCAATAGTGTCTCGCGTGGTTCGCCCACTAACTCCGACGATGAAGTCAGGGAAAAAACGATGTCCTGAAGGAAGGATAAGCCTTGTTGCCCAAGTCTCGTTCTCCGGATTGCGCATCCACCATTTGACAGTCCCTGTCGTATCGGCGTCTAAGAACTCCGCAAAGCCCAGTTCCTCCTTGTTCAGGCGGTGGGGGAATACTCCGTATGCAGACTTTTCGGCCTCTCCTAGTCCGTCTGGTCCGAAGTACTGCAAGGGCACTGGTTCGCTACTGTCAACCCGAACATTGCGGGCTTGGGCGGTCTTGATTGCGTCTTTCAGCTTCTCTGGTTCCAGCATCCCGGCAAGGTCAATAGCGCGTCGGAGGTCCTGCTCTTCGGCGTCAAAGCCCTTCTCATAGGCTATTGCCCGGAGTTCTTCGACCAGTGCTCGCTTCAACTGTCGTGGGTCGATAGCGTCGTTGAAGTTGAAGGCAAGTTGTGCCTTCTCTGCTACCCTAGCATTGGAAAGTCTCAGCCGTAGGTCGATTGTTTCCTGCACCTCAGCGGCAAACAAGTCACGGAGGTCAAGGTGCGCATTCGCTAGTTTGCGCTGCAGAAGCCCTGTTACTCCTGCTGAACGGCAGAACTCCTTTGCGATGTCCTGCACAAGGTCATTCAGTTTGGTTGGGTCTGGCGGTAGCTCCCTGAATAGTGCTTTCGGTAAGTCCAAGTCCTTGCGGATTGGGTAGGGGCGAAACTCCGGCTTGGGCTTCACTATCGAGGTGCCCGGCTTGGCGCTTTCCGGCAGTTCGCCAAATAGTGGTGTACTGCTCATGTGTTGCCAAGTTTCGCCTGCAACAATGGCGCGGTCTTGCTCCGCGTCGGTCATTTCTTGCACTTCTGCCTTCACCACGCCTTGTTCGATGAGGTTAGTTAGGCGCTGTTGCCTGTCGTCTGCGTCGTGAGGTGCCCGAGGTGTAAAGTTAGGTCGCGGTGCTTCCGACGCAACCACGGGCTTATCAGCATTGCCGAACTCATAAACGTCGAGGTTGTCGGTGATGAGGTCAATGCTCTCCTGCACAGCCTTCAACTCGTCCACGGCGGCTTGGAGCCCTGACTGCATGTACGGGTCTGTCAGTAGCACATAGCCACTGTCTAAGAGGGCATCTTGCCCATGTATGGGGCGCACAGAGGGGTGCACTCGCATAATGCGGCCCACGATCTGCAAGCCGAAGTCGCGGCCGCGATTGGGGCGCACCGAAACCAAGGTCCACGCTCGTGGTGCGTCAAACCCAGTAGCTACCGCAACCTTGAATATTAGAACGTGGATGTCCGGGTCGTAGGCGAGCGAGTGGAAGTCCGGGTCCGGTTGGCCGGAGGTATGTGTTGCAATTGCCCTGTCCTCAACCCCGATCTCCACCAGCTTGTCTCGCACGCGTTTCACCGGGTCTTCCGCACCCTTGGCTTGGTCTTCAACCTGCACCAGCATCAAGGGTGTCACCGCCAGCCCGCGCTCTTTCAGCCGCTCGTGCACCCGGCGGTGCTGTGTCCACCCGGCCTGTAGCGTAGCTTGCTCATGGTCGATCAGATCGCGGTCGCCTTCACGGAAGCGGATTAGGCCCAGCTTGAGCCCTACTTTGTTGAGCCCCGCGTCCACGACCTCGGCGCGTGGGACAATGACCCGACTTGCGACTTCGATCCCGGCGACCCGCTCAAAGGCTTCGAGTTTGTCGTCGTTCGGAGTGGCCGTCGCAAGGATGGTAAAGTCGGGTTGGATGTGGTCGAGGTAGAACTTGGCCGCTGCTGAGGCAGAAGCGCCAAAGTTCAAATGGGCCTCATCAATCACGACCCCGACAAAGAAGCCTGCGTCTCGCAAACTGGCGATCAGGTCGTCAAAGGACAACGCAGCTTCGCTCGTGCGCCGAACTTTCCGGGCGTCCTTGTTGTTGGCGGCGACCGTCGCCCACGTCTGGATGAATACGTCGCCATCTCGCGTCCCGATTGCCTCCCGGTCCTTCGCCACGTCACGGATGCGCAGCCCGCCACATTGGGCCACCAGAGCGTCGCGGGTCTGATTGACGAGCCCAGAGTAGGGGGCGAACCATAGCCACACCACAGGGCGGCTTAGCGCCCCTCTGAGGCCCTCCAGCGCCCGACCCAGTACAAGTGTCTTGCCAGACCCCGTCGGGCTCTGAAGGAGCGTCACGCCGCTTTTGAGCGAGACGGTTTGTCTTTGGTCTGGGTTGCGGTCGTGTAACTCTGCCACCTTACGGACCACACCCGACAGCGCGTCCACGGCGCGGGTCTGATAGCGGGCAAGTGAAAGGCGCTTCGTCATTGCTGGAACCGCTTCACAAGCGTTTCCCGTACTGGGCGGATGTCGACATGGATACCTTCAAGGTGCTGTGCGATCTGACCCGGCGCCCATGCATAGACGAAAAGGTTTTGCCGGTCCCGTCCCTGCAACCATTCGAACAGAGCGGGGTCGAAGCGGTCAACAAGCACCAGCGCAGTTTCTTCGCCGTTGTGCAGGTTCCATTTTGCGTCCGGGTCGTATTGCGTCAACGGCAGGTCGTGCATTGCCTCCAGTGCTGTCCAAGTGTCGGAAGGCTGCAGGTCATAATCGAGGTCTTCAAACGCAATCTCGTGCGTGCGCAGATAGGCGAACCCTGCTGCGAGGTCAGCATATTTCTTGTCGTCGCTGACGTTCAGTCGGCGGATGCGCTCTGCGGTCACGTCTTGGCAGATGTTCTTGTCTGGGTGGTCTTCTGTGGCCTCGGTGGAAGATACCATGATGAAGCGGCGATTGCCGCCATCTTCCGCATTAAGTTCCATCACCGCCTGTGCGGTGGTCGCGGAGCCTGCGAAGAAGTCGAGTACAAGGTCTTCCGGCCCGGTGGCCTGCCGTACCAACTCTCGAATAAGCGAAACCGGTTTGGCATAGTTAAATGCCTTGGAGCCAAAGACCGATTTGATCTCTTTCGCGCCCTCATCATTCGTACCAATAACCAAAGTGTTGCTGTCGTCGTCGAGCATTTCTGCTTCCGTACGCGGACTAATCCAACTCGACAAAGGCTGACGGGGGTTGCGTAGGTCCTTCTTGTAGCGCTTGAACGCCGGGGTTCCGTAACCGATCTTGCGACCCACCCAGTTCTCGAAGCCGGGAAGGTCGGGCCGGATCAACGGAGCCCGACCACTTGTAGGAACATCGCCACTCGCGCATGCAGCTTTCAGTTCTTCCAAGGTGGCGAAAATCCGGAACTCAGGATCTTCGGGGAAACGTATGTGACCGGCGGCAATCCACTCCTCCATGAACTTTGTCCTCGCGGACTTCGATCGTTCTTTGCTTGGGTACACCCACACCCGGTTGGGATTGGATGGGTACCAAATGTCATTCTCGCAGTCGTACAAAGGGTAATACAGGTTGGGCCGTTCACGGTAGTCAAAGCCGAGCGTCAGGTCGCTGAGGCGGTACCAATCATCTCTAGTTTCATCGAAGTGCCTGTACATCGAATAGGATTTTTCGTTGCCAAGAAACCTAAAGTCGTCCTTCGCATACACGAGGATATGCTCGTGATCCGGGCTAAGAAAAGCACGTTGATCTGCGTTGGACCCTTGCCGCGTTCGCCACGGCATTGTGGCGATCCGCATGCCCGGTAAGGCATCATCCATCATCAACTCCAGCAACGCACGCTGCTCGTCGCTTATGGAAACCAGGAGCACCCCGTCTTCTGCAAGCAAGTCGCGAGCGAGCGTCAGTCGGCGGTGTAGGAACTCTAGCCAGGTGGATTGGCGGAACCGGTCTTCCGCGCTCATATACCGATCGTTGTAGACCCAATCCTTGTTGCCGGTGTTGTAGGGCGGGTCGATGTAGATGCACTTGACCTTGCCTGCGTGCGTCATCCGCAACCACCGCAGTGCGTCGAAGTTGTCCCCCTCGATCACCATGTTCTCCCATGGTGCGGCTTTGTCTGACAGGTCCAGATCGATCTGACAGGCGATGAAATTGGCATCGACTGCTTTGTCTGCGTCGATTTCATCACGCTCCCACACTAAACCCAGCTTCTTGGTTCGGTCGCGCTTCTCCAAAAGCTCGATGAGTTGCGCGTGGGTGAGGTTGTCGTATTTCCCGGCCATAATAGTGGGTCTGCCCTTGTTCTTAGTTAATTGCACCTTAGGCGTGTGATCGAATACATGGAACCCACAACCAATGTGAAGCTCAATTCAAAGAAGATAGATACACGGCCGTGAATGCCCGCCCTTTTGACCCACAGTGGGCGACAGATAGCCCAACACTCAATGCGTATTTAGACAGCCTATGTGCGAGCCTATCAGTCAGGAAGGAAGGTCAACGTAGGCGGAGGCATGATGCTCAAACACGCTACGAAGCGTCTTTACGGTGCATCGTACTCGATTTGTTTAGGGCACACCTTAATGATCCAACACTTGAAGTCGGCATAGGGACGGGTACGAACTACCTGCAAGACCTAAGCAAGTCCCGGTACGGTGCCAGCTTCATCTCGGCGCGCACGTTCATCGACGCAATGAATGCGCTTCAGGGCGCAGGGCTTATGGTACTGAGTACACCTCATTGGCACGACCCGGAGAATAAGCGTAGTCGGGTAGCGCGGTACATGGCGACACCTAACCTGATACGCGACATAAGTCAGACTGGGGCTTCCGCCGTAGACCTTCGTAGGCACAAAAATGCAGAGGGCATACGTCTTAAGGATAGCAACAAGGCCCTCGTTGAGTATGGTGAGGTTGCCTTTACTACAGCAGCGCGAGACCGGTTGAAGTCTATTAACGAAATGCTCAGTGGACACTGGGCAGACTTGGCGCTGAGTGATGAACAGCTTGCTGAAGAGACGGTGCACATTAGAGGGACACGAGACGAGGAGGCAGCACAGTCCTTCGACTTTGCCGCACGCAACGTGTACCGCGTCTTCAACAACAATGACTGGCAACAGGGTGGGCGCTTCTATGGTGCGTGGTGGATAAGTTGCCCTAGTAGGTTGAGGCCGTACATCCTGATAGACGGGAAGCGCACAGTTGAGGTGGACTATTCAGGGTTGCACGCTGCTATGCTCTACGCTGAAGCGGGTTTAGAGGTGCCTATGGACCCCTATGCGAGATGTATGTCTGTGACAGGCGACAAGGAGGAACGCCGACTGGTGAAGCGTACTTTCAATGCGCTCCTGAACGCCGACAAGGTAGGTCGAGTTAGTGAGATTGAGGGCTACACATCAGACCTAACCGGGCGAGACTGGCCGGAGTTCAAGCAGTTCATTGTGGATAAATACCCAGAGTTCCGCCATCACTTCGGTTCAGGGGTGGGGCTTAGGTTGCAGCATAAGGATAGTGATCTAGCAGAGGCAGTCA
The DNA here is from genome assembly GCF_057221075.1 of Ruegeria sp. HKCCD6647-2. NCBI lineage: Bacteria > Pseudomonadati > Pseudomonadota > Alphaproteobacteria > Rhodobacterales > Roseobacteraceae > Ruegeria > Ruegeria sp. HKCCD6647-2. The sequence continues at coordinate 144,915 of NZ_JBWVBD010000004.1, read as the reverse complement.
TGTTGCAATTCGCTGCTATGGGATATGCTTGCCTTCCCGTCCACAACAGCTTCACCGTTCACCATGGGCTGGAACACGACTTGGCCAACGCAATGAGCAGGGCATTCCATTCGGATTTCGGCGTAGACGGAAAGGTCGGAGTAGAAGTGGGTGTTGGTGAAACACTTGAAGGGAGCTGCACACCGATTGGCTTGGATATCAATGATCTACTGCACCCAACAGGCTATGAAGGAAGATTGTCCAAATTCTGGTCTACTATGGGAGACAGGTAAGCTGGCCCAGTGCATATTAGTCTTTCTTGTTTTGTAGATTTTGTAAGCGAATGCTGAGCTACAGCAGGGCTACTCCATGGCCTGACAAAAAAAAGAATATTAATCTGGTTATATTCACCTGTTCGGTCACACCTACGGCGCTCCCTCCCTTATTACTAGTAACGATAAGGAGCGCCGGGGCTGGTTCAGACCTGAAACCGTCCGATAGCGACTTTGAGTTGCGCCAATGTGTAGCCTTCTCGGTTATAGACCTCCTGCGTAACGCCAGAGCGCGCATGACCAACGATGCATTGGACAATCGGCTCGGGAACGTCCGCTTGGCTTAGTCGCGTCACGACCGTATGTCGCAGGCTGTGAAATACCAATCCGGGCTCTTTGAGGCCCAGTTTAGGCAAGAAACTCTCGTTACACCAACGCCCAAGGTTGCGCCCATAACCGCCATTGGCACTGTAACTGTAGTCAGGAAACAAGCGTGTGCCTTGTCGGCGGCTGCCCACAAAGTCTAGGAAGCCTAGGCGGATCAAATCTGGGTGTACCGGAACCTTCCGTCGCGCTGCTGTGGACTTCACGCTCTTGTTGTCGTCGTCACCTTCGTCCGTGATGTTGAGGAACCACGTGCCGCATTCTTGCTGCACATCCTTGATGTCGAGTTGACATATTTCATTCAGCCGGGCTCCAGTGAATATGCCAAGCAGCATCCCCCACTTGTGGCTGTCCTTACGCACCAGCCCAGACGGGTTCGTGGTGAGTTCAGGGTGCAAAAGCCGGGTTTGCTCAGGAGAGAAGGGTTTGCGCTGGCTCTTACTGTTTTTGTCTTTTGCTACCTTCATGCCGTCGAAGAGGCTGTGCGGCGAATAACCGTGCCGTTCGGCCCAATCAAAAAAACTCTTGAACATTTGTATGTGGCTATTGATCGTCTTGGGGGCGATCTTCTTCTGACCCGGCAGCTTGATGACTTCCATCAAAGGCGTGTTTTTTAATGCAGGCTTGGTGTTCCGACTGGATGGTAAGGCTTGAAGAACTTTTTTGACTGCGTTCGCATCCTGCTTCGTAATCGTGCTCAGCAACCGGTCTGGCCCGAAGTACTCAATAAGGATGTTCAAGTACGCGCGGTTCTGGCCAATTGTTTTTTCTGCCCACTGACGCGAATGTTCCTTGATGAAGTCATCAATCGCCGTGCCTAGTGCCGAAGAGGCAGAGAGGGCTTTTGCTGGCGGCGATATCGTCACGGCTGGCGTGACATCATAAGAATAGTGCTCAAGGCGTTCTACGGCCTCCAGAACGCGCCTGAGCATATCTCTGCGCCCCTTTCGCCACTCCCGGCGAAGGTCCATCTCGTTATCGTCCCAGTCCTGTGGGCTTATGTCAGAGGCTTTGCAAAACGCATCGCTGTCGAGATAAAGGTCGGACAGTAGGTCCTCGCCTTCCGCAGCGTTTTCATGGATTTCAATCTCGTGCTGCATCGCACTGATTGATCCATCTGGAAAGCCTTTGTCGTTTAGCCGTTCCAAATACTTGTCGAGCGAAGCCTTGAAGTACCGATGCACCATTGATCGGATTTGGTCTTGTCTTAGTCGGGGCACGTTTGTTTGATCCGGTATTAATCGACCGCAAGATGCAAGAAAGCGCGCCAGATCACCAGCCCTATGCGGGCAGCGAGTACGCAGCGATATTCTTACAGATGTTCTCCTTTGCTCAGAAGACGGAGGGATAGGCCAACGAAAGTAATAAACACCGTGTCTTGAAAGGCTTAGGTAGGATGACTGCATCATTGTAGGTGTGTCCCACTTTGTGTCACACCCGAGCACCAGAGGGCTAAGTCAATGATTTAGAATAAAATGGAGGCGAGTACCGGAATCGAACCGGTGTACACGGATTTGCAATCCGCTGCGTCACCACTCCGCCAACTCGCCTTTTCAAGTAAAATCAATCACTTGCCGTGGTGTGATGGGCGTTCTAACAGCTTTCGCAGGGAACGTCCAGAGGGTTGGTGGCAAAACCGGTGCAACAATGCACATCGCGTGTCGCAATTGACTGCACGATTTTGCCGCGGCAGGATTCCGTCCATGGCCCGTTGCCGCAGGGGATTGGATGTGGCACAAGCCGGTCAAACTCGGGACTATGGAAGAGCGATCATATGACAGATTTCGCGGCTCGGCGCCTAACGATGGTTGATACGCAGATTCGGCCCTCGGACGTGACAAAATTTCCCATCATCGACGCAATGCTGAATGTTGAACGCGAGAGATTTGTACCGGACGCACAGCGCGAGGCAGCCTATGTCGGCGACCTGATCGAGCTTAGTGACGGTCGCTGCATGCTGGAGCCGCGCACTCTTGCGAAAATGCTGGATGCCTTGAACATTTCCAACGACGAGATAGTGTTGGATATCGCTCCGGTCCTTGGGTACTCGACTGCTGTTACGGCCCGTATGGCGCAGCTGGTCGTAGGTGTGGAAGATGACGAAACGCTTGCGTCAGAAGCACAGACCGTACTGGTGGAAGCGGATGTCGACAACGCCATCATTCACACCGGACCGCTGGATCAGGGCGCGGCTGAACACGGGCCTTATGATGTGATATTGGTCCAGGGCGGTGTTGAACGTTTGCCGGACGCGTTGCTGGACCAGTTGAAAGAGCACGGCCGGATCGCATGCCTCTTCATGGAGGGCGAATTGGGAACCGTGAGGATCGGTCATAAGTCCGGTGGCCGTGTCACCTGGCGCTATGCATTCAATGCCAGCGCACCGGTATTACCTGCCTTTTGTGCTGAGTGTGCATTTTCGCTATAGTAAGGCATTAGAAATTTTTTGCCTCCTTGATTACTTGAAAACAAGGGCGCAAAGTGCCTGTGAGGCAGTGAAAAATTGATTTGAGAGGGTTAGAAAATGCGTGGGACAGCAGGAAGAAGGCTGGCCAAAGCCTTTGCGCTGGCGGCCGGTATTGCGGTTAGTGCGTTGCCCGAAAGGCCCGCTTGGGCTGACAACATCACCGATGCTTTTATTGGCGCCTACAACACCAGTGGCCTGCTTGAGCAGAATCGGGCCCTGTTGCGAGCAGCCGACGAAGACGTGGCAATTGCGCTGTCGGCGTTGCGGCCAATTATCAATTGGTCGGTGCGCGTCAGCGACCAATACAGAAAAAGCAATGTCAGCACTGCGGTTACCACGATCAGGCCAACAAGTTTCTTTTCAGGTCTGACGCTGAGCCAGTTGATCTATGACGGAGGAGCCTCGGTTCTGGGGAAGCAGTCCGCGCAGGAGACCGTTCTGGCGACACGGCAATCGCTGATCGACATTGAGCAGCAAGTCCTGATCCGCGCGGCGAATGCCTATCTGGGTGTTCTGCTACAGGAAGAAACCGTGGAAATTCGGCAGAACAACGTAAACGTTTCTGCAGAGGAACTCCGGGCGTCACAGGACCGGTTCGAAGTGGGTGAAGTCACCCGCACTGATGTGGCTCTGTCCGAAGCGCAATTGGCCAGTTCGCAAGCGGATCTGGCGGTTGCACGCGGTGAACTGAGCATCGCGCAGGCCGAGTATGTAAACGCAGTCGGCAAGGCCCCGGGGCGAACCGCAGGTCAACCGAGCTTGCCCAACCTGCCGCGTTCCGAAGCCGAAGCCGTCAGCCTGGCGCAGCGCAACCACCCGGCCATTCAGTCCGCGAAGCACCAGGTGCGGGCGCTGGATCTGATTGTTCAGCAGCAGCGCGCCAATCTGGGCCCGAACGTCACTTTGAACGCTGATGCCGGGATCACCGAAAGCTATGACAACGACGACTATATCAACGACGCGACGATCTCGCTGAACTTCAATCAGCCGATTTATCAAGGTGGCGGTCTGGCGGCCGCGGTGCGTCGTGCAATGGCTACGCGGGATGCCTCGCGGGCGAACCTGCTGAACGTGCAGAAGGATATCACCCAAGGGGTTGTCGACCGTTATGCCGCTTACCAGGCTGCGTCAGCCAGCCTGAGGGCTTCGACGGAACGGGTTCGCGCCTCGCAGGTCGCGTTTGACGGTATCCGCGAAGAAGCGACTTTGGGCGCGCGCACCACGCTGGACGTTCTGAACGCACAACAGGACTTGCTGGATGCGCAGTTAGCCGAAGTTGCATCGCGGACCGAACGGTCCCGAGCAGCATATCAGCTGCTGCAAGCACAGGGTCTTTTGACGGCGGAACGTCTGGGACTGGCCGTTCAGATCTACGATCCGACGCTGTACTACAATCTGGTCAAAAAGGCTCCGTCGCAGGTCAGCAAACAGAGCCGCGATCTGGATCGGGTGCTCAAGGCCTTGCGTCGCGACTAATTGGCGTTACTACCGGTTGTTCGCTTTGGCAGGATTGGCTACACTTGAGCCAGGGCTGAGAGCGGTAGAAAAAAATGTCAGATAGTCTTGTGAATACAGATGCTGAGGATGTTCTGTCGTCGATCAAACGTTTGGTCAACGAAGATGGGCGCGAGGAATCGGAGTTTATCTTCATTCCGACGCCTCCGGCACGAAAGCCGGGCAGGCTGGTTCTGACCGATGCATTGCGCGTTGGTGGTGAACCGATGCCCGAAGACAAACCCACGCCATTGAAGCTGACCATTGAGGACAGCGCAGAAACCACCACACCTGCAGAAGCCGCAAACGTGTCGGTAAGCCCTAAAGAACCGATGCGTTTGCAGCCTTGCGACGCTATTCAGTCAGAGGCAGCCGCGCCATCGACCGAAGCGACAACAACAAAGCAGGCAGTTTCCGAAGACGGCAATGTTGGCCCGGAACGTGGTGACGCCAAACGGGATCTGGCCGGTAGTCTGAGCGCAAAGATTGAAGCGTTGGAAGCAGCAATTGCCCGTACCGAAGATCAGTGGGAACCGGACGGCGAAAGCAATGACGATTACTCCGGTACCCGGATGCGGTCCATGAACTGGTCAGTCCACGGCGGGTTTGACGAGTCGGAAGAGACTGAAAATGACGCGGCCGATTCTGCGGGGGAGTCTCGTTTGACCTTTATTCGCCATTCCGACAAGGCAGAGGCCGCACCTTCTGAGAATGAGGATGCGCAATCTTCCGCCGAATTCCCCGATGAAGAAGCTTTGCGCGAATTCGTGGCGCAGGTCGTGCGGGAAGAACTGCAAGGTGCTTTGGGGGAACGGATCACACGGAACCTGCGCAAAATGGTTCGGCGCGAAATCTACCGGGCAATGATGGCCCAGAAAGTAGAGTAGACTCACTTCCGACCGGGCGTCTGGGCCAGCGACAGCAACAAGTCCAGATCCATGTTCCGTTCCAGGTGATCGGCCAGTGCATCCAATACCTGATCGACACCGTCTTCATATGCGATCTCGGAAGTGACGCCAAGCTTTGACAGATAGCTGGATCGAAACGCGTCGGATGTGAAAATACCGTGCAGATAGCTGCCACGGATGCGCCCGTTGGCACTGGCCGCGCCTTCAGGGCGCCCTTCGATTTGCAGCCATGCGCGAGCGCAATCGGGACCTTCAGTGCGCCCCATGTGGATTTCGTAACCGCTGACAGGTTCACCGCCGGGAAGGGCCATAGCCGTGCGCAGAGTGACCTGTTTCTGACCTGCCATGACGGTTTCCACATCCAGCAGTCCCAGACCTTCAACCGAACCGGGGCGCCCGTCGACACCGTCCGGGTCCGAGATGGTTTTGCCCAACATCTGGTAACCGCCGCACAGCCCCAAAACGTGGCCCCCGCGACGCACATGGGCGTACAAATCCACATCCCACCCCTGCGCGCGGAAATACGTTAGATCACCGATCGTCGACTTGCTGCCAGGTAACAGAACCAGATCCGCATCACCAGGCAGGGCACGTCCGGCCGGTACGATCTCGACCGTCACGCCGGGTTCGGCTGACAGAGGATCGAGATCGTCGAAATTGGCCATCCGCTCCAACTGAGGCACCACCACTTTGCAGGCGCCGCCGGTATGCGAGCGGATATCCATCATATCCTCAGCAGGCAGCCTCCACGCGTCCTGAAACCACGGAACTACACCAAGGCAAGGCCAGCCGGTCCGCGCGGCGATGTCGTCGCGTCCCTCATCGAACAAAGAGACATCACCCTTGAACCGATTGACCGCAAAACCACGGATCATCTCAAGGTCGCCGTCTTCCAACACCGCCTTTGTGCCAACGATCTGAGCAATCACGCCGCCCCGGTGGATGTCACCGACCAGAACGACAGGTACGCCGGCGGCGCAGGCGAAGCCCATATTGGCGATATCTCCCTTACGCAGGTTGGTCTCGGCCGGGCTGCCTGCGCCTTCGATCAGAACCAGATCGGCATCGGAACAAAGCCGGTCAAAGCTCTGCATCGCAGCGTCCAGCAACTTGGACTTGTCCCTGCGATAGTCCCCCGCTTTCATCGTACCGGCGCGCTGGCCTTGCACGATAATCTGCGCGCCGGTGTCAGTTTCCGGCTTCAGCAGGATTGGATTCATGTCCGTATGCGTTGGACGATTGGCCGCGCGAGCCTGCAAGGCCTGCGCCCGACCGATTTCGCCACCGTTTTCGGTGACGGCGGCATTGTTCGACATGTTCTGCGGTTTGAACGGTGCAACGCGTAAACCGCGGCGCGTATAGGCGCGTGCAAGCCCGGCCACCAAAACCGATTTTCCGACGTTGCTGCCGGTGCCCTGAATCATGATGGACCGAACCATGGCCTGTCTCCTATGCTGACGCGCAGATGACCCGATTTGCGGGCAAAGGAAAAGCCCCTGATGAACACGCCCGCGCATCTTTTGATCGGTGCAGCCGCCTTTGCCCGCCCGGCCAGGGGACGCATGCTTGCAGCGGCACTGCTGGGGTCGTTGATACCCGACCTGTCCCTTTATCTGCTGGCGGGTGTCTCGCTATTCGTTCTGAACATCCCCGAGCAGGTGGTGTTCGGTGAGCTGTATTTTTCTCCGGCCTGGCAGACGGTTTTTGCCATCGACAATTCGTTTGTCCTGTGGGGTCTTTCTCTCGGAATCGCTCTGTTCAGCGGATCGCGGGTATGGATCGCGGTGACTGGGTCAGGGTTTTTGCATCTGACGATGGATTTCCTGCTGCACGCAGGCGATGGCAGACCGCAATTCTGGCCTTTCAGTGGTTGGGTTTTTCACAGCCCGGTCAGCTACTGGGATAGCTCTCATCACGCGCTGTTGGTCGCGCCAATGGGCGTCCTGGTCTGCGCGGGTTCATACCTGATCTTGTGGAGGCGCGGGATTGCGCTGTGGGCAAAGCTTTTCTTTGCCGCATTGTTGGTGGCCGAGCTTTGGGTGGCGCGACAATGGTTATTGTACTTCTGAAGCTGTTGGGAAAAAGAAAAACGCGCCCCAAAGGCAGGAGCGCGTTTTTTCATAAGAAGTCGCCTTGTATCAGGCGGCTTCGGCCTGCTGAGCGGCGTTGCGACGCTCGCTTTCTTCGCGCGACAATGCCACCGAGGTACGCACTCCACGACCAACGAATTCCATCAATCCGCTGACAACCCGTTCGTTCGGGTCGATACCTGCGCAGGACAACACTTCACGACCGTCGCGCGAACGTGCCCAGCGGGCGATCTGTTCGGGGCCATTGCCATACTTCTTGTCATCGGCAATAGCGTCATCAAGTGCAGCCAACACAACGGCCGCGAAAAGTTTGCGTGCACGATTGCCCTGTTCGTTATTAAAGGCAGTGCCGTCAACGAAATCTCTCATCTCGTCTTCCTTGTTGTTCTTGCTCTTGCATTTTCGGCGTGACGGTCCTTATGACCTATTAGGTGCGATTCGGATACACCTAAAATGCATAGTTGCGTTGCGTCATTTGCATAGCTTGCTGCAAGTGCAGCACTAGGTCTCGTTGTCTTGTCAGGTGTAGTCACGCCAGATATAGGGACGCCAACTGACGCATCAACCGTTTGTGAAGGATTTATGTAATGCCCAAGATAAATGGGAACGAAATTCGCCCCGGCAATGTGCTTGAGCATAACGACGGGCTGTGGGCGGCGGTCAAAGTGGACCACGTAAAGCCCGGAAAAGGCGGCGCATTTGCCCAGGTCGAACTGCGCAACCTGCGCAACGGATCCAAGTTGAACGAACGTTTCCGCTCGGCTGACAAGGTTGAGCGCGTTCGCCTGGAACAGAAGGATCAGCAGTTCCTGTACGAATCTGACGGTATGCTGGTCTTCATGGATGCCGAAACCTACGAACAGATCGAACTGCCTGCGGATCTTCTGGGCGAACGCCGCCCGTTTCTGCAGGACGGCATGACAATTGTGGTCGAATTCTACGAAAGTGAAGCGCTGAATGCGACGCTGCCGCAGAAAGTGACGTGCAAGATCGTCGAGACCGAGCCGGTGGTCAAAGGGCAAACCGCCGCGAATTCGTTCAAACCAGCGGTACTGGACAACGGAGTTAAGGTCATGGTGCCGCCGTTCATCGGTCAGGACGAAATGATCGTGGTGAACACCGAAACCATGGAATATTCCGAACGCGCATAGGTTCTGGCGCAAAGGCAACAAAGACCGTGACAGCCATGCTGCGCGGTCTTTTTTATGTCCTGCGCCGTGGGCGGCGATAACGGGCAGGGTCGGGGCCGAACAATTCCAGCATCAACTCGAACTTGATCCGATTTGCGCTGACCTGCCGGTAAAAGGCGATCAGAAATGCGGTCGGACCCTGTATGCGGCTGAGTCCGCTGGTGGCGGCCACCACCGTTCCGACGTCGGTCCTGCCTTCAAGCACCAGCCAGCCGCCCAGCATCAGAATACCCACTGTTCCGGCACCGTTGATCACGCTGAGCAGGAATTTGGCCGACAGTTTCCAGATGAACATCCTGCGGCGGGTTTCGTAGATATCGTCAAACAGGGCGTCGATGTCCCGTGCCACCGCGTCGATATCCTCGGTTGTCAGGCGATCGGTTGAGTTGCGAAGAATGCGGACACGTTCGGCGACAAACACGTTCACTTTGCGCTGAGACACCAGAACGATGATGATCTGTGGAACGATCATCGAAAACGCGATCAGGCCCAATCCGGGTTGCGTCGATGAGATGTAGCCGATCACGCTGATCAGCGTTCCGATTTGCACGACGGGATCGGAAAAGGCGCCACCGGCGAATTTGCCCAGCTCTTCTGCTTCGGCAGAGATTGCGGTGGTCATTGTACCTTTGCGGAATGGCTGGCCCTCGTCGTTCAGGTCCGACGTGCGAACCAGCAGGCGTTGGCGGATCATGCGGATCAAATCCTCGCCCAGAGTTCCTGCGCGGTAGCCCAGCACCCATTTCAACGCGAGGCTCAGCAGGATCACGGACATCATTCCCCCGCCCAGATATAACAATCGTTCTGTATCGACATCGTCTGTAGTGAGGTGATTGATGATGTCGCGTTGAAACTCCAGCGGCACAGCGGCAAGTGCCGCGACGGCCAAGGATAGCAGGATGAGTATGATTTGCCGCCCGGCGCTGGCGCGCCAGATCGCCGTGTACAAGCGAAACATGCTCGATTTCCCTCACGATACCATTCTATTCAGTGATACCGCGCCGTCCGACAGGTTCAAATGCGCTGGAAGTTGAATGGGCAGGGGCGTGCCGCCGGGGCAACAAGTGTCAGTCCGTCAGTCGCAGGTTTGCGCTGCCAGCCTGCATATCCCCGCGGGCGCGATCCAGGCGCAAATAGGCGATAGCCTTTCCGTTGGATTGCGTGAACAGCGTTCCGGCCGGTTTTCCTTCTGACAGGATTTCCGTCCCGACCGGAGCCGCTCCGGACACCTCCACCGTGCGAAGGCCTTTGCGCAACTCGGTCTTGTGCTTCATGCGGGCAGTGACTTCTTGTCCGACATAACAGCCTTTTTTGAAATCCAGACCGTTCAGAGCCTCAAACCCGGATTCCAGGATGTAGCTGTCCGATGTCAGTTCGATACCGCTTTCCGGGATGCAGTGGCGCACGCGGATGGCATCCCAATCGGTTCCGTCATCGGATTCTTGCGCAGATGAGTAGGCGCGCCAACCCATATCCGGATGCCGGGGGTCGGGCAGGGCGCCCTCCGGGGCATCGCCCGTGCCGCGCTGCAGGTTCAGGTCGGTATCCTCAATCGAAACGTCCGCGCGCAACTTGTACATCGACAGGCGTTTGGCCAGTCCATCTGCAAGTTCATCCGCTACATCCAGCAGGACTGCGTCACCGTCGCGTTTCAGAAAGAAATCGGCCAGATATTTGCCCTGAGGCGTCAGCAGTGCCGCGTAAACCAGCCCGTTTTCAAGCCTCTGGACATCGTTGGTGATCAGCCCCTGCAGAAAGCTGTCCGTGTCCGTCCCGGTCAGGCGCAAAATGCGGCGATTGGGCATGGGTTGATCCTCGTCATTTGGTCTGGCTCCGTGATATAGGAGATCTCGCTGCCATGACCAGAGGGTAACAGACGTGTCCGCACCGATCAGTGTTGTAATCCCGACCCTGAATGCATCCGCTGATCTGCCCAGAACCCTGCTGTCGTTGATGGAGGGCTTGCATGCCGGCATGATCCGCGAACTGATTATTTCTGATGGCGGATCAGATGATGCGACGCTTGAGATCGCCGAAGAGGCCGGGGCCCGGATGATTGCAGGCGACCCCTCGCGTGGTGGGCAGTTGCGACGGGGCTGTGCGGCGGCCAAAGGGGAATGGATACTGATCCTACACGCAGACACGGACCTGCAACCGGGTTGGAGTGAGGTTGTCGGCGAACATCTCGAGACGCGTTCTCCGGCTGCCTTTAGGCTTCGCTTCCGTGTGGGCGGTTTTGGTGCCAGATGGGTTGCAGGCTGGGCAAATCTGCGCAGCGGGGTGTTTGGATTGCCTTACGGGGATCAGGGGTTGCTGGTCCTGCAAGAGGATTACCGGTCAGTTGGCGGCTATCCGGATCAGCCTCTGATGGAAGATGTGGCGCTGGTCCGGGCGTTGCCGCGTGCGGTCCTTCTGAAGGCCGTCGCCGTTACGAGTGCGGAACGCTATACTCGTCAGGGCTGGATACGCCGGGGGGCGCGGAATCTTTGGACTCTGACACGCTATTATCTAGGGGCTGATCCGGAGAGGCTGGCGCGGGCTTATCGACGCTGAAGGTGCTGCGCAGTTCGACAATCGACTTTCCCAGACGGAAAGGGGCTGCAAAACTGACGAGGCACAGCGCAATGATCTGCAATACCAGAATATGCGCGTTGGCCTGCAGATACGCCCATTCATCCTTGAGCTTGCCGACCTGCTCGATCAGATCATCATAGCTCTGGGCGAGGATCAGATAATCCCCGGCGATGGCGGGTACTTTGCGGCGCATGTTGTCTATGGCCGTCTGTGTGGCGTCATCCAGCGAGGTGAAAACCAGAAACTGTTCGATGTCGAAGGCGTCGGCCTTTGCGGCCATATCGCGAGCCTCGTCCATTTCGTCCTTGGCTTGGCGTCCGAACAGAAACTGCAAGCCCTGCAAAGGCGCAACCTCGTTGGTTACAGCGATGAACAGGGGCAAATCCGCGTTACTGGCGGTCGAAGCGGAAAGGAACTCGACCTTGTCACATAATACGGCTGTATCGGGGTCAAATGCCGGATCACAGAACCGCAGCCTGAACCGCGCAGCGTCGCGGTCAAATGCCAAGGTTGCGGCATAGGCCACATCGATCTGGCGATCCAGCCGGGAACTGTCCGACGTGTAGAGGCCCGCCAGCACGGCCACAAGGGCACCGACACCACCGAGAACAACCCAAACCAGATCGGCCAGTTTCCAGGCCCGGTGCCCGGCTGGTTTGCGGAACAGAAACCCGGTTCCGACGAGGCCGATCAGAAAGAAGACGATCAGCAGCAGCAATTGGTTCTCGGTAACAAAAGTCATGGCCCGAGTGTAAGAGCTGCGCGCAGGCTGGCAACAGGGCTCACGCGCTGTTGTAGTTTATCAGGGGTTCACGACCCTGAGCTTTGACCAAATTTGCGAAACAGTTTGGTCCGGTCGAAAGCCTGTTCCAACTCGTCCGTGCGATCCTTGACGCTGTCCCACAGACGCTCCTGCATTTCGGCGATGACGCATTCCAACAGAACCAGCAGGGAAGCCATCGAATCCCACGCGGAAGGCACTGCAATTCGGGCCGCAAACGTGTGTTTCGCCAGTCGGTGGATCGGGGATCGCCACTGGTCCGTCAACAGGACGACCTCGGCCTTGCGCTCGTGACACAGTTGTCCGATCAGCAGGGTGGTGTTTTCATAACGACGGACATCCAGGGCCACCAATACATCGCCTTCGCGGACTTCCAGCAAATCATGGGTCCAGGACGCAGCGTCCGCCAGCAGTTTCACATCCGGACGGATCATCTGCAGATGAAGGTACAGATATCGGGCAAGCGTTCCGGTGATGCGTCCGCCGGTGATAAATACACGCCGTTTCGGATCGCAGAGCAGACGGCAGAAACTGTCGAACTCTTCCGGGTCAACTTCGTCGATCGACCGTCTCTGGTTTTCCAGCGCCTGGCGGGAATAGCGGTTCAGGATGTGTTCTTCCGGCAGGTCGTTCTGCCAAACGTCGCGCTTGGCTTCGGGCCCAGAGATCATCTCTTTGACCTCGCCCCGCACCGCAGCCTGAAACTGCGGATACCCCTCGAAGCCGGTTTTCTGCAACATGCGTGCAACGGTGGTAGTCGAGACCGAAGCCACACTGGCCAGCTCGGTTATGCTGCCCAGACCCGCCATTGGGTAATCGTCCAGCAGCACGTTTACCAATTGCCGCTCTGACGGTGTCATTTTTTCCCGATGCGACAGGAGTTTTTCAGTTACCCGCACAAGGATCCTCCGTTGGTTGCAGTCCGTTTATGTGAAATTTTTGACGCTGCAATCAAGTCTGGAGAAATTTGTACAGGAAAATTATTGACAGGTGAATGGCGAATGTAGAGATTTTTCCGCATGGAATCGCAGGACAGCAAAACCGACTTTGGACCGGTCGTTCACAAAACGCAGGCCGAGGGCAGGCCCTCGGTTCTTGTAGTTTGCGAACATGCCTCCAATCGAGTGCCAGAGTTTCTGGGGAATATGGGTTTGGTCGAAGCTGCTTTGCACAGCCATATTGCCTGGGACCCGGGTGCGTTACCGGTGGCGAGGGCACTTGCGGACCAGATGTCGGCATCCCTGGTTTACGGTGGCGTGTCGCGTCTGGTTTATGACTGCAACCGCCCACCGGAAGCTGCGGATGCCATGCCGGCGCGCAGTGAAGATGTAGAAATACCGGCAAACGCCAATCTGACGCCTGAAAAACGGGCAGAGCGGGTCGCGCAGGTCTACACGCCATTTGCGGCGGCTCTGTCGAACGAAATCGCCACGCATCGCGAAACACTGGACCTGATGGTCACCGTACATAGCTTCACCCCGGTTTATCGCGGTGAAAACCGTAGTGTTGAGCTGGGTCTGTTGCATGGCGCGGACAGTCGTTTTGCCGAAACGATGATGACAATGGCGCCGACGGATCTGCCCTATGTCACGCGGTTGAATGAACCATATTCTGCTGCGGATGGTGTCGCCCATACGCTGGATGTTCAGGCTGGCCCCAGCGGGTTGCTAAACGTGATGATCGAAATCCGGAATGATCTGATCCGCACACCGGAACAACAGCGGGGAATGGCGGATTGGCTCGCTCCCTGGATCGAACGAACCCTGGCGGCACTACGCGAAAGGGGGCTCGCATGATCAGGATGATGGCCGGATATGTACGCGTGGTGGACGCTATCAACTACCGGATTGGCCGTGTCATGATGTGGGGCCTGTTCGTCATGATGGGCATCCTGTTGTGGTCCTCGATCTCGAAGACCTTCTTTTTGCCGTCGCTCTGGACGCTGGAAATGGCGCAGTTCGCTATGGTCACCTACTACATCGTAGGAGGGCCGTATTCGATCCAGCTGGGCTCGAACGTGCGGATGGACCTGTTCTATCACAACTGGAGCCCGCGCAAGAAAGCGTGGTTCGACGCCTTCACGGTGATCCTTCTGATCCTTTACCTTGCCGTGCTTTTCTACGGAGGGTTGGGGTCGACCGCCTACAGCCTTGGCTACTGGGGCGATGCGCCGATTTCGTATTTCACCGGGCTGATAACGGGTACCGAGGAAATCGGTCGGCTTGAGCGATCATCAACGGCGTGGCGCCCCTACATCTGGCCGATAAAGGCGATCATGGTTTTCGGCCTCTTCCTGATGTTGCTGCAGGCGATATCGGAATTTTTCAAAGACATAGCCCGGATCAACGGGCAAGAAATCGGGGTCCATCGGGCATGAGCCAGGAATTTATTGCCATCTTCATGTTCGCATTGATGATGCTGATGCTGTTCACAGGTCAGCGTGTCTTTGGTGCGATCGGTGCTGTGGCTACGATTGCGGCGCTGGCCTTGTGGGGTACGGGTGGGCAGGACATCACGTTCTCGGCCGCGATGAAACTGATGAAATGGTACCCTCTGCTGACTCTGCCGATGTTTATTTTCATGGGCTATGTGCTGTCTGAAAGCCGGCTGGCGGATGACCTTTACCGGATGTTCCATGTCTGGATGGGGCCGGTGAATGGTGGGCTGGCGATTGGAACCATCGGATTGATGGTTCTGGTGTCGGCCATGAACGGCCTCAGCGTGGCGGGCATGGCCATCGGCGCGACGATTGCGCTGCCGGAACTGCTGCGGCGTGGCTACGACAAGACCATGGTGACAGGTGTCATTCAGGCGGGGTCCAGTCTGGGAATCCTCGTCCCACCGTCTGTCGTGCTGGTTCTGTACGCCATGATCGCGCGTCAACCGGTAGGGCAGCTATGGCTGGCCGGTATCCTTCCGGGGTTGCTGATGGCCGGTTTGTTCATTCTGTACATCTGGATCAGATGCCGCATTCAGCCGCATCTCGGTCCCGCAATGGAAGACGCGCACGAAGTGCCACGTGCCGAGAAGATCAGGTTGCTTGGGGCAGGGGCGCTGCCGTTGATCATCTTCGCGGCAATGATGGTGCCTTTTGTTAACGGCTGGACCTCGCTGGTCGAAAGCTCGGCCATTGGGGCGCTGACGGCGCTGGTTGTCTCGGTCATCAAACGTCGGATGACGTGGAAAATATTCGAAGACTGCACAAAACAGACGCTAGCGATCTCCTGCATGTTCATGTGGATTATCCTCGCCGCGCTGGGCTTCGGAGCCGTCTTTGACGGGCTGGGTGCGGTGAAGGCCATCGACAACCTGTTTACCGAACAGTTGGGTCTTTCCCCCTGGATGATCCTGATCCTGATGCAGCTCAGCTTCATCGTTATGGGGACATTCCTTGACGACACGGCAATGCTGGTCATTGTGGCCCCACTTTATGTTCCTTTGGTCGGTGCGTTGGGATTTGATCTGATCTGGTACGGCGTGCTGTACACGATCACCACCCAGATCGCCTATATGACACCGCCCTTCGGCTACAACCTGTTCCTGATGCGCGCGATGGCGCCACCCGAGATCAGCCTGAGGGACATCTACCGCTCGATCTTTCCCTTTGTCGCGGTGATGGTTCTGGCATTGGTGATCATCATGGTATTCCCGGAAATCGCTCTGTGGCTGCCCGGTTACATTTACGGAAATTAACAAGAAGGCCCACCAAAACGGGCACGCAAACTTAAAACGGAGAGGAATTAGACATGACGACAAGACGTAAGTTTCTGAAAACCGCCGGTGTTGGCGTTGCGGCCGCACCTCTGGCAGCGCCGGCCTTGGCGCAGAACACGATTACGTGGCGTATGCAAACCTATGCGGGGCCGGCACTGGCCGAACACGTGATTGATCCAGCCATCAAAATGTTCAACCAGATCGCAGGCGACCGCATGCAGATCGAGCTTTTCTATGCCGACCAGTTGGTACCCACCGGAGAGCTTTTCCGTGCCATGCAGAAAGGCACCATCGATGCGGTTCAGTCGGACGACGACTCCATGGCCTCTCCGACCGAAGTTACGGTGTTTGGCGGATACTTCCCCTTTGCGTCGCGCTACTCGCTGGATGTGCCCGTTCTGTTCAACCAGTACGGTTTGAACGAGATCTGGGATGAGGAATATTCCAAGGTCGGCGTCAAACATATCAGCGCAGGCGCCTGGGATCCCTGCCACTTTGCCACCAAGGACCCGATCAACTCGCTGGCCGATCTTCAGGGCAAACGCATCTTCACCTTCCCCACCGCGGGCCGGTTCCTCAGCCAGTTCGGCGTGGTTCCCGTCACCCTGCCTTGGGAAGATATCGAAGTCGCGGTGCAGACCGGCGAACTGGACGGTATCGCATGGTCCGGCATCACCGAGGATTACACCGTCGGCTGGGCGGACGTGACCAATTACTTCCTGACCAACAACGTCTCGGGTGCATGGGCCGGTCACTTCTTTGCCAACATGGATCGCTGGAACGAACTGCCCGAGGATCTGCAGACCCTCTTTAAAGTGTGTTGCGATCAGTCGCACTACTATCGCCAATGGTGGTATTGGGGCGGTGAAGCCAGCCTGCGGGTCAACGGCGACAAGCTGAAACTGACGACGATCCCGGATGAGGAATGGGCGCAAGTCGAACAGGCTGCCGTGAAGTTCTGGGACGAGATCGCGGCCGAAAGCCCAACCAAGGCGAAGGTGGTCGATATCTTCAAGAAATACAACGAAGTCATGCAACAGGCCGGACGGCCTTACCGCTACGGCTAAGAAACGCGCAATCCCGACGCGAGGCTTCCGGCTCGCGTCGGGATTGGACAACAGGAACCAACGCCTCTTATGCTGATGATCTTTCAGAAAGCAAAAACCAAAGCCCGGAAGCTCTTATGCGCTTCCCGGGTTTTCGAGGTGTAGATAGATGGCCATCGCAAGTTTCTTGATTGAAATTTTTGCAGCGACCATGTTGTTGCTCTTTGCCGTGCGATTGGTGCGCACCGGGATCGAGCGGCGGTTTGGCGCCTTGTTTCAATCTATCCTGACGCAGCACTCCAACAGCTATGTCGCAGGTGGTGCCGGGATGGTACTGGCCGCGATCCTGCAAAGCTCGGCTGCGGTCGCGGTGTTGCTGACCGGATTTGCTGCCGCAGGGATGGTCAGCTTCGGCATGGCTCTGGCGGGCGTTCTGGGGGCCGATGTCGGCTCGGCGCTGGTCATTCAGGTCTTGTCATACGATCTGGGCTGGCTGCAGCCGGTGTTGTTGGGGCTGGGCGGCTGGTTGTATCTCAAGTCGGACCGGGCGAACGTGCGCCTGATGGGGCGGATCATCGTGGGGATCGCGTTCATCCTGATTTCGCTGCAGTTTCTGCGCGATGCGGTTGAACCCATCCGCGAAAGCGCCTTTTTGCCCGCAATCGCGGGCTATCTCGAAAGCGACTACCTCAGCGCCTTCATCGTTGGTGCGGTTCTGGCCTTTGTCATGCACAGCTCGGTCGCGACGATCCTGATGTGCGTCACACTTGTCCAGATCGGAGCAATCCCGTTTGCGGCCGGGCTTTCATTGGTTCTCGGAGCCAATCTGGGTTCGGCATTCATTCCGATGTGGCTGACGCGAGATATGACGATCCCGGCCAAACGAATACCGCTGGCCAACCTGGTCCTGCGCGGCAGTGCCGCTTTGCTGGTGCTTCTCGCCGTCAACCTGACGGGTGCAGAACAGATGCTGATGGTGGCCAGCGCTGGGCAGTCTCTGATCCTGGCTCACATCGGTTTCAACTTTGCGGTCTTTCTTCTGGCCACCGGCTTTGTCACATGGATGGAACGACCCATGTCGTTGATCCTGCCTGAACAGAAGGTCGAGAAAAATTCGCTTGATCAGTTTTCGGGCGCCCTCAGCCCGCTAGACGACCCCACTGCCTCGGGTGCCAGCGTCGCGATGTCGTCGGTACGCCACGAATTGCTGCAGATGGTTACGCAGGTCGAACGGATGTTCCGACCCGTTCTGGATATCTACGAAAAAGATGACAGTGATGCGATCTCGGCCCTTTGGCAGCAGGACGAGAGGGTCAATGCGCAACTGACTGAGATTCGCCGGTATGTCGCCCGGATGCCACGCCAGAACATGAGCAAGGCACAAATCAAGACTGCACGCGGGCTGGTGGAATATGCCATCCGTCTGGAAGCGGCGGGCGATGTGGTTTCGAACAACATGACTCGCATGGCCCAGATCAAGCACACGGACCGTACCGAGTTTTCAGCGCAGGGCTGGAAAGAGTTGAAAGATCTGCACGACAGGATACTCGACAGCTTTTCGTTGGCCCGACATGTTCTGCTGGTTGACGATGTGGACTGCGCCCGGAGGTTGGTGCTGGACAAGGCCGAAGTCAAACGATTGTCACGCAACAGTCGCAAAGCGCATCTGAAGCGCCTGGAGCGCGGCCAGACCGAGAGTTTCGAAACCAGTGATCTCCATCTGGAAACGCTGCGTGCCATGCGGGATCTGCACGGGCACGTGGCGGCAATAGCTTATCCGATCCTGTATCGGAGCGGACAGGTACTGGAAACTCGTCTGGTTATGGAGTTGGAACAAGAAGCGGCCGAAGATTGACGGTGAACAGGGAAAACCGAGACCGGGATAGCTCGGGTGAAAAGGGATGAATGCGATGGGCAAGGACGCAGTGCTGGCCGATTTGAAGGCCAAAATTGATGCCGGATTGGTTGATACGGTATTGGTCTGCATGGTCGATATGCAGGGGCGCTTGATGGGCAAGCGGTTTCATGCAGGCCATTTTGTGGCAGGCGCGTGGGAGGAGACGCATTGTTGTAATTATCTGCTGGCGACGGATCTGGAGATGGGAACGCCCGACGGCTATGCCTCGACCAGTTGGGAGCGGGGTTATGGTGATTATGTCATGAAGCCCGATCTGAGCACGTTGCGTCCGGTGCCCTGGCTTGAGGGCACGGTGATGGTGATGTGCGACGTGCTGGATCACCGCACGCATAAGGAAGTGCCGCATGCGCCCCGGTCCATACTGAAACGCCAGGTCAACCGCCTGAAAGCCATGGGCTATGAGGCGATGTGCGCGACCGAGCTGGAGTTTTTCCTGTTCGAAAAGAGTTTTGACCAGATCCGCAAGGAGGGGTTCCGCGATCTGGAGCCGATTTCGGGCTATAACGAGGATTACCACATCCTGCAGACCACCAAGGAAGAGCATGTGATGCGGCCGATCCGCAATCATCTGTGGGATGCGGGGATTCCGGTCGAGAACTCGAAGGGGGAGGCCGAGACCGGGCAGGAAGAGCTGAACATCAAGTATGCGCCGGCTATGGATACGGCCGAGTATCACTCGATCGCCAAGAACGCGGTGAAAGAGATTGCCTGGCAGCACGGCCATGCTGCGACCTTCCTGCCGAAATGGCACCATGACAAGGTGGGAAGTTCCAGCCATGTGCATCAGTCGCTCTGGGCCGATGGTCAGCCCGCGTTTTATGACGCAGAGGATGAGCTGGGCATGTCGGCGCTGATGAAAAGCTACATGGCGGGGCTTCTGAAATACGCCGCCGATTACACCTATTTCATGGCGTCCTACATCAACAGCTATAAGCGGTTCATGAAGGGCACCTTTGCGCCGACGCGGATCATCTGGTCGGTGGACAACAGGACTGCGGGGTTCCGCCTGTGCGGAGATGGCACCAAGGCGGTGCGGGTGGAGTGCCGGATTCCGGGTTCGGACATGAACCCCTATCTGGCGATGGCCGGGATGCTGGCGGCCGGGATAGCTGGGATCGAAGAAAAGCTTGAACTGCAGCCGCCCACTAAAGGCGATGTCTACCAAGGCGATACTGGGATGATCCCCGGCAACCTGCGCGCGGCACGGGATGCGCTGCACGGGTCAGAGATGCTGCGCGCGGCCCTGGGCGATGAGGTTGTCGATCACTATACCCGTGCCGCCGAGGTCGAGATCGAAGAGTTTGAGCGCGTGGTGACGGATTGGGAAGTGGCCCGCGGGTTCGAGCGGGCTTGAGGAGGCGGGAGCGAGGGGCCAGCCCCTCGCGCTCCCCGGGATATTTTTGGCCAGATGAAGCAGGGATCCTGTTTTCTTTGAAGATGGAGTGGACATGGGGCAGGTGTTGAAATGCATCTCGCCGATTGACGGATCGGTTTATGCGGAACGTGAGGTTTTGTCTCGGGATGAGGCCTTCGCGGCGGCTGAACGGGCGGGGGCGGCGCAGGCGAATTGGGCGGCGCGCCCGTTGCGGGAGCGTATTGATCTTGTGATGGCGGGTGTGGCCGAGGTTGGCGCGATGAATGACGAGATCGTGCCGGAACTGGCCCATATGATGGGTCGGCCGGTGCGTTATGGCGGTGAGTTCGGCGGCTTCAACGAGCGCGCCAGCCACATGGCCGAGATTGCGGAAGACGCGCTGGCCGATATCGCGGTGGGCGAGGATGCGACCTTCAGGCGTTATATCAAGCGCATTCCGCATGGTGTAGTATTTGTGGTGGCGCCATGGAACTACCCTTACATGACGGCGATCAACACGGTGGCGCCGGCGCTGATTGCGGGCAATACGGTGATCCTGAAACATGCCACGCAGACCCTGCTGGTGGGCGAGCGCATGGCGCAGGCCTTCCATGCGGCGGGGGTGCCGGAGGACGTGTTTCAGAACGTTTTCCTGAACCATGACGTGACCAATGACCTGATCGCGGGCAACGCGTTCGACTTCGTGAACTTCACCGGCTCGGTCGGCGGCGGTCAGGCGATGGAGCGCGCTGCGGCGGGCACTTTTACAGGTGTTGGGACCGAGCTGGGCGGCAAGGACCCGGGCTATGTCATGGAGGATGCCGATCTGGATGCGGCGGTTGATACGCTGATCGACGGGGCGATGTTCAACGCGGGCCAGTGCTGCTGCGGGATCGAGCGGATCTATGTGCATGAGAGCCTCTACGATGACTTCGTCGCCAGGGCGGTCGAGATCGTGAAGGGCTATAAGCTGGGCAATCCACTGGAGGCGGGGACCGCCATGGGCCCGATGGCCAATGTGCGCTTTGCCGACGAGGTGCGGGCGCAGATTGCCGAGGCTGTCGAGGCGGGGGCCGTGACCCATATCGACACCTTCCCCGAGGATGATGGCGGCGCCTATCTGACGCCGCAGATTCTGACAGGCGTCACCCATGACATGCGGGTGATGCGGGACGAGAGCTTTGGTCCGGTGGTCGGCATCATGAAAGTGTCTTCGGATGACGAGGCGATTGCGTTGATGAATGACAGCGAATTTGGCCTGACCGCCTCGCTCTGGACCCGCGACTTGGATCGCGCGGCGCGGGTGGGTGACGCCATCGAAACCGGCACCGTGTTCCTGAACCGCGCCGATTACTTGGACCCCGGCCTGTGCTGGACCGGTTGCAAGAATACCGGGCGGGGCGGCGGTCTGTCGGTCATCGGCTATCACAACCTGACACGTCCAAAGTCATATCACCTGAAAAAGGTGACTGGCTGAGGATACCCGCCCGTCCCGTTCTCCTCCCTCGCCGGGACGGGCCCGAACATTGAGAGAAAGTAAGACATGAGCCTTGTTGGAAACTGGTCTTATCCGACCGCAATCAAATTCGGCGCCGGTCGTATCCGGGAACTGCCCGACGCCTGTGTGGCTGCCGGGATGAAAAGGCCTTTGCTGGTCACGGACAAGGGGCTGGCCGATCTGCCGATCGCCACCGCGACGCTGGATATCATGGAGGCCGCCGGTCTGGGCCGCGGCCTGTTCAGTGACGTGGATCCGAACCCCAACGAACGGAACCTCGATGCAGGCGTCGCGGCCTATAACGCGGGCGGCCATGACGGGGTAATCGCCTTTGGCGGCGGCTCGGGGCTGGACCTGGGCAAGATGGTGGCCTTCATGGCCGGCCAGACGCGGCCGGTCTGGGATTTTGAGGATATCGGCGACTGGTGGACCCGCGCTGATGCCGACGCCATCGCGCCGATCATCGCGGTGCCGACCACGGCCGGAACCGGGTCCGAAGTCGGCCGCGCCAGCGTCATCACCAATTCCGAGACCCATGCCAAGAAGATCATCTTCCACCCCAAGGTGCTGCCAACGGTGGTGATTTGCGACCCGGAACTGACCGTGGGGATGCCGAAGTTCATTACCGCCGGCACCGGTCTGGATGCGTTCGCCCATTGCGTCGAGGCGTTTTCCAGCCCGCATTACCACCCGATGAGCCAGGGCATCGCGCTGGAGGGGATGCGCCTGGTCATGGAATACCTGCCGCGCGCCTATGCCGACGGCACCGATATCGAGGCCCGCGCCCAGATGATGAGCGCCGCAGCCATGGGCGCCACTGCCTTCCAGAAGGGCCTCGGCGCCATCCACGCCATGAGCCACCCCGTCGGCGCACACTTCAACACCCATCACGGCACCACCAACGCCGTCTGCATGCCCGCCGTGCTGGAGTTCAACGCCCCGGCCATCGCCGACCGCTTTCGGTCCGCCGCTGCCTATCTGGGCATCGACGGCGGCTTCGATGGCTTCCGCGCCTTCGTGCAGGAGTTCAACGACAGCCTCGGCATCCCCCGCAAACTGTCCGATCTGGGCGTCACCGAGGCCGCAATCCCCGACCTCGTCCAGGGCGCAATCATCGATCCCTCATGCGGCGGAAACCCAATCGAACTCAACCAAAACAACCTCACAATCCTGTTCAAAGCCGCATTGTGATCTCTTTCGCAGTATGCAAGTAACGCGACCGGCCCGCCCTGCGGGCCGGTTTTCCCTTCAAGAGAGGCTTGGAAGTGACCCTGTTTGTCATTGCCATCATTTTGACGGCAGCGTTGCTGCATGCGGTGTGGAACGCGATTGTAAAAACAGCAGCCGACCGGACGACCACTCTGGGGCTGGTTGCGTTGGGTCAGGTCATTCCGGCAACGGCCATGATCCTGCTTCTACCGCTGCCCAGCGCCGAGAGCTTTCCCTACATCCTGATCTCAACTGTGGTTCACTTCGGTTATTATTACATGCTTGGCAAGGCTTATCAGCATGGAGACCTCAGCGTCGTTTACCCCATCGCCCGTGGCGTTGTGCCCGCTTTGGTGTCTTTGTGGGCCATGGCGCTGGTCGGCGAAGTGCTGCCTTTGCAGGCCTGGGGCGGGATCGCGTTGATTGCGTTGGGTATTCAGCTTAGCAGCTGGAAAGCGTTGCGGTCTGGTGTGGGGCTGTGGGCCTTTGGATTCGCACTTGGTACCGGGTTCTGTATTTCGATCTACTCGGTTGTAGACGGTATTGGTGTACGGATCTCCGGCAACACGCTCAGCTACTGGGCGTGGGGGGCGTTTCTGCACCTGTTCATTGCAGGGTTCATCGGTATCCGGAAGAGGAGCACCCTGGCCGCGCTTCCTGCCAAAGCGTGGATAGTGGGCATTCTGGGCGGTTTGGTGTCGATGACGGCCTACGGCCTCGTGCTTTATGCCAAGAACTTCGCCCCGTTGGGCGCGGTCTCGGCGCTCAGGGAAACATCGGTCATTTTTGCGGCGCTCATCGGGTTCGTTTTCCTGAAAGAGGGCTACTGGGTGCGACGGTTGGGTGCCGCCGTATTGATGGCGGTTGGCGTCGCCCTGATCGGCATGGCTGTGTGAAACCAGCGGCCTTGCCGCTTGCGCCGTTCGTCTCGCATAGTGGATGCGACAGATGAAGGAGCGTATTTCATGACCAAAGAGATTGTTCTGATCCACGGGGCCTTTGCCGGACCTTGGTGCATGGAGGATTATGCGACGTTTTTCCGCGACCGGGGCTGGACGGTGCACACGCCTGCACTGCGCTATCATGGCGGAGACTCCAAGGCGGAACCCGATCCGGGTCTGACTGACACCAGCGTTCTGGATTATGCCGATGACATCGCGGAATTCGTGCAGCGGCTGGACAGCAAACCGGTCATCCTCGGCCACGCTATTGCAGGCGTGGTGGCGCAACAGGTGGCGTCGCGCGGGTTGGCCTGCGCCATCGTTCTGATCAACCCGAACGCGCCGTGGGGCACCTTGCCAGAAACCGACGACGAACGCGCCATTCCGCGCGCGCTGATGGAGGGTGGGGCGTTCTGGAAACAGCCCATGCGGGTCGAGTTCGACCTGATGGCCCCCTTTGCGCTGAACAAAATGCCCGAAACGCAGCAGCATGAGGTGTTCGACCAGTTGGGTGCCGAAAGCGGGAAGGTGATGTTCGAGATGTTCTTTTGGATGTTCGACGACAATCACGCGATGAAGGTCGATATCGACAAGATCGACTGTCCGGTGCTGGTCGTTTCAAGGACCGAGGATCGGGCGGTGAACCCCAACACCTGCCGCGCGTTGGCAAAACTCTACGGAGACCGCGCGACCTTCATGCCCGTGGAAGACCACGCGCATTTCCTGTTCATGGAGCCCGGCTGGGAAGGCCCGGCCGGACAGATCGCGGACTGGTTAGATCAGAAGGTGGGCTAAGGCCGCCAACCGGGGTCAGTTATTGGTCGAGAAGGTGCTCTGCGGCTTCCATTTCAGGGTGCCATCACTGTCACGATGACAGCGTAACAGGCGTTCTTGTATCGTGCGGACCGTCTCGGTGACCGTGTTGTCACCGGTCAGAAGGACAAATGAATCTTCAGAATAAGCCATGCCTTCGTAATAGCAGAACCGAGACTCTGCGCCGTCCGGAATGGGCGATGCGGTGCTGAGCATCTGCTGCGCGGGGGCTTGTGCGGCCAGCAAGGCAAAGGCCAGCCCGAGGGTTAATGTTTTCATGTCGTCCTCCCGTTCGAAAATCTGTGTTCGTTCAAATTGGGTCTTGGACGCTCGGAACCTCAAATGTCGTTCTTGGATGACGGTTAGAGGGTAAGTGTGAACGAGATCAACGGGTTAGGCAAGGGGGGCATGGGGGAGGCTTATGGAAGCGTCCTGCGCTATTTCACCAATGCTTGATGCAAAGCATCAAGCACACGCCCGTCCCGCCCCCATGGGCGGGCGTGTTCCGCTCCTACTCACGCGATGGTCGCGAGGTTCGAGTAGTAGTTGAAATTGACATTTACACCCATCGTCCAATAGTGGATTTTCCAATCGTTAGTAGAAAGCCTAAGAAACGTTAAACAATAAGGGTTTAGTATGAATTTCTTGTTCAATGGGATTTTTGCGATTGGATTATTTTTCGGTATATGCGTTGTTCTCGGGTTTGAGTTTCTCACAGACTTTTTTGGCGATTCAATCGAACCTTCTGAAACAGTAATCGCCACAATGCTAGGTGCAGCAATTGCTCTCGCCGGAACCTTATTGACGATTTATGCGGCCCGTGAAGAACGATTAGAGCGTGAACGCGATCTAAATGAGGTTCGCGTTCTAGAAATACACTCGAAGATATTTTCAATTCTAGAAGATTTAACAAAGGCTTACCGGCATATTTACTCTGGTGACCCTCGGGGAATAATGATGACGGTCACCTCTGAAGCCGGTGAGCTCATTCAAATACATCAGCCGATAGAGAACCCCTCGGACGGGATCGCGTTCACGTTTGAAGAAACTGCTACAGTGACTAGGTTAAAACAACCGTGGATGTTTAATCTGTTGAACAACCTTCAGGGAGCTTCTGCGCAATTGAATTTCCTAATGACGGCGCATCTTCGTGAAGTGAAAGTGCTTCAACAGTCTGTAGCCGAAAACGGAGATGTGAGGGTTTCCGGTAGGATGATTTCTACGGAAACAAGACCGGATCCTATGCAACTATTGCGCGTGCAAGACATTGAAAGCCACCTACGAAGATTATTATCTCAAGCGCTTCCAGAGGCTAGTGCCGGACATCAAAAAGTAGTCGATTACCTAAAAGATGAGTTCAAGATATCGTTGAACATAGAGTTCGATACTGAGCTTTCAGGCAGTCTGTACGCGGATGACTCTTGATAACCAACTCAAACATCCAGCTCCTCCACAAACCGCGCGTTCTCCTGAATGTATTGGAACCGCAGTTCGGGTTTTTTACCCATAAGGCGCTCGACCAGATCGCCGGTCTCGCCGGGTTCGTCCTCGTCGATGGTGACCCGGATCAATTTTCGGGATGCGGGGTCCATTGTGGTCTCTTTCAAGTCCTTGGCATCCATCTCACCCAGACCCTTGAAGCGGGACACGTCGATCTTGCCCTTGCCGCCCAGACCTTTCTCAAGCCATTCGTCGCGCTCGACCTCGTCCAGACAGTAGACGCGCTTGGCCCCTTGCGTCAGGCGGTAGAGGGGCGGGCATGCCAGATACAGGTGTCCCGAGTCTATCATCGGGCGCATCTGAGTAAAGAAGAACGTCATCAGCAGCGCCGCGATATGCGCCCCGTCCACGTCCGCGTCGGTCATGATGATGACCTTGTCATAGCGCAGGTCATCGACGTTGAACTTGGTGCCAAGCCCCACACCCAGAGCCTGTGTCAGATCGTTAATCTCGGCGTTGGTGCCCAGTTTCGAACTGGCCGCGCCCAGCACGTTCAGGATCTTGCCACGCAGGGGCAGCAGGGCCTGTGTCTTGCGATCCCGACCCATTTTGGCGGAGCCGCCCGCCGAGTCGCCCTCGACGATGAATAATTCCGTGCCGTCGCGTGTTGAACTGGAACAGTCCACCAGCTTGCCGGGAAGACGAAGTTTCTTAGTGGCGGACTTGCGTTGTGTTTCCTTCTCGGCCCGTCGGCGCAGGCGTTCCTCAGCCCGCAGGATGAGGAAGTCCAGAATGGCGCCGGCGGATTTCGTGTCCGCGGCCAGCCAGTTGTCGAAATGGTCGCGGACCGAGTTTTCGACCAGCCGTTGCGCCTCGACCGTGGCCAGACGGTCTTTGGTCTGGCCGACGAATTCCGGTTCAGAGATGAAACACGACACCAGCGCGCAGCCACCGGTGATCAGGTCGTCGCGCGTGATCTGACCCGCTTTCTTGTTGTTGATCAGCTCGCCATAGGCCTTGATCCCCTTGAGGACGGCGGCCCAGAACCCGGCGACATGGGTGCCGCCTTCGGGGGTGGGGACGGTGTTGCAGTAAGACTGGATGAATCCGTCGCGCGAAGGCGTCCAGTTGATCGCCCATTCGACCTTGCCGGGGGTGCCGAATTTCTCGTTGAAGTCCACGGTGCCGGCAAAGGGTTGCTCGGCATATGTCGAAGAGCCGTTCATCGTCTCTTTCAGGTAATCCGACAGGCCGCCGGGGAAATGGAAGGACGCCTCGGTCGGCGTCTCACCGTCGTCGATGGCGGATTTCCAGCGGATTTCGACGCCCGAGAACAGGTAGGCCTTGGAGCGGATGGATTTGAACAGGCGGGCGGGCTTGAACCGGTGATGGCCGAAGATTTCTTCGTCTGCATGGAAGGTAACAGTTGTGCCGCGCCGGTTGGGGGCCGCACCGACTTTTTCCACGGGGCCCAGCGGGATACCGCGAGAAAACCGTTGTTCAAAAAGCTGCTTGTCGCGCGCCACCTGCACGACCATCGAATCCGACAGAGCATTCACCACTGAGGCGCCAACACCGTGCAGACCGCCCGAGGTCTGATAGGCTTTGCCCGAGAATTTACCGCCCGCGTGCAAGGTGCACAGGATCACCTCCAGCGCCGATTTGTCCGGGAACTTTGGGTGCGGGTCGATCGGGATGCCGCGCCCGTTGTCGCGCACGGTCAGGGCGTAATCGGCGTGCAGCTCGACCTCAATCCGGTTGGCGTGACCGGCGACCGCTTCGTCCATCGAGTTGTCGAGGATTTCGGCGACCATATGGTGCAAAGCGCGCTCATCCGTGCCGCCGATATACATACCGGGGCGTTTGCGGACAGGTTCCAGACCTTCAAGCACCTCGATCGAGGAGGCGTCATAGGTCGTTGTGGCAGGTGCGCTCAACAGATCTTCGGGCATGGGTGCTGCTCTTGTTTTCGGGTTTTCCCCATTATGGCAGGTGATGTGGTTCGGGGGAAGAGGGGGGCGAAGTGTTGTGTGCTCCTTAACGCATTCAATTGTTTTACACGCTCAATGATACTAAGCTGACGAAGTCGAATAGATGGCACCAACTGGCCGGAACCACGTCTTTTCCCGCATCAATCGGGTTTCTCTGCCGTGAATCGGGCGCCTCCCACACGGTGTCGCTGAACATCGTCGACAAATCGCGCGTACATGTCGATGAACCCTTTTCCTTTGGAGGGGTTTCCCGCCCGTTCCGCCTCGGCATCCAGCTCTCGGTACATGTGAAGGCGTTCAGCCAGAATCGTACCCCAAGGTTGGGTAAGATCATCCGTCGAAATAACAGTAAAGCCCGCCTGTTCAAGCAATGCTTGGTAGTCCGGGATGTTGTGCAGGGTCTGGCAGGCAAAGCGGGCGCGGTATTCTTCGACCTCTTCGTCCGGCAATGGGCTGTGCATCACCCAGTCGGTAAACGAAAACCGGGCGCCAGGGCGAAGGACCCTGAAGACTTCCTGCAATGCGCGCGAAGTATCCGGAATATGCAAGAACGATTCCTGACTGACCGCGGCATCAAAGCTTGAAGCGTCAAAGGGCAACTCCATTGCGCTGCCTTGAACGGGATGAACTTTTTTCTGTAAGCCTACAAGATTGTTCAGTTCTTCCGCCCCGGCGACGCGGTTCGGGCTAAGGTCCAGCCCGGTCACGTCAACTCCACGTTCGGCCGCATACCATCGCGCTGGGCCGCATAGACCGGCGCAAACATCGAGCACGTGGTCGCCCGGTTTCATACCGGTGTTGTCCGCCAGACATGCATTAGCATTCAGCCCATCATAGTGGTCCTGATCGAAGGGATAGAGATCGGCTGGATGTACGTTTTCCAGCGAACCCCTGCTATTTTGAAGTTTGGTCAAGATATGTGGGGCTGAAATCGGGTGGTTTGCGTACCACGCTGCGACGTCGTTTTCTTTTGCGTCCATGGGAAATCCATCTCTTTTGAATTCAAGAAGCTTACTTCCCCGGGGCTTGCCGTCAATTATGCGCGTTCAGAATTGCCTCGAACAACAAAAAGATCGCCCCTAGGGTGAGTTTCAACGTAACCATCAGGCGAGAACTCGATGAGCTGGATCAAAACCATTCCGTTCGAAGTGGCAACGGGCAAGCTGAGAAAGCTTTACGGGCGGATCACGGGGCCGGGTAACAATGTAGACAATATCATGATGGCGCATTCTCTGCGTCCTCATTCGATGGAAGGGCACATGGCGCTGTACAAGAATGTGCTGCACCACTCGGCCAACACGATCCCGAAGTGGTTTCTCGAAACCCTTGGCGTCTGGGTCAGTTCACTGAACCGCTGCGGTTATTGTGTCGAGCATCATTTCAACGGGCTGCAGCGCTTGTTGGGGGATAAGCCGCGAGGTGACGCCATCCGCGCAGCGATCGAGACATGCGACCCTGAAACCGCCCCGTTGAACTCAGCGCAGATCGCAGCCATGAAATATGCACAAATTCTGACCGAGGCTCCGGCGGAGTTGACGGAACGCGACGTGGCCGCATTGCGGGATGCTGGCTGGGATGATGGTGAGATCCTGGAGATCAACCAGGTTTGTGCCTATTTCGCGTATGCCAACAGAACTGTATTGGGGTTGGGGTGTTCGACCGAGGGAGACATTCTTGGGCTATCGCCCAACAACTCGGACAATCCTGATGATTGGGGACACCGTTGAACGGCTGTCCTGTGGCGCAACGAACCGACCTGTCTTAGGGTTCGAATGAGGGTGCGGACCCGGGCATTCAGCGCAAACGCATACCGAGTTTCCCACAGTTTGGAACTCAATTTGCAGGCAGTCCTGAAGCCGGGCGATCAAACCGACTGTTCGGTGGCGGCAGTAGAAATCTGTTACCTCTGTTTGGTACGTGGAGTGGGCAGTTGAATTGCTCTGACATTCCGTATTCAAAAGTCTCACTTTGAAATAAATCAGTTCCTCTCTTGTTTCTGGCGCGGGCCGAGCCTAAGGCTGGCGGAATGAGGAAAGTGATGACATATCCCGCCCATTTTCGCGCCATTGCGGTGTTGGGTTTGCCGCTGATCGGCGGGCACCTTGCGCAGTTTGCGATCGGGTTGACCGATACCGTCATGCTGGGATGGTACGGAGTCGAGGCGCTGGCCGCAGTGACGCTGGCCAGCAGCTATTACTTTGTACTTTTCCTGTTTGGCGCAGGGTTCGGCTGGGCCGTCATGCCGATGGTCGCCACCGCTGCCGCCGAAGAAGATGAGACCAGTATCCGACGCTCAACGCGCATGGGACTGTGGTTGTCGCTGATCTACGCGACCGTGATGATGCCCCTTCTGTGGTGGTCCTATCCGGTTCTGATAGCGTTGAAGCAGGAACCGCAAGTGGCTGAAACTGCTTCCGAATACCTTCGCATCGCCGGGTGGGGGCTGTTCCCGGCATTGCTGGTCATGGTTCTGAAATCCTATCTGGCGGCATTGGAGCGGACGCAGATCGTTTTATGGATCACGGTTCTGGCCGCGGTGGTAAACGGTATCACGAACTACGCCCTGATCTTTGGTAATTGGGGCGCCCCCGAATTGGGCGTTACCGGTGCGGCCATTGCGTCGGTCGTAACACAACTCGTTTCGCTGATTTGTGTCGTGGTTTATGCGGTCCGGGCATTGCCCGAGCACAGCCTGTTCCAGCGCTTCTGGCGTCCGGATTGGGAGATGTTCTTCAGCGTTCTGCGGCTTGGCGTTCCCATCGGGTTGACGACTTTGGCCGAAGTATCACTGTTTGCTACCTCCGCTGTCATGATGGGCTGGCTGGGGCAGGTGCCGCTGGCCGCGCACGGAATCGCGCTGAACCTCGCCTCAGCCACGTTCATGGTGCATTTGGGTTTGTCAAACGTGGCAACGATCCGGGCTGGCAATGCTTTGGGCCGCAGGGACCGGGCGCATCTGGAAAAAGGAGCGATCGCTGTGACGGGCATGTCGCTGGTGATGTCTTTTGTTGCGATCGTGCTGTTCCTGACCTGCGCCGAGCCATTGATTTCACTGTTCATCGAATCCGATGATCCACAGCGTCCGCAGATCGTTGCGATTGGTACGGGCCTGTTGGCAATGGCGGCCCTGTTCCAACTTGTGGACGGTGCTCAGGTCATTGCATTGGGTCTGCTGCGCGGGTTGCAGGACGCAAAGATACCAATGGTAATGGCTGCGCTCAGCTATTGGGTCGTGGGTATTCCGGCCTCGTATTTCTTTGGGTTCATCCAGGGAATGGATGGGATCGGAGTCTGGCTGGGTCTTGTGCTTGGTCTCGCCTTTGCAGCAGTCCTGCTTATGGCCCGTTTTTGGTTGAGGTCAGTTCGCGAAGTTCCTGTTCCCGCGGAATAATTTACTCTCTTGCGACTCGATCCGCTTTTTTGCGCACCAGCACTGTGCGCAAGTCATGCATTGCCATCAGCAGCCGGTCGGTCACCTCCTCAAGCTCTTGGTCCGAGGCTTTGGATTGCGCCCATTGGGCTGTCTGGTTCAGGTGATCCACCGTGCGATGAATGTCGTCGATGCTGCGCTGCGCCAACAACGTTTTGCGTTCGTCCATCCAACGAGCAATTTCGGCCGTCTCATCGTCATTCAGAACGTGCTGCCCATGGGGTTTTACTTCGCCGTTGCGGACGTTCACAACGGCGATTTGCTTCATTTCAATCCGCTGTTGGCGGTTTTCAGTATCGACCCTGAACACGACCGCGCCATTCTCGCGCACGCGGAAATAATATTCTGGCAGTTCTGCAGTCATGTGGTCCTCCGGATTCAGGTCAGCGAAGCACAAAACTTCTGTATGCGGGTGCAGGCTTCTTTCAACGCCTCGTCCGAGGTCGCGTAGCTGACCCGGAAATTGGGTGACAAACCAAAAGCCGCGCCAAAGACGACTGCCACGTCAGCCTCTTCCAATAAGGCGTTGGCGAAGGTTTCATCCGTATCGATGACGGTCCCTGCGGGTGTCGTCTTGCCGATCAGACCAGCGATCGAAGGGTAGACATAAAACGCGCCTTCGGGCGTTGGGCAGGTGATGCCGTCAATCCGGCTCAGCATGTCGACCACCAGATCGCGGCGGCGTTTGAAAATCTCGGCATTCGGGGCCAGAAAGGCCTGCGTACCATTCAGCGCCTCGACCGCGGCCCATTGGCTGACCGAGCAGGGGTTCGAGGTGGATTGCGACTGGATCTTGCGCATTGCCGCGATGATCTCGACCGGACCAGCCGCGTAGCCAATGCGCCAACCCGTCATCGCATAGGCCTTGGACACGCCATTGCAGGTGAGCGTTCGGTCATAGAGTCCGGGTTCAATCTCGGCGGGCGTGCAGAATTCGAAACCGTCATAGGCCAGATGCTCATACATATCGTCGGACATGATCCAGACATGAGGGTGGCGCATCAGGACGTCCGTCAGGGCCTTCAACTCAGCGCGGCTGTATCCCGCACCAGTCGGGTTCGACGGCGAGTTGAAGATGAACCACTTGGTCTTCGGGGTGATCGCCGCTTCCAGTTGTTCGGCGGTCAGCTTGAAATTGTTGTCCAGAGTGGTCTCAACCACAACCGGTGTACCGCCTGCCAGCAAAACCATATCCGGATAACTGACCCAATATGGCGCAGGGATGATGACTTCGTCGCCGTCATTCATCGTTGCCATCAGAGCGTTGTACAATGTCTGCTTGCCGCCTGTCCCGACCGAGATCTGGGCCGGCGTGTAGTCCAAACCGTGATCCCGCTTCATCTTGGCACAGGCCGCCTGTTTCAGTTCGGGGATACCATCGGGGGCGGTGTACTTCGTTTTACCGGCGGCGATTGCCGCAACTGCTGCGTCCTTGATGTTTTGCGGCGTGTCAAAATCCGGCTCACCTGCGCTGAGCCCGATGACATCGCGACCCGCCGCCTTCAGTTCGCCTGCCTTTGCGGTCATGGCAATGGTCGGAGAGGGTTTGACGCGCGACAATGTCGCAGACAGGAAGGTCATGGCGGCCTCGGTTTGTAAGTTTGTCCGGACTGTCATAGGGTGCGCCCGAAATACGATCAAGTCATACAAGATACAGGTATAGGAGACCCCCAATGAACGACGAAACGGACTGGTTCGGACCGGACGCGGCGACATTCGGGGATCGTGTCGCCGGCGCGCGCGAGGCGACGGGAATGACACAGACCCAGCTGGCCCGCCGTCTCGGGGTCAAAAAGGCCACCGTTGCCGCGTGGGAGGACGATCTGTCCGAACCGCGCGCTAACAAACTGTCGATGATGGCCGGAATGCTCAACGTCTCGATCATGTGGCTGCTCACGGGCGAAGGAGAGGGGATGGACGCGCCTAACGCCTTGAGCGAGGCCAATACCGATCTGGCGCCTCTGGTTGCAGAGATGCGTGCCATTCGAGGGGAAATGCGCGCCAGTTCCGAACGGTTGGCGCGCGTCGAAAAGACTCTGCGTTTGAAGCTGGAAGAGACCGAATGACCGAGCCACGCGAAACCCGGATCAAGCGCATGAAGATGCGTTCGATGCGGCGCGGGATCAAGGAAATGGATCTGATCCTGTCGGCTTATGCCGACCGCAATCTGGCGGCGATGGATCCGGCCCAGTTGGAAGCCTACGATGCGTTGTTGCACGAAAACGATCAGGACCTCTATCAATGGGTCACTGGTCAGTCTGCTGCACCCGAACCCTTCGCGGATCTGATTGCCGACATAGCGCAAACCTTTCAAAAATAGCATAAAATCCGGCTTAACTGATTTTTCGGGATTTCGCGTCATCTTGCCTTGAACGGCGCGGATGAATCGGAGGGTCATATGAGTTTGGAATTGCAGGTCTCCGGGCAAGGAACCAAGGGGTTCATGTCCAGCTACCTAGAGGCTTTGGCGTTGGTCGAGCGGCTGCACCGGTTGCTTCTCGACGTCATCAAGGATGAGTTCGAGCGTGTCGGCGTTCTGGAAATCAATGCCGTTCAGGCCCTGCTGCTGTTCAATATCGGCGATCATGAAGTCACCGCAGGTGAACTGAAAAGTCGCGGATATTATCAGGGCAGCAACGTCAGCTACAACCTCAAGAAACTGGTTGAAATGGGATACATGCATCACCAGAGATGCGAGATCGACAGACGCTCGGTTCGGGTGCGGCTGACACCTCGTGGGCGTGAGATAAGGGATATCGTCTCAGATCTATTTGCCCGTCACGCTGATGGGCTTCAGAGCCGTGGTGTCCTTAGCATAGACGGTATCGAGGATATTACCGGATCGCTGCGTCGCGTGGAAAGATACTGGACCGACCAGATCAGGTATATCTATTGACGATCAACGCGCCTTTGGGCTGAGGCCCGACAGGATCAACCCCTCCAGCTCTTTGATCAGCTTTCGGGTCATG
Source organism: Ruegeria sp. HKCCD6647-2 (assembly GCF_057221075.1). Lineage (NCBI taxonomy): Bacteria > Pseudomonadati > Pseudomonadota > Alphaproteobacteria > Rhodobacterales > Roseobacteraceae > Ruegeria > Ruegeria sp. HKCCD6647-2. Next base: position 110,453 of record NZ_JBWVBD010000004.1, on the reverse strand, counting down.
GCGTCCTCATAATCTTCGAAACCCAGTGCAACTTCGACAAATGCGCCTGGTCCCAGAATGACCCATGCGTTGTAATAGGCGGATAACTCACCAACCTGCACATATCGCTTGTCGCTATGTGTCGGATCATCGGCGCCAATGACCAATCCGTTGATCGTGATCCCGGATGCGCTCAGGGTCTGTTTGACGTCGCGCGGATGGGGGCCAAGATTGTGTTTGCCGTCGCCGGACAAGTCCAGCGTACGTTTCCAACAATCGGACTGTTCGGCCAAAAGCTTGGCCCCAAACACCATGGCAGACCCAACGGCGGTGCCCTGAGGTGCCGAGGATCGTGTGACCGAATCCAGACGTTGCCCGATTTGTTGAAGGTCCGTGGAGGAGCGAACTTCCGTCCAATCCAGAAGAATGCGTTGATGGCTGGCCTCGCTCCACTCGAATATCGCCAGACGAACGGGCGCAGCAGGATTTGACAGGATCAGTTGCTGAACCTCGGGGCGACGCAACGCTGCTGACAGACCGCGAAGCTGAAGACGGTATTCCTGGCTATCGACCGAGCCAGACACATCCAGGCCCAGCGCCAGAGCTTGCCGGCATTCGGCCCAAACCGGAGGCGCTGTCAGGCTGAACAAAAGTGCCAGCAACCGGATCAATTCGGATGACCTTTTGAAACTGCACTCAGTTCGAGCGTGTTCAACTCGCGTTCCAGTTTCCGCCGCATGGCCCGCTCGAAATCTTCAAACCCATTTGCAATTTCCAGAAAGGCACCGGGACCACGCAGAACATTGTTCTCGAAGAACGGGATCAAATACAGCTCACCCTCGAAATCGGCGGCGTTGATGACGAGGCCATTGACGACCGTGTCTCCGAAGGGAAAATGCCTGTAAGCGATTTCAGGTCCATAACCGTCGTTGTTCGACCCATCCCCTGACAGATCAATGGTTTGAAACAGACATCTGGGCGCCTGCTGCATCAGGGTTGCCCCAAAGGCCAGAGCATACCCCATGGCCGTCGCCGAACCACTGTCCGAGCGGACGGATTGTGAAATACGCGAAGAAGCGAAAGTGAGGTCGTTGTCGTTCTCTATCATTTTCCAGTCGAGAATAACCCGCTGGATATCGCGCCCGCTCCATTCATAAACTGATAATGCAACGGGCAGTGAGGATGAAAAAAAAGCATCTTGCACTTCGGGTGCAATCAGAGCTGCAGCGAGGCCCTGCCTCTGTAACACATCCTCATTCGCGTCGACCGAAGTTGATATGTCTAATGCCAGCGCCAAGGCGAGACGACAGGTTTCGGCCTGACCGGGGCTGGCCAGAATAGCCAGCCCAAGGGATGCCAGCCAGCGGATCACCAGTGTCCGGTGCTTTCCATACTGGCCCAGGGTTCAGCGGGCTCGAGTGCTTCGCCGTTTTGCAACAGCTCAACCGAAATATTGTCGGGCGACCGGACAAACGCCATACGCCCGTCGCGCGGCGGGCGGTTGATGACGACGCCATTGTCCTGAAGGTGCTGGCAGGCCTCGTAGATGTTGTCGACGCCATAGGCGAGGTGACCGAAATGGCGGCTGTCGCTGGGCAACGCGTCGTCGCCGTCCCAGTTATATGTCAGCTCGATCGGTGCGTCTTCCTGACCCGGAGGGGCCAAGAACACCAGGGTAAAGCGCCCGGCCTCACTCTCGTACCGGCGGGTTTCTTTCAGGCCCAAAAGTTCATAAAACGCCATGGATTTCTCCAGATCCTTCACGCGGACCATGGTGTGAAGATATGTCAGCCCCATCGTGACTTCCCTTACATTGATTGTGATTTTCAGCAGCTTAGCGCGCAGTCATCGTGTGTCGAGGGGTGCGGCGGAACACAATTCCAATTTTGCACGAAACGCCGCACATCTCGCGGTTCCGGTAGGGAAGTCGACGATATATAGTGGTGGGCGACTCATTTCTGGAAAGGATAATTTCATGCCTCTGTCTGCCGACCAACTGGCCGAGATCGACGCGCAACGTGCTCAGTCCCATCCGACCCGCCGCGTTGTTGCCGAAGGTATGGAAGATCACCTGTACACGGCGCATCCGGTTCTGGATCACGGATTTGTCCGGGTTATCGATTATATGGGCGACGATGCTGCAATTTGTCAGGCGGCGCGTGTGTCTTACGGCAAAGGCACCAAGTCGGTGCAGAATGACGAGGGGCTGATCCGCTATTTGATGCGGCACTGGCATTCGACACCATTCGAAATGTGCGAGATCAAACTGCACGTCAAACTGCCGGTCTTTGTCGCGCGCCAGTGGATTCGCCATCGGACGGCAAATGTGAACGAATATTCCGCCCGTTATTCGATCCTGGATCGTGAGTTCTATATTCCTGCACCCGAACACGTCGCCGCCCAATCCGAGGTGAATAACCAGGGGCGAGGCGACGCGTTGCAAGGTGAGGAAGCAGCTCGCGTTCTAGAGATTCTCAAGGCCGACAGTGCCCGGTGTTACGACAACTACGAATCCATGATCGATCAGGATGGTCAGCAGGGGCTGGCCCGCGAGTTGGCCCGCATGAACCTGCCGGCAAATATCTATACCCAATGGTACTGGAAGGTGGACCTTCACAACCTGTTCCATTTCCTGCGCCTGCGCGCAGACCCGCATGCACAATATGAGATACGGGTCTATGCCGAGACCCTGTGCAAAATCGTTGCCGACTGGGTTCCTTTCGCCTATCGCGCGTTCGAAGACTACCGCCTTGGCGCGGTCAATTTGTCGGCTCAGATGGTTGCTTGCCTTCGACGGATGCTGGCAGGTGAGGCTGTCACGCAAGAGAATTCGGGCCTGACCGCCCGCGAGTGGCGAGAGTTTCAGGATGTGATCCGCGAAGGCTGAGCTCGCATATCATTTGTCTATACGTTTTGTCATGTATCTGTTACATTGGATGCATGACAATGATCTCGGATATTCGAAATGTTGCCGCAGCTCTGCTGCTGGCGGGTACGGCTCACGCGCAATCTCCGATTGCAGAGGTGATCTGTGAACCCACCAGCCGGATGCACGACAAGTTGACACTTCAGTTCGGATCGCAGCAGGCAGCATCGGGTATACGCGGGCCCGAGCAGATCATGGAAGTCTGGACCAGCGAATCCGGTGATTGGACCTTGGTTATTACCTACGCAACCGGAACGTCCTGCATCGTTGCAATGGGCGAAAACTGGTTCACCCATGCCGAAGCAGATCCGGCACGAGGGTGAATTTTCCTGGAAGGGCGGTCAACGGCCGGAAATTGGCCGCTAACCTTTTTTGGAAACGTCCCACCTTTGGTGAGAGCAAATTACAATGGCTTCAAATCAGCCGCCATCTGACGACCGTCACGTCCGTCCTGCAGCTCGTACGAGACTTTCTGATTATCAGCGAGCCCGGTCAGACCGGATCGTTCTACGGCTGAGATATGAACAAACACGTCTTTGCCGCCTTCATCGGGGGCGATAAACCCATAGCCTTTGGTTGTATTAAACCATTTCACGGTGCCGGTTGGCATTTCCCGTGTCTCCTTCCTACTTACACGTTGACCCCTAAATTGGCGGGGACAGTAGTTGACGCAACCGCAACACATCACAGTTCGCCCAAGCGAGACGGCCCGAATTGCGTGTTTCGTCTTTTTCAACATTGCACGGTGAAGTAAAAAATCAAGAATAACCGGGGTAAGCATTTCATTTTGCCCAACATTGCATCAACGACAGGAACAACCCGATCATGCGCCTTTATGGATTGAAAACCTGTGATACCTGCCGCAAGGCATTGAAATCGCTTCCAAATGCTGAGTTCGTGGATGTTCGGGCGCAAGGTGTGCCGGATTCAGTGATAACGACGGCGTTCCAACGTTTCGGCAAAGCCTTGCTCAACACTCGCTCAACAACCTGGCGGGATTTGGATGAATCCGAGCGGGATCGTCCTGCTTTGGACCTGTTGGCAGAGCATCCCGCGTTGATGAAGCGTCCATTGATCGAAGCAGACGGCAGATTGTTCTTGGGCTGGACCGAAGAAACACGCCGAGGCCTTGGTGTTGTCTGAGAAACCACATATCTGACATCTGAAACTGTGGAGACGGAAGAATGCGGAACGCTGCAATGATCTTGGGCGTCATCGCCGGCCTTGTTGGAATGATTGTCGGCTTTTTTGGCTATGGCTTCGTGGAACTGGTTGATCAGTTTGGTGAGATCGACGGCATTGCCGAGCAGGTCGAGAATCCCGAACTGGTTCAGACCATCTCGATCCTGGCGCCCCTTCTGGCAATTGCAGGGGGCGCAATGGCTCATGCGCGTGCGCTTGTGGCTGGTGTTTTGCTGCTGCTTTCGGCGGCCGGCATGTACTACGCCTTTGGTTTCGGCGTGTTCACCATGTTCCCGATTGCCTTTGCCGCAGTGGCCGGGGTTCTTGGGCTGGCCGCGGGAAAGCCGGACGAGCCCAAGACGCATTTCTAAATCACTTGATGCGCAGGATTCGGTCCAGCGACAGTGGGCCTGCGCCATTGATCACGATCACCGCAAGCGTGAAGGACCACAGTGTCCGATCATCCAGCAGGTTCGGAGCGTTCGTGAAGTAGCTACCCAGCTCGGTACCGTGCCCGTTAACGTCCACGATCGTCTGAACCCAGACAAACGCGATCATGCCCAATGCGGAGATGCGCGACAGCAAGCCCACCACGATCAGAGCGGGCAACAGGAATTCCGCCCATGTGCCCGCCACAGCAACCGCCCAGTGAAAGATACCCAGTTGGGAACTGTCATAGCTGACAGCTTCCATGGCTTTGGGGAAAATCTGTACATAAGCACCGTCAGACGGGCGCAAGAACCCGAAAAATCCGCTGCCCAGTTTGGTCGTCGCCGAGTTCCAATAGTACACCAGCAGAGTTGCCGCAAAAACCAGCCGGGCCAAGGTCGGTGTCAACCAGCCAGAGGTCACCTCCAGCCGTCCCAGGGTGTTGTTGTACGTAGAAATCAGGGCAGTCATGTATCCAGCCTTTCGATAGTCACGGAAGTAATCGCACCGCCCTGCAAAAGCAGTGCCAGAGTGGTTCCCAGGTCAAAGTCGTGGGTTTCTGCAGTTGTCGCCTCAAACGCTTCGCCGATGGTTTCACCGTTCTGAATTCGTTCAATCCAGTCGGCACCGCCAGGCGGTAGTTCACGCGGGGCAGGGTCATATTCCGGACGAGTGATCAGGACGTCCTGTGCGCCCGCTTCGGGTTTGGGAGCATCTTCCTGCGTGTTGAACCGCCAAATTGCATGAATCGGCCAGACCGAGCGGACGATCTGCACCGCCGGAGCCAATGTAAGCTTTGCCCGCATCAGATCCTCGGGCGCGACGGCCAGAGCATCCGGATCGATCGGTTGACCATCGGCCGCGTGATAGGATCGCCGAATTGCAAGTTCCAGCCGGGCGACATCCGGCAGGTAACCCAGATGGGAAAGCTGCTCCATTTTGGCCAGAAAACCCGGAAACTCTTCCCCATAAAACATCATCAACGGTGAAGACGGCGGATGCTGGCGCAGAAAAATTCCCGCCAGGCCGTCCATGTTTTGCGGGCCCAGCAGTTTGGCAATCACCGGGAAGGCCTGATGCATTGCCTCGGTCAGGGATACGGCGACGTTGTTGCGATAGACGCTGAAACGGCCCCCCGCCGGTTGGTCGGCTGAATCCAGCAGACCGTCCGGAACGGGTTGGCTTGCATCCAACAGGGCCGAGTGAAAAGCGGTTTGCGACACCCTCATGCCGGAACCCGGTCCAAAGCCGATTGTGCGCGTTCCGCTTCGGCCCGCAGGACCGGCCAGTCGGGAACATCAGTGTCCCATTCGATCAGAATTGGCTTGGGTCCCGACCGGTCCAGAACGTAATCCAGCAGAGCCCAAACCGGATCGACGACTTCGCGCCCGTGGCTGTCGATCAACAGCTGGTGGCCGTGATCGTCCTCGTCTTCGTCATGACCGCCAAGGTGAATCTCGCCAACCTGCTCCAGCGGGTAGGCGTCGATATAGCCCTGTGGCGAGAAATCGAGGTTGGTGGCAGAGACAAAGACATTGTTGACGTCCAGCAACAAGCCGCAGCCCGTACGCCTGGCGATTTCGCGAAGGAAGTCGGGCTCGGACCAAGTGCTTTCCTCAAAGGCAAGATAGCTGGACGGGTTTTCCAGAAGCATTTGCCTGCCAACGACTTCCTGTACCTGATCGATATGATCGCATACGCGGGCCAGTGTGGTGTCGGTATAGGGCAGGGGCAGAAGGTCGTTCAGAAAATGACTGTCATGGGTTGACCAGGCCAGGTGCTCGGAAAAGCTTGCCGGGTTCAGCCAGCCGACCAAACTTTTCAAACGTGTCAGGTGGTCAGAGTTCAGCGGATCCTCTCCACCAATGGAAAGGCCGACACCATGGACGGAAATCGGAAACTGTTCGGACAGGTGTCGTAACTGCGCCAGCGGACGGCCACCGTCGCCCATGTAGTTTTCGGCATGAATTTCCAGCCATGCCACTGGTTTTGCGTGATCAAGGATCTGCGAGAAGTGCTGCGGCTTGTATCCTACGCCCGGTGCGGCAGGCAGTCGGTTCGATCGGAGAGCATCATCCAACATAAGCGCGTTCCCTGACTACGACGAAAAGGGCGGGCGATGTTGCCCGCCCCCAAATCTTCGTTTGCGAGGCCTTATGCCGGCAGGTCACGCTCCAGCGGCTCGAGCGAGCCGTGGCGGGGCGTACCGTCGGCGGACTTGGGCAGTTCGATATCGGCGCATGTGCCGGCATCGACCAAGGTCCAGGCGTTGCCCTGATAATCAACGGTCGAGGTGCCTGCGCAGGTAGTGCCGGGGCCCGCGGCGCAGTCATTCTGACCGGCCAGCGAAACGCCATAGCACTTTTCTTTGGCTTGCGCGGTTGCTGTAGTGGCTGCGCCCGATACAGCAGCTGCAACTGCGGTTGCGATGACCAGGGACTTTGCGGTGTTCGACATCTCGGTAATCCTCTTGATGACTGGGTATGTCTGCTTGTGACAATGACAAAGGTAATGGCTTGCGGGCCAGAGTTGAATTCACGAGCCCGTGTCTCACGAGCGCGTCAAAGGTAGTCATGCCACCTTGCGCGTTAACAAACTGTTTTTGAAGTGGAAAATTGGAAATGTTTCAATCCGGCCCCAAAAAGGGGGCCGGATTCACGGCAATTTGCTGCCGAATGTTACAACAGGTCCGGCGGGGTCGCGGACTGGCCCAGCTCTTTTGTTACAGCTTCAAGTGATTGAACCTGTGTCTGTTTTTCACCCAGCCGGCGAACGCTGACCGTGCGCTCTTCGACTTCGCGGTGGCCGACGGCCAGAATGACCGGAACCTTGCCGACCGAATGCTCGCGGACCTTGTAGTTGATCTTCTCGTTGCGGATGTCGGCTTCGGCGCGGACACCGGCGGCCTTGAGCGTTTCAACCACTTCCATCACGTATTCATCTGCGTCCGAGGTAATCGATGCGACGACCACCTGCCGCGGAGCGAGCCAGAACGGCAATTTACCTGCGTGCTCCTCGATCAGGATGCCGATGAAGCGTTCGAAAGATCCAAGGCAGGCGCGGTGCAGCATGACAGGACGGTGTTTGGCGCCATCAGCGCCGATGTAAGTGGCGTCCAACCGTTCCGGCAGAACGAAGTCCACCTGGAACGTGCCGCATTGCCAGTCCCGGCCAATCGCATCGGTCAGGACAAACTCCAGCTTGGGCCCATAAAATGCGCCTTCTCCGGGGTTCAGCTCTGGTTCGACACCCGCTGCGCGAGTGGCGTTCAGCAACGCTTCTTCGGCTTTGTCCCAAACCTCGTCCGACCCGGCCCGTTGTTCCGGGCGGTCCGAGAACTTGATCTTGAAACTGTCAAACCCGAGGTCCTTGTAGACATCCGTCAGGAAGCCGATGAAGCGTGCGCACTCGTCGCCGATCTGATCTTCAGTCGAAAAGATATGAGCGTCGTCCTGTGCAAAGCCTCGAACGCGCATGATGCCATGCAGCGCGCCCGATGGTTCGTATCGTGCGCACGACCCGAATTCCGCCATGCGCAGCGGTAGGTCGCGATACGACTTCAGACCCTGTTTGAAGATTTCAACGTGGCAGGGGCAGTTCATCGGTTTCAGCGCGTTGACCGATTTCTCGCGCGCGTGTTCTTCGTCCACTTCAACGATGAACATATGCTCCTGGTATTTGTCCCAGTGGCCGGACTTTTCCCACAGTTTGCGGTCTACGACCTGGGGTGTGTTCACCTCAACATAGCCACCGCGGTGCTGGGCGCGGCGCATGTAATCCTGCAACTGGGTGTAGATGGTCCAGCCGTTCGGGTGCCAGAAGATCTGACCCGGGGCCTCTTCCTGCATGTGGAACAGGTCCATCTCGCGACCCAGCTTACGGTGGTCGCGTTTGGCGGCTTCTTCCAGCATGTGCAGGTGGGCCTTGAGCTTTTCCTTGCCGGTGAAGGCCACGCCATAGATGCGTTGCAGCATCGCGCGGTTGCTGTCGCCACGCCAATAGGCGCCGGCAATGCTCATCAACTTGAAGGCGTCACCCGGCAACTGACCGGTATGTTGCAGGTGCGGACCGCGGCACAGATCCTGCCAATGGCCATGCCAATACATACGCACTGGCTCGTCACCCGGGATCGCTTCAATCAACTCGACCTTGTAAGGCTCGTTGTTGGCTTTGTAGAATTCGATCGCACGGTCCCGATCCCAGACCTCGGTGGTCACGGGATCACGCTTGTTGATGATTTCTTTCATCTTTTTTTCGATGAGGCCGAGATCTTCGGGCGTGAAGGGGTCCTCCCGGTCGAAATCGTAATACCAGCCGTTCTCGATGACCGGGCCGATGGTGACCTTGGTTGCGGGCCAGATTTCCTGCACCGCGCGCGCCATCACGTGAGCAAAGTCGTGGCGGATGAGTTCATTGGCCTGAACCTCATCCTTCATGGTATGGATGGCGATATCGGCATCCGCTTCGATGGGCCATTGCAGGTCCCAATGCTGGCCATTCACCGTGGCCGAGATGGCCTTTTTCGCCAGCGAGTTTGAGATGTCGGCCGCGATTTGCGCCGGCGTGATGCCAGCTTCATAGGATCGTGCATTGCCATCGGGAAAGGTGAGAGAGACGGATTTTGAATCCAGGGCCATGGTCTGGCTCTCCTCGTCGGTTTGGCGCCCACTGAACGCCCGGTTGCGGGTTATGGTGTTCCGATCCTTTGTCAGGCGGTTGCGCGGGTGTCAAGGGAAGAAGCGAGGAGCGCTGCCCCTCGCGCTCCCCGGAGTATTTGTGAAAAGATGAAAGGGCCGGGGAATTGCACTTGGGTTCGGGGCGTGCATGATGCGGGAAACGCAAAGAGGATTTCATGGCGGCGACGGAATATCTGGAGACAGCGCAAGGGCGACGGCTGGCCTATCACAAGAGTGAAGGGTCAGGGCCGACACTTGTTTTCCTTGGGGGGCTCAAGTCCGACATGGAGGGCACCAAAGCCGTACATCTCGAGGCATGGGCGCAGGCCCGTGAGCAGTCGTTTCTGCGGTTCGACTATTCCGGGCATGGCGAAAGCTCAGGCGCGTTCGAAGAGGGCTGCATCGGGGACTGGCATCAGGATACGCTGGCTGCGATTTCCACGCTGACGGACGGGCCGCTGATTGTTGTCGGTTCGTCCATGGGCGGGTGGCAGGCGCTGCTGCTGGCCAAGGCGATGCCGGATCGGATCGCGGGCATGGTCACCATCGCGGCCGCGCCGGATTTTACCGAGGACGGGTATTGGGCGTCCTTTACGGATGAACAGAAAGCGACGCTGGAAACCGTCGGTCGCGTGGAGCTGCCATCGGACTACATGGAACCTTACATCATCACCAGGCGGATGATCGAGGACGGACGGCAGCAGCTTGTTCTGCGCAACGCTCTTGAGTTACCGTTTCCCGTTCGCTTTCTGCAAGGTACGGCGGATACTGCGGTATCCACCGAAACGGCTGTTCGTTTGCTTGAGCACGCCAGCGGGCCGGATATGCAGCTGTTATTGGTCAAGGACGCCGACCATCGGTTTTCGGATGGCCCCTGCCTGCAGATAATCGAAAAGGCAGTCCTGGATGTGATGGCGGGTAGCTGATGCGGCGGTTCGGGCGTTTCCTGGGACGCGTTCTTCTGGCAGGTATTGCACTTGGCGCTCTTGTGTATTGGTTTGGCCCGCGTGAGATGGTGGACCTGAATCCCCAGTTTGAATCGCGAAAGTTCGGCGAAGGTGTGCAGGTCTATTTCGAAAGTACCGAGTCCGTCTTTGATGACATCGTGCCCGGTGTGGAGAAGCGGGTAATCTGGCGGGATGGCTTCAATGAGCGACGCACGCCCTATTCCGTTCTTTATGTTCACGGCTTTTCCGCGTCATCCGAAGAAATCCGACCGGTGCCGGATCTGATAGCAGACGCGTTGGGCGCCAATCTGGTCTACACGCGCCTGCAGGGGCATGGTCGATCCGGAATGGCCATGGCCGAAGCGACCGCGTCCGGCTGGATGATGGACATGGCCGAAGCGCTGGCCGCGGCCCGCGCTGTTGGCGAGCGTGTGGTTGTCATTTCCACGTCGACCGGTGGTACGCTGGCGGTAGCGGCCGCTCTCAACCCAGAACTCAGCAAAGACGTCGCGGCAATGGTTCTTGTGTCACCGAATTTCGGCGTCAATACGGTTGGGTCGTGGGTACCATCGCTGCCTTGGGCACGAAACTGGTTGCCGGTTCTGTTGGGGTCGGAACGGGATGTTTCTGGCCCAGACCCCGAATTGAACAAGTATTGGACCGTCGTCTATCCGTGGGAGGCCGTCGTGCCGATGACGGTGTTGGTCGAGAGCGTTTATGCTCTGGACGTCTCTGGCGCGCAGGTTCCGGCGCTGTTCTGGTTTTCCGACGACGATCAGGTTGTGCGGCCGGACCGGACGCATAAAGTGGCAGAAGCATGGGGCGCACCGGCCACCGTTTCGCTTGTCACGATGGGGCCGGGGGACGATCCGGCGTCTCACGTCATAGCGGGCCGGTTGATGGCTCCGGGGCAGACCGAATTTGCCGTGGCCGGTATGCTCGCTTGGTTGAAGGAACAGGGGATCGAATAATGGAACAACGCGTCAGCCTCATCACCGTCGGAGTTGTCGACCCGGAAACTGCCGCGGGATTCTACGAGCATTTGGGTTGGAAAAGGGTCGAAAGCCCGGATGGAGTCATCGCGTTCGATTTGATCGGACAGACCCTCGGCCTTTACCCGCTTTCGGCACTGGCAGAAGAAATCGGCGTCGATGTTGGTACGCTGGGGCAGGGGGCGCTGACCCTTAGCTATAATTGCCGCGCAAAAAGTGACGTGGCCGAAGTTCTGAGCAAGGCCGGAGAAGCAGGTGCCGAGATTTTGAAGCCTGCTTCGGATGTGTTCTGGGGTGGTCACCACGGCTATTTCCGCGCGCCCGAAGGCACGATCTGGGAGGTGGCATTTAACCCCTTCTCGAAGCTCGGAGAGGACGGCGCTTTTCGCTGGAACGGATACTGACAATGCGCAAGCCGGGCAGTATGTGGAGCCTCGAAACGCTCGGCCGTATACGCCTGTCCCGGCATTTCTTCATGCGGGATTTCCTGTATTCCGAGATCGGTAATTTCCACGCCCGGCAGAACATCCCCGAGAATCCGGATCTTGCAATCGAAACCGGCCGGGCGTTCTGCGAAACCCTGCTGGATCCGCTCGAAGAAACCTTTGGCCGCATTGCCGTGCGCTCCGGCTATCGGTCGCCGTCATTGAACCGGTTCGGCAATGAGAACAAGCTGAATTGCGCCCGCAATGATCACCCCCTGGAATGCCATATCTGGGATCGGGGTGAGGGCGAAGCCCGGATCGCCGGGGCATCCATCGTGATTCCGTGGTTTGCGGATCGGTATGCGCGGGGGCGCGACTGGCGGGATCTTGCATGGTGGATGCACGACCATCTGGACTATTCCGAAATTTGGTTCTTTCCCAAGCTCTGCGCTTTCAACCTCGTCTGGCGCCCAATCCCGATGCGGCGCATCGACAGTTATATCGCGCCGCGCGGCTGCCTGTTGCGACCAGGCGCCGAGCCGAACGAAAGCACGACGGAAAGGCGCAAGCGATACGTGGATTTCCCTGCATTCCGAGCCATCCAGTATCCTTGAGCCGTTGATCGAACGGGGCTGCGATTAATCGTAGAACGATGCGCGTTCTTCTTTGGTCAAAATTGTCGGCGTGACGGTCGGTGCACCGGTTTCCCGATTAAAGAAAACAGAGGTTTTCCAGCGTCCTGACAGTCGGGATGCCAAGGCGCGCCTGAAAAGTCCGATCGCAGCATATTGCAGCTTTTCGTGCTTTTGTTTCCTTTCTGGGGCAGGAACGAACCCTCGCGTGGTCACAGGGCCCAAGGGTGTTGGATCGGCGATGCGTTCAACGATAAATCCACCAAAGGAAAATTTCGGTGATTGCGGGGTCGTCAAAAGCGGTGCGTTACAGCAGTTTGCATACCAGCGCATCATCCCTTTGGGGCTTAACTGCATTGCGGCCAGATGCTCGGCCCCTTTTTCTATGATGATATCTTCCGGAGTGGTCTGAAGAATTTCAACGGGTCCCGGCGCCGGGTCCGGTTGGCCGAAGTATAGTTGAGCTGCCCGGCAGTCGCGGCAGAAGCACACGACATGTGTTCCGGACTTCACGCCCCGAGCGGTGATATGTCCTTGCAGGGAACCGCATGTGCAGGAAAAGGGGATATCTCCAACCTTTTTCCCGCTCATGGTTGTCAGGCAACTTTGTTCTGGTTAGCCGCTTTCCGGCGTGGCTTGCGGCTGTTTTGGTTCATGAAATCAATCACAAGCGGGCGGATATTGTCGCGCCAGCTTCGGCCGGCGAAGATACCGTAATGGCCAGCGCCCGGTTCGACATGGCTTGCTTTTTTGCTTTCGGGCAAACCGGTACACAGGTCCAGCGCGGCGATACACTGGCCGGGGGCTGAGATATCGTCATTCGCACCTTCGACCGATTTCACCGCCACGTCGGTGATTTTTGCGATGTCCACTTTGTGCCCAGCCACGACAAATTCGTTACGGGCGATTTCGCGGTTCTTGAACACCCGTTCCACTGTGGACAGATAGAACTCGGCCGTCATGTCCATCACCGCCAGGTATTCGTCATAGAATCGGTTATGGGCATCATGGTCCGACGCTTCATCCCGGATCACGCGGTGTATCTGATCGGTGAAGGCTTTGCTATGACGCTCCGCATTCATCGACATGAATGACGCCAGTTGCAGCAGGCCGGGATAAACCATGCGCCCCACGCCCTTGTATTTGAAGCCGACGCGCTGGATCATCGTTTCTTCCAACTGACCCATTGTGACGCGACGCCCGAAATCGGTAACCTCTGTCGGGGTTGCGTCCGGATCGACAGGGCCGCCGATCAGGGTCAGTGTGCTGGGCTGAGCCTTTGGTTCAAGCTCGGCCAGATAGGCGGTCGCGGCCAGTGTCAGCGGCGCGGGCTGGCAGATTGCAACGACGTGGGTATCCGGCCCCAGCTCCTTCATAAAATCGACAAGGTAGAGCGTGTAATCCTCGACATCGAACTTGCCTTCGGACACAGGGATATCGCGCGCATTATGCCAGTCGGTTACATAGACTTCGCAGTTGACCAGCAGGCTTTTGACAGTCGAGCGCAAAAGCGTCGCGTAGTGTCCCGACATCGGTGCAACCAGCAGCACTTTGCGGGCCTGGGTCTCGCGCCCGTTCACGCGGAAATGGATCAGGTCGCCGAATGGGCGTTCAAGCACGGTGGTGATGTCGACCAGATGGTCCTTGCCGTCTTCGCAGGTAAAGGTCCGGATACCCCAGTCGGGCTTTACGACCATGCGCTGAAAGGTGCGTTCCGTCACTTCACCCCAGGCGGCCATCCATTTGAACGCCGGGTTCGGGATCATCGCGAATTGGGGAAACGACGCCATTGCACTGGCCGTTGCGCCAAGCCACTGATTGGTGTTGCGCATGGTTTCCATCAGGTCGTAGGTCATCATGTAGCGCATGAAATGGGGCCTCCTGAGTGTCAGCCTGAGAGTTCGGACCATTCGTCGCTTTGCCCCCCAGCACCCACGACGTTATTCTGCATAGCAGCGAGGTTAGGGGGGAATTGTTAAAATGACAACTAGCGAAGGTCAGACACCCGAGGTGACCGAAGAACATATTGAACGCCTTAAAGAAAATATGGAAAAGGTCGAGCAGTTGTCGAAGCGCCTGATCGAGGTGATGGCCGGAAAAACGCCGCACGCCCCCGCGCTGGACGGCCCGAATCAAGATCTTTATGCAAAGGCAGCAACCGCTTATTGGGCCGATGCTTGGCAAAATCCCGCCAAGTTGTTGGAACAGCAGGTCGAATTCTGGAGCAAATCCGTTTTGAACTTTGCTGAAGCGCAGCGAGCGATGACCACCGGCGAAGTTGAAGACGACGGAAACTCGAAACCCGACCGCCGGTTTTCGAACCCGATGTGGGACACGAACCCCTATTTCCGATTCATTCGTCAGCAGTATCAGACCAATGCTCAAGCCATCGAACAGGCCGTGGCCTCGGTCGAGGATCTGGATGCGAAGGACAGACGCCGCCTGGCCTATTTTTCACAGCAGATTATCGACATGATGGCGCCGACGAATTTCCTGGCCACAAACCCGGATGCGCTGGAAAAGGCCGTCGAGACCGAGGGGCAATCTCTGATCAAGGGACTGGAAAACCTTGTTTCCGACCTTGAGGCCAACGATGGCGAGCTGGTGGTCAAGCTGGCTGATGACAGCGCCTTCGAGATCGGCGGGAATATCGCGACGACACCTGGTGATGTGGTCTATCGCAACCGGATGATGGAACTGATCCAGTACAAACCCGCGACTGAAACGGTACACGAAACGCCCATTGTTTTGTTCCCGCCCTGGATCAACAAGTTCTACATCCTGGATTTGAAGGCCCAGAACAGTCTGATCAAATGGGTAACCGAGCAGGGATACACCCTATTCGTTGTGAGTTGGGTCAATGCGAACCAGTCCCATGCCGATATCGGGATGGAAGACTATATTCAGGAAGGATTTCTGACCGCCATTGAAGAGGCCAAGAAGATTTGCAAGGTCAAGCAGGTTAACGCCGTCGGTTATTGTATCGCCGGAACGACGCTGAGCCTGACACTGTCGTTGCTCAAGCAGCGCGGCGACAAGTCGATCAAATCAGCCACTTTCTTTACCACGCTCACGGATTTTGGCGAGCAGGGCGAGTTCACGCCCTTCCTGCAAAACGATTTTGTGGACGGGATTGAACAGCAAGTTGACAAAGACGGCGTTCTCAAGGCGTGGATCATTGGGCGCACCATGTCGTTCCTGCGCTCGAAGGACCTGATCTATACGCCCGCCATCCGCAGTTACATGATGGGCGAAACGCCTCCGGCTTTTGATCTGCTCTATTGGAATGGAGACGGCGCCAACCTGCCGGGACGGATGGCAATGCAATATCTTCGCGGGTTGTGTCAAAGCAACGATTTCGTTGCAGACGGTTTCGAGTTGATGGGGCACAAGCTGCACATCAAGGACGTGGACGTGCCCTTGATGGCAGTTACCTGCGAAACCGATCACATTGCAGCCTGGAAGGATTGTTATCGTGGTGTCCAGCAAATGGGCTCGCGGTCCAAGACCTTCGTAGTGTCCGAATCCGGTCATATTGCCGGGATTGTTAACCCTCCGAGCAAGAAGAAATACGGCCATTACACCAATCCCGATCTCAAGGCCGACGCCGACACCTGGCTGAAAGAGGCTGATTTCCACGAAGGGTCGTGGTGGCCGCTGTGGGAGGCCTGGCTGAAGAAGCGCTCGGGCAAGCAAGTGCCCGCTCGCGATACCGGCGATTCGGACCATCCGCGTCTGTGCCCGGCACCGGGGACCTACGTGTTGGTCAAGGCAAATCGCTGATTTCATTATGAAACTAATTTTTTCTGCATCGCAGCAAGAAAATACTTGAAATGCTGCGGTGCAGAAATCATATTGTCCTCAAGCTGATGAAACCCGGGGTGGGCCCGGACCGGCTGAAAGGATTAGGACAATGGCAAAGACCCAAGACTTTACCGCGACCCTGAAAGACATGATGGGCGCGTTCCCGGTTGACACAACCGCTCTGGAAGACGCATTCAAGTCGACCGCGACCCTGAACGAAAAGCTGTCGGGCGTTGCTCTGGACGCTGCTGAAAAATCGGCAGAAATCTCGAACAAGTGGACCAAGGAAACCCTGGCCAAGCTGAGCGAGATGTCGAAAGCAAAGGCAGAGCCTGCCGACTACGCCAAGGCTGCAACCGACTTCGCAAGCGCGTCGGCCGAAGTTGCTGCTGAAAACATGGCTGCATTCGCCGAGATCGCAAAAAAAGTGCAGACCGAAACCGTTGAGCTGCTGATGGCCGCCGGCAAAGACGCTGCAGAAGACGCGACTGCCGCTGTCAAGAAGGCAACCAACGAAGTGACCGCTGCTGCCAAGAAAGCCGCGACCACCAAGTAAGCGACGACGGCAATCGGCACCCAACCCTCCCATTTGGTGTGATTGCTTCGGGCAGGTCGAATGACCTGCCCTTTCTTTTTGTGCTGCGCTCGCATAATCTCTGCTGCAACGCATCATCCTTGGGGAGGGTACTAGGTGTCAGAACAAGAAAAACCGCTGCTGATCAAGCGCTATGCCAGCCGCCGGCTGTATAACACTGAGACCAGCGATTACGTCACGCTCGAAGACATCGCAGGGTTCATCCGCGATGGGCGTGAGGTTCAGATTATTGACCTGAAAACGGGAGATGACCTGACCCGTCAATACCTGCTGCAAATCATTGCTGAACATGAAAGCCGCGGTGAAAATGTTTTGCCGGTGAATGTGCTGAACGATCTGGTACGCAGCTATATGGTGCCGGGCGGTGGAATGATGCCGCAATTCCTGCAAAGCTCGTTCGAGATGCTTCGCGAAAGCCAGACCAAGATGATGGAAAACATGAACGCCATGAATCCAATGTCACAGATACCTGGGTTCGAGGCGTTGCAGGCGCAGCAACAGGCGTTTCTGAAGGCGATGACGGGTGGTCTATCGGGGAACTGGTCCGGTCCTGATGCCGAAAAGGAAGACACGTCCGAACCGAAGGAAGATCTGGCGGACATCAAGAAACAGCTGGCCGAATTGCAGCAGAAACTGTCCAAACTTAGCTGACGATCCTTATGTGGTATGCGCTTCTGCTTCCTGCGGTTCTCTGGGCAGGGGGAGCGCTGGCGCAGGGGAAGTTCACTGAGACCTGGGAACCCGTTTGCACGATGGGCAGGGATGCGGCGGCCGGGTGTAGCGATATTCGCGCCCGTGAAATTATTGACGCATCTCAATCACCATGGCGCGCCATTGGTCGGGTCAATTTTGCCAGTACCAGCCAACGGTTTCATTGTACTGGAGTTCTTGTGTCAGAACGCCATGTCCTGACGGCTGCGCATTGCCTCTATAACGGTGCTCGTAAACGGTGGATTCCCGCAGCGAGCATCCGTTTCGCCGCTGGCTATCAACGCGGAGAAGCTGCAGCGTTTTCGACAATCAAAGACTACCGATTAGCGCCCGCACAGGGACGTGATGGGACGTTCGATGGGCAAGCCGATCTGGATTGGGCCGTTTTGGAGCTGTCCGAACCGATCGGTCAATCGGTGGGCTATCTGCCCATCGATCCGGTCACGCAACCGGGATTCGTGGTTGGTTACTCGGGCCTGAGGCCACATGTCCTGAGCCGAACGAACAGCTGTGAGCCCGATCCGGGGCCGCCAAGGCTATTGCGTGCGATCTGTCCGGTGATGATGGGAGATTCCGGTGCCCCACTGCTTGTCGAGACCGAACACGGAGTGGCCGTGGCTGGTATCCTGTCGCGTATCGCGCCGACTCCGCAAGGGATCAACGCGCTTTTTTTATCTGTCAGGTTGTTCGAACTGAACGGCGATTGAAAATCAGGTGCCGTAGACGGGCATCGGGCCCGTGACAACTGCGACCGACGCCAGCAGAATGTCCGTGATCACATCCAGCTCGTCCCGCGTCAGGCGAACGGGCAGGCGGACATCACAGGCTTTCATCAACATCGCACGGGTCCGCGGCAGCTCGACCTGTTCCGGCAAGAATTGCCAGTTCCAGAACGCGCGCGCGTTGTCCTCGCTCAGACCAAAGACCTGAACCTTGACGCCGCGCGCCTCGGCAGCCTCGGCAAAAGCACGGGTTTCGGCCACATCCATACCCACCAGATTGAACTGGATCGAATCCGGAGCGCGCCGTTCCGGAGCCAGCGGGGCTGGAACATCGATGTAAGGAGAGGTGTTCAGACGATCTGCGACGTAGTCGTGGTTTTCGAGGCCGTCGCGCACACGGCGGGCAAGTTCCGGGATCTGCGGGCGGATGACGGCGGCGCTCAGGTTGCTCATGCGCAGGTTATACAGCGGCAGTTGGTTCTGCCAGCGGGCGAAAGCTTGTTCAAGGTCTGGCGAGTTATCGCCATGCGGGCCTTTGTGCTTCTTCCAGTTGTGTTCATAGGCACCGGACATGATCACAGCCCGAGCGACCAGATCGGCGTCGTCGGTGATCAGGATGCCACCTTCGCCCGCATTGATCATCTTATAGGACTGGAAGGAGAAACAACCAACCTTGCCAATGGTCCCGATGTTGCGACCATGCCACTGAGTGCCCAGTGAATGGGCTGCGTCCTCGATCACCGGGATGTTGCGCGCGTCGCACAGCTCCATGATGGCGTCCATATCGGATGTGTGGCCGCGCATGTGGCTGATGATCACCGCCTGTACATCGTCCAGTTTGACGGCGAAATCTGCCATGTTGATCCGATAATTGTCGCCCACTTCGCACAGAACTGGGATGCAGTCGGCATGCACGATCGAAGACGGAACGGCTGCGAAAGTAAATCCGGGGATCAGCACCCGCGCATCGCGCGGCAGCCCCAATGCCTTGATCGAAAGGAACAGCGCGGCGGAACAGGAGGACACCGCCAAAGCGTATTTCGTGCCCAATAGTTCGGCAAATTCGGCCTCGAGAAGGGCAACCGGCGCGTCCTGCGGTGCGGTATAGCGAAACAGGTCGCCGGACTGCATCAGGGCGTCAATGGCTTCTCGTGCTGCTGCGGGGATGGGTTCGGCATCATGAACGTTAGGTGGTAGCGTCATATTTGGTTTTCCCGAATTCTATTATTTGGAAATATAAAGTAATGAATTCAGCAAACCAAGGCCCCATTGCACGCTTAAGCGGAATTTCACCAAACTGTTGCTTTTTCGAAAGGTCGACCTGTCTGCATGACCTCCCCCGGTGACGTCGGTATCCGCCCTGGTATCGCCGCGTACCAGCTTGGCGAGTGGCTCGATTATCGATCGTTGGAAGGGCGGAGGCTGAAATTCACGATCAAACGTTCATCAGCATGTAGTCATGTTCCCGCACCGAAAACCAACGCGGGACCTTGGCGACAATTCAGGGGGCGGCCGACACAGCAAATGCTCCAGTTTTCAGGCAGCCGTCCGGCCAAGCCGAACTTTTGCATGGCGGCCGTCAATGTCGGCTTCTAAAAGTCCGACATGACTACTCGAGATAGTATCCGCGCATTTCTCCAGCATGGCTGCAAATGAAGACGGCACTCCTTTGCTTCGCAGTTTTCGTTCAGGTAACTTGCGTTGATGCGTCATTGAGCATGGCCGTCATGACAAATTGGAGCTCGATTGGACTTGGCTCCAAAGGCGAAATGAAAGCCAGCGCAACCTGTCGAGACTTGAACAGACTGTTCAATGTGCGCGACGCCGAACCCAGGAGTTTCGACGCATCGCGCAAATAGTACGATCACCTAGCCATGATCGATCCATTGTTCGGTCAGGATTGGAGACGGTTCGTCGCCAATTGTACCCCTTGGCGTGATCCGTATAGTGTTCGCTGATGATACTGTTTCTTGCACTTGTCCTGCTGATCGTCGCGGTTTTGGGCTATCGCTTTTGGTCGAAAAAACAAAAGCGGGCGGCGCTTCTTTCTGCGCCGCTTACCGACCATCAGCGCAAGATCATCTATCGTCGTGTGCCGATCATTCAGCGGTTACCCCAGGACCTGCGCGGCAAGCTTGACGGCAAGATAAACCTGTTTTTGAACCAGGTGAATTTCCTTGGCTGTGATGGCCTCGAGGTTACAGAAGACATGGAGCTTTCCATTGCTGCACAAGCGTGTTTGCTCGTCGTGAACAGCGAGCTTTGGTACGATAATTTGACAACTGTCCTGATCTACCCGAACGCGTTCAAATCAAAACAGCAGAAGCATTCCGGTTTCGTTGTGACGGAAAAGGAAATCGTACGGACAGGGGAAAGCTGGGACCGGGGTCCTGTCATTCTGTCCTGGGCGCACAGCAATCAGGGCGCGCTGGATGATCACGATGGACAGAACGTTGTTTTTCACGAGTTTGCCCATCAGATCGATGATCTGTCCGGTGGAACCAATGGCGTGCCGATCCTGAGCGAAGGTCAGAGCTTTACCGAGTGGGAACACGCATTCCTTACAGCCTATGACGCCCATGTTCGGGCCGTCGAGAGCGGCCGTCACACGGTTATCGACCCCTATGGGGCAACAGGGCACGAAGAGTTCTTTGCGGTTTCAGTCGAGGTGTTCTTTGAAAGGCCCCAAGCGTTGAAGCATGAGGTTCCCGAAGTATACGCTCAGCTGTCCAAGCTGTTTCACCTCGACCCCGTCACCTGGCAGTAAGGTCCGACCCTTAACGCGCCAGATTCAACCGGAAGCGCATCTTGGCTTTCCGCTCGGCTGGCAGGTGGCGGTTCAGTCGTTTATTGACCAGCCCGAATCCCCAGACGATGACCAGCGTTAGCAGGATGAAATAGAATGCCAGGATCGGGTAAGGGACGAACGGGTTGAACGTCTTGTCCGCGAAATAGCTGGCGTAATAAAGCGCGTCACCCCGTTGCTGCCACGCAGGAAAGGCCGAGAAAAAGACGAGTGTGGTTGCATGGAACAGAAAGATCGCTTCGTTCGTGTAGGCGGGCCAGGCTAGCCGAAGCATGGTCGGCCAGACGATACGGCGAAAGCGGGACCACCCGGACATCCCATAGGCATCTGCCGCCTCGATATCACCCTTGGGGATCGAGCGCAGCGCGCCGTAGAAAATCTCGCCCGAATAGGCGGCGGTGTTCAGGAACAGCACGATCAACGCCCCCAGCCAGGCCGAGGTGAAGGCGTCGAACATCGGATAGGTCTTCTTCAGCGACAGGAAGAAGAAATAGGCGAAGAAGAACTGGATAAAGAGGGGCGAGCCCCTGAAGATGAAGATGAACCACTCGGCGGGCTTGCGCAGCCACTTGTTGGTCGATGCCTTGCCTACGGCCAGTGCGGTTGCAAGAAAGAACCCGGTCGCCAGCGCCATGATGCCGAAATAGACGTTCCAGATCATTCCCGAACCGATCAGAGTGAACTGTTCACACAGGGTAAAATCGGTTCTCGGCAACAAACGTTCGCCGATCCCGATCGAACGCAGGCCGTAGTCCTGGATGGTTTGCAAGCAGCTCATGCAGTGGTCTCCTTGCGCAGCAACTCGCCGCCGGATGTGGCCTGGCCGTGGGACAGGCGGCGCATAAGCTTTTCAAGCCCGATCTCCGACACGCGCGTCATGCCAAGGTAGAAAATGAGCAAAAACAGGAAGTACCACATGCGCCAGTCACCATGCGGGTATTGGGTGAATTTCGACGTCTTGGTCCCGCCAAGTTCGCGGGCCCAATAGACGATATCTTCGATGCCCAAAAGAAACAGCAACGGTGTCGCCTTGATCAGCACCATCCACAGGTTGCTGAGACCGGGCAGCGCATAGACCCACATCTGGGGCACAAGAATGCGCCAGAAGGTCTGGCGTCTGGTCATGCCATAAGCTTCGGCCGTTTCCAGTTGTGCATGAGGGACGGCGCGCATACCGCCGAACAGAACGTTTGCCGCGAAGGCGCCAAAAACGATGGAAAATGTGATGACGGCGAGGAAAAAGCCATAGGTCTCGTGCACCCATTCCGGGGCAGTGCCCAAAGGTAACTTGGCTGCCTGACACACGAGGAAGTCATTACCCTGGCGAACGGGCTCGGTCCATTCGGGGCACAAAACCTTGTGGCGGATCCATTCGAATCCCTGATCAAGGGCGATGACGAAAAACAGGAAGAACGCGATATCCGGAACACCCCGGACGATGGCGATGTAGCCTTTGCCCAACCAACTGAGCGGTGGAAAATGCGACCGTGCAGCCATGGCACCGCCAAACCCGAAAGCCAATGCGACAGGGGCGGTTACGGCCAGCAGGGCCAGAACCTTGACGAACGACAGGTAAAACGACCAGTGGACGCCGTTGGTCAGGTAACATGAAAACCAGCGAAACGTGCCCAGTGTGTCAGGATCGGCGCAGTAGGAGAACATAAGGCGTCTTTCGAACGTCAAGCCCGGTGATTAGCCGGGTTGGTCCGGCGCGCAAATGGCGCCGGACCTTTGAACGGAGTGCTTAGTTGGTGACGACCGAGCCGTCAGCGCTGTAGGTGGAGATGCCTTCACCAAACCACTTGATCAGCATTTCGTTCAGCGTGCCGTCAGCTTTCATCGAGGTGATTGCCTCGTCGAACTTACCGCGCAGTTCGCCGTCGCTTTCACGCAAGCCCATGCCAACACCACCGCCCAGTGGAACCGGGTCGCCTACGAATACCAGTTCGCCACCCGATTCCTCGACCAGCGGGACCAGATAATCGCGGTCCGCCAGAACGGCATCGGCTTCGCCGTTGCGAACAGCGGCGATGGTTTCTTCCGGTGTGGCAAATTCAACCAGAGTCGCACCGGATTCGGCGACGTGGCCCGCCTGAATGGTCGCGGTTTGGGCCGCAACGATGCCGCCGGTCACGTCCGCCGCATCAGAGGTTGCGACATAGGCCGACGCGGTCGGAGGATAGTAATCCTGAGTGAAGTCGATGACCTCGTCCCGCTCATCAGTGATCGACATACCGGCAATGATGGTGTCGTAGTTGCCCGAAACCAGGTTCGGGATGATCGAATCCCAGTCGTTCTTGACCCATTCGCATTCCAGACCGGCGCGCTTGCACAGCTCATCGCCAACTTCACGCTCGAATCCGTCGATTTCACCCGCATCGTTGATGAAGTTGTACGGAGGGTATGCGCCCTCGGTTCCCATCCGAACGGTGTCGGCCATAGCGATACCGGCAGTCAGCGCCAGTGCTGCGGTGGTCAGAATCAGGTTTTTCATTGGTTACTCCCCTTATTGGTTCTGTCCGTAGATTATGCCGCCTGAGTGGCGGAGAGAAAGCCCTGAAGCCGTTTGGATTCAGGGGTGGTGAAAATATCTTCGGGTGTGCCTTCTTCCTCGATCAGGCCCTGATGCAGAAACACGACATGGCTGGATATGTCAGCCGCCATCTTCATGTCATGGGTCACGATGATCATGGTGCGGCCTTCGGCGGCCAGATCCTTGATAACCTTGATCACTTCCTGTTCCAGCTCGGGATCGAGCGCTGAGGTCGGTTCATCGAACAACAGCGCCTCGGGTTCCATGCAAAGTCCGCGGGCGATGGCCGCGCGCTGCTGCTGGCCGCCGGACAACTGCGCCGGGTAAACATCGCATTTGTCGCCGATGCCCACTTTCTCAAGGTATTTGCGGGCGCTGTCCTCGACCTCGGCCCGGTCGCGGCCCAGAACGGTCACAGGTGCCTCCATCACGTTCTGAAGGATCGTCATGTGAGCCCAAAGATTGAACTGTTGGAACACCATTGACAGGTTTGTGCGAATGCGCAGCACCTGTTTGGGGTCGGCCGGACGGCGATGGTTGTGGTTACCGGTCCAGCTTACAGGTTCGCCTTTGAACAGAATCTCGCCTTCCTGGCTGTCCTCCAGCAGGTTGCAGCAGCGCAGAAGGGTCGATTTTCCTGACCCGGACGATCCGATCAGAGAAACGACGTCCCCGCGATGCGCCGTGATGTCCACCCCTTTCAACACCTCGAGATTTCCGAAGCTTTTGTGCAGGTTCTTGATCTCGATTACGGGCGCGGTCTCTGTCACGGGCGATCCAGGCATTGTTGGTTGTGTTGGTGCGGTACTAGGGCTGAAAAAATCGTCCAATGCAATGCGCAAATGACACGTTCCGGACCTGAAACCTCCAAAATGACCAGAGGTTTTGGTCAAATCGGTCAGGGATTGCGCAGGATGGCCTCTGGCGCGGGCGGATTGGGTACGGCCAGATAGTGTTCCGCCGGGATGTCGATCAGGTCGCACAGATGCAACAATTCCCGCTCGGTGCGTGACAAATTTCCGATGGCGTCACGCACAGCGCGGGCGACACTGCGCGCATCCTGTCCATTGGCAGTAATGTAGGGCAGTACGGGGGTCGGAGTCGTGGCAGCAGTTTCGCGTAGCTTTGCGCCGAGATCGCTATGTTCCTTGAGCAATTCCCAGGTCAGCGCGTCCAACGACGCATAGTCTGCACGTCCTTCCGCGACTGCCTGAGCCGACAAAGCGTGCCCACCGGTTTCCAGAATTGTCCTAGGAATTTTGCTGTGCTTGCCAAAGTGAACCATGGGCGCGGCCCAGCCGGATTGAGACAGGGCCTCGTTAAAGGCAAAAACACCCTCGGCAAGCTGATCCAGATCGCGGGAATCATCCCGCCGCGCGACGATGATCGAGCGATAATACCCCGGCGGACAACCAGTTAGTCCGTAATCCGGTGTACCAACCAATTGAACCTTGCCATGCAGGCGGGTTCGGTAGGGCATACCGCAGGTTTGTGCAAATACCAACCCCGGGTCCATCCAGACGTCCCAGAAGTCGCGATCACGGTCAAGTTTTGTGGGGCCGTACCCAAGGTGGTATCGAATCAGCGTCCAGAAACTGTCATTGGCGGCTTGCAAGGCAGGCATGTCGTACATGCCAAGCATCGCCGTCACGATTTTTCAGCCTTCTGCCGGGCCAAGGCCGAATCCACGTCGCTGATGCCCAAAAGGCTGACCACCAGTCGCAGCAGCGAATCCTCTTCTCCCGTTCGATGCCCGTCAGCCAGCGCAACCGACCACATCGCCTGCACCACGGCCAGACGATCATCGTATTCGATTGCCTCTTTGATAGCGCGGGTGAAACGGACGGTATCAGGGGCCTCGGCCTCCAGATCCTCGGCACGGGCACGCAGGGACGCGGCTTCGAATGGAGATAAGCCGTAACGCTGGGCTGAAATCCGGTCGATCCGGGCCATTTCGGTATCGGCATAATCGTTGTCGGATCTGGCAATGCGAACCAATAAGGCAGTCAGGGCCAGTCGGGCGTCATCTTCAACAAGCGGGTCGGGCTGAGGCTGCGTAAGCCGGGACAGGAAATCCTTGAACATACGCAAGATATAGACGCAGCTTAGCTGGCTTCCAAGCGGCTTTGCACCCGCTCGCGTGAGGCCTTGCTGTCATTGTAGCTGAGGCCCATTGCGGCACGTGCCTCTTCGACGATCTTGATCTCGCCTTCGTCCGAGTTGCCGTCGGCCAGGACAATCTCCCACAGCGCATCCAGTGCAGCCAGTCGTTCCTGCAGGTCCGTGGTTTCGCGGATCAGCTTGCCAAACGTATCGGTTTCAGGCGCGGCAGCGTGCAGTTTCTCGCATGTGGCGCGAACCTTGGCGGCCTCTATCGCATTGTGCTGGTAGAGGCGGGCGAGGATGCGGTCGATCAGACTGATTTCTTCCAGTTTGTAATCCCGATCCGCCTGCGCCACGCGCACCATCAATGCCCCCAGGGCCAGTTCGGCGTCAGGGTCGGGCAGGGTCGTGTTCTGAGGCGGTCGAAAGGCCTGAAAGAGTTTCTTTAGCATACCAAACACCTAATCGACACTGAGAGCTTGGCCAAGTATGAAATGTAGTAACACCGTACCGGAGCAACCAGCGTACGCTCAAGTGGCGGCGTGTCGCCCATCTTGTATTCCAAAGGATCTTGCACTTGGTAAAACGATCTCCCTCAGCGCTGGGCCTGCGCAAAACTCAAAAAGGTTTGGAGATTGCCCCATGGTTCAATCCGCTTGTTCCAAAGTCCAAAGGGTTCAACTCCAAATCCGCTGACGTTTTTCCTGCTAAAGATTTGATGGAGAACGCAAAAAATGATCCGTCAATCGCGTCGGACAAGTACGGGTTGATTGAAGAGGTGGACTATGTCGGCAGTGCGACGGAACTTGCTTCGACGGTTCCTCAGCACGAATTCGGGACTTTCGATTACATCTACAGCTCGCACAATTTCGAGCATCTGCCTAATCCAATTAAGTTTCTGCAAGCGTGCGAGCTTTTGTTGAAGCCCGGCGGGCAGTTGATCATGCACGTACCGGATGGTCGGCTTTGTTTCGATTATTTTCGCCCGCCCACTGTGCTTTCTGAATGGCTGGAAGCTTTTCACGAAGACCGGCAGAAGCCAACGGCCAGACAGGTCTTCGACTCGAACTACTTTTTGGCTTTTGAGGCGCAGGGAGACGCAGTGCTTCCGGTCAGCAACAAAACGGAGACCGCCTCTCTGAGGTTACAGAATGATCCGGCTGCGCTCTGGACGCGCTGGCAAAAGACTGACGCAGATAGCCCATATGCTGACGTACATTGTTCGGTCATGACGCCAAGTTCAGCTCAATTGATGCTCGAAGACTGCCGATATTTGGGCCTCACGTCTCTCTCCGTCGTAGAAGTTGGTGATCCTGTCGGGATTGAGTTCCTGATCAAGCTAGAGAAGCCAGCAGCAGAAGTCCCTGGGATGAATGCCGAGGAATATGAAGCTTTTCGTCGGAATCTGCTACATCGCCTGTGGAATGAGAGAGCCGACTGCACACGATCGAACCCGTTAGGAATAGTAAAAAGGCTGAACAACAGAAGGCTGTCGCGCAGACGGGCAAAAAAGCAGCGTTAATGCTTGGTGTCGCTCGCTGAGGAGGCGTTGCGGCACGGGTTTTGCCAAGTTTCGTGGACAAAAGCCTCAATCGGGTTTGTCGAGAGTTATGACTTACCCGTCATAGCCCTGAATAATCACCAATTCTCCGGTCGACACCGGATCGCGCAAAGCTTTGGCCCGCTGATAACTGTCACTCTCGTAACAGGCCAGAGCTTGTTCGTAACTTGGGAACTCAATCACAACCGTGCGGGCACGGGCCTGACCTTCCTTTTCGATGCGCTCGCCGCCTCGCACCAGGAATTTTGCCCCATATTCCGCGAACGGGGCAGCATTGGCAGCGATGTACTTCTTGTATGCTTCCATGTCGTCCACGTCGACATGAGCAACCCAGTATCCTTTGGCCAAGTGGCATCCTCCTGCAATTTTAGCGCAGGGTGCTGAGGATATCGCCGAATTGCAATCCCGAAATGGAATTCAGTTAGATGCTTGCAATGCCTCGCGCGCCTTGTCCTGCAACCATGCCACCATCTGTCTGTAAGGCACAGGGCCATAGCTGACACGTGCTACACCAAGCTTGGCCAGAGTGGGCGTATCCGGTGTTCCGGGCAGGGCGATAATGTTCACTGGCAGATCAGTCGCATCGCAAAGCGAAGCAATCAACGCTTCGTCTTTCAAACCGGGGGCAAAAAAACCGCTGGCTCCAGCCTCTTCGTAAGCTTTGGCGCGCGCGACAGCATCATCAAGCATCGCCTCGCTGTGAGTGTCAGGGTGCGCTTTGAGGAAAATATCGGTTCGTGCATTGATGAAAGCAGTAATACCCGCTGCGTCGCACCCCTCACGCATCGCGCTGACCCGCGCCGCCTGGGTTTCGATGTCATAAAGTTCTTTGGTGCCAACGATTTGGTCTTCGAAATTGAAACCGATGACGCCGGTTTCAAGCGCGCGCTTTACGTTAGCAGCGATGCCGGGTACGTCTTCGGCATAGGCTCCTTCGAAATCCAGGGTCACTGGGACATCCACAGCGCCAACTATTCGGCGGGCATTGTCCAGCGCCGTTTCCAACGGGATGTTCTGCCCGTCAGCGAATCCCTGCGCCATGGCAACCGGAGCGCTGCCGGTTGCAATTGCTTTTGCACCCGCATCCCGCACCGCGGCGGCGCTGCCAGCGTCCCAGATGTTGAATAGGATGACAGGGTCACCCTTTTTGTGCAGGGCGGTGAAGTTTTCTGCTCGTGTGTTCTGATCTGTCATGGTCGGTCTCCTGTCAGCGATTTGCTGACAGTTAACCTCGTAACGGGCGGCCGCGTATAGTTGTTTTCGCGGCGGCTGTCACATTGCGGTGACCTGCAGGATTGATCAGACCAGTCGTGAGGTCTCTTTCGCAGCCCGCACGAAATCGCGGAACAAGGGGTGCGGTTCAAACGGCTTGGACTTCAGCTCCGGATGGTACTGAACACCGATAAACCACGGATGATCGGACCATTCGACGATTTCAGGCAGGCGTCCGTCGGGGGACATGCCCGAGAAGTTCAGGCCCGCTTTTTCCAGCTTGTCACGATATTTTATGTCCACCTCATAGCGATGGCGATGGCGTTCTTCGATATTGGTGCCGCCATAAACTTCGGCCACTTTCGAGCCTTCGGCCAGAACGGCGTTATAAGCGCCCAGACGCATCGTGCCGCCCTTGTCGTCATCTACACCACGCTGCACTTTATAGTTGCCCTGCACCCACTCTTTGAGGTGGTAAACTACGGGTTCAAAACGTTTTTTTCCGGCCTCGTGATCAAACTCTTCCGAGCCCGCCTCGGCAATGCCCGCCGCGTTTCGGGCTGCTTCGATCACTGCCATCTGCATACCCAGACAGATGCCTAGGTATGGCACCTTATGTTCACGGGCATATTGCGCGGCCTTGATCTTGCCCTCGGTTCCGCGTTCGCCAAAACCGCCGGGTACGAGGATCGCGTGGAAGCCCTCCAGATGCGGGGCCGGGTCTTCGGTGTCGAATATCTCGGCATCGACCCACTCGACCTTGACCTTGACGCGATTGGCCATACCACCATGGGTCAAAGCTTCGGCAATCGATTTGTAGGCGTCTTCCAGTTGAGTGTATTTCCCAACAATGGCGACTTTCACTTCGCCTTCAGCATTGTGGATGCGGTCACTGACGTCTTCCCATTTTGCCAGATCGGGCTTGGGGGCAGGGCTGATCTGGAACGCGTCCAGAACTGCCTGATCCAACCCTTCGCGGTGATAGGCCAGCGGAGCGTCGTAGATGGTGGAAAGGTCCTGCGCCGCAATCACGCTGTCCGGGCGGACGTTACAGAACAGGGCCAGTTTCTCACGCTCTTTGGTCGGGATCGGACCTTCGGAGCGGCAAACCAGAATGTCGGGCGCCAGACCGATCGAGCGCAGTTCCTTCACCGAGTGCTGGGTCGGCTTGGTTTTCAGCTCGCCGGAGGCTTTGATGTAGGGCAGTAGCGTCAGGTGCATAAAGATGCACTGTCCGCGTGGCTTGTCCTGGCTGAACTGACGGATGGCCTCGAAGAAGGGCAAGCCCTCGATATCGCCCACGGTGCCGCCGATCTCACACAGCATGAAATCGACCTCATCCTCACCGATGGCGATGAAATCCTTGATCTCGTTGGTGACGTGCGGAATCACCTGAATGGTCTTGCCGAGGTAGTCGCCGCGGCGTTCCTTCTCCAGCACGTTGGAGTAAATCCGGCCCGAACTGACCGAGTCGGTTTTGCGCGCCGCCACACCGGTGAAACGTTCGTAATGGCCAAGGTCCAGATCGGTTTCGGCTCCGTCATCGGTGACAAACACTTCGCCATGCTCAAACGGTGACATAGTGCCGGGGTCAACGTTCAGGTACGGGTCAAGTTTGCGAAGACGCACCGAGTATCCCCGTGCCTGCAACAATGCGCCCAAGGCCGCTGAAGCCAGTCCTTTGCCCAAGGACGAAACAACACCACCAGTGATGAAAATAAAACGCGCCATGTTTTTTCGGCTGCTCCCGTGAGACGTCATTATCAACTGCCCGGCGGTTCCAAAAAACCGCTGCATCACGGGACTTCACGTATAAAGGATTCGCGCAAAATGCGCAAGAGAACCGCAAGATGCTGTTGCAGCTCTCTTTCAAGTTTCTAGGTTTTGTGGATCAGTCCGCCTGGGGAATCAGCGGCGCGTTGTCGCCCTGTGTCGGAGGCAGCAGATCATCTGCGGACGGAACCGCCGGTGTGGCTTCCTCAGCCGGGGCCGGAGCCGGAATGCCCAGCCGGTCGATAACCGAGCTGCCCGATGACTTCTGTGCGGCCAGTATGGTCAACGTGATCGAGGTTACGATAAAACACGCGGCCAGCAGCCAGGTCAGTTTGCCCAGTGCCGTCGCTGCCGCACGGCCCGTCATGGCACCACCGCCGCCACCCATGCCCAGGCCACCGCCTTCGGACCGCTGCATCAGAACAACGGCAATCAGGCCCAGGGCCAACAGAAGGTGGATGATTAGAACGACGTTTTCCATGGTGGTCCTGTACAGCGTGGCGTGTATCGCGTGGTACTTATGCAAGTTTGCCATCGGGGGCAAGGGAGGAGTTGTCATCACGACCCGTGATACGCCTGATCACGGCAAAGGGACTGGACAGGGTGGCAATCCGTGACGCAGGCTACGCCAATGCCTCATGACGATCACGACCACCCGCACGCTCTGCTGCCGCCTGAACCTGCGCTCCGTGTCAAGGCGCTGGAAACGATTCTGACCCGCAAGGGGTTGATTGATCCGGCTGCACTGGATGAGATTGTCGACACCTATCAGAACAAGATCGGTCCGCAAAATGGCGCGCGTGTTGTCGCAAAAGCCTGGAGCGATCCTGTCTTCAAGGCGGCTCTGCTGGAAGATGCAACGCCGGTGGTCGCCGATCTTGGCTACTACGGTCGTCAGGGTGAGCATATGGTTGTGGTCGAAAACACTCCGGAGCAGCACAACATGGTCGTGTGTACGCTGTGCAGTTGCTACCCGTGGCCGCTGCTGGGTATTCCTCCGGGATGGTACAAATCCGACGCCTACCGCGCGCGCGCCGTACGCGAACCGCGCAAAGTGCTGGCCGAGTTTGGCGTGACCCTGCCCAAGAACACCTCGGTTCGTGTCTGGGATTCGACGGCTGAGATTCGTTATCTTGTCTTGCCGATGCGCCCTGAGGGCACAGAAGGGCTGGACGAAGATGAACTTGCGCTGCTCGTGACCCGCGACAGCATGATCGGAACAGGTTTGGCAAAGGTGCCATCATGACCCGCGTTCATGACATGGGCGGGCGTTTTGGCGATGGTCCGATTTGCCCCGAAGCTGAGGATGCACCAGTTTTTTCAGAGGATTGGCATGCACGGGCGCTGGCAGTGACACTGGCTTCGGGGTTTCTGGGGCAATGGAATATCGACACTTCCCGCCACGCGCGCGAGCGTCTGTCACCAAAGGACTATGCAAGGTTTTCCTATTACGAGAAGTGGATCGCGGGCCTGGCGGATCTGTTGGTCGAAAAAGGCGTGTTGACGCTGGATGATCTGCGCGGTGCGAACGATAGCGGGGAACATCCATTGGCCGCGCGTGCGCTGAAAGCCGAATCCGTTGCTGCTGCGTTGGCAAAAGGAGGTCCGGCGGTCCGACCATCGAATGTCGCCGTAAAGTTTGAAATTGGACAGGCAGTTCAAACAATACACCCAGCCGCGAGCCGGATGGTGGATGGCGGGCACACGCGGCTGCCGGTCTACGCGGCAGGGGCAAAAGGCCGTATAGTTCGGCTGCACGGCACCCACGTCTTGCCGGATTCCAATGCCCATGGCTTGGGCGAGTCACCAGAGCCGCTTTATGCCGTGGCATTCCCGGCCTCCGAGCTTTGGGCCGCGCCGGAACATCCCGGGGACGAGGTGGTGCTGGATCTTTGGCAATCTTATCTGGAGCGGGCATGAGTAGTTGCGTCACGTATTCGGCTCCGGAACCTGTTTTCGCCCAGCCTTGGCATGCGCAGGTCTTTGCCGTCACGGTTGCGCTGAACGAGGCCGGTTGCTTCGGCTGGCCCGATTGGGCCGACCGATTTTCCGACACATTGAGACGACATGGACTCGATCGGGAACTGGACGGTGGCGAGGATTATTTCAACGCTTGGCTGGAAACACTTGAGAGTTTGCTGGCGGAGCAGGGGCGCGCGTCCCCAGAGGATGTGTCGGCATTCACCAGGGCCTGGGAAGAAGCTTATCTGAAGACGCCCCATGGGCAACCGGTGCGTCTGGCTGGCTCGTAAAGGGGGCGCTGCCCCCGCCGTCCGTTCCGGACGACTCCCCCGGGATATTTTCAGCCAGATGAAGCAGGGGATCCTCACTTCATCTGGCCCCAAATATCCCCGCCGGAGGCATCGCGCGGAACGCGCGAATTTGGACTGCGGCGAAATACCGGTTTCCCTGTCGTCCGAGCGCCGCTATATGAGCCGGGTTTGAATACTCAGCGCAAAAGGACCGGATATGGCCAACGTGGTTGTTGTCGGCGCCCAGTGGGGCGACGAGGGGAAAGGCAAGATCGTCGACTGGCTCAGCGAACGGGCTGATGTGATCGCGCGTTTTCAGGGTGGGCACAACGCAGGTCATACGCTGGTGATAGATGGCGAGGTTTACAAGCTGCACGCGCTGCCGTCGGGCGTAGTCCGCGGCGGCAAGCTGAGCGTGATCGGCAATGGTGTGGTCCTGGACCCGTGGAACCTGCTGAAAGAGATCGAAACCATCCGGGCGCAGGGCGTGGAAATCACGCCTGAGACCCTGATGATTGCTGAGAACACACCACTGATTCTGCCTTTCCACGGAGAACTGGACAGGGCGCGGGAAAGCCAAAACTCGGTTGCCAAAATCGGTACGACTGGCCGCGGCATCGGACCCTGCTATGAGGATAAGGTGGGCCGCCGGGTTATTCGAGTGGCTGACCTTGCCGATGACGCCACGCTGGCGCTGCGTGTGGATCGCGCGTTGGTTCATCATAATGCATTGCGCAGCGGCCTGGGTTTGGAGCCCATTGATCGCGATGCGCTGATTGCACAGTTAAAGGAAGTCGCACCAAGTATTCTGGAGTTCGCCGGGCCTGTTTGGAAGGTCATGAACGAAAAGCGCAAGGCGGGCAAACGCATCCTGTTCGAAGGGGCGCAAGGGGCGCTGTTGGACATTGATTTCGGGACCTATCCGTTTGTGACCTCTTCGAATGTCATTGCGGGACAGGCGGCAACAGGTGTGGGCATTGGTCCAGGATCTATCGACTTCGTACTCGGTATCGTCAAAGCCTATACCACCCGCGTTGGTGAGGGACCGTTCCCGACAGAGCTGGATGATGATGACGGTCAACGTCTTGGTGAGCGTGGGCACGAATTCGGTACCACGACTGGCCGTAAACGCCGCTGCGGCTGGTTCGACGCCTGTTTGGTGCGCCAGACCTGTGCGACAAGCGGTGTGAACGGCATTTCCCTGACCAAGCTGGACGTGCTGGACGGATTCGAAACCCTGAAAATCTGTGTGGGTTACGAGCTGGACGGCCAGCGTCTGGACTATCTGCCCACGGCTGCAGATCAACAGGCCCGTTGCATGCCGATTTATGAAGAAATGCCCGGGTGGAGCGAATCCACCGAAGGTGCGCGCAGCTGGGCTGAGCTGCCGGCGAACGCGATCAAATATGTACGCCGGGTCGAGGAACTGATCGAGTGTCCGGTCGCGTTGCTATCCACAAGCCCGGAGCGGGACGACACCATTCTGGTGACCGACCCGTTTGCCGACTGATGAGCGGTCGCGACAAACCCGGCCTGAGTTACAAGGCTCGGCGGCGCTGGTCGCTGGTGCTGCTTTTGGTTGGACTGCCTTTGTATATTGTCGCTGTCGTGACCGTACTGAACTGGCTGGATCGCCCTCCGATTTGGTTGGAACTGCTGGTTTATGTCGGGCTTGGCATCCTGTGGGCCCTGCCGTTCAAGTTCGTGTTCAGGGGGGTTGGTAAAGAGGACCCGGATCAGGACACGAACTGAGCCTCATTGCTCGATACGGGTCTGCACGGTGGATTGGTTGGTACAGTGGTGCTCGGCAGTGATTGGCGTTGATAGCACGCGCTGGCACCAGGATCGGTGGGGCTATTCCGGCCAGCGAAATATCGCGCGGGCAAAGGCATGGTACTCGCCCGCGATTTCCTCGGCCATACTCATCGGACTAGGCCAGGCTGGCGTCAGTGTTGCTGCGACCTGACCGGTCACCAGGCTTAGCTCTGCATCATGCTTGCGCGCCAAGTGGCGCATTTTCTGATTAGTCGCGAGACACAGCAATTGCACCTCGCGAATTCTGCGGTTGCGCGCCGCAGCAATGATCCGTGACAAAAGCGCGTCGCCTATTCCGCGATCCTGCCATGGGGTTTCAACAGTGATAGCCGCCTCTGCAATGCCGGGTCCATCACCATCCGTGGGGCGCAATTCAGCCACGCCGCGTAGGTGGCTGTCGGGAAAAGCGCCATAGATCAGAGCCGAGTCGTCAAAAATACCTGAAACATAACGCGTCACCTTTTCGGGCGCGATAACCATGCCAAATCGGGATTTCAGGGCCGCGTCATCGAGGCTCTGAAAATGTGTGCTGATCTGGGGTTTGTCGAATATGCGCAGACGTCGGATTGCAAGGTCATACATACCGGTTCCTCGGATCGAGACGGGACAAGGCGACGAGGTCTAATTTCGACTCTGTATTAACATCTTTCTGCGTTGCAGCATAGCATTTGATCCCCAATCGGAACCCGGAACTGACTTGCCCGGGCCATATGCTCAAAAGCCATGCATATTGAGATAATCAAGGGCCAGAGGTTGCCTCTGGCCCTTTTGTCGAGGGGGAGGTTACTTTGAACTATCCCGCAGCGCGCGTGTCGTGTGGCCGAAAGCCTATCTCGGTCGAAGCCGAAAACCGGCCGCCACCAGCCTTTTCGATCTTCCCGTCACGTAGTAACTGACCGAAAGAGCGCAGGCTTTCCTCGCGGTTGAAATCGTCCTGCTTGAGCGAGCGAACCTTGTTCATCAGTTGCGGACGCGAAAATTGCTCCTGTCCTTCGATGAAGGAAAGATACGCGGCTGCGGCCTCCAGCAAGTCGGACAGTGATTGTGCACCCTGTTCCTGAGCGAAAGCGGCAAAGCCACCCTCTTCGTTCGCCTCATCCTGTGAGGACTGGATGCGCCGAGGTGTAACCGGGCCGGTTTCCTGATCATCGGTGTCCACGCGCTGCTCGGCCACTAGTTTCAGCGGTGCAGGAGCATCGGACTGCGGGCGAATGCTTGTAACATTAACCTCGGGGCGGCGCGGGCTGACGACCGACGCCAGATCACCGCGGTAATCCGCATCTTCAGACTCGGCTTCATTTTTAGCGCCACGTTCGGCTTCGGTCGCGGCCACCGCAGTGCGCAAGTGCGAATAGGTTTCGCGCTGGTCGTTGGTTGCGGGATCGTCCATGCGGGCGTCAGCTGTGTCCATCAGGCGCGAGACGTCCTGATCCAGATCGCTGTCCTCTGGCCCGTTGCGATCAGAACGCGCCGAAAGCTCTGCCTCGACCAGTGAAATCTCTTCCAGCAGGTCGGCTTCATCTTCGGCGCTCAGAACACTTGCGGCTGTTTCAGAGACCGGTTCGTCAGCGTCCTGAGCTTCCTCTTCTTCTTCGCTGAGAATGTTGCGGATGTCTTCCGTTTCCGTTTCGTCTTCTGGGGCTTCAGCTTCGGTGAACAGAACGTCTTCCGAGGTGACTTCGGGTTGTTCAGGTTCCGTATCTTCAACTTCCTCCGCTTCGACGGCATCTGCTCCGGTCAGAGCCAGAATTTCGTTCAGCGTCTCATCGTCCTCTTCAAAGGCGGTCTCGATCGATACCTGAGCTTCTTCCAGATCGGTGGAACCGACGTCTTCCAATTCGTCGGTTTCGGTCAGAACTTCAGTTTCAATCTGTTCGGGTGGCTCAACGGCTTCTTCATACTCTTCCGGTTCGGGCATTTCCGCCTCTTCCGGTTCGGGCATTTCGACCGCCGGTGCTGCATCAGCTGGTTCGTCGGTTTCGACCTTGGCTTCACTTTCCGTCAGATCGGCGGGGTTCAGCGCACCGGCTTCAAAAGCGGCGGAAATCGCGTCTACCTGAGGTTCCGCCGGTTTGATAAAGCCGTTCTCCTCATCCTCGCCAAACTGCGGCGGGTTTTCATTGGAATGCGAAACCACGGCGCGAATACGTTGCAGCTTTGCAGCGATACTATCGGCGGCCGGCGCACCTGCGGCAGAGGCCGGGGTTTCGACGGATGGCATTTCCGGTTCGGCGGGTGCCTGCGGGGCAGGGGGGCTGGCGATGGGCGCGGCGGCGGGGGGCTCTGCCGTGGCGCGCAACAGCAGACCGCTGTCGTTCTGGCTGGCTTCTACTTTGCGTGCGATATCGCGCTGCGCGATGCGGGTCAGCATTTCGGCGTCTGGCTGCGGAGGTTCGGATCCGAAGTACCGGTCATCTGCTGCCAGATCACGGAAGTATTCGGCAATGGCCTTCATCGTTTCAAATGAATCGTCAAAGCCTTCCAAAGTGCAGGAAAAGGTCCCGTAGGATACGGTCAATACCTTGTTGTTCTGTACCATCAGACGCACGTCCTTTACAAACTACCAGGCCGAATTCCGAGCTTGGTGCACGGCATCGACTCGAAACTTTGTCCATGAGTCTATCATTTTGTGGTCTCATTATGTCCAAAAGCAGGAAAAATGGTCAATCTTACGAAAAATGGACCGATTGTACGAGCTGAGGAGCCAATCGCGCTGTTTGGCGGTGGTTATATCGGTCCAGAGGACGCGAATCTGGTGCTGGCCCGCGTCAATCGTGTCGTCGCGGCTGATGGCGGCGCGGCGGCACTCATCGATTCGGGGCATCTGCCGGAAGCGGTTATCGGGGATTTTGACTCTCTTGAGCCGGGGTATCGAAGCCGTATTTCCGCCGATCGTTTGTTTCCCATTCGGGAACAGGACAGCACGGATTTCGACAAGGCCCTGCGCAATATCGATGCACCATTGGTTATAGGTGTCGGCTTTCTGGGAGCGCGCGTCGATCATCAATTGGCGGTACTCAACGCACTGATACGGCTACAGGATCGGCCCTGCGTGCTGCTTGGCGAACGTGAGGTGATTTTCCATGCGCCGCCGCGGATTGCTTTCAGCGTCGAAGCCGGGGAAACGGTCTCATTGTTTCCTTTTCGGCGCGTAACCGGGTGCAGTAAGGGGCTGGAATGGCCAATCGACGGGCTGGAGCTGTCCCCGGACGGACGGGTCGGAACCTCGAACCGTGCCCTTTCGGGTGTCGAGCTAAAGATGGACGGGCCCGGACTATTGGTCATGGTGCCGCGGGCCGCGTTGGATCAGGTCACGCGGGCGTTTCTGTCGGGCCAGACCGGGCGCTGGCCCGCTCTTGCAAAATGACATAGAGCCCGGCGCCGATCGTAATGGCGATGCCCAAGGCTGCGATCCCGTTGGGGAGATCGCGAAAGATCAGCCAACCGATTAGGGTGGCCACTGGAATCTCCAGGTATTGCATCGGCGCCAGTGTCGCCGATGGCGCATAGCGCAGGGACCATGTCATCAGCAAATGTGCGACGGTGCCGAGGATGCCGATGGCCAGCAGCAGCCAGTGGATGTCATCGGTCGGCAGGATCAGGGTCAATTCCCGGATCCCGGTACTTGTTCCGAGCAACAGCAGCGGCAACAGAATTGCCGTTGCCATGGCTCCGGAAACGGCCTGTAACGCCACCGGGTCCATTTCCTTGGCGATCTGCCGGGTGACCAGCATGAACAGTGCGAAAACAACGGCGACGATCAAGGGCAGCAGGGCTGGCAAGCCCACCGCGGCAAAGCTGGGCTGGATCACCAGCAGCGTGCCGATGAATCCCACGATGCAAGCGATCAACCGGCGGGGACCGACCTTTTCGCCCAGCACGTATTTTCCGAGCAGCAGCATTATGAAAGGCATGACGAAGGCAATGGCAATCGCATCTGCCAGCGGCAGGTACTGCAGAGCGCTGAACATTGCGGCGATCCCGATGATATGGAGAACTGTGCGTATCAAAGTCAGTCTCAGAATGCGCCCCTGCATCCGCCAAATGCGCCCCGTAAGGAGAACCAGCGGCGTCAGGATGAAGGCCTGCACCGCAAATCTGACAAGCACAAGCAGTCCGATGGGTGTTGTTTCTCCCAACAGCTTGGCCATTGCATCGCCGAGCGGCGCGAGGATGCAAAAACCAAGCATCAGTATGATGCCGAATAGGGGGCGATCCTGAGTCATGACCGCGACGCTAGCGGGTTGTCGATGTCGAGGAAAGAGTCGAGCCCGTCAAACGTCGGTCAGCGGCTGGTGTTTCGTGTAATCGGGGCCGATGCAACTGGGCAGCCCGTCATCCAGCTTGAGCCAGCTCAATTTCTCTTCATGGGCCACGTGCAGCGTTGGTTGCAGCACCTCAGGATTGTCCAAAGCCGCCACGTAGAGGTGCATCACATCCGACATTGAGGTCGAGCGAAAGGACATCGGTGTACCGCAGTTTGGACAGAAACTACGCTCGACGCCTGGCGAGGAATTGAACCGACGCGGCTCTTCTCCAGTCCAGCGCCAGCGGCCATCGCGGACGCCGAAATATGCGGTCATCGGGGCCGAGCACTGACGTCTGCAGCTTTCGCAGTGGCAGGTGACACAGGACAGGACGGGGGGATTCACCTCGAACCGGACTGCACCGCACAGACAACGACCGTTCATCGGTCACCTCTCTTTCCGCATTGCCGCCCGGTGCGATACGTCAGCAGTTGGGAACGTTCACTGCCAAGCCACCGAGCGAGGTTTCCTTATACTTTTCATGCATGTCGTGACCGGTCTGGCGCATGGTTTCGATGACCGCGTCCAGCGGCACGAAATGCTGCCCATCACCGCGCAGTGCCAGCGACGCTGCCGAGACCGCCTTGATTGCGGCCAGACCGTTGCGTTCGATGCAGGGCACCTGCACCAGCCCGGCCACGGGATCGCAAGTCATGCCGAGATGGTGTTCCAAAGCGATTTCGGCTGCGTTTTCCACCTGTTCCGGCGTGCCTCCCATAACTGCGCAAAGGCCTGCTGCTGCCATGGCCGAGGCGCTGCCGACCTCGGCCTGACAACCGGCTTCGGCGCCTGATATCGAGGCGTTGTATTTGACCAGACCTCCGATCGCCGCCGCGGTGAGCAGAAAATCCTCGATATGGCTCTCGGATGCGCCTGGAACGTGATCCAGGTAATACCGCAAAACGGCAGGCAGCGTACCGGCCGCGCCGTTGGTCGGAGCGGTGACGACTTGCCCACCGGCGGCGTTTTCTTCGTTCACTGCCATGGCGTAAACGCTCATCCAGTCGTTGATCGTGTGCGGTGCGGTCAGATTCATGCCCCGCTCGGCCATCAGCGCGTCGTATATGCCTTTGGCGCGGCGGCGGACCTTCAGTCCGCCGGGCAGAATACCGTCCGTTGTCAGGCCACGTTCGATGCAGTTGTTCATGACCTCCCACAGGCGGGCAGTTCCCCTGGCGAAACTGTCGGCACAGCCGCGTGCGATTTCATTCTCGCGCTTCATGGCAGCGATGCTCTTGCCGCTGGTCTTTGCCATCTCCAGCATCTCGGCCGCCGAATGAAACGGGAAGGGCACCGGGGGCCCATCGTTGGTGTCTTTGCCTTCGGCCAATTCCTCTTCGGTCAGCACGAATCCACCGCCGACCGAGTAATAGACCTGCCGCAGGATCACGTCGCCCTGCGCATCCGTGGCCATCAGGACCATACCGTTTGCGTGACCCGGAAGATTGTTTTCATAGTCGAAGATAAGATCGGCTTTTGGATCGAACTTCAGGGTCGGCAATCCCTCTGGCGACACCGATTGCGTTTCGGTGATTTTGGCCAGCGCAGCTTCGGCTTTGTCATTGTCGTAATTGTCCGGCACAAACCCCGCCAACCCAAGGATTGTGGCCCGGTCGGTGGCATGACCCACACCGGTAAAGGCCAATGAGCCGTGAAGAGACCCGCGCAGACCCGCGAAGTCGAATGGAGAGGCGCGCATCAGGTCCAAAAACCGGGCTGCAGCGACCATTGGGCCCATGGTGTGCGACGAAGACGGGCCGATGCCCACTTTGAACATATCGAAGACAGAGAGAAACATGTCAGGTAGCTGAGCCTTCTGGGGGGTTAGCGTAAGTGGGTGAGGTAAACGGCGTGACGCCCAGCCCTTCGGCCACAATAGCGGCGCGTGTCGCCGGCCTTGATTCAAGCCGCATCAGGAGGGTTTGAAGATAGGGTGTATCCGGTAACTGGAACCAGCTGCGGTCCGACCCGGATGGGTACAAAGCCATCCAACGAAGCATGCAGGCCAGGTAATAGGTCAGGACAGAGGGCTGATCGGGCGAAAGCCATTCGGGCGCTTTTTGCGCTTCAGCATCCAGCAGTTTCAGGTGCTGGCGCAGCCGCGGTCTAATCCCGGAACGTAGGGCTTCGGCCTGCGCTGCGTTGATATACTTGTCGGCGTAGAACAGGATGCGCAGATCCGCATGCACCGTGTTGGACGCGAAGAACAGCCATTTCAGGAACGCAGCCCGCTCGGGGCTGTTGGCGGCCGGTGCCAGTTGCCCGTGCTTGTCTGCCAGCCACAACAGGATCGCGGCCGTTTCGAATATCGGCCCTTGTGGCGTTTCCAGCACCGGGATCAATCCATTGGGATTGAGCGCCCGATAAGCAACGCCATTCTGCTCGTTCCGGCTACGGTCAACCAGAACGGCCTCGAAGGGCTGGCCCATCTCTTCCAAAGCCAGCCGGATCACCAGCGAGGCGTTGTCGGGGGCATAATGCAGGCGGTACGGCGAATCCATAACCCTTATGTAAGATGCACAAATAACAGACGAAGCCTTGATTGCGACGTTTCCAATCGGAAACGCGCATTTCAGCGACATGTTAACACAGCGCATTCGCGATTTGGCACTCGCAGTCGACCGGGGCATTCCGTATAACGCCGGCAGCAATCTGAAGGGGGAACCTGCCATGTCCGGAGAAATGTCGCCCATCGAGACAGCCAAATATGTCGCCGCACGCCGCGCCGCCGAGTTTGTGAAGGACGGGATGCGCGTCGGTTTGGGAACCGGATCGACTGCTGCCTGGATGGTGCGCCGACTTGGTGAACGGGTGCGCGACGAAGGATTGCAGATCAAGGGCGTCCCGACCTCGACTGCGACGGCGCAGTTGGCGCGCGAAGAGGGGATCGAGGTCGTATCGCTGGATCAAGCAGGCTGGCTGGATCTGACCATCGACGGCGCAGACGAATTTGACGGTGAATTCAATCTGATCAAGGGCGGCGGCGCCGCTTTGTTACAGGAAAAGATCGTGGCAACGGCCAGCGACCAGATGATCGTGATCGCCGATGCCGGAAAAGAGGTTGAAACTCTGGGCGCTTTCCCCCTGCCGGTCGAGGTGATCCCATTTGGCTGGCAAACCACGCGAACCCTGATCGAAGAAGCCTTGGACGCGATGGATGTTCTGGGCACTTCGGTCACGCTGCGGA
This sequence comes from Ruegeria sp. HKCCD6647-2, assembly GCF_057221075.1. Classification (NCBI taxonomy): domain Bacteria; kingdom Pseudomonadati; phylum Pseudomonadota; class Alphaproteobacteria; order Rhodobacterales; family Roseobacteraceae; genus Ruegeria; species Ruegeria sp. HKCCD6647-2. Next base: position 68,884 of record NZ_JBWVBD010000004.1, on the reverse strand, counting down.
TGAATGGCGAAGTGCCAAGGGTCACGGATGAGGGCAATCATATACTGGACCTGCATCTCAAGCGTATCGGCAATGCGCGGCATCTGGCGTTGGTGCTCAATCAGGTTCCGGGTGTGGTCGAAAACGGACTTTTCCTCGATATCTGCGACAAGGTCATCATTGGCCACGGCGACGGACGGGTCGAAGTGCGTGATCTGAACGAGGGAACAGTTGAGACAGATCAGCCAAACGACAGCACCGAGAATCTGTTTTCAGATTTGGCGGACTGAAGGGACACGGCCCAAGGGGGCGATGCAAAACCGTTTTTTCGGCTGGCAGGGGTTGGCAATCGCTATATTGCGCCCAGATATCCAGAGAATTTTGGCAAGTGAACAAAGGAACCCGGCATGAGCTTTGACTATGATCTGTTTGTCATCGGCGGAGGCTCGGGCGGGGTCCGTGCAGCACGCGTTGCTGCGGGTGAGAACGGCGCCAAGGTGGCTTTGGCGGAAGAAGACCGCTATGGCGGCACCTGCGTGATCCGGGGTTGCGTTCCCAAAAAGCTGATGGTTTTTGCCAGCGAATATGCGGGTATGGTCAGCGACGCGCAGGCCTATGGCTGGGACATTCAGCCCGGTGCGTTTAACTGGGACATTTTTCGTGACAAGCTCTATGCCGAGCTGGACCGGCTTGAAGGTATCTATCGCAACATTTTGAAAAACAACGGTGTTGAAACCTTTGACCAGCGCGCGCGCCCGGTGGATGCACACACGGTTGAGATGGCCGACGGCACCCGCAAAACGGCCAAACATATTCTGGTGGCGACGGGAGGGCGCCCGATTGTTCCCGAGTTTCCGGGCTCGGATCTGGCGATCACCTCAAACGAGATCTTCCATCTGGAGAAATTGCCCAAAACCATGCTGATCGTGGGCGGCGGTTATATCGCCTGCGAGTTTGCGGGCATCATGAACGGGATGGGCGTCAAGACCACGCAGTATTATCGCGGCGCGCAAATCCTGCGCGGTTTTGATGACGAAGCGCGCGGACTGATCTGCGAGGAGATGTGCCAAAACGGCGTAGACGTGCATCTGGGCACCAATGTGCTCGAAATGAAAAAGCAGGGCGACAAGATCTGGGTCAAGGCGACCAACGGATCCGAACAACTGTTCGATGTGGTGATGTATGCGACTGGCCGCGTACCGAACGCCGATGATCTGGGTCTCGATGACCTCGGCGTCGAACGCGGCCGCAAGGGCGAGATTGTCGTGGACGAATACAGCCAGACTGCCGTGCCTTCGATCTATGCCATAGGTGACGTGACCGATCGGGTGAACCTGACGCCGGTTGCGATCCGCGAGGGCATGGCCTTTGTGGAAACCGTCTTCAAAGGCAACCCGACGCCAGTGGATCACGAGCTAATTCCGACGGCAATCTTCACGCAGCCCGAGATGGGCACCGTCGGCCTCAGCGAGGAAGAGGCGGCCGAGCAGGAGCCGATTGAAGTTTATGCGACATCGTTCAAGCCGATGCAAAAATCGTTTGCCGGTGGCACGCAGCGTGTGCTGATGAAGCTGATCGTCAGCCAAGCCACTCGCAAGGTGCTGGGATGTCATATCGTGGCCCCCGGCGCAGGCGAGATGATCCAATTGGCCGGGATTGCGGTGAAAATGGGCGCGACCAAGGAAGATTTCGACCGAACGGTCGCCGTTCACCCCGTGATGGCCGAAGAACTGGTGACAATGCGGCAACCTGTGCGCACTGCTTGATTTGCAACTGCGCGAACACAAGTTACAAGGGAACCCGTGATCACACGGTCCAATACGAAGGAATAGACTCATATGGCGGGCAACAGCGGTGGCCCCTGGGGGGGCGGAGGCTCATCCGGAGGCGGAGGAAATCGAGGAAACAACGGGGATGGGCGCAAACCTCCCGAAGGTGATGGCCCGCAGATCCCCGAGATCGATGAGCTGATGAAAAAAGGCCAGGAGCAGCTGCGCGTCCTGATGGGCGGTCGCGGCGGCGGTCGTGGTGGTAGCGGTCAGGGCTCTGGCGGCGGTGGTCCGATATTCACCAAGGGAACCATTGCCATAGGTGCGCTGGTCGCGATTGGCCTTTGGGCTGCCGCAAGTTTCTATACCGTAAAACCGGAAGAGCAGTCAGTTGAACTGTTTCTGGGTGAATTTTCAGCCGTCGGGAACCCGGGTCTGAACTTTGCTCCCTGGCCGCTAGTGACCGCCGAGGTCATTCCGGTCACCCGCGAACAGACCGAGGATATGGGCGGCGCGCGCGGCAGCGATGATGGCCTGATGCTGACCGGCGACGAGAATGTCGTGGACATCGATTATCAGGTTGTTTGGAATATCAGCGACCCTGCGAGATTCCTTTTCAATCTGCGCGATCCGCGCGAAACCATTCGGGCGGTGTCTGAATCGGCTATGCGTGAGATCATCGCGCAAAGCGAACTGGCGCCAATCCTGAACCGGGATCGCGGTATCATCGCCGACCGCTTGCAGGAACTGATTCAGGCCACGATGGACAGCTACGATTCGGGCGTAAACATCGTGCGTGTAAACTTTGACAAGGCTGACCCCCCGCAGGACGTGATCGCCGCATTCCGCGACGTTCAGGCCGCCGCGCAGGAGCGTGACCGTCTGCAAAACGTGGCCGACGCCTATGCCAACCGTGTTCTCGCTGAAGCCCGGGGTGAAGCCGCGCAGGTTCTGGAAGAGGCCGAAGCCTATCGCGCCCAGCAGATCAACAGCGCGCAGGGTGAGGCCAGCCGTTTTAGCGCGGTTCTGGAAGAGTACACCAAAGCGCCGGACGTAACCCGCAAGCGCCTCTATCTGGAGCGGATGGAGCAGGTTCTGGGTGACGTCGACAAGATCATTCTGGACGAAAACTCGACCGGGCAGGGGCAAGGTGTTGTGCCGTATCTGCCGCTCAACGAGCTGCGCCGCAATCAGGCCGAGGAGAGCAACTGATGCGTAAATCGACATTTATTCTGCCGGTTATCGTGATTGCGGTTGTCGGCATCCTGTCTTCGATCTTTATCGTCGACGAACGCGAACGTGCGCTGGTTCTGCAGTTTGGCCGCGTGGTCGCTGTCAAAGAAGAACCCGGTCTGGCGTTCAAGATTCCCCTGATTCAGGAAGTCGTTCGCTATGACGACCGCATCCTGTCGATCGACGTGCAGCCGTTGGAGGTAACGCCCTTGGACGACCGTCGTTTGGTGGTTGACGCATTCGCACGCTATCGGATCGCGGATCTTGAACAGTTCCGTCAGGCGGTTGGCGTCGGCGGTATCCCGGTCGCCGAGGACCGCCTGGACCGCATCCTGCGCGCGGAAACCCGTGAGGTTCTGGGTTCGGTGTCGTCGCGTGACATCCTCAGTTCGGACCGGGCCGCCCTGATGCTGCGCATTCGCAACAGCGCCATTGCCGAAGCACAGGCGCTGGGCGTCAGTGTGATTGACGTGCGCCTGAAGGCGACGGATCTGCCGCAAGCAAACCTTGAGGCCACCTTTGACCGGATGAAGGCCGAACGTGAGCGTGAAGCAACGGACGAACGCGCACGTGGTAACGAGGCTGCGCAGCGTGTGCGCGCGCAAGCTGACCGGACCGTGGTCGAGCTGGTATCCGATGCCCGCCGCGAGGCCGAGATCATTCGCGGTGAAGCGGACGCCGAACGCAACGCCATCTTTGCCGAAGCCTTTGGCAAGGACCCGGAGTTCTTCGAGTTCTACCGGTCGCTTTCCGCTTACGAACGCGCGCTGGGCGGCAGCAACAGCTCGATGGTGCTGACCCCGGATTCCGAGTTCTTCAATTACCTAAAATCACCCACCGGGCAGGCGGCCCGGTAATGGGTATGATCCTTCTGGCCTTCGGGTTGGTACTGATTGTCGAGGGGCTGGCCTACGCGCTGGCCCCTTCGCTTATCGAGCGTATGTTAGAGGCGTTGAGGGCAATGCCGGAACAGGCTCGGCGTCTGGTCGGGCTACTGTGCATGGTCAGCGGTCTGGTGCTGTTGTGGGGTGCTTATCAGATCGGGTTTTGACACAAAGACCTCAATTGCCGGTGATTTCCCCATGATCCTGAGTTGCGGGCTTGGACAAACTGACTACATTGGTTGCTAAGAGAGGCTGCCTGCAGGCGGCTCAACAAGAATTGTCGACAAGGAGTTCCCAAGTGCAGGCTCAAGCACGCAGTATTTCGGTCCGGCGGGACGAGAGTGTTGGTTTCATACGGCTGATGTGGCTGACCTTTGCCACGATGCTGCTTGTTCTGGCGCAGACCCTTGCAGCACAGGCCCGTGGTGAAAGCCTGGCGCCGCTGGCGGAAAAGATCAGCCCAGCGGTTGTCAACATTACCACAAGCACGCTGATCGAAGGTCAGACCGGCCCGCGGGGGATCGTGCCCGAGGGCTCTCCGTTCGAGGACTTCTTCCGCGAGTTTCAGGACCGAAACGGTGACGACGAAAACCGGCCGCGCCGCAGCAACGCTCTGGGGTCGGGATTCGTGATCTCCGAGGACGGCTATATCGTCACGAACAATCATGTAATCGCGGAAGCCGATGAAATTCTTGTGGAATTCTTTCCCGGCGACGGACAACCAGCCAAGGAATTGCCGGCCAAAGTGATTGGTACCGATGACAAGACCGACATCGCGTTGCTTAAGGTCGAGGCGTCATCGCCGTTGCAGTATGTCAAGTTTGGCGACAGCGATACGGCTCGTGTCGGAGATTGGGTTATCGCCATGGGCAACCCTCTGGGTCAGGGCTTCTCGGTTTCGGCGGGGATTGTGTCGGCGCGGAACCGGGCGCTTAGCGGGTCGTATGACGATTACATTCAGACTGACGCGGCGATCAACCGGGGTAACTCGGGTGGGCCGCTGTTCAATATGGATGGCGAGGTCATCGGGGTGAATACCGCGATTCTGTCGCCCAACGGGGGTTCAATCGGCATCGGGTTTTCGATGGCGTCGAACGTTGTCATCAAGGTTGTCGACCAGTTGCGTGAGTTCGGTGAGACTCGCAGGGGATGGCTGGGTGTTCGGATTCAGGACGTAACCGAAGACATGGCCGAAGCGATGGGCCTGGACAAGCCCGGCGGTGCGCTGATCAGCGATGTGCCGGAAGGCCCCGCCAAAGAGGCTGGTCTGCTGGCCGGAGACGTAATCATCAGCTTTGACGGCGTCGAGGTTGAGGACACACGTGGGCTGGTCCGTCAGGTGGGTGAAACCACCGTCGGCAAGTCGGTGCGTGTTGTTGTCCACCGCGACGGCGGTACCCAGACCGTATTGGTGACGTTGGGTCGCCGTGAGGATGCCGAACGTACGGAGAATGGTGAAGAAGAGACTCCGCAGGTCGAAGAAGAGGAAAACAAGGACATCCTTGGCCTCACGATTTCACCGTTGACCGATACACTGCGCGAGGATTTGGGGCTGGATGCGGATGCCGAGGGCTTGGTCGTGTCCAATGTTGACGAGGCGTCCGAGGCGTTCTCCAAGGGCCTGCGTGCGGGTGATGTGATCACCGAAGCCGGGCAGCAGAAGGTAACCTCGATCGACGATCTTGAGGCACGCATGGAAGAGGCGCGAGAGGCCGGGCGAAAGTCGCTGCTGCTGCTGGTGCGACGTGGCGGAGAGCCTCGTTTCGTTGCGCTGAGCCTGCAAGAATAAGCAGCCAAAAACCAAGATGGGAGCCTGGGGGGCATCCTCCAGGCTTTTGCCATGAATGCCGAAATGCGTGGTTTGGTTACTTCCTATTCCGGCCCTAAATTTGTTCAATCGGTGGAATCCTGACGCCGCAGGACGGATGTACGAGGCACATTCCCGGCATTCGGTGATGCAAAACGCAGCGACTGGTGCAGGTTGTGCCCGGTGTTACAGGTCATCTGTGCCACGACGACTGGTTCTTGCAGCCATGATACCTGCGTTATCCGTCTCGTCCGGGTTCGTTGGGATCGCTGGAGAACAATGCGATTTTGTTCCCTTGAGGGTCGCGAAGGTAACCAACATAGAAATGAGGTCCATACGAGTCGCGAAAGCCCGGTTGGCCATCGTCAAAGCCGCCTGCGGCGAGCGCGGCGGCGTGAAGGTCACGAACCTGCTTTTGACTGCGCGCCTCGAAGGCAACCATAGTGCCGTTTCCAGCCGAAGCCGGACGTCCATCAAAGGGTGACTTAACGTAGAACTCCGGCATCAGGGGAAACTGACCCGGCTTAGCAGGCAGCGCGTAACTCAAGTCTCCATGGTACTTTTCCAGCTCGTAACCAAGGGCTGGCAGGAACGCTGAGTAAAACCGTTCCGCGCGAGCGATGTCGTCAACACCGACGGTGACGTAGGCAATCATTCTGCGCACCTTTCAGGACGTCTGGTCATGGCAACGGATTAACTTCGCCAGGGTAGGCCAACATACGCACCCGCTCAAGAACGGCCTTTTGTCGAGCGGCTTTTCAGATCCAACCTTGGCACAAAAACGTCGGATGGCCGCTTTTTCCGTCACGTCGGGCATCAGACCGCATCATGACGATGACAGCATTGCGAAACAACTCAGATACCGCGCTTGGGTATCCTACTTCAGCCGAGGCAAGTGCCACGGATCTGCTACCCATCCGACGCATTCAGCGAAACGACTTTCGGGAAAAGAACTGTGCAAAGAAAGAAGAAGCCATATGCCGGAGAAGGCATATGGCTCTGGTACAGGGAGAGACTGGTGGACAGATATCGGGGATGATAGAACCAGCCTCCTACGGTAACGGGGTTAACCATACGGCGAATCTGATGTCAGGTATGTGAAGCGGATCACAGGGCCGAGATTTTAAATCAGATCGGATTCTGCCAGCTGTTTCAGCGCATCGAAATCATGGATTTGCAGCCCGCCACGTGAGGCTTCGACCACATTGCTGCGTTTCCAGGTCGAGATCGTTTTCGAAACTGCTTCGCGTGTGGCGCCGACAAACTCGGCCAGTTCGCTTTGCGACAGCGTGATGCGCGATGAGGGGTGTTCCTGTTGCCCGGCCAGCAGCAACAGTTTCCTTGCCAGTCGGACCGGCATGGGCAGAAAGACCTGCTCGTTGAGCTGAGCGCCCATCCATCGCATACGCAGACCGGCCAACCGGATCATGTCAACCGCAAGATCGGGATGCTGCCTGATCTGCTCCATCACGTCGTTTCTTCGCACGCGCAGGACGCGGGCCGGTCCGGTCGCGGTGATCGTCGCAGTGCGTGGGCCATTGTCGAACAGGGCGATTTCACCAAAAACCTCGCCGGGACCCATGAGGCTGAGTGACAGTTTCCGCCCACTCATTGCCAGAAATGACGCCTCTAGCGTGCCTTCCAGAATGGCATAAAGTGCGTCGCCTTCATCATCCTGTTCAAACAAGACCTCTCCACGAGCCAGAGCAAGCTCGGAGGCTTGCGCAGAGAGCATTTCCCGCAGCTCGTCGGATGCTTCGGACAGAAAACCACTATTGGGAAAAGCCGTCATGGTGCGAGCAGTACTCCGGTTGAGTATTTTGAGTGGTTCCTCAACTTTCCACAGCTTGCGCATTAAGCCAAGGGTTTTGTCTGTTAACCCTGTCAACAGGCGTCATTTTACTGCTGATCGGTGTCTTCCATATAGCGTTGCAGCAGGCTGAATTGCATCATCAGGAACGCCATCAAGGCAATGGGAAAGCCGAAGGTTTCGATCTTGACCCACAGGTCGGTCGACATGGTACGCCAAACAAGCTCATTCGCCACGGCAAGAACCGCAAAACAGGCGCAAAGACGGCGTGTCAGGATCATCCAGCCTTCATTGCGCATGGGCAGCATTTCGTCCAGCACATAGGCCAAATACGATTTGCCCTGTAGCAATCCTATGCCAAGGATCACCGAAAAGAACCCATAGACCAGCGTGGTCTTCATCTTGAAGAACCGCTCGTCATTGAACCATGCGGTCAGGCCGCCGAAGAAGATGACCATGAAAGCGGTGAATATCTGCATCTTGCTAAGCTTGCCCGTCAGGAACCACAGGATACCCATTGCGGCCAGCATAAGTGGTACGAACAGAATGGTGGCGACGATGAACCCGGAATACTCGATCCCACCGATCTGAAAGCTGTCGTCGCGCAGGCGCAGATAGATGAAGAAAAAAGCCAGCGGGGGGCCGAGTTCCAGTACCTGTTTCAGAAACGGATTGATCTCTTTATTGCCTGTCATGCTTTGCGTCCTGCTGATTACCCGCCCATTTCAACTATTACGGCGCCGAGTGCAATCAATGCCATCAACGCAATGCGTCTGGGACCGACGGTTTCTTTCAATATCAGCCAGCCGATGAGTGCCGCGAAGACGGTGGAGGTTTCGCGCAGCACGGCGGCTTCTCCGACCTTGTCCAGTCGGGTGGCCAGCATGATGGATCCGAAGGATAGAGGGGCAATGATGCCTCCGGCCAGACCGCGCAGCATCAGCGGGCCGAGCGCGGGGCGATTGATCATCGCGCGCCATCTGAGTGCCGCATAGAACGGCATCGCCGCGCCGTCGATCATGAAGAACCAGGCGAGAAAGGTGAAAGGATCGGCGGTGGCGCGGATGCCATAGGCGTCATAGGTGGTATAGAGCGCCACGAACAGGCCCGTGACAATGGCCAAGGTCAGAGCTATGCCCAGCGTTTCACGGTTGGTTTCAAGAAAGCGGAAATTATAAGCAGCCAGACCGTAAATCCCCACCAGAAGGGTGGCAACGCCCAACCATTGAACGGCCGAGAAGGTTTCTCCAAACAGTAAATAGGCACCGATGACGGTGAACAGAGGTCCGGTGCCGCGCACGACCGGATAGACCACCGTGTACGAGCCCTTGGAGTACGCCATCGCCTGCAGGGTCTTGTAGGCAATGTGAATCAGCCAGACGACGAAAAAAATGGGCCACATATAGGGCTCCGGCCACGGAACCACGAAAAATGCGAAAGGCGCGGCCATCAGGCAATAGCAGGCGTCTATGGCCCCGCGGGACAGCCAGGGGTCGTGTCGGCCTTTTTGCAAGGCCCCAAAAGCTGCGTGCAGAAACGCCGCCATCAGCGCAAGGCCAAGGGCGAGGTGATGACCTGATTCGGTGCCTTCAAGTGAGATCAGCCAGTCGCTCAAATGTCAGGTCTTTTCGCTGGGCCGAGAGGGTGGGGGGCTGTCTGCCCCCACGCCCCCCGAGGATATTTTTGGCCAGATGAAGATCGGATCAGGTGGGTTCCAGACCGGTGAGGGCAGCGGCGAAGTCTTCGGGGTCGAATGGGGCAAGATCGTCAATCTGCTCACCAACGCCGATTGCATGGATGGGAAGGCCGAACTTGTCCGCCAGCGCAACCAGAACGCCGCCTTTGGCAGTGCCGTCGAGTTTGGTCATCACCAGGCCCGAGACATCCGCCAGCTTGCGGAAGGTTTCCACCTGGCTCAGGGCGTTCTGGCCAGTGGTGGCGTCAAGCACCAGAAGGGTGTTATGGGGTGCGGTTTCGTCGATCTTGCGAATGACGCGGACAATCTTGGCCAGTTCTTCCATCAGGTCGGCGCGGTTTTGCAGGCGGCCGGCGGTGTCGATCATCAGCAGGTCGGCGCCGTCCTGCTGGGCGCGTGTCAGGGCGTCGAAAGCGAGGCTGGCGGGGTCGGAGCCTTCCGGTGCGGTCAGCACGGGCACCCCGGCGCGGTCGCCCCAGACCTGAAGCTGTTCGACAGCGGCGGCGCGGAAGGTGTCTCCGGCGGCGATGACCACTTTTTTGCCTGCAGCCTTGAACTGACTGGCCAGTTTGCCGATGGTCGTGGTTTTGCCCGAGCCGTTGACCCCAACGATCAGAACCACCTGCGGGCGTTTGGGATAGATCGGCAGGGGTTTGGCGACAGGCTCCATCACGCGGGCCACTTCCTGCGCCAAAAGCTGCTTGATCTCCCGGGTAGAGAGTTTGCGGCCATAGCGTCCTTCGGCCATGTTCGCGGTGACGCGCAGGGCGGTGTCGACGCCCATGTCCGAGGCGATCAGAAGCTCTTCGAGCTGTTCCAGCATGTCGTCGTCGAGCGTGCGGCGGACAACCGCGCGGTCGTCGCCGCGACTGAACAGGCGACCCAACAGGCCTTTGGATTCGGGAACCTCTGGCGGTGGCGGGGCAGGCGTTGGATCGACGGGGATCGGGGCCGGTGGTTCAACCGGCTGTGGTACAGGCCCTGGGCTTGGAACTTCGGGGACCGGTTGCGGTTCGGGCTCGGGGTCTGGAATGACCGGGTCCGGGGCCGGGGTTTCTTCGCCGCCATCCTCGACAATTGCGTCGAGCCCCTGTTCAAGGCGCGACGAGGATTTGAACAGCTTGTCCTTCAGCTTGGAAAAAAACGCCATTTTTGGTCTCCGCAGGTGTTCTCCTCACCTAATGCGGAATTGCGGCAGTTGCAAAGGGTCCCGAAAATGCAAACAGGAATCCGGCCTGTGCACACCAATAAAGCACCCAGACCAGATAGGGCGTTAGTTTCAAGGCCGGGTGGTCAGCCGGTAACAGAAATTTCTCGGTTGCCAGTATCAGGTCTGACGCGATGAAGGCCAGTGCCGCAGGAAAAGCCCAGCGCATTGCGCCGACCTCGGGCAGGGCGAGAACACTGATACCCATGCCGAGGATGATGGGGATATAGGCTAGTACCGGGCCTTTGAGCTCTCCGGCACGTGGGGCGAGCAACGTTGCCATGACGATACCGAGCAGGATCAGCGACCAGAATATGCCGGGTTTTTCGAGAATTAGACCGGTGACGCTTGCCGGATGGGTCAGAAACAGGGCGATATAGGCCAGGTGGCCGGCGGCAAAGGTTCCGATACCGGCCATGAAGGTCGCATCGGTCTCGCGAGACAGCAAGGCATCTCCGATGGCGCAAAGCGCAAGCGCCAGTACCAGTAGCCAGGGTGCGGCCTGTACCAGGGCCAACACCGCCAGCAGCGCAACGGAAGCGGTTTTGGCTATGCTGCGCAATGCGCTGGCTGGTCGGGCAGTCAGAGGCAGATAGGCCAGTGCGCAAAAGAGGGCGGCGATAAAGAGGACCTGTGTCATTTGATGGTTTCCTGTTTTGTTGCGCCGCTTTAAGTCTCTTCCGGTGTTGGGCGGCAACTCAAGCCGTGACGTGGAGTTAACCACGTGAACGAATAAACGTTAATTGGTGTCATGGCCGAGCATCTGCCAGAATGAGTGAATGTTCAGACGCTTGTTGATTCTTTTCCTGCTATCCGCCCAACTTGCCGCTGCACAATCGCCTATGTCCGGGGACGAGTTCGACAGCTACACGCGCGGAAAGACGTTGTTCTACGGATATGAAGGGCAGATCTATGGTGTGGAACGGTATCTGCCGAACCGGCGGGTGATCTGGTCGTTCCTGGATGGCGATTGCAAGGAAGGCGTTTGGTACGAGCGAGAGGACCAGATTTGTTTCCTTTACGAGGACCGGCCAGACCCGCAGTGCTGGGTTTTTACGCAGTCGGGTGGCGGGCTGATCGCGCAGTTCGAGGGGGATCCGACCGCAACGGAGCTCTATGAGGCCTCGGATATCGGCGAAGAAATGGTGTGCCTTGGCCCTGATATTGGCGTCTGATGCTAGGTCGCTCGAAGTTCTTGGTAGCTGATCATGACGTGCTCCTGATACGCCGGCCTGTCGGTCAACCTGTCGTAGTACCTGCGCAGATGGCACAGACGAGCACGCGGAATGTCGATGTCGTAATAACGGAACAAAATGTGGCCGAGCTGAATATCGGCCAGTGTCAGGTTTGAACCTGCGATGTAGTCGCTTTCCGCCAGGATGCTGTAAGCGATCTCGAGTTTGCCTTCCAGAGTAGTGACGGCTGCCAGTACGGCTGTCTCGTTCCTTTGCGATGGTGCAGTTCGGACGGTCTGCCAGAAAACCGGGACCGTGAAGGCCATGGCCACGTTGATTTTTGCCCATTCGGCCCATTTGTCCACTTCGGCCCGCTGCACGGGATCACGGGGCCAGAATGCTTCGGCGCCATACTGGCCGGCGAGATAGCGCAGGATCGGACCGGTTTCCCAAAGCGGTGGATTGTCGCCGTCCTGCAAAACCGGGATGGTCCGGTTTGGATTAAGCTTCCGGAAGAATTCAGTATCCAGCCCCCCGAAGCGGTGGCCCAAGTCGTGACGCCGGTATTCAAGACCAAGCTCACCGATACACCACATCAGGGCTTGAACATTGGACGAGGTTTTGCGGCCCCAGATCGTTAGCATGGGTTAGAACAACGACCCTTGATCCGGAGGATCGGGTTTCGATTTTTTTACGGTGGTCTTGGATGATCCTACTGTTTGCAGTCGGCCATCAGAGAATTCGATTTCGAGTGCCGCGTGGCCGGCGGCTTGGGCCTTTGTCGTGACAACTTCTCCTTCGGCGCGCACGACCGCGTAGCCCCGATCCAGCGTCGCCTTGTAGCTGAGCGTTTCGCGCAGGCGGTCCGTGGCCTCAAGCTGTTGGCGCAGGCGGTCCAGTCGGGTGGACTGGGCCGTGTTCAACCGCTCGGTCAGACGGATCAGCGTGTCGCGCCGTGTTGTCAGCTCACGCTGAATGGGACGCAGCGACAGGCGTGTGGACAGGTTGCGCCAGCGGTCGCGCCGCGTTTCCACGACGCCGCGCAAAGTCGAAGGGCGCAGATGGGCCGAGATGTCCAGCAATTTCAGACGGCGGGTCTGAACGCCTCGGATCAAGGCGTTGGGCAGACGTTCGGATATCTGATCCAGTCGCTGCCGGGGGGTATCCAGCAGGGTATCAGCGCGCGGAAGGGCGCGGGACAGATCGCGCAGGCGCTGGCTGCGGCGTTGAACTGCGTCCGAGGCAGAGCGTGCCAGACGCGCGCCCTGTTCGCCGGTCCAGGCCAGCAGCTCCATCCTGACCGGAACGGCCAGTTCCGCCGCTGCAGTTGGGGTTGGCGCACGCCTGTCCGAGACAAAGTCGATCAGTGTGGTGTCGGTCTCGTGCCCGACAGCCGAGATCAGGGGAATGTCCGAGGCGGCAGCGGCCCGGGCAACGATTTCTTCGTTAAAACCCCAGAGGTCCTCGATCGACCCGCCACCACGCGCGACGATGATCAGATCGGGGCGCGGCAATGCGCCGCCGGGCGTAAGCTGGTTGAAGCCGTCGATTGCCCGAGCGACCTCGGGCGCGCAATTGCTGCCCTGTACAGCGACCGGCCAGATCAGCACCTTGCGCGGAAAACGGTCGCGCAGGCGGTGCAGGATGTCGCGGATCACCGCGCCTGAAGGAGAGGTCACAACACCGATGATCTTCGGCAGATAGGGCAGCGGCTTCTTACGCTCGGGCGCGAACAGCCCTTCGGTCTCAAGTTGTTTCTTACGCTTCTCCAGCAGCGCCATAAGTGCGCCCTGTCCGGCGACGGCAACCTCATCAACATTCATGTTGTATTTCGATTGTGCGCCAAAGGCGGTAAGGCGCCCGGTGACGACCACCTCAAGCCCTTCTTCCGGAACCACCGACAACCCTGAAATCTGACCCTTCCACGTGGTGCAGGCGAGCACGTTCCGGTCATCTTTGATGTCATAGTACAAATGCCCGGAACGCGCTTTGAACACGCGCCCAACTTCTCCGCGCACACGGATTCGTCCGAACGAGCCTTCCAGGGTGCGTTTCACCTCGCCAGAAATCTCGGAAACCGTGTATTCGGGGGTATTTTGACCCGGAAGCGGGTCGTCGAGCAGGTCGGACATTTCAGCGCCTTGTGTCAAATGCCCGCCCAGCTTAGAACGCCCCGCAAGCGAGGCCAAGCAGATCGGAGAGCATTCATGAACATCCTCATTCTCGGCGGCGGTGGGCGCGAACACAGCCTGGCCTGGGCGGTGATGCAGAACCCTAAATGCGACCGGCTGATCGTGGCACCGGGCAATGCCGGGATCGCGCAAATCGCCGATTGCGCGGCGCTGGATATCGAGAATGGCGGGGCTGTGGTCAGTTTTGCCGAAGAAAATGCCATTGATTTCGTGATCGTCGGCCCCGAGGCCCCCCTGGCCGCGGGTGTAGCCGACCGTTTGCGCGAAGCCGGCATTCTGGTTTTTGGCCCTTCGGCCCAGGCAGCCCGGCTGGAGGCGTCAAAGAGCTTCACCAAGGAAATTTGTGATGCAGCGGGAGCGCCCACAGCGGCCTATGCCCGGTTCACCGAGGCGGAACCTGCCAGAACCTATATCCGTGAGCAGGGTGCCCCGATTGTGGTCAAAGCCGATGGTCTGGCAGCCGGCAAAGGTGTGATCGTTGCCATGGACGAACAGACTGCCCTGGATGCCATCGACGATATGTTCGGCGGTGCTTTTGGCGGGGCCGGGGCTGAGGTTGTCGTCGAGGAGTTCATGGAGGGCGAGGAGGCCTCTCTGTTTGTGCTGTGCGATGGTGAAAACATCCTTTCGGTCGGCACTGCGCAGGACCACAAGCGTGTGGGCGAGGGCGATACCGGTCTGAACACCGGCGGCATGGGCGCGTATTCTCCGGCGCCCGTTTTGAGCGCCGAAATCGAAGCCCGCGCGATGGATGAGATTGTGCGGCCGACCATGGCCGAAATGAAACGCCGGGGCATGCCGTTTCAAGGTGTTTTGTACGCAGGTTTGATGATCAAGGACGGGCAGCCCCGGTTGGTGGAGTACAACGTCCGCTTTGGCGATCCGGAATGCCAGGTACTGATGATGCGCCTTGGGGCGCAGGCGATGGATTTAATGCACGCTGCCGCCGAGGGTCGGTTGAACGAGGCCCGGGTAAACTGGGCCGACGATCACGCGATGACGGTAGTGATGGCCGCCAACGGTTACCCCGGGTCATATGAAAAGGGTACGTTGATTAGTGGGTTGGACGCTTTGCCTGAAGACAGCATGAATATGATTTTTCATGCGGGAACCAAACTGGCCGGCGGCAAACTTCAGGCGTCGGGCGGTCGCGTTCTGAATGTCACGGCTCGCGGCGATACTCTGCACGAAGCACGGGATCGGGCTTACGCGATGGTGGAAGGTGTCGACTGGCCGGATGGCTTCTATCGCCGCGACATCGGCTGGCGAGCGCTCTGACCGGGGGGCTCCCGCGCCCTGTTGCTGCATCAAAGATGCAACGCCAAAGGCTTTGGGCCGGGCAGCTCGCTGTCGCGGGCTGCGGTTGGTTCATGACGAGCAGCTCAATTCACGTTCCATCGTGCCTTGCGAAAAGCGACCAAGTGACGTCTCTACCCAGCCCTCATTGAATCGCACACTCACAATGTCGCGCCAGTCGGCACTGGCGATGATGAGTTCTAGGCCTGTGCCACAATCCCTTACGCCGCCGGAGATAAAGTCTTCGCCGATCCGATGATTGGTCAGGCCCGGCCGTATGGCGATCTCTGTCAGAGCGCCGTCCACAAACCGCCAGATGCGAAGCGTTTTTGCAAGGTGAGGGCGGTCGATATAGGCAATTTCGATATTGCCGTCACCGTCCAGATCGGCGGCACCAATCGGGGCGAGCCAGCGGAACCGGGTGCCGATATGGGGTGTTGCAGCAATCTTTTGACCGCGCGCGTCGTAGATCGCCAGTTGCGCTCCTGTGCTGTCTTGGGATTCAACGACGATGGCTTCGCGCGACCCGTCCAGATCAACGTCCACTAACCGGGGCGCCAAGTCTTCGAAAACTCGATCTGATGGAAGTCGAATAATCTCGACCTTGCCATCGACCGTCAGTTCAAGCGCGCCATACTCGATATTGTCGCCCAATACACCGTGGGCATAGCGCGTGGTGGGTTCCGTGAAACGGGCACTGTCGATTGTGTCGGCTGCGGGCATTGAGGCAATACCTGCCGGCCACAGGCTCAACAGCAGCAGCGCGCCGCGAGCCCGGCCTGGCCACAGGCAAGCGGGCAGACGCGGCGCTTTGGTGCGCATCAGATCTGCTTTTCGGGCATCTGTACGATCAGGCCGTCCAACGCATCGGTGACCTTGATCTGGCAGGTCAGGCGCGAGCGGGCGGGGTCGGGCTCATAGGCGAAGTCCAGCATGTCTTCTTCCATGTCATCCTTGCCGGGGATTTTCTCGACCCAGTCGGGGTGGATGTAGACATGGCAGGTCGAACAGGCGCATGCGCCGCCGCAATCGGCTTCGATGCCGGGGATGTTGTTGTCACGGGCCCCTTCCATGACGGTCAGTCCGTTGGCGACCTCGACTGTGTGTTCGGTACCGCCATGCTCGACATAGGTGATCTTTGCCATTGCGTGCGTCTTCCTTTTGCGATGTTCGAAACGTTGTTTAGTGAAGGGATTTAGGTCTTTCCAGCCTCATTTGCGACTCAGCGTGCCGCGACTGGACTTTCCTCCCTTTTGTTCTATCTTTGTTCTCATGCTTGTTGTCCCTGTCCGCCCCGCATCCCCAAACAGCGGCTGGCCGCGCCCGCCCGCCTGCCTGCCCGCCTGTCAACTGGACGCCCCACCCGAAGGTGCGCGGGTGGCGGTGGCGGGGCTGGTGATCCTGCGGCAGAGACCGGGGACGGCCAAAGGGGTGATCTTTGTCACCCTTGAGGATGAGACCGGTGTCGTGAACGTGGTGGTCTGGCGCAAGATCTACGAACGCTTCCGTCGCGCGGTGATTTCGGGGCGGCTGTTGCGGGTGACGGGGCGGATGCAGCGGGCGCATTCTGTAACCCATGTGATTGCGGAAGAGATCGAGGATATCTCGGGCATGTTGGATGTACTGGTGCAGGGGGAAGGCTAAGGTCTTAACGGCAAACGGGTCCGCCGCGACGGCGCGCCGTATCAAAGTGGAAATGCCCCTTGTGATACTGGTCCGCATCGGGGCCGAGCACCGTACCGAACAGACCACAGGCGCCACCGTGTAGCCTGCGCATGACCTCGCCCAAATCTTCGTCGTCCCATCCGTCGCGAACGTTGATGATGGTGCCATCCTTCAACACAAAAGAGGCGATATCGATCGCTCGACCCCTGGCATGTTCGGACAGGCGTGCGCGGGGTTGGTTGTTCTGCGTCTTGCAGGAATAGTGACCGACAAGCCGCATCCCAATCAAGCCACCGCCATAGTCGGCAAAAGCCGGTTTGGCGACGACTTCTATCCATGTCTTGAACGTAATCGCCGTTTCGCAATCCATCAGCGCAAACTGGCTGAGCATGATGTCAGAAACCAGGTGAATCCGAACCGGGTCGGCAATCCCGCATCCCCGATACCGTCCAGAAATAGGTTCGAGTGTTTCACCCAGAATGGTCCAGTCACTGCACACCGCGCCACGCTCGCGTAGTTTCTCGCGCCCGACTGCGATCAGGCCGAATTTGCAGGGTCGCAGCGCTGGCCTCAGTGAGACCAATACCTCCGGGTTGGATTTTGCAGATGCGTCTTCGGCAAGTGGTTCTTCGTCACTGATCGGCTCGTACGCAATCAGGTGGGAGGGTTGAGCGAGCGGGCTTTCGGCGCAATCCTGTGCGGCAATTGCCGGACCGGCCCAAAGTATCAGAAATGTGGCCAATGCCCTCATAACTCAGCGTTTTCCTTCTTTGGCGCCAAATCCTTATCTGCGTGGCCCAGCTAAAGTAGAGCGAATGTTCGAATTAAAACAAGTATGAACCCCGATTTCTGCTTGTTTCAAATGGGTTACGTGACATCGCGTACCATATGCAGATGCAAACCAATCCCATGCGCTTCGTCCAGTGCCGGAACACGGGTTTCAACCTCAACCTGAAACCCGGTGTGCCGGTAAAAACCAACGGCCTCATTGTCTGCTGCGACATCAAGGCAAATCTGGGTGCACCCGTTTGCAAGAGCCCGTGTTTCCGCCTCATTCAACAGTTGGGCAGCGATGCCTCCGCCTTGTGCCCGTGGGCTTACGGCAAACTCAAGAATATAGTAGGAACCCTTCCGTGGAGCCGGGAAAAGGCGATCCATCCAATGCAGCGCGGATTGTAAATGCTGCGCGTCTTTGTCCCCAAGGGCAGATGCCTGACATTCCAGTGAAAAGTCGAAGTTTGCTGAATATTCATCTTCTGTATGGCCAATAAGCAGCCCAACAACTTCGCCATTGTCCGATGCGGTAAAGGCATTTCTATGCGAGAATAAGCCCTGTTTTTCGGGCCATTCGCAGCCGATAATGCTGTGCAAGACGGCCTCGTTTCCAAACATATACCCATTCAGTTTCGGATCAGTGCTCCAAAGGAGATTTGCCAGGTCCTGTGGCGATACAGATGTTGACGCAGGCGCTATTACGACGGTCAAATTGATGCTCCTGAGATGGATTTCCTTCTAATCGGTTTTGAAATTCACGCGCATTCTGTTTGCTCAGAATTGCAAGTTTAGGGCAGTTCTGGTGTGATCCAGACTAGCCACACCGCTTGGAGTTTATCAACATAGTCACTGACCTCACCTTTTGAACAAAACCCGCTGCGCCTGCCTGTCCCGATGATCCCCACGCAGTTCGGCATGCAGCGCACGGCCTGCCTGAACCCCCGGGCGGGCGCTCATCATCTCCAGCCAGCGGGCAAAGTGAGGTTTGTCGTCCAGCACCTGCTGCTGACCTTCCCACAGGCTGGCCCAGCCCCAGATGGACATGTCAGCGATGGAGTAGAAATCGCCCGCAACATACTCGTTTTCCGCCAATCTCCGGTCCAGCACGCCATAAAGACGACCGACTTCGGTGCGGTAGCGGTCCTTGGCATAGGGCAGGTCCTGCGGCGGGTCCAGTTGCGGGGCGTATTTCAGGAAGTGATGCGCCTGGCCGGCCATCGGGCCGACGCCGCCCATCTGCCACATCAACCACTCTTCGACGGCAATCCGGTCACGTTCGGTTTCGCCATAGAAACGCCCGGTCTTGCGGGCCAGATACATCAGGATCGCACCGCTTTCGAACACGGAAACGGGGGCTCCGTCCGGTCCGTCCGGGTCCATGATGGCTGGCATTCTGTTGTTGGGAGAGATTTTCAGGAATTCAGGGTCGAACTGCTCACCCTTCCCGATATTGACCAAATGAGTGGTATAGGGCAGCTCCATCTCTTCCAATGCGATGGACACTTTCCAGCCGTTCGGCGTGGGCCAGAAATACAGATCGATCATGGCATCTCCTCAGGTTGAGGAAATCATGAGGCTTTCTGAGCAAACGGCAAGAGCTGTTGCGGGCGGGGTATCGCAAAAAGCCGTGACCAGCGGCGGTGGGTTTGGGGTGGAAGACCGCGGCGCAGGGTCTCAAGGCAAATTCGCTCGGGATGACGCAGAAGGCAGTTGTAGACGCGCAATACACCGGGGCGGGTGTAGCTGGACCAATGGCAAATACGGCGCTGTGGGGCGGCAATCGGGTGGATCATCGAAGACAAATGATCCAGCGTCGCGTCGCAGTCGATTTGCAGCGTAACGGCATTTGGGGCTTCGAGACCGTTGCCGATGCTCCGATCGCCCAATTTGGGAGGCTGGACCAGGCGCTCGTAAAGAAAATCGAACAAATCGTTCTCGCGACTGGTGATATTGATCAGTTCAGCCTTTTGTCCGGCCGGAGTTGCAAGCGCTTCCAATGCCCGGGAGCGATAGGCAGCTCCGGTCATTGAGATGATACGGTCCAATGCGCCCGGTGGGATGTGATGCAGGGCTTCCAGGACCAGTTCCGTACCCAGGGAGTGTCCGATGAAATGGATCGGGCGGTTTGGGTTCAACTGATGCAGATCGGAAATGAGGCGCGCCAGGCTGCGACCGGCTGAACCGGCCCGTCTTTGGGCAGCCCATAGCGGCCCTCGGGCATCCCATCCGAATGCGACGGCAAGCCCCTCGTCCTCGAAACCCGAATCGAATCCCAACTGTTGTGGCCAGCTCGGGCTGTAGCAAGCCGGGTCTCGAGATTGCAGCGCCAGGATTTGCCTGTGCGGACAGGCGGTTGCGGCATCCGGACGATATTTGTAGCCGTGGGTCATTATGATGACTGGCCCCTCGGTGTCACGCGTCTGTCGCAAGGCGCTGTGCAGGGGTCGGGGGCTGCCGTGCAGCCGTACGGTGTCGCCGATGGCGTTGATCCTGATCACTGGCATTGCTCTGCCTCACACAAGATGTTGTGGTGCCGATCTTTCATAACGCTATGACGATTGCGTGAATGTCAGGTTACAGAACCGTGACGATGCATTCGGAATGCTTGACGCCCATTCACCTGAGGCGTAAAGGCAACAGCATCACGTGGCGATTTGTTACCGGATTGCGGGCCACGCTAAACAACACCGCTAAAAGGTCAGGATGAAAGACCCCTTTCGCTTGGCCGCGTCTGGGGTTTTTTGTTTGCCTCTATCCACGGGGCGGAAAGGAATGAGATGAGCGAGAGCTGGAACAAACGCACCCAAGCCATCCACGGCGGTA
This sequence comes from Ruegeria sp. HKCCD6647-2, assembly GCF_057221075.1. Lineage (NCBI taxonomy): Bacteria > Pseudomonadati > Pseudomonadota > Alphaproteobacteria > Rhodobacterales > Roseobacteraceae > Ruegeria > Ruegeria sp. HKCCD6647-2. The sequence goes on along the minus strand of NZ_JBWVBD010000004.1, from coordinate 48,574 downwards.
TCCGTCGCAGCCAGTACAAAGAAGTAAGCGAGGCGATTTTTCTGACGCAGGGCTTTGTCTATGACACAGCCGAACAGGCCGAGGCGCGTTTTATCAAAACAGGCCCGGATGAGTTCATTTATGCCCGTTACGGTAACCCGACCGTGTCGATGTTCGAGCAGCGTATCGCGGCATTGGAAGGGGGCGAGGACGCCTTTGCAACCGCGTCGGGCATGGCGGCAGTGAACGGAGCGTTGGTATCCATGCTGCAGGCGGGGGATCACGTTGTCTCTGCCAAGGCGCTGTTCGGGTCCTGTCTGTATATTCTGGAGAATATTCTGACCCGCTATGGTGTCGAGGTTACGTTCGTCGACGGAACCGATCTTGAGCAGTGGGAGGCCGCAATCCGGCCCGACACCAAGGCGGTTTTCTTTGAATCCATGTCGAACCCAACGCTGGAAGTGATCGACATTGCCGCTGTGTCCAAACTCGCCCACGCGGTTGGTGCGGTCGTTGTCGTGGACAACGTGTTCTCAACCCCTGTGTTTTCGCGTGCGATCGAGCAGGGGGCGGATGTCGTCATCTATTCCGCCACCAAGCATATTGACGGGCAGGGCCGCGCTCTCGGCGGCGTAATCATTGGCACAAAGGACTTCATCCGCGGCACCGTCGAGCCATATCTGAAACACACCGGTGGCGCGCTGAGCCCGTTCAACGCTTGGGTCATGCTCAAAGGCCTGGAAACCATTGCGTTGCGGGTCAATGCACAAGCGGAAACGGCTCTGGCTTTGGCCGAGGCGCTTGAGGGGCATCCGGCGCTGGAGCGCACGCTTTATCCCGGCCTGAAAACCCACGCTCAGAACGCGTTGGTCCAGTCGCAATTGTGCGGCAAGGGCGGGACGGTACTGTCGCTGGATATTAAGGGCGGAAAAGAGGCCGCTTTTGCTTTCCTGAATGCGCTGAAAATCCCGGTGATCTCGAACAATCTCGGTGACGCCAAGTCGATCGCGACCCATCCCGCCACCACAACGCATCAACGACTGAGCGAGGAACAGCGGGATGAGCTGGGCATCACCCCCGGCCTGATCCGGTTTTCGGTCGGCCTAGAGGATGCCGGCGATTTGCTGTCGGACATCAATGCAGCACTGGCCGCGTCCCAGACGTGAAACGGGTCTCCGGGTGGAGCGTTCGCCCGGAGAACACTCGTCTGTGCCGCGAGGGCATGAGACGTTTTCGCACCGAAAAAGACGGATTTGCACAGATATTATCGATCCGGGCTGATATTTTGTGCGTATCGGGCTTACTGGTATGTGACCCGAAACCGTCTATAATCCGGCGGCCAAACAAGGAAACCCTGCGCATGAACCTGCATCCCCGTGACTTGGACAATGCCCCCGACCGCGATGAAGCCGCCGCTGCTCTGAGCGTGTTGCGGAAATGGGCGACTTCAGCTTCCGAAGCTGAAATCAGCCAGCTTGATCCGGCGATTGCACGCCTCGTGCCCGGCCTCGCGCCCGTTAACTATCCGTCACTGTCGCGGGAATATCCCGAAGGGTTCGTGGCGGATGAAGCGTACAAAGCCACCTTGCCGGATCTGCAGAACGGACCCGCCAGCCTGATCCGGGGTGCAAAGCAGCAGATTCAGCATGTCGGGATTTCCAACTTCCGTCTGCCGATCCGCTTTCACCGCAAACATGGCGAGGACCTGACGCTCGAGGCCTCGGTCACCGGGTCCGTCAGTCTTGAGGCCGAAAAAAAGGGCATCAACATGTCCCGGATCATGCGGTCTTTCTATAAGCACGCCGAGTGCACCTTCAGCTTTGAGGTAATGGAAGCCGCGCTGGAGGATTACAAGACAGACCTCGACAGCTTTGACGCGCGTATTCAGATGCGCTTTTCGTACCCCGACAAGGTCAAAAGCCTGCGGTCCGGGCTGGAAGGATACCAGTTTTACGATATCGCGCTGGAGCTGGTGGAGCGTGGTGGTGAACGCCTGAAGATCATGCATCTGGATTACGTGTACTCCTCGACTTGCCCCTGTTCGCTGGAATTGAGCGAACACGCAAGATCAACGCGCGGGCAGTTGGCTACGCCGCACTCGCAGCGTTCGGTTGCGCGGATTTCGGTTGTGGTGGATTGCAATGCCGACTGCCTGTGGTTCGAAGACCTGATCGCCCTGTGCCGCCGCGCCGTCCCGACGGAAACGCAAGTCATGGTCAAGCGTGAGGACGAACAGGCATTTGCCGAGTTGAACGCAGCCAATCCGATCTTTGTCGAGGATGCCGCCCGCCTGTTCTGCGCCGAATTGCATGCCGACCATCATGTTGGGGATTTCCGTGTGATTGCCAGCCATCAGGAAAGCCTGCACAGCCACGATGCGGTATCGATTCTCACCGAAGGCCCGACCTTTGAATCCGCCAGCCTGGACCCGCGTTTGTTCACTACGATGTTCCATGTCGGCTGATTGACGTTGCGGAACCCGCTGGAAACACGCTGAAAATTTGACCATTGGCGATTTATTGCCGCAATGCAGCGAGATATGCTGCAATTGCTTGGTTATTTGCGGTAACGTCGCCCCGAGCGCAGCTGCTGCCTGCCATAGTTGTGGTGCAGCCTGAAAGGAAGCCGGGACGTGCGACGCCTTGGACCGCGAATCCGTGAAACCGCCCGGAGGATCGGGACGGCCAGGGCTATTTTCTCTTATTCCGACTGCCTCGCTTTCACAGGAGAGAAATGTAATGAATCCGATTACCAATACCTTTGAATTCCAGGCGGCAGCCTTTCGTGTGGCGGGTTATGCAATGGCCAACCAGATGAAGATTATGCAGATCATGACCCGTTCGGCGATCGAACTGCCTATGGTGCCTGTGCACGCCCTGCATGCCGCGTCCGCGATGCCGCGCCCTGCATCGGCAAAACCCGCGTCAACGAAGGCCGTTGCAAAACCAAAGTCGCCTTCTGCGAAACCCGCCAAACCGGTAGTGGCCAAAAAGAAGGCAGCGCCAGCAGTTGCCAGGGCCAAGCCCTCGACGCCTCAGGCCAAAACGGCTGCACAGGCGAAACCGGCTGTTGCAAAGGCCAAGCCCGCCGCCACAAAGCCCGGAACAGCCACGCCTAAGGCAAAACCTGTGGCATCAAAACCGGCTCAGGCGCCCGCCAAAACCGCTGCGGCTGCGGCCAAAGCCAAACCGGCGGTGACCGCCAAACCTGCCGAGAAAAAGGCTGCAACCACACCGGCATCAGAGGCGACAAAGGCGGCACCCGTGGCTTTTAAACGTGCTACGCCGGCCAAACCAGATGCGCCCGTGACACCGGTGGCCAAAACTGCAACGACACAGAAAACTACCCCAAAGCCGTCTACGCGCGCTGCCGCATCTGCTCCGGCCCCCGCGGCACCCGCGAGATCGGCGGATGCTTCAATTGCGGAAGAGCAGCCCAAAGCATCGTCGCGTCGTACACGTGCACCGTCGAAACCACCCTCAATGCCGGCACCGACCGCAAAAACCGGCGACTAAGCGGGGATCATCTGCTTGACACGGTCGGGCAGGCGCGCCAACGCTGCCCGTCATGATGGATCTTCGCCCGGTCGGATATGTGATAGGCCTTTTGGTCGCCGTTCTTGGGGCGACCATGCTGTTGCCCATGCTCGCGGACCTGATCGACGGCCGGGGCGAATGGACCGTCTTTTTCGAAAGTGCGGTCATCACGATTCTGACCGGCGCGGTCCTTGCCATGAGCTGCGCGAACGGGGTGGGTGAGGGGTTAACCATCCGTCAGACCTTTTTGCTGACAACGGGTGTCTGGGTGGCCCTGCCGGTCTTCGGCGCCATACCCTTCCTTTTTGGTGAGACCGAGCTGCGCTTTGTTGACGCCTATTTCGAGGCGATGTCCGGCCTCACCACCACCGGCTCGACCGTGATATCGGGGCTGGACAATCTGCCGCGCGGGTTGTTGCTGTGGCGCGGTTTGCTGCAATGGCTGGGGGGAATTGGCATCATCGTGGTTGCGATGGTTTTCCTTCCCGAGCTGCGCGTGGGAGGAATGCAGATCTTCCGGTCGGAAGGTTTTGAAACTATGGGTAAAATCCTGCCTCGCGCGCAGGAAATCGCCGGGCAGATTTCGTTGATCTACGTGTTTCTAACCTTTGTCTGCGCCCTGGTTTATGCCGGGTTCGGCATGAATTTCTTCGACGCGACGGTGCACGCGATGACGACAATCGCAACGGGTGGGTTCTCGAACTACGACAGCTCGTTTGCAAGGTTTTCCGGTGCTACCGAATACGCAGCTTCGGTCTTCATGATTTTGGCGGCTTTGCCCTTCGTACGCTATGTCCAGCTTGCGAATGGAAACACCAGTTCATTGTGGCAGGACAGTCAGATCCGGGCGTTTCTGGCAACCATCCTTGTTTTGGTAATTGTCATGTCCATTTTCTTGACGTCGGTCTTTCCACACCACTGGGAGCAGGCGGTCAGGGAATCGCTGTTCAACATCACGTCGATCATCTCGGGCACGGGATATGCCAGTGTCGATTACATGGGGTGGGGCAGCTTTCCGATCATGGTGTTCTTTTTGATCGGGTTGATTGGCGGCTGTGCGGGGTCGACTGCGTGTTCGATCAAGGTATTCCGGTACCAGTTGTTATTCGCGTCGATCAAAACGCAGATCAACCGGATCAGAACGCCACATGGAGTGTTCATGCCAACATATGACGGCCGACCCATCGGTCGCGATGTTCTGACCTCGGTCATGAGCTTTTTCATGTTCTTTGTGCTGTCGATGGGTGTTCTGTCGTGGGCTCTGGCCTTCACCGGGTTGGATTTCATCACTTCGGTTTCGGGTGCCGCGACCGCATTGGCTAATGTGGGGCCCGGACTTGGATCTCAGATCGGCCCCGCCGGAAACTTCGCCGGTTTGAACGACACCGCCAAATGGCTGCTGACGATCGGCATGCTGGTTGGACGACTCGAGCTGTTGGCTGTTTACGCAATATTCACCGTGCAATTCTGGAGAGGCTGATGAGAAGACCCCTTGGTGCGCAAATTTCGCACATGCTCAGGGATCGGGGAGTGGATGTGATCTTTGGCATTCCCGGCGTGCATAACCAGGAAATGTATCGCGGGATCGAGGAGGCCGGGATCACGCATGTTCTGGCACGCCATGAGCAGGGCGCAGGGTTCATGGCTGATGGATATGCGCGCGCAACGGGCAAGCCTGGCGTGGCCTATGTGATCACCGGGCCGGGACTGTGCAATATCATGACCCCGGTGGGGCAGGCCTATACTGACTCGGTTCCGATGCTGGTGCTGTCGTCCTGCCTGGACGAAACGCAGGCCATGCGAGGCCAGTTGCACCAGATGAAAGATCAGCGTCTGGCTGCGGAAACGGTCTCTGACTGGTCATGTCAGGCGAATACTGCTGAGGCGGCCTATGGCCTCATCGAACGCGCCTTCGAAGAGTTGGAAGTGTCTCGCCCCCGGCCCAAACACATTCAGGTGCCGATCGCTCAGTTGGAGGCCGATGCTGATCCCGCGCCTTTCCCGAATCAACCGGCGCTGCGCACTCAGGTGCTGCCGCCTGACGTCGCACCGGTCTTGTCTCTGCTGAATATATCGAAGCGCCCGCTGTTCATTCTGGGCGGCGGTGCACGGTCGAACCTGTGGCGGCAGATCCTGACGCAGCTGGGTGCGGCCTGTTTCACCACATATGCCGGGCGCGGGATGGTGGGTACAGGCTATGCGCTGGACTTCGGTGCGATGTTGCCCCGCCCCAGCAGTGCCGAAGTGATTGCTTCCGCAGACCTCATTGTCGCCGTTGGCGCGGAACTGGGCGAAGTCGACCTTTGGCGGAATGATCTTGGTCACTCCGGTCATCTGGTGCGCGTCGATCTGGATCCCGAGGTGCTGTCGGATCGCCATCGCGCGGCAGTCAAGTTGCAGGCAGACGCCGAGAGCTTCGCTCACGCATTGTGGGCCGCGTCGGATCAGGTCAAACCCGCAACCGGTTGGACCCCGCAGGAGGTAGCCGACGCCCGCGCTCGGTGGCGCGCCGAAGTTGATGCAGAACGGCCAGGTATCGTGCCGGTGTCGGACGCCCTGCGCGCGGCCATGCCAGCGGATACCATGATCTACTCGGACATGACCCAATTCGCCTATGTCGCGAAAGAGATTTGGGACATGTCCTATCCCTACCATTGGCACCACCCGACCGGTTTTGGGACGCTGGGTTACGCTCTGCCAGCTGGTATCGGTGGAGCAGTTGCCCGACGCGGCAAGCCCACTGCGGTCATAGCGGGCGACTACGGCTTTCAATACACGATGCAAGAGCTTGGAACGGCAGTCGAATTGAACCTGTCTTTACCGATCATCCTTTGGGACAACGGCAAACTGAAAGAGATCGAAGACAGCATGGTGCGCGGCCAGATCGCCCCCAATGCGGTCGTGGCGCGCAACCCCGATTTCTGCAAACTGGCCGAGGCATTCGGCGCGTTGTCCGCCGAACCCAAGGAACTGACGGATCTGCAATCGGCTGTTCAGGCCGCTTTTGACGCTCCGGTTCCTACTTTGATCCGGGTGACGCCAGACATTCTTTAGCCGGGCACGAAAAACGGCACCGCAATTCAGGGGTGCCGTTTTTCGTCTTTTCCCGATGACCTTAGTCCCAGCAGTGCACCAGCACAGTCATGCCGCTGGCACGCCGGTTCAGTTCATTTGGTGAAATCGCCGAGGAGCCTTGACCGGATTGCCCGGAAACACCGGCTTTGGTCAGGACCTCTGTCAGGCTGTCCACATTTGCCGCAAGACTAACGCTGGCGGGCAGGGTGCGTCCTTCAGAGGGTTTGGGAAGCAGCATCCCGACCACATTTCCGTTTTGGTCAAAGACCGGCCCACCGGCATCGCCCGGCTGCGCCGACAATGCCAGACGCTTGACGCCGGTTTCCCCGTTCAGGCCGTGAACGTCAGCGATTTGCCCATAGGTCAGCGTCGGTGCGCCCAATGCGCCCTCATACGAGTAACCGGACACTGCGACTTCGGACTGAAGGCGGGGTTGTTCGGCATTGAACTCAGCCACGCTGATCGGGGCGAGGGTCTGACTGGGGCGCAATACGGCAATGCCCTGGTTGCCATCGGACCAGGCGACCTGAGCCTCCTGATCTCCATCCAGCGTGATGCGCGAGCAGCCATCGGTAATCTCGGACACTGTCAGAACTGAACCACTTGCATCCGCAAAGAAACCGGAACGGGACAGGCGCGGCTTGCGGACTTGCAGGCCGGAAACTAAGTCAATCCGTTGTTCCTTATCAGCACCGGCTCCGGCGTCCAGAACGGCGTTCGTGGTGGCATAGGTTGCACGCATCGCGGCCAGAACCCGCGCCCTGCGGTCGTCGTCTCCTTCGGGCCAGACCAGAGTGAAGCCTTTTATCTTGCCATCTTTCAGCGAGGCCTGAGTAAACGAGACGACACCGTTTCCACGGCCTTCGATGGTGAACGCATCCCGGCGCAGTTCACGCGGGCCGTTCAGCGGGACAATTTCCAGCGACTGCATCACTTCATAAAGCGCCTGCAGCGTTGACCGAGTGCCCTCCTGGCTGATCAGCAGCACTTGCGCGTCCAAGTCCGATGTCGAATTGAAATGTGCAAAAGGCGCCTCGTAGCGGTCAAAGGCGACGATACCCAGAGGCAGATCTATGGTGATCCCGGCTTGTTCGTCGACATGTCGTTTCATGCCGACGCTGATAAGCGGTGCGTTATAGTCGTCCATCAGTGTTTTGCGTTGCAAAGTCGTCAGCACGCCTGTGGGTTCGAAGCCGTTGAACCTTTGCCATTCCGACATCGAGCGGCGCGTACCTGCGCCGAATGCTCCGTCAATTGTTGAATTATAGAACCCGGCCGCCTGCAACGCGGTCTGCAGATTCTTGCGCTCCTGCGCGCTCAACAGGCGCTCGCCCTGCAGGGCCTGCGACCGGGTTTCTTCCCCCGGTTGCACGGAAAGGCTGGTTACAGGCTGTTCCGGTTGTGGCTCGACCGGTGGGGTGACGACGCCCCGGTCCAGAATGTTCGCACCGACCGGCCAGAATTGCTGCCCCAGCGCGCTGGAGAATGCGATGAAACTGTCCGTAGGGATTTGGCCTTCGGCTCGGTAAACGCGCAATACCTGCTCGGCATCCGAGCGCAAATATGGCCCGATAACAATGGCATACCATCCACTGTTCAGGCGAAATCCGTTCACGTCGGGCAAGGTTTGGGCATAGGCCTGCGCGCGGTCCTGCGCCTCGCGCAGCGAAGGTTGCGCCTCGACCTGAACCCAGACGCCCTGGTCTTGCTGAGCGATTGCAGCGCGCAGCCCAAAAGATAGAAACAATAGAATTGCCGTGAATATGCGTGTCATTTTCTGCCCGTTTTATGCAGCGTGTTTTCCTTGGCGCAGATTACGCGATTTCGCGGGTCAAACGCCATGCCCGCATTACGGGGAATTTCCTGTGTGGCTGCGCAGCGACAGGCTGGCGTGATTGGCCCGTTGACGCCCCTCGGCCCCTTGCATAGGAAGGGCAAAACCCACCGGAACCGGGCTAAGAAACGCCCAAAGGGAAAGTCATGACCCAACCGTCCAGCGCACCTCGTTCATTTCAGGAGATTATCCTGCGGCTCCAAACCTATTGGGCTTCGAAGGGATGCGCGATTTTGCAACCATATGACATGGAGGTTGGGGCAGGAACGTTCCACCCCGCGACGACATTGCGTGCGCTGGGGTCAAAAGCGTGGGCTGCGGCCTATGTGCAACCGTCGCGCCGTCCGACCGATGGGCGTTATGGAGAGAATCCGAACCGCTTGCAGCACTACTATCAGTACCAGGTGCTTATCAAACCCAGCCCGCCGGACCTGCAAGATCTGTATCTGGGATCGCTTCAGGCCATCGGCATCGACATGGATTTGCACGATATCCGCTTTGTCGAAGACGACTGGGAAAGCCCGACGCTGGGGGCGTGGGGCCTGGGTTGGGAGGTCTGGTGCGACGGTATGGAAGTCAGCCAGTTTACCTATTTCCAGCAGGTCGGCGGCCATGACTGCGCGCCTGTGTCCGGCGAGTTGACTTATGGTCTGGAGCGTCTGGCGATGTATGTACTGGGCATCGACCACGTGATGGACATGCCGTTCAATGACCCTCAATCGCCAAGCCCGTTGACCTACGGTGACATCTTCAGGCAAACCGAAGAAGAATACGCCCGCTGGAACTTCGATATTGCCAATACCGAGGTGCTGCTGCGCCATTTTGAAGAGGCCGAGGCCGAATGCGCCGCCATTTTAGCGCAGGAGCATGACGACCCGAAAACCGGCAAGCGCATAATCATGGCGCACCCCGCTTACGATCAGTGCATCAAGGCGTCACACATTTTCAACCTGCTTGACGCGCGGGGGGTAATCTCGGTCACCGAACGGCAGGCTTATATCGGCAGGGTCCGGGCACTGGCCAGGCAATGCGCGGACGCATTCGTTCAGACCGAGGCCGCCGGGTTCGAGGTCTGATGGGGCGTTCAGGCCAAACCCGGAAGCAGCGCTTTAAGCCCATCGGCGATCATGCCGATCGCGATGGCGGACAGGATCATGCCCATGAACCGGCTCATGATTACACGCGCGTTGTCCGACAGCCGTTCAGCCAGCCAGGACGCGTTCCAGAAGGTCCCCAAGAGCAAGGCGACGACAACCAGGAAAACTCCGGCATAAACAACGGTTTCAAGCGGGGTTTTGATGTGGTGCGCGTACAGGATCAGCGTTGTGATCGTGCCGGGGCCGACCAGAATGGGAAAGGCCAGCGGATAAAAGGCAACTGTGTCCGGCGCCGGGTAGGATTGCTTTTCCCCTTTGGTTCCGTGATGCGAACTGCTCTCGTTTCCGTTCAGCATATTGAGGCCGATCATCAGAACAACCAGACCGCCGGCAACCCGCAGGTGGTCGACGCTGATCCCGAACAGACCAAGCACCTGGCTGCCGACGGCCGCGAACGCACCGCCAAGGACCAGGCAATACAAGGCCGTTTTCACTGCGATTTTCCGTTGATCCGCCGCGGTCAGGCTGTCGGTCACACTCAGAAAAACGGGCAGGTTGGTGATCGGGTTCATGATGGCAAACAGCGCGCCGAAAAACCCAACGGCAAGGGTCGATTCCATAATGATAGCCTCGTTTCTGCCTCTTCCCATTGGGAACCTGTCCTATTTTACAAGAACTTGAAAGAGGCGGCGTGAGCGATGACGGGTAAACTGCTGGCAATTATCCTTTTGGTTTCTGCCGTGTTGGCCGGCGCAGGCATGTATTATCTGCAGGTCTACGGCTTCTACTACGATGTGGCGCCGCAACCCGGACAGGACGTTGCTCTGCTGGCCGAAGGGGCTGACGCGCCTACACCCATTGCATATTCGGCATTTAAGGCGATTGATGCCGACAGCTCTCCGATCCGTTACCGGGCGTGTTTTGAGACGGATCTCACACTGGATCAACTCGCTTCTTTTGTTCCTGCGGATGACCCCGAACCGCTGACTGCGCCGGGATGGTTTGACTGTTACGATGCCGTGTCGCTGGCGGAAGCTTTGGAATCCGGCCAGGCACAGGCTTTTGTCGGCACGAAGAACATCCACTTCGGGGTCGACAGGATCGTCGCCGTTACCAATGACGGCAAGGGGTATGTATGGCACGCGTTGAACAATTGCGGCGAAAAGGCCTATGACGGAACAGTCATAGGTGAAGAATGCCCGCCCAGACCGCAGAACTGAGGGGGAACCGGTGGGCTTTGTCGCCGAAATCCCTGATTTCCTGACGGCCACGTTGGGCTTTGCCGTCTACCTCATCGGGGCCGAGATCAATGCTCGCGTTGCCGCGCTGCGCAGCTTCAACATCCCCGAACCGGTGACCGGAGGACTTCTGGCGTCTCTGGTCGTTTTGTTGCTGTATCTGCTGTTTGAGATCGAACTGTCTTTTGAGCTCAGCACGCGTGACTTCCTGCTGGTACTGTTTTTTGCCGGGATCGGGCTGAACGCGCGGCTATCGGATTTAATCGCGGGCGGTAAGCCGCTTCTTTTTCTGCTTATTTTGACGCTTGCGACCATCGTATTCCAGAATGTGATCGGGGCATTCGGCGCATCGCTTTTTGGCTACCCGGCCCAAGCTGGTGTTCTGTTTGGATCGGCCGCTTTGATCGGTGGGCACGGCACGGCCATCGCCTGGGCACCCGAAGTCGCGCAGGTCGCTGGGCTGGAAGGTGCGACCGAATTAGGGGTGGCTGTGGCGACCTTGGGTTTGGTATTGGCCGCTCTGGTCGGCGGCCCGATCGCGCGCTTTCTGGTCGAAGGTCGCAACCTCAGCCCTGATCGTCCGGATGAGGAACACAGCGTCGGTCTGCCGGATGATCCCAAGGCCAAGAAACCCGATATCGATCATCTGACCATAATGCGCGTTCTTCTATACCTGAACGTTGCGATCATTCTGGGCTATATGCTGGGCGAGGCGATATCAGCCGCGGGCCTAAAATTGCCTTTGTTCGTGCCCTGCCTGATCATGGGTATTGTCATCGCCAATCTGCGCAGCGCGTTTTTCCCTTCCGCGCCGCCCGTTGCACGCACGCCGTCGCTGGCGCTGATTTCGGAATTTGCGTTGGGCGCGTTTCTGGCGATGTCCCTGATGAGCTTGCAATTGTGGACCATTGCAGAATTGGGCCTTGCTATTGTCGTGATCATGACGGCCCAAACCCTTTTTGCCGTCGTGTTCGTGTTGTGGGTTCTGTTCCCGGTCATGGGATCGAACTACCGCGCCGCCGTCCTGGCCGCCGGATTCGGAGGCTTTGCTCTGGGCGCCACCCCCACTGCAATTGCCAATATGACCGCCGTGACCAAGCGATATGGCCCTTCGCCTATTGCCTTTATCGTGCTCCCCCTTGTATCCGCATTCTTTGTGGATATCGCCAATGCCATCGTCATTCAGACGATTGTAAATTTCTAAGGACCGAAAATGCCCGACCTGCTGATCGAATTGTTTTCCGAGGAAATCCCCGCGCGCATGCAGACCCGCGCGGGTGAGGATCTGAAAAAGCGGATCACCGATGGTTTGGTCGAGGCCGGTCTGACCTACGCCTCAGCCGCCGCCCTCACAACGCCGCGCCGCCTGACGCTGGCGGTCGAGGGGATGTTGACTGAAAGCCCAACGATCCGCGAGGAACGCAAGGGTCCGAAAGTCGGCGCGCCGGACAAGGCCATCGAAGGGTTCCTGCGCGGTGCGGGCCTGACCCGCGACCAGCTTGAGGAACGCGAAACATCCAAGGGTGCGGTCTATTTCGCCACTGTTGAAAAAGCAGGACGCCCGGCGGCCGAGATCGTGGCCGAAGTGCTTGAGGCCACAATCCGCAACTTCCCCTGGCCCAAATCCATGCGCTGGGGCGGCGGGACCCTGCGCTGGGTGCGCCCGCTGCATTCGATCCTGTGCACCCTGACCGACGAGGCCGGCGCGCAAGTGGTGCCGCTGGAAGTTGAAGGGATCACATCCGGTGACACGACCGAGGGCCACCGTTTCATGGCGCCGGGTCGGTTTTCTGTTACCTCCTTCGAGGATTACGCCGCCAAGCTGAAGCGCGCCTTTGTGGTGCTTTCACCCGAGGAGCGCGCCGAGCACATCTGGAACGACGCGCAGAACATGGCCTTTGCTGCCGATTTGGAAGTGGTCGAAGACAGGGGCCTGCTGGCCGAGGTTGCCGGTCTTGTTGAATGGCCCGTGGTGCTGATGGGGCAGATCGACGAGGAGTTCCTGGAGTTGCCGCCCGAGGTGCTGCAGACCTCGATGAAAGAGCATCAGAAGTTCTTTTCCGTGAAGAACCCCAAGACGGGCCGGATCGAACGCTTCATCACCGTCGCCAACCGCGAAACCGCCGACAATGGCGCGACCATTCTGGCAGGCAACCAAAAGGTGCTGTCGGCCCGTCTGGCCGATGCGAAGTTCTTCTGGGAGAATGACCTGCGCGTCGCCAAATCGGACATCGCCCAATGGACCCGCGCGCTGGAGAATGTGACCTTCCACAACAAGCTGGGCACCCAGGCCGAACGCATCGACCGCATCGCCGCGCTGGCCCGCGAACTGGCCCCGGTGACCGGAGCGGATGCTGGTGACGCCGAGAAAGCCGCGCGTCTGGCCAAGGCCGATCTGAGTTCCGAGATGGTCTATGAATTCCCCGAACTTCAGGGGCTTATGGGCCGCTATTACATCGAAGCCGCCGGCGAGGACGCCGCCGTAGCCGCCGTGGCACAGGAGCATTACTCGCCGCTGGGTCCGTCGGACGACGTGCCGACCGCGCCGCTTTCGGTGACCGTGGCACTGGCCGATAAGCTGGATACGCTGACCGGGTTCTGGGCGATTGATGAGAAGCCGACCGGATCGAAGGACCCGTTTGCCCTGCGCCGTGCCGCGTTGGGGGTTATTCGGTTGATTTTGGAGAATGGGCTGAACGTACGCCTTGTTCCGTTAATCAGAAAGAAGTCCACCGAAGTCACAGGAGAACTGCGCCTCAAGGGTTTCTATGATCTGATGTCAGCAATCGACCATGTGAAGGCAGACATTGGAGCAGTGGGTAGAACTTTGGACAAGGCGATGAAAGTCGCAGTCGATTCCTTCTTGGAGCAACCAAACGACCGAACAGAGCAGTCAATTTTGGAAGCTTTCGGTCGAGTTCATGCACGTAACCTCCTCTCCTTCTTCCACGACCGCCTTAAAGTCTTCCTTCGCGACGAAGGTATCCGCCACGACATCATTGACGCCTGTATCGCGATGGAGGGGAATGACGACCTCAATCTGCTGGTCAAACGCGCCCGCGCCCTGAATGCGGTGATCGCAACCGAGGACGGGGAAAACCTCGTGCAGGGCTTCAAGCGCGCCAACAACATCCTGACGCAGGCCGAGGAGAAGGACGGGGTCGAATACTCCTATGGCGCGGATGTGAAATTTGCCGAGACGGACAGCGAAAAGGCGTTGTTTGCCGCTCTGGACCAAGCACAGGCCAAGATCGATCCGGCGCTGAAGGCCGAGGATTTCCCGACCGCGATGTCCGCCATGTCCGCCCTGCGCGGGCCGGTGGATGCGTTCTTTGAGGATGTGCAGGTCAACACCGACAACGACATCCTGCGCCGCAACCGTCTGAACCTGCTCAGCCAGATCCGGCAGGTCTGCTCCAGCGTCGCCGATCTGACCAAGATCGAAGGATAAAGGCACGGGCGCGCGGCAATGCGCGCCCAGAACGCCCTTGCGTGAAGGGCGCAGGCGCTTATGCTGCGGTGAAACAAAAAGGTGCCGCAGTGCAGAATAACCCGCATACCACGCTGATCACATCCGATGCGCCCGTTGCTGCCAACACCCATGGGGGCCGGGCAAAGTGCCTGCAACGACTGGTCCGGTTGGATATGCCCGTGCCGCGCACGGTGGCGCTGTCTTTTGACTCGGTGCATCATATCGCCGAAGGGCATGTCCCTGATATCGAGGCCATTCTGGAACAGTTCGATCCATCGGCTCTGCTCTGTGTGCGTCCAAGCTCCGAAGACCCGGACTGGGGCGGACCGGGTGCCGTATTGAACATCGGCATGAACGACGCCCGCTATCTGGACCTGTCCGCGGAAATGGGTCGGGACGCTGCGGCTGCGCTGTACCTGCGATTTGTTCAAAGCTATGCGATGCATGTTGCCCGGCTGGACCCGGACGTCTTCGACGATATCGACGCCGACGGCCGCGAGGGGTTGAGCCTGTCGTTGCGCGCCTACGAAGATGAAACCGATGAGGCCTTTCCGCAAGACCGGGGCGAGCAGTTGATTGCGGTCCTGCGCTCGATGGCGCGCGCTTGGGATGGGACATCCGCGCGTTTGTTGCGACAGGCCAAGGGCGCCCCGGCGGATGCCGGTCTGGGATTGGTCATACAGGAGATGATTCCGGGTGTCGGGCAGGGGGAATGCGGCTCGGGCGTGTTGCAACTGGTGGATCCGACCACGGGGATGCCCCAGATCACCGGGCGATATCTGAGCCAGAGCCAGGGCAGGGATGCCTTGGGCAAGGATGTGTCGGCGCTCTACCTGGAAAAGGACTCGCGCGGTCAGTCGCTTGAGGACGTAGCGCCGGACGCGTTCGCTGATCTCAAGGCCCACGCAGCCCTGATGCGCCAGAAGCTGCGCGAGGAAATGCAGGTCGAATTCGTTGTTCAGGACGGCGAGGTGCATATTCTGGACGGCGTTCGCGTTCAGCGCGGCTCGCGCGCGGCGATGCGGATTGCGGTGCGATTGGCCGAAGACGGTATTATCCCGCCGCAAGAGGCGGTGATGCGGATCGACCCGCATTCACTGAACGAGCTGTTGCACCGTCAGGTTCATCCGGACGCAAAACGCGATGTACTGACCACGGGGATTGGGGCAAGTCCAGGAGCCGCGACAGGAAAAATTGTCTTTACCGCCGCCGAGGCTCAGGCCAGTGCCGCGCGAGGAGAGCCGTGTATTCTGGTGCGCCGGGAGACCTCGCCTGAAGACGTGCGCGGAATGCATGCGGCGGTGGCGGTCCTGACGGAAAAGGGCGGGATGACCAGCCACGCCGCCGTGATCGGTCGCGGGCTGGGTTTGCCCTGTATCGTCGGAGCCTCGGAAATGCGGTTCCAGACCAAGAAAAAGTTGCTGACCGCGCCTGATGGGCGTGTGTTCAAGACCGGTGATACCCTGACCATCGACGGCAGTTCCGGGCAGGTATTGGCCGGTCAGCCAGCGATGCTCGAAGCCGCTTTGGACGATTGTTTTCAAACGCTGATGGGCTGGGCAGATGCCGAGCGGGACATCGAAATTCGTGCCAATGCAGACACGCCCGCGGATGCTCAGACGGCTCGGAACTTCCAGGCCCATGGCATCGGGTTGTGCCGGACGGAACACATGTTCTTTGATCCCGGCCGCCTCACGGTGATGCGCGAGATGATCTTTGCCCAGACGCCTTCAGGGCGCTCGGCGGTGCTGGAACGTCTTCTGCCCATGCAAAGGCAGGATTTTGTACAGCTTTTTCGGATAATGGAGGGGCAGCCCGTCTGCATTCGCCTGTTTGACCCGCCACTGCACGAATTCCTGCCCACGACCCGCAGCGGGCAGCGCGAGTTGGCCGAAGCCTTGGACCTGCCGGTTTCTGACGTCGAGCGCCGGGTCGTCGCGATGAGCGAATACAACCCGATGCTGGGGCTGCGCGGCGTGCGTCTGGGTGTGACCGTGCCGGAAATCTATGACATGCAGGCCCGCGCGATTTTCGAGGCGACGCTTGAAGCCAGCAAGGACGGTGACCCGGTGGTGCCCGAGGTAATGATCCCGCTGGTCTCGGCCAAGCGCGAAGTCGAACTGGTCAAGGCCCGTATCGATGCCGTCGCCGCCGAGGTCGCCTCGGAAAGGGGACAGGAATTCGATTATCGGCTTGGCGTGATGGCCGAAACACCGCGCGCCTGTCTTCGCGCGGACGAGATTGCGCCGCACACGGCCTTTCTCAGCTTCGGAACCAACGATTTGACGCAAATGACTTATGGGCTGTCGCGCGACGATGCGGGACGGTTCATGTCTGCCTACGTGCGTCTGGGTGTTTTCAACGAAGACCCGTTTCACGTTCTGGACGCGGATGGTGTGGGCGAATTGTTGCGGCTGGGGGCTGAACGCGCCCGTTCCGCCCAGCCCGACGTGACCCTGTCAGTTTGCGGGGAACACGGCGGAAACCCCGAATCAATCTCGATTTGCCGGGATTTGGGCTTTGACTATGTGTCTTGTTCACCGTTCCGGGTGCCGGTCGCTCGGCTGTCTGCCGCTCAACTGGCAATTTCGTCCAAACTTGGGGGTTGACTTGCCCCCAAAGCCCAAGGATTAGTGGGTTTGGGATGGACCTGTGGTCAAAACTTTTTGGCCTCACGGGCAAGATTCCACTTGCTTTTTTTTCAGAACTGGACGTTTCGCTTCGTCTGGGTTATGAGCCTCGTCGCGCCCGCCGGGGGAGGGTAAGGCGCGTTTGTGCCTGTGCGAGGTTATCTGATGAAACGCTACATAGTGGCTGTTGCCTTAACGGCGGCAACCGTGCTGCCGAATGTGTCCATTGCCGAACGGCAGGACGTAGAAGTGACAAAAGATGAGCTGGTTGCCCGCAATGAATTGCCGGGGCAAAGCTTTCGCGACTATCTGAAATTGTTCAAGCCGCGCAAAGCGCCCGAGCAGAAAATGTCCTATACCAAGGACTGGCTGGACCAGCAGCCGAAGGCGACCGGGGACGAAGGTTTCCGCTGCCTCGCCGAGGCGCTGTACTTTGAGGCGCGCGGCGAAAGCGTGCGTGGACAATTTGCTGTTGCCGAAGTGATCATGAACCGTGTGGAGAGCAGTCGGTTTCCGGACACGTTGTGTGGCGTCATCAAACAGGGGACAGGCAAGAAATATCAATGCCAGTTTACGTACACCTGCGACGGCTACAAAGAGGTCATCCACGAAAAGCGCGCTTATGAGCGTGTTTCGAAGGTTGCGCGGGCCGCACTTGACGGTATTGCCGACGAAATGACGGCCGGCGCCACGCATTATCACACCAAGGCCGTGCGTCCGTCCTGGTCCAGGGTGTACAAAGAAACCGCCCGGATCGGTGTGCATATTTTCTATCGGCACAACTACCGCACAGCCAGCAACTGATTGACGCACCTGCGCTGGAAGCTTCATGGCGCGGGGCAGGGTGCAGTCCTATATTGCGGGCCAGGAGGCCCGTAATGACATTGAACAGAAGACAAGTCCTGAAATCGGCAGCAGCCATGGCGCTGGTGCCAACCTTGGCACGGGCAACGCCCCCTTTGCTGGAGGCACGTGAAGCCGCTCAGCAGCTGGCGCCACAAGGGTATCCTGAGACCAAGATCTGGAGCTTTGGGGGTTCGGTTCCCGGCGCGACCTTGCGCCTGCAACAAGGAGAGCGTGTCCAGCGCAGACTGGTCAACCGGTTGCAGGATCCGACCTCGGTCCACTGGCATGGTATCCGTATCGACAACGCAATGGATGGCGTGCCGGGTTTGACTCAGGCAGTCGTTCCGCCGGGCGCCAGCTTTGATTACGATTTTGTTGTGCCCGATGCCGGAACCTATTGGTATCACGCGCATAACCGGTCGATGGAACAGGTGGCGCGAGGCCTGTATGGCCCACTGATCGTGGACGAGGCGAAGGGGCCGGACGTTGATCAGGATCTGCTGATGGTTCTGGACGACTGGCGCATTGATCCGGATTCCGGCCAGATTTCGGATGACTTCGAAAATGGCCATGATCTGAGCCATGCCGGACGCCTTGGTAACCTGATTTCGGTAAATGGTGCCTTCGATCCGTCCTTTTCAGTCAAGGGCGGCCAACGTCTCAGGCTGCGTCTGATCAATGCTGCGAACGCCCGGATATTTGACATCGGAGTAGACGGACTGGCTGGCTGGATTGTCGCGCTGGATGGAATGCCGCTGGAAATCCCTCTGCCGCTTGATGGTTCCTTTCCACTGGCGCCGGCACAACGGGCTGATCTTGTGGTCGATGTGACTGCCGAGGCTGGAAACACCGCCAGCCTGATCAGTGTTGAGCAGGATGGCGCGTATGGGTTGGTTCGCTTGGATGTGTCGGGGCAATCGACCCGTGCCGTCCGGACGGGAATCGATCCACTGCCGCCAAACCCGTTGCCCAGGGTATTTGGGCTCAAGGAGGCGCCGCTGCATCGGATGAGCCTTCAAGGCGGCGCAATGCGTTGGCTCGACAGTGCCCGGATCGGGGATGCGGAATTGTCTGGTAGGGAACTGGCCCAATTGGGTCGCTTCTGGGCCTTGAATGGATACGCAGAACGTCCCGGTGATCCGTTTCTGGACGCGACGTTGGGCAGCGTGCATCGTATTGAGTTTGTCAATGAAACGGCTTTTCCGCATGCTATGCACCTGCATGGGCATCATTTCCGGCTTGTACTGGACAAAGGCGAACTCGGCCCGTGGCGCGATACAGTTCTTGTCGAGCGTGGTCAGACACGGCAAATTGCGCTGGTTGCGGACAATCCAGGGAACTGGCTGCTGCATTGTCACATGCTGGGCCACGCCGCCTCGGGCATGATGAGCTGGTTTCGGGTCACTTAACGCCGCATTCGGCGGGTGGAATGGCGTTTGTATGAGTGTTATAGGCCCCTTCAACGCCTAGACTGGGCGAACATATCCACAGAGCCCGAAAAGGCACGCTCATGAGTTCAGAAATCCGCCTCGCCTTTGCGCATCCCTCCGAACGGGCTGAAGCGACCGCGCCAAGAGGTCCGCTCGACCGCATTTCTTTGCGCGACCATATCGTCGAGGTTGAGATCGGCGCGTTTCAAGCCGAGCGTGGCACAACCCAGCGCATTTGCTTTAACATTGTGGTCGAAGTGCGCCCGCTAACCGGTCCGATCGACGACGATGTGGATCGCATTCTGTCATATGACCGTGTAACCGAGGCAATTGCCTATGAGCTGGCTGCAGAGCGCCTGAACCTTCTGGAAACGCTCGCCGATCGAATTGCCGAGCGGATCTTGCTTGAGCCTCAGGCTGTAAGAGCTTTTGTCCGAATAGAAAAGCTGGATCGCGGGCCCGGCGCTTTGGGTGTCGAAATTGTGCGCGGCAAAGACGCAGTGCACCACGACGTTACCGAAGAAGAACGCCCCCATCCGCGTCTGGTATTCCTGTCGAACGAGGCGATTGCCTCGGGCAATCTGACCGGTTGGATTGACCAGTTGGAAAACCGCGTTCGGCCATTGATCCTGTGCGTCGGTGCTTCTGATCTCGCCGTACCGCAGACCGGGCACGCAATGACACAGCGTCGGATTGATCTTTTGGCGATCGAGCAGAACGCATGGGTATTGGCGGCGCGTGACCATCGTTGCGTTGTGGTCTCGACCCGGACCGAGCTGGACTGGGCCATGAAGAATGGCCAGATTTGCGTCTGGGCTCCGTCCAAAATCGTGCTGGACGCCGTGGACGGCCCGTCTGCGGCGCCTTCTGATGCGGTCGCGCTTGCCGCTTGGTTTGCCGCTACCTTTGAAGCCAGCGAGATGATGGTCATTGGCGGTGACCTTCCTAAAGAACCTAAAACGCCATTGCGTGCAGTGCCGGTGGGGCAGGCGCAACTGTGACGGTCTACTATCGACCGCTGGTCCAGCACGGCCCGTTGCGCCCGGATGGAGCGGCGGCGCTGGCCGGACAAGATCTATGGTTCACCCACGCCGAGCGACTGGTTCGTGGTGCGCCAGCTGAAATCGTAGAAATATGCGAAATACCAGATGATCACCTTGGATTCCTAACCCGCTTTCGTGAGGACGTGGCTGGGTTGAACATGGGTCACCCGCACATGATGGGCATTCTGAACGCAACGCCTGACAGCTTCTCGGATGGTGGCCTGCACAATTCCCTTGACGCAGCTCTTTCGGCCGCCGTTGATATGGTGGAACACGGGGCCAGTATACTTGATATCGGCGGAGAATCGACGCGACCGGGTGCTGCTTACGTTCCCGAAGACGAAGAAATCGCGCGCACCCGTCCTTTGATCGAAGCAATCCGGGCGGAAACCGATGCGCTGATCTCAATCGACACCCGGAAGGCCAGCGTTGCCAAAGCCGCTTACGAGGCGGGGGCAGGACTGATCAACGACGTGTCAGGTTTTACCTTTGATCCCGCGCTGGCGCCATATTGTGCTGAAATCGGTGCGCCGGTTTGCGTGATGCACATGCAGGGCGATCCGGCAACGATGCAGGACGACCCGAGCTATGACAACGTGCTGTTGGACGTGTACGATTTTCTTTCGTCTCAGGTGGCCCGGCTGGAAGCGATGGGGCTGAAACGTGATCTGATCTTTGTCGATCCCGGTATCGGTTTTGGCAAGACCGAAGAACACAATCTAACTCTGCTGCGCAATATCAGCCTGTTTCACGGTCTGGGCTGTCCGATCCTGTTGGGCGTGTCCCGCAAAGGTTTCATTGGTCAAATCGGCAAGGAACCGCGCAAGGACGCCCGCGCACCGGGATCAATCGCCGTGGCGTTGGCGGGATTGTCGCAAGGTGTGCAAGTTCTGCGCGTGCATGATGTGGCCGAGACCGCTCAGGCCTTGCGCCTGTGGGCCGCTGTCCGGTAATCCGGACGCAGACCAAATTCACGGAGTTCATTTGATGCGCAAGCTGTTCGGAACTGACGGGGTACGAGGCACCGCCAACACGCACCCGATGACGGCAGAGATGGCCTTGCGTATAGGTGCCGCAGTCGGGCGCTACTTTCGCCGTGATGCCTCGGGCGTTCACCGCGTTGTAATCGGCAAGGATACCCGCCTTTCCGGTTACATGCTGGAAAATGCGCTGACGGCGGGGCTGACTTCGACCGGGATGAACGTGCTGCTGCTGGGGCCGGTACCGACCCCGGCGGTGGGTCTGATGACCCGGTCCATGCGGGCCGATCTGGGCGTGATGATCTCGGCCAGCCACAACCCGGCCGAGGACAATGGTATCAAGTTCTTCGGTCCCGACGGGTTCAAACTGTCCGATCAGGCGGAGGTCGAGATTGAGCGGCTGATCGAAGAGGGTGTGAAACCGGCGCAGGCGCAGAACATTGGCAGGGCGCGCCGCGTGGATGATGCGCGGTTCCGGTACGGTGAGCGTGTGAAATCCTCGCTGCCGCGCGATCTGCGGTTGGATGGGCTGAAGGTGGTGATCGACTGCGCCAACGGGGCTGCACACCGCACCGCACCCGAGGTTCTGTGGGAATTGGGCGCGGATGTCATTCCTGTAGGGATCGCCCCGAATGGCAAAAACATCAATTTGGGGTGCGGTTCGACGCAGCCTCAGGTCGCTGCCGAAACGGTAGTGGCGCACGGCGCAGATGTAGGTATTTGCCTTGATGGCGACGCCGACCGTGTTGTCGTAATCGACGAGATGGGGCATGTGGCCGATGGCGACCAGCTGATGGCTCTGCTGGCGTCTGCCTGGTCAAGGGCCGAGCAACTGAAGGGTGGCGCGCTTGTGGCCACTGTGATGTCCAACCTCGGTCTCGAGCGCC
Organism: Ruegeria sp. HKCCD6647-2; assembly: GCF_057221075.1. Lineage (NCBI taxonomy): Bacteria > Pseudomonadati > Pseudomonadota > Alphaproteobacteria > Rhodobacterales > Roseobacteraceae > Ruegeria > Ruegeria sp. HKCCD6647-2. Next base: position 26,527 of record NZ_JBWVBD010000004.1, on the reverse strand, counting down.
ATCTGGATGCGCAGGGATTGCGGTTGGAGCGAACCGCAGTGGGCGACCGTTATGTTGTCGAGAGGATGCGCGAGGGCGGCTTCAATCTGGGCGGCGAGCAATCCGGCCATATTGTGATGAGCGACTACGCCACAACCGGAGATGGATTGATGGCGGGCCTGCATTTCCTGGCGGAGATGGTGTTGACCGGGCGCAAAGCGTCGGAACTGGCACACCAATTCGAGACGGTGCCCCAATTGCTGAAAAACGTCCGCTACGGAGACGGGCAAGCGCCTCTTGAAGCTGCGAGCGTCAAGGCAGTTATCGCCGATGCCGAGGCGAAACTGATCGGACAAGGCCGTCTTCTGATCCGGAAATCCGGAACGGAACCGCTGATCCGTGTAATGGCCGAGTGTGAAGATGACGCACTTTTGGCGCAGGTCGTGGACGGTATTGTGGCCGAGGTTGAAGCGGCAGCAAGTTAACGCCCGAACAGGGTCTTGCGCAGACTGAACCACTGGCTGATCGCCATCCCTGTCAGGATCAGCGTCAGGGCGATGTAAAATCGCAATGGCAGGGCCTCGGACAGGATCCAGGCCCCAAAAATCATCGACCACACGGGAACCTGATAGTTTACCAATGTCATGAAGACCGATCCTGCGCTTCGGATGACGGATACCCGCAGCAGAGTTGCGAATGCAGTTGGGATCAGGCCAAGCGTGATCAGAGCAAGCCCGGATCGGGTGCCGCTCCAGGCTGGAACGCCCTCGGTTGCCAACATGATGGGAAGCAGGATGACTGCGCCGACGACCAGTGTCAGGGCCGATAGCGAAACTGGGTCGATAGGCGGGCAGCGACGGGTGAAGATCGACGCGCAGGAATAACAAAATGCGGCTCCGATACAGGCGATCTGGGCAAGTGGCTCTGCACCCTGACCCAGTTGCATGAGACCGGGACCAATCAGGACAAGCGCGCCGGTGAAGCCCAGCGTTACTCCGAATAACCGTCTTAGGTTCAGCGGTTCATCGGAAAAGAAATGCGCCAATGGCAACACCATCAGTGGAATCGCGGCCATCGAAAGCCCGGCAAATGCTGAAGGTACGAATTGTTGCCCCCAGCTGAGCAACACAAAGGGCAGGGCGGTCGAGAGAACACCGATCAAAATGATCGAGCCCCACAATCGGGCATCCGGATTGGGAAACCTGCGCCCTGTCAGACGCATCAACACCAAAAGTGTGACGGCCCCCAGTGTCGTGCGTGCAGTTGCGACTGTTACCGGTCCATATCCCTCCAGCGCAATGGCGACGACCATGAATGTCCCGCCCCAGATGAGGCCAAGCAGAAGGATGCCGCTCCAGTCTTGCTTAGTGGGTTGTTGAACCATTTCACCCACTTATCCCGCGAAGTTGTCAGTGTCACGCAGAGATGTTGACATTATGTAAGCTATTACTTACGGTAAGTAATGGCTTACGAAACTGTGTTTTCCGCCTTGGGCGACCCTACGCGCCGTCAAGTGTTCGAGGCTGTTGCCGAGCGGCCCCGCGCGGTCGGAGAATTGGCTGCTGACCTGCCGGTCAGCCGACCTGCGGTTTCACAGCATCTCAGGATTTTGTCTCACGCGGGCCTGGTTGAGTGCCGGGCGGAAGGCACGCGCCGCATATACGCGGCCCGAACCGAAGGTCTGGCCGAACTGCGCGCCTGGCTAGATCGCTATTGGGCAAATGTTCTGGACAGTTTTGCAGCCGAGATCAATCAAAAGGGGAAGGAATCGTGACGGGTCCCATTGTCAAAACCGTGGTTGTGAACGCAACACCCGAGCGTGCATTTGATGTCTTCGTCAACCGGATTGCGAAATGGTGGCCGCTGGACGGCCATGCCGTTTCGGCGTCGTGCGGTAAACCGGCGCTGGCAGTAGCGATTGAATCTAAAATCGGAGGATCTGTTTACGAGACGATGCATGATGGCACGCGTGCCGAATGGGGGCAGGTTCTGGTTTTTGAGGTTGGAAAGCAGCTGGCTTTCAGTTGGCATCCGGGCACGGAAAAGGATCGCGCCACGCGAGTTGAGGTCGTGTTCGAAGCTCAAGGAGAAGCGCAGACCAAAGTAACGCTGACCCATTCCGGCTGGGAAGTGTGGGCGACAGAAGCGCCGGACAAGCGCAACGGCTACGACGCCGGCTGGGATTTCGTGCTGGGTGAGTGCTTTGTTCGTGGTGCGCACGCATGAAAAAGGGCGGCCGCGTGTGGGCCGCCCTTTCGCAGACTTTCGCCAGACTTAGTTCTTTTCCTTGTCGACCATCTTGCCGGCCGAGATCCAAGGCATCATGGCGCGCAGTTTCGCTCCGGTTTCCTCGATCTGATGCTCATCATTGGCGCGACGAGCTGCTTTGATGGTCGGCTGACCAACGGCGTTTTCCAGCATGAAGTCACGAACGAACTTGCCTTGCTGGATGTCGTCAAGCACCGCTTTCATCCGAGCTTTGGTCTCGTCGTATTTCAGGATGCGCGGGCCGGTGACGTACTGGCCGTATTCGGCGGTGTTCGAGATCGAGTAATCCATGTTGGCGATGCCGCCTTCGTAGATCAGGTCAACGATCAGCTTCACTTCGTGCAGGCACTCGAAATAGGCCATCTCGGGCGCGTAACCGGCTTCGACCAGGGTTTCAAAGCCGCAGCGGATCAGCTCGACCAGACCACCGCATAGAACGGCCTGCTCACCGAACAGGTCGGTTTCACACTCTTCGCGGAAGTTGGTTTCGATGATGCCCGAGCGACCGCCACCGATGGCCGAGCAGTATGACAGGCCGATTTCCAGCGCTTTGCCGGTTGCGTCGTTATGCACCGCAACAAGGCAAGGCACGCCACCGCCTTTGGTGTATTCGCCGCGCACGGTGTGGCCGGGGCCTTTGGGGGCCATCATGATGACGTCGACGCCTTCTTTCGGCTCGATCAGTCCGAAGTGGACGTTCAGGCCGTGGGCAAAGGCAATGGCCGAGCCCGGCTTGATGTTGTCATGCACGTATTTCTTGTAGGTCTCTGCCTGCAGTTCGTCGGGCATGGTGAACATGATGACGTCGCACCATGCGGCCGCTTCGGCGATGCCCATGACTTCCAGACCTTCAGCTTCGGCTTTCTTGGCCGATGCCGAACCTTCGCGCAGAGCGACGACCAGGTTCTTGGCACCCGAGTCGCGCAGGTTCAGCGCGTGCGCGTGACCTTGCGAGCCATAGCCCAGGATAGCCACTTTCTTGTCTTTGATCAGGTTGATGTCGCAATCGCGATCGTAATAGACGCGCATTTTGCCGGTCCTTTCAGTTTCGATTGCAGTGCTTTTACCCATGCGTTTTGGTATTGGCGAGTGGTGCGAAAGTGAGTATTTGAAAAAAAGGTGAAGATTAATTCGCCAAATTGATGGAAAGTAAGAAATTCATGCTTGATGATCTGGATCGCCGCATCCTGCGCCATTTTCAGGCCGATCCGAGCCTTTCCGCCGCGGAACTTGCGGACTTGTGCCGGATCAGTTCGGGGGTCTGTTGGCGACGGATCGAGAAGATGCAGGCAGCAGGCATTATCCAGGGTCAAGAGGCCGTGATCGACTGGGCTGCGCTGGGTTATGCGGTGGAGGTTTCCCTGCGGGTCACGTTGGACAAGACGCAACCGCGGGCCTTCGACGAATTTACCGCCGCCGCGCGCGAGGTCGCTGAAGTCATCGAAATACAGACATTCCTTGGGCGGGTTGATGTCCGCCTGTCCGTACTGGCGCGCGATATGCCCCATTATCAGCAGGTTTACAGGGACCGTATCCTGCCGTTGCCACATATCGCAGATATCGAAGCCCTGATGCATATCGCGCGGCTTAAGCGCGACGAGGTTTTGCCGGTATGATCGATCTGGATGAAATCGACCGAATGATCCTGCGCGCATTGGTTCAGGACGCGACACAAAGTGCCGGCGCGCTTGGCCGTCGCTTTGGACTGAGCCAACCCGCCACGTGGCGGCGCATTCGGCGGCTGGAGAAAGCGGGCATCATCAAGGGGCGGCGTTTGCGGCTGAATGCCGAGGCTCTGGGTTTCGGTGTGACCGTTTTCCTCGGCGTGAAGCTGGCTCGAAAGGGACAAGTTAGCCTAGAGGACTTTGAACGCGCCGTGAGCGCCATTCCCGAGGTTCAGACAGTCGAGCACGTTCTTGGATTATACGACTATCGCCTGCGAGTGGTCGCACGTGATTTGTCCGACTTTGAACGGGTTCTGCGACGGCGGATCATGACGCTTCCAGGGGCGGGGGATGTCGAAGCAAATGTATTGCTGAGCGAGGAACGCCTGCCGGGGCCGATCGGTTGACTTTCGTCAGTATCTGGTGCGGATGCAAAAGCCCGGATGATGCGTCATGCGCGCAAATGCCATCGGCTGCCCGTCCTTCCAGGTGGTGCGCTCTAGCTGGATCATGGACGTGCCGGTCGTGGTTCCCATGTACTCGGCCAGCCGACTGTCGGCCGAGATCGCGCAGAACGCGATTTCCGCTTCGGTAAAAGGGGCCGCGTGCAGCAACCATTCATGCGGGCCGCTATTGCTCAGGTCGGCGTGTTCGACATCGGGTACGGTTTCGATATTGATCCAACGCTCTTCAAGCTGGAACGGTCGATTGTCTGCGTAGTGCATACAAATCACGTGCAACACGCGAGCGTCTGCTTCGACGTTGAGCTGCGAAGTCAGCCAGCCGGGGCTGTAGACAAGATTGCGTTCGACCAATGCATACCGGTATGTCGAGTTCTGGTTCTCAACCGCTTGACGGGCCAGAGAGATCTCCAGTTTCGCCTGCTTCCGGGGCTCTTTCTTGACACGGGTTCCGCTTTTGCGCTTGCGCTCGACAAATCCCTGCTCGGCCAGTTCGCGCAGGGCGCGGTTTACTGTGGCGCGCGCGCAATTGAATTCTTCGGCCAACTGCGTTTCGGTGGGCAAAAGGGATCCCTGCGGCCACACGCGTGCTTCGATCCGTCTTTTGACCTCGTCCCGTACAACCTGAAAACTAATCCGTTTGTGCGCAGTCACGTGCAGCAATACCTTTTCTAGTTCAAAGTGTGCTTATCTGGTCAGAAACACGCCATGGTGTAAAGAGAGGGTGACACTATTTGGCGTCATTTCTTCACTTTGTGGCGCTGGAAATATCAAAATAATACCGATGGTTACCGTTGACCCAAGGTCAATATTCCCGTTTCGATCATCTTTACCTTCGCGACCGGAGGGTGCAGAAACGTGGAAACGTCAGGAAAGGACAGAAGATGCCTGCATTGCTGGAACATGTTGACCCCGATGGCCTCGAAGAATTTTCGGTTGTCTTCACGGACCGCTCCCTCAACCACATGTCAGCGAGCTTTCAGCAGGTGATGCGTGATATCTCGGGATTGCTGCGCGAGGTGTACAACGCTGACGGGGTGGCGGTCATTCCGGGCGGCGGTTCATACGCAATGGAGGCCGTTGCCCGGCAGTTCGCACGCGGGGCCAGTGTTCTGGTCGTGCGCAACGGTTGGTTTTCCTATCGCTGGAGCCAGATCATCGAAACCGGGGGCCTGACAGCGAAGGCAACTGTTCTGAAGGCGCGTGAGACCGGGAATAGCAGCCCATCCCCTTTTGCCCCCGCACCGATTGAGGAGGTCGTGGCGACCATACATGAGCAAAGGCCAGACATCGTTTTTGCGCCACATGTAGAAACCGCCGCCGGTGTAATACTGCCCGACGACTACGTTTCAGCCATGGCAGCTGCAGCGCATGAAGTCGGTGCCTTGATGGTGTTGGACTGCATCGCCTCGGGCTGTGCCTGGGTCGATATGAAAGCGAGTGGTGTGGACGTCTTGATATCCGCTCCGCAAAAGGGATGGAGCGCCTCACCGTGCGCCGGTTTGGTGATGTTGTCGGATCAGGCCGAGGCCCGACTGGCAGAGACAACGTCGGACAGCTTTGCAATTGATCTCAAAAAATGGCGGCAGATTATGCAGGCCTACGAAAACGGTGGGCACGCCTATCACGCGACGATGCCGACCGATGCGTTGCGCGCGTTCCGCGATACGATGGTCGAGACACGGGATTACGGATTCGACAAACTGCGTGACGCGCAATGGGCGCTGGGCGCTGGTGTCCGCGCGATGCTCGGGGACAAGGGCATCATATCGGTCGCAGCTGATGGGTTTGGCGCACCGGGTGTTGTGGTCAGCTACACGTCCGATCCCGAGGTTCAAAGCGGTAAGAAATTTGCTGCGCTGGGTATGCAGATCGCGGCTGGTGTTCCGCTGCAATGTGACGAGCCCGAGGGGTTCAGCACGTTCCGTCTGGGCCTGTTCGGTCTCGACAAGCTGTATGATGTGGAGGGCACCATTGCGCGCCTGAAACGTGTCTTGGACCAGGTGCTGTAATGCTCGGTGAGCCTCAGCGCACGCCGAGGCCCATCTGCATAAGCGTTTTTCGCACCGGTGGCAGAGAATAGAGCGCGTTCAGCCCCATGGCCCGTGCATCCCGCAGCGGTCGCGCCTCTATCATCGAGGCGCGGTTCAACAGGTCGATTCCTTTGACACGCAGCGCGATCTCGTTATGACGCGCCTTGTGATACGCCTCGAGCATTTGCGCGTCTCCCAACCCGTCCGGGCGCGCTTGCGCCAGGTCCAGCAGACTGCGCAGATCGCCGAGCGACATATTCAACCCCTGCGCCCCGATCGGAGGGACCACATGGGCGGCTTCGGCCATAAGGGCGACACGCTCAGCCGAAAGGCGCTCGGCCGACTGGCTGATGATCGGCCAGATTGTCCGGCGTGAGGCCAGTTTCAGCGGGCCGAACAACCCGCAGGACCGTTCCGTCATCTCGGCCTCGAAGGACTCGGGGTCCAGGTTCAGAAGGTCGACGGCGCGGGGACCTCGCTCCATCCACACGATGGCCGACGAGGGCCGCCCCTGCCAATCGGGCAGCGGCACCAGCGTGAAAGGTCCACCGGAGCGGTGAATCTCGGTCGAGACATTGTCATGCGGAATCGGGTGGGTGACGGCAAAGGCCAGCGCTTTCTGCCCGTAACGTGTCGTGTGAACGTTGATACCAGCAGCTTCGCGCATGGGTGAAGCCCGCCCGTCTGCAGCCACCACGAGCTTGCAGCGAATGCGGGAACCGTCGCTGAGACCCACGCGCGCCTCGGCGGTGCGGGTGAACAGGTTGACGGTGCCGGTGCCCGGCCGGAAATCGACAGTTGGCAGCTCGGCAAGTCGCGCCACCATCTCGCGCCGCAACAGCCAGTTTGGCAGGTTCCAGCCAAAGGGCTGGTCGGAAATATCCGAGGCGTTAAAGTCGCGCACGACACGGGGTTCAGGTACGTCTCCGCCCGCATCCACAATGCGCATGATTTGAAGCGGCGCAGCATGCGAATCCAACCGCTGCCACAGGCCGCATTGCTCCAGCAGCCCGCGGGCTGGTTGAAGAAACGCCGTTGTCCGCAAGTCCGAACCGTCAGCATCCCGTTCGGTGACCGGTGGGGCGGGATCGACGCAAATCACGTCAAATCCGGCGGCTCCAAAGGCGGCAGCGGCAGTCAGCCCAGCGATGCCGCCGCCGGAAATCAGGATGTCACAGGTGTCAGTCATGGCGCAGGTCTCCGTTCCCGGCAGAACCTAGTGCCGATCAGTGCGCTGCGCCAAGTGACATCCTGTCCCGCGTCTCATCCGCGCGAAATCAGGATCAGGAGGATGAACATCATCGGCACCATTGCCAATGCGGGGATGTACAGGCCGGGCAGCCCGAACAACATCACCGAACAGCCCCACATACTGACGATTGCCGCCGCGGTGTAATACCAGTCTTCGGCTGCACCGTTGGCCGCATCGCGGGCCAGCCAGCCAAAAACGGGGATTGCAAACAACAGGCGCTGCCAGATGGGCAGGCGCCGAGGCATCTCGATCGCGCTCATGGGGGTCTCCGTTCTGTTCGTCGCAAAACGGCATATAGGAGCTATGCTGCAGGTGCAGAATGAGCAGATCGTCGCAGTGTGACAGGCTACCGCAGGCGGGCCAGAAAGCCGGTCAGATCGTCGGTGTGGTGGTGAATGTGATCCGCCTCGTGCCGATCCGGAGCCACGTGGACAGTGCGCATTCCCATCTCGTGCGGGGCGGCCAGATTGCGCGGGTCATCCTCGAACATGGCGGCTTTTTCCGTCTGGATACCGTCCTGGGCAAACACCGTCTCGAACGCGGCCTTTTCGGGCTTTGGGCGGTAGCCAGCATGTTCCACGCCATAGATCGCGTCGAAAAGGCCGCTCAGGCCACGCGCCGCCAGAACACGCTCGGCATAAGGGGCCGAGCCATTGGTGTAGACGATCCGCCGACCGGGCAGCGCGCGGATATGATCCGCCAATGCGTTGTCAGGCTCCATATGGCTCATGTCCACCTGGTGCACCGCATGCAGATAGGGGTCGGGGTCAAGATCGTGTTCTGCCATAAGACCGGCAAGCGTGGTGCCGTATTCACGCCAATAGTGGCTGCGCAGCCGGTCAGCCTCGGGGCGATCCACGCCAATGGCCTGAACGACGTAGTCCGTCATCAGCACCTCGATCTGATCGAAAAGACGCATATGCGGCGGGTAGAGCGTGTTGTCGAGGTCGAACACCCATTGGGTGACGTGATCAAAGGCCTGTTTCACCATGATCTTGGTTTAGGCTGGCTGGGGACGGTTTTCAATGCCTGCTCTTGATCGTTGGCCCCTGTGACGGATAGACATGTCCGAACGAGGAGACAAAGACCCCATGCCCCATACAAAACAGTCCAACAGGGACGCTTACAGCCTGATACTCGAAGCCATTGACGTGGGCGTGTACAAACCGGGCGATCGTCTTGTCGAGAGCGAATTGGCCGAACGGTTCGGCGTGTCGCGCACGCCGATCCGCGAGGCGTTGCAGCGGCTTGAGACGCAATCGCTGCTGGAACGGGACGGGCGGTCGCTGATTGTGGCGTCACTGGATCACAACCAGATGGCCGAGCTGTATGTGGTGCGGCGCGAGCTTGAGGGGCTGGCGGCGCGGTTGGCAGCCCGTCATGCAACCGAGGAAGAGATAAAGGTGCTCAAGGACATGGTTGCGGCGGATGACGCGCTGGTCGACGACCCGTCTGCCTTGTCGCGCGCCAACCGGCGGTTTCACGAGCAGATCCACCTGGCCTCACACAACCGGTATCTTGTGCAGCAGCTGGACCTTGTGCATCGGACGATGGCACTTATGGCGACGACTTCGCTGGCCGTTCAGGGGCGGGGTGAAATCGCGCAAAGTGAACACAAGAAGATCGTCGATGCAATCGCGGCCCGCGACGAAGATGCCGCGGCGCACGCGCTGAAAGACCACATCTCGATCGCTTTCATGACGCGCCTGAAGCAGGACGCGGTGCAGCGCGAGAAATAAGGCGATTGGCGGTCGGCATTTCCTCGGTCGCGTGGCCGTGTTGGGTCTTGTCCCAGAAGAACGGTTTGACCGCCAGCTCCCAAAGACCCTTGTAGGCCGCCAACACGCCCAACGGAAAATACAATGCCATCGTCGGAACCCATGGGATCAGGAAGCGCCTGTTCCCCGCCGCTACTCCGAGACCACCGACCAGGCAGTTGGCCGCCTCGGCGAGCAGAAAAAGGTAGAGGCAGGCCGTTAGTATTCCGGTGGGAACAATGCCCTGAAATGGGTGTGAGACCCCCAGAAAAGCCAGCCAAAACACCCAAAGCACCGGGGCCAGCAGGAACTGACCAATGGTCCCGAGAAAAAAGGCCTGGACACCCAGGAACCTTAGAATCCCCAGGTCGCGCAGCAATCTCCATGGAGATCGCATATGCACCAGATAGGTAACCATGAACCCTTTGAGCCAGCGTGAGCGCTGTTTGACCCAGGGCCAGGCGCGAAAGTTCGCCTCTTCATAGGTGGCCGTGTTCACGATTTCGGTCCGGTAACCCGCGCGGCACAGGCGCACACCCAGATCGGCGTCCTCGGTTACGTTGTGTGCGTCCCAGCCGCCTAGCTCCAGCAACTTGTCGCGGCGGAAAAAGAATGTTGTGCCGCCCAAGGGAACGACCAGACCCAATCGGGCAATTCCGGGCAGAATAACGCGGAACCAGCCACTGTATTCGATGGTGAAGCAGCGCGACCGCCAGTTGGTGCGCGGGTTGTAGTAATCCAGCGCGCCCTGCAGGCAAACAACGTTGTCAGGCGCATTGGCGAAGTGACGGACAACCGTTTCGATCTGATCCGGAACCGGGGCGTCCTCGGCATCCCAAACGCCTAGAATCTCACCCCGGCAAAAGTCCAACGCATAATTCATGGCTCGGGGTTTGGTCGTCAGCTTGCCGCGCTCGGGAACTTCGACAACGCGGATCCAGCTTGGCAGGCTCACATCACGTAAGGCTGCGCGGGTCACGTCGTCCCGTTCCTCAAGAACAAGGATCACGTCCAGCAGCGCTTTGGGGTAGGTCAACCGCTGTAGCCGGGCAATCAGGGCATCGGCGATCTCCTTCTCTTGGAACAGAGGGACCATGATCGAAACGCAAGGCAGGCGGGGCGGGGCACTCGACTCCGGTTCCGGTGGGGCCGGCTTTGGTGACAGGTATGCAATCAGGCCCGCCAAACGAAGAAACAGAAACATCACAAGCGTCAGCACCGTTACTCCAAACAAGAAGGCCAGCCCAATATGCGGCAGAGCCGCCATTGCGCAGCAAAGGATCAACAGCAGAACCACCGGAACCGACCGCGAGCGGGCCGTCCATGTGCGGCAGCTTTGTGCTTGGTCAACGCGTGCCTCCGCCGCCTGAGCTAATGGTTGCGCAAATACACACGCAATCGCTGCGTCGATCTGGTCAGTTCCGGCCAGAACAGGAACAGCTGAATGACCACAATCGCGCAGCGCCGCAGCCACAGGGTCGAACCGGTCCGGTCGCGACGTGGCTACCAGCAGCAAAGGTCCAATACGTGTCCAAGGAATGGCGTTGTGCTCCAACCAGAACTCGGCGGGTTTGATCGCACAAAGCTCCGGGTCAGGCGACGTTTGCGTGAAATCTGCAATTTGTAGTCCGCTTTGGTCAGACAGTGCCTTAAGTACGTCCTGCCGGTTGGCCCAGCCCTCACCCACCAGGATTTCGCCCAAGGGTGCTTTTTGCCGGTGTTGTTTATTCAGGGCCGCCGACAATTGCTGTGGTGTGATGATGCCTTGCTCCAGCAAGCAAGTGCCCAGTGGCTTTCGGGCGTCGGGTCCAGGAACGGGGAGAACCGGAGCCAGACGTTGAAAATTCAGTTCGACCATGAAGAAACCCTGCCGCCCGTGTTGAGCGACAGGGTTGTCAAAACAGGGTTAACGTCAGGTTAACGCTGAAGAATTGGGGGCTTAGGCCCGAGCCTTCCTGCCTGCCATGGCATCTGCAAAGCGTTCGAACAGATAAAAGCTGTCCTGCGGTCCGGGCGAAGCCTCTGGATGGTACTGCACTGAATAGACCGGGCGATCGGTCATGCGGATTCCGCAGTTCGAGCCGTCAAACAGCGAGCGATGTGTCTCGACGACACCATCAGGCAGGGACTGCGCATCGACGGCAAAACCATGGTTCATCGAGGTGATCTCGACCTTGCCGGTCTCAAGATCTTTGACGGGGTGGTTGGCGCCGTGATGGCCGTGGTTCATCTTGACGGTCTGACCGCCAAGGGCCAGTGCCAGCATCTGATGACCCAGGCAGATGCCAAAAATGGGAAGTTCGGTAGTGTCCAGGACTTCTTTGATCATCGGAACCGCGTATTCGCCGGTTGCGGCCGGATCGCCCGGACCGTTGGACAGGAACACGCCATCGGGCTCATGCGCCAGAACCTCGGCTGCCGTTGCGGTTGCGGGCAAGACAGTCACGTCGCAGCCTGCCGAGGCGAGGCAACGCAGGATGTTGCGCTTGGCGCCGAAATCCAGCGCGACAACTTTGTGAACCGGTGCTTCCTGTCGCTGGTACCCGTCAGGCCAGGCCCAACGCATCTCATCCCAGCGGTAGCTTTGGGTGCAAGTGACGTCCTTTGCCAGATCCATGCCTTCCAACCCGGCAAATCCACGTGCAGCGGCAATCAGGGCTTCAATGTCGAAATTGCCGTCCGGATCATGAGCCAAAGCTACATGCGGTGCACCTTGTTGTCGGATCGCGCGGGTCAGGCGGCGGGTATCGACGCCGCCGATTGCGATGCGACCGCGGCGCGCCAGCCAGTTTTTCAGTTCTTCGGCCGAGCGCCAGTTGGACGGCTCGGTCGGGTCCCATTTCACCACCATGCCCTCGGCCACTGGATCACCGGTCTCGTCATCCTCGGGGTTCACACCGACATTGCCTATATGCGGGAAAGTGAAGGTTACGATCTGGCCGGCATAGGACGGGTCAGTCATGATCTCCTGATAGCCTGTCATTGCAGTGTTGAAACAAAGCTCGGCCACGGTCTGGCCGGTTGCGCCGAACCCGTGGCCGTAGAACAGCGTTCCGTCGGCCAAAGCCAGACATGCGGTGGGCTTGGACGGGGCGTTCTGGGCCATGGCGCGACTCTCCTGCAGGGTAAATCGGCGCATTCCTAAGGGGGATACGTCGCAGGGTCAAGTCTGTTCAAATTTTGGGCTATTGTTGATTTTCAAAGGCTTAGCACTATTTGTACCCTGTTGTATCGTGCTTTTTGTTTCGATATGTTCGGGGTTCCGTTGCCATGGGGATGGACAGACCAAATGGATATGCGATCAAGGGTGAATGCCGCCCTGAAGCAAGCAATGAAAGACAAGCAGGCCGAGCGCCTGTCGACACTGCGCCTGATTAATGCCGCGATCAAGGACCGTGACATAGCCGCGCGCGCCTCGGATAATGAAGAGGCCAAGGGCTGTGGCGACGCAGAGGTGCTTGAAATTCTTGGAAAAATGACCAAGCAGCGCAAGGAAAGCGCACGCGCCTACGAAGAGGGCGGTCGACTGGATCTGGCCGAGCGCGAGATGCAGGAAGTTGCCGTCATCGAGGAGTTTCTGCCCAAGCAGCTGGACGAAGACGAGGTTGCCAAAGCCATTCAGACGGCCATTACCTCCACCGGTGCGGGATCGATCCGCGACATGGGCAAGGTGATGGGTGAGCTCAAGACACGCTACACAGGTCAGATGGATTTCGGCAAGGTTGGGCCGATGGTCAAGGACCATCTGTGCGCAGCTTCAAACGGCAACTGACGACGGATTACTGCGCGGCGGGATCGCGCAGTTTTTGCGTTAACTCGTCGTAAAGTGCGATGCGTTCGTCTTCGGACAGAAACGCCCCGATTTCCACTTCGCGCCCGTCGCCGATCAGGGTGACGTAGTGTGGAACGGGGCCACCGGTTTCGTGCATTTCCGGGCGCGCCCAGTGGCGGTTGCAGGACCACTCCAGATCGCCGGTTCGTGGGTTGTGATGAACCAACCGGGCCTGGCTTTGGCTGAGCGTCAAAATTTCGAACACGCTACGCGCGCGGTAGTTCATTTCAAAGGCCAGCCAAAGGCCCAGAACGGTGATAAGTAGGAACGGCAGAAGCCCCCACAAAAGCACCGAGCCCAAAACGGCCAGCAGAGGAATCAATCCAAACAGGAACACAGCCAGAATGACGCCCATCGCCGCACGCGGGGGCAGAGAATTATGTGGCCAAAGGCGCAATTCCTGCTCGGCTTCTGTGGTGTGTTTCCAACGATAAGGCATAGCTGTCAAATATCGCAACGCGGCCCAATGTCGAAGGAATAATCGTCAGACGACGTGACCAACTTTGGCCCATGACAGGGCATCCTCCAGCCGGTCATCCCCCCAGAACACTTCGTCCCGGACAACAAAACTGGGAGCGCCGAAAACACCCAGTTTGATTGCGGTCTCAGTTTCGGCCTCAAGCGCCTCGATTGTGTCGGGGCTGCGCGCACGGGCAAGAACCAGCCTCGGGTCTTCCTGACAGCGATGCAGTGCCTCTGAAATCGCCTGTTCCCCGCCGGCTTCAACCCCGTCCTCGAACCAGATGCGGTAGAGTGACTGGGTAAAGGATTTGCCCCAGCCTTCCGTCATGCCCAGCAACGCAACCTGGTTGGCAAGCGGAAGGTCCGAGATCGGGTAAGGCGCGGGCAGCTTGGCGTGGATCTGGTACTTGGCGGCCCGGCGTTCAATGTCACGCCACATATAGGCCGATTTTATCGGTTTGCCGGCAAAGGGGATGTTCTGTTGCGCGGACATGACGGCCCGGACATTGAAGGGCCTCCAATGAACGCTGACACCATTATCGTCACACCACCCGTCCAGCCGCATGATGGTCAGAAAGCTGTATGTGCTTCCAATAGAATACCAAAAATCGATTTCGGGCATGGACTGAGCCTCCGTCTGGCCGGTTCATTGCCCGAAACAGGATAGCCGATTTTTGTCGCTCTGGCGACCAACGCGCGGGTTCCGACGTTTCCTCAAAGAAAAACCCCGCCACTGGGGAGGGGTTTTGAACTCTATCTTAGTGGGATCAGTGCGCGTGGCCCTTGTCCCAGTCTTCCTGCTTCGGCAACTGCTCGAACGTGTGCTCGGGCGGTGGCGAGGGCAGGGTCCATTCCAGCGTATCCGCGTATTCGTTCCAGTAGTTGTTCTGGGTCACGCGTGCGCCACGGAACAGGGCGTAGAACACAATGCCGAAGAACAGCAGGAACGAGGCGAACGAGATGAACGCGCCAATCGACGAAACATAGTTCCACAGGGCAAATGCCTCGGGATAGTCGATGTAGCGGCGCGGCATGCCCTGACGGCCCAGGAAGTGCTGCGGGAAGAAGGTCAGGTTGGCGCCGATGAAGAACAGCCAGAAATGAACCTTGCCCCAGAACTCGGAATACTGGCGACCAGTCATCTTGCCGAAGTAGAAGTATACACCGGCAAAGATCGCGAAGACGGCACCCAAGCTCATCACGTAGTGGAAGTGCGCAACCACGTAGTAGGTGTCGTGATAGGCGCGGTCTACACCGGCCTGCGACAGTACAACGCCGGTCACACCACCAACGGTGAACAAGAACAGGAAGCCAAACGCGAACAACATCGGCGTCTTGAACTCGATGGAACCGCCCCACATGGTCGCAATCCACGAGAAGACCTTAACTCCTGTCGGAACCGCGATGACCATCGTGGCCAGCATGAAGTAAGCCTGCTGACGCAGCGACATGCCAACCGTGTACATGTGGTGTGCCCAAACAACGAAGCCCAGAACACCAATTGCGATGATCGCCCAGACCATCGGCAGGTAGCCAAAGATCGGCTTGCGCGAGAAGGTCGCGATCACATGGCTGATGATGCCGAAACCGGGCAGGATCACGATGTACACTTCCGGGTGTCCGAAGAACCACAGGATGTGCTGATACAGGATCGGGTCACCGCCACCGGCCGGATCAAAGAAGGTGAAGCCGAAGTTGCGGTCCATCAGCAGCATGGTGATCGCGCCTGCCAGAACCGGCAGCGACAGCAGAATCAGCCACGAGGTGACGAAGATCGACCAGCTGAACAGCGGTACCTTGAACAGGGTCATGCCCGGTGCACGCATGTTCAGGAAGGTCGTGATCATGTTGATCGCGCCGAGGATCGAGGAGGCGCCCGATACGTGCACGGCGAAGATCGCAAGGTCCATGGACATGCCGCCTTCGGTCGTCGACAGCGGCGGGTACAGAACCCAGCCCACGCCCGAACCAAGCTGGTCGTTACCACCGGGGCTCAGCAGCGAGGCGACGCCCAGCGACGTGCCAGCGACGTACAGCCAGAAGGACAGGTTGTTCATCCGCGGGAAGGCCATATCCGGCGCGCCGATCTGCAACGGCATGAAATAGTTGCCAAATCCACCGAACAAAGCCGGGATGACCACAAAGAACATCATCAGAACACCGTGATAGGTGATCATCACGTTCCAAAGGTGTCCGTTAGGGGTACATGGGTCGGCCATGAAGCCTTCCAGGCACATGTACTGCACACCTGGGTGCATCAGCTCGAGCCGCATGTAGACGGTCATCGCCACCGAGATGAACCCGGCGATGGCCGAGAAGATCAGGTAGAGAATCCCGATGTCCTTGTGGTTGGTCGACATGAACCAGCGCGTGAAAAATCCGCGCTGGTCTTCATGCTCGTGACCATGAATGGCTGCGTCTGCCATTTAGGTGCCTCCTGTTACAACTACACCGCGCAGTCGGACCTCTCCAACGCGCGGGATTCCTGCTGGTTTTAGAATGCGAGGGGGCGACCTTCAATGGCCGAGTTTGATCTGGATCAAGATTAATTGTCGCGGGGCGACGTTTGCCCAGCGGATTTTGTCACAGATGCGGGGTATCTGTGCATTGTCCGCCAAGTTTCAAGAGGCGCGTCGTCGAACAAAAAAACAACCTTGACCCTTGGAGGGCAGGGCCGCAGAAAATGGAGAAATCTCAGGACCGGAGAACGAAAAATGACCGCCTATGATCCCGAAAACATCTTTGCCAAGATTCTGCGCGGGGAAATCCCGGCAACACGCGTTTACGAGGATGACGAGACGCTGGCGTTCATGGATATCATGCCACGTTCCGACGGGCACCTTCTGGTGATCCCCAAGACACCCTGCCGGAACATACTGGATGCGTCGTCCGGGCAATTGTCCGCCGTGATGACCACCGTTCAAAAGCTGGCGCGTGCCGCCAAGGCGGCGTTTGACGCGGATGGTGTCACAATCCAGCAGTTCAACGAGGTAGCGGGCGGGCAGGAGGTCTTTCACCTGCATTTCCACATATTACCGCGCTACGAAGGTGTTGCCATGCGTCCGCCCGGCAACATGGGAGATTTCGACCTGATTGCCGAACAGGCCGAGAAAATCCGCGCCGCTTTGGCCTGAACCGCCCTTAATGCGACCCATCGCAGGCGTCGTGATCTCCAAACGCGTGCAACACGGCGCATACATGGTCGTGCTGCCCGTCACAGGCCGCGGTAATGCGCGCAAGTTCTTTTTCCAGTCGCTTTAGCTGCTGAATCCGATCGCGCAGATCGGCAAGTTGCCTCTGCGCGATATCATGAGCACGGTCCAGATCCGCACCCTGCGCGCCTTCCAATGTCAATAGGGCCTCGATATCCGCCAACGGCAATCCCAGATCCCGGGTGTGGCGAATGAACTGCAGGCGCCTCAGCGAAGCTTCGTCATAGCGGCGCTGGTTGCCAGCCGTCCGTTCCGGCTGCGGCAGCAGACCCTTTTCTTCATAAAACCGGATCGTGGGAACCTTGACCCCGGTGCGACGGAAAAGATCGCCAATCGACAACATTTTGTGGAAACCTCTTGAACCTCTAGTGACTAGAGGAATTACCTTGCGGTTAGCGAAGAAACAAGAAGACAATACCTATGCCACAACAGCATTCTCACGCGGGACATTCCCACAACCATATCGATCCTCATGCTGGCGACGCCCGGGTCGCCTGGGCCATCGCTGTAAACATGTTCCTGACATTGGCACAGATCGTAGGTGGTATTCTGTCCGGCTCATTGGCGCTGATCGCGGATGCGTTGCACAACTTTTCGGACGCCATAGCTCTGATCATTGCATTCTTCGCCCGCAAGATCGCGCGGCGCCCAGCCGACCCTCGGATGAGCTTTGGTTACGGTCGTGCCGAGGTCGTCGCTGCCCTGACCAACTACACCACATTGATCGTTTTGTCGGTTTACCTGCTTTATGAAGGCGTTATGCGGTTCGTCGAGCCGGAACCGGTCAATGGTTGGATCGTGGTCTGGATTGCCGGTATCGCCCTGATCGTTGACCTGATCACGGCCGCGCTGACTTACGCTATGGCCAAAGACAGCATGAATATCCGGGCCGCGTTCATTCACAACGTGGCCGACGCATTGGGATCAGTTGCCGTTATCATAGCCGGCGCAGCGGTCATCTTGTTCGGCTGGACCTGGGTTGATCCCGCAGTCACGATCCTGATTTCGGTCTATATCTTATGGCACGTCAAATCAGAGGTCGGAGAAACGATACGGGTACTGATGCTGGCTGCCCCGCCTGACTTGGAGCCTGAAAGCGTTGCTGTAGCAATTGAAAGTGCCGATGGCGTCGCAGATGTGCACCACATCCACCTGTGGAGCATGCAGGAAAATGAGCCGGCATTGACAGCTCACTTGGTTATCGCGGCAGAGGACTGGTCACGCGCGGCGGACATTCAGGCTGCCGTCAGGCAAATGCTGCAGGAACGCTTTGCCATCGGTCACACGACGCTGGAACTGGAATATTCGGATCGGGCCTGTTTGGAACCGATGCGATTTGGGCATTTGAAAAAGCACCGGCCCTAAAACGAGAATTGCCGTTCCGATATGGGGTCGGAACGGCAGACTCGTAACCAAAACACTTCTCGGATTTCTCGGGCTCTGCCCGGTTCACCGGTTAACACACCACTCACTCTTGAACGGTCATTACATACTACGTGGTTCCCAGCGGCTTGTATCGGGGGGACGTGAAGAAACCCTGAATTTTACGCTAATTAGGGTTAACCTAGGGGAAACTCCGTGGCTTTTTAGAAACAGAGTAACTTGTTCACGGCGATTGTTGTCACTTTTTGCGCTATTTCGCGATTCGGGCGGGTGATTTCGGCGTAACCTGTGAGGGGTGGGGCAGATCGAAAACTTCGCCGAACGTCTTTTTCAGCGCCACATCCACATCCGCCATTGTGACCGGTAAACCTAAGTCGACCAGCGATGTGACACCGTGTTCCTGAATGCCGCAGGGGACAATACCGCCAAAGTGATCCAGATCCGGTTCGACATTTATCGAAATCCCGTGAAAGCTGATCCATTTCCTCAGCCGGATGCCGATGGCCGCGATCTTGTCTTCGGCTGTCTGACCCGTCGCAGTAAGTGGTTTGTCATTGCGCTGGACCCAGACGCCGACGCGCCCTTCGCGTATTTCCCCGGTGACATTAAATTCCGCCAACGCAGCAATAACCCAGTTTTCCAGCTGTTCGACAAAACGGCGCACGTCATGGCCTCGTTTTCCGACATCTAGCATGACATAGACGACGCGCTGGCCCGGCCCGTGATAGGTGTATTGCCCGCCGCGTTTGCTTTCATACACGGGAAAGCGGTCGGGATCGGTCAGGTCTTCCCGTTTGGCGGATGTGCCAGCCGTGTAAAGCGCGGGATGCTCCAGCAGCCAGATGCACTCGTCTGCCTCGCCCGCCGCAATGGCGGCAACACGTGCTTCCATAAAAGCAATGGCCTCGTCGTAATCGGTCAGCCCGTCGGTCGTCTTCCATTCCATGTGATGTCCTTAGACGGTCTGCGGGGTGGGGGAAAGACCTCAGGCGGCCTCGGACAGGCACCTTTGGAGCGCCTGCGCATAGGTGTCGGTTCCTTGTGCGCCGGTCAGCAGATACTTGCCGCCGAACACCATTGCGGGGACACCGGAAATGCCCCGGCTGGTCCAGAACTGCTGTTTTTCTCGGACCGGTTCGGCATGAGCACCAGAATCCAGCGCGGCGTGTGCTGCCGTTGGGTCCAATCCGGCCGCCTCGACCGCGCCCATCAGGACCTCGGTGTCTGAAACGTCACGTTGCTGGGTGAAATAGGCATCGAACAGCGCCAGTTTGAGCGGATGCTGCCGCCCCTGACCCTCAGCCCAATCCAAGAGTTGGTGCGCCGCGAAAGTGTTGTAGATTCGGCTGTCGTCGTTGAAACTGAAGACGAACCCAAGCTCGGCCCCCAAAGTGGTTAGGCGGTCGCGGGCTTGCTGGCTCTGTTCTGCGGTCGAGCCGTATTTCTCCATAATATGTTCGCGCAGGTTTTGCCCCAATGGGCCCATGTTCGGGTTCAGTTCGAACGGATGCCATCGCAGTCGCGCCAGCACGTTTTCCTGCTGAAGCGCCAGATCAAGCTGGCGAAATCCCACAATGCACCAGGGGCACACAACATCCGAGACGACGTCGATCTGGACAACGGGGCGAGGGTCAGCGGCTGTCATGCAATGCTCCTGACTATAGGCTTTAGGATTTCATATGAGCTACAGATATGAAGTGCGAAAATGAAATCAATCCGCCCGTATATTTGCCTCTTCACATCCTGCGCCTGTCCGTCTATACGCGCCTCTACCAAGTCATTGGCAGTGCGGTCGTGGCGGAATTGGTAGACGCGCAGCGTTGAGGTCGCTGTGGGGTAACACCCGTGGAAGTTCGAGTCTTCTCGACCGCACCAAGTGCTTGATTTTCAACAGGTTTCTTCGCCGAATGTAACGGTAAATGGAGCCTTTTGAGATGGATGTACGGGTGCCAAAGGGCCTCTTTAAGAGAGGCAAGGGATACGCGGTCAGAGTCGCAGTTCCCAACGAATATCAAGCTATCATTGGCAAGAAAGAGATCGTGCGGGGTCTCGGAACGCAGGATTTGGCTGAGGCTTTAGTCAGACGAAAAGAGGTCTTGTCGGAAATTCTTGCCTCTATCGGTGAGGGTTCAATGCCTGAGCCTGTGATCAATCAAGTTGCACGACACAACCCGCAAGAAGGGAACACCGTAAGGGACACGGCTCGTCGCTGGATGACCGAAGCAGACGGTATCAAGGAGTCCACTAAGGTGAGGTACAGACAGCACCTTGAGGGCTTTGAGGCATTCGCTGGGAACATTGAGGTTACTGAAATCAACAGGGCGTTGGCTCTGGATTTCATGGAGTACCTCAAAAGGACACCCTCTGAACGTACTGGTGAACTTCTCTCGGCACGATCATTACAGTCCTATCAGTGCTGTCTGGCGTCCTACTGGCGCGTCTTGGATCACTGGGGCTTGGTTGATCCTGATGTACGCAATCCCTTTTCGTCTCTCCTGAGACGGGTGGCGGGTCAGAAGAAGAATGCAGACCCAAGGGAGAAGAAGCTAAGACCTGTAACCAGAGAAGAAGCTGAGAGCCTTCTCACATACATCGCTGGCAACTCCGCCCTCAAATACCAATTCGAAATGCTCGTCACCGTGCGGCTACTCTGGGTTACCGGATGCCGACTGAACGAAATCTGTGGACGTTCCCTGTCCGACATAGAGGACCGAGGCGATTACATCTGCATCAACATTCCTGAGAGTAAGACAGAAGCGGGGAAGCGGTCAGTCATGATCGTAGGTGAGGATGACTGTGCATTGCTTCGAAAGGCTATGAAGCAAGCAGCCATTGTCGAACCGGCTTGCCCAGAGAATGAAGGTCGGTTGTTCCCTCGGATCAACCTAGGTGGTTACGACAAGCAGCCTAGTCACTACCTCGGGAAAGCCTTGGAGAAGGCGAGGAAGAGTTTGGAGGGCGACAATTCCAAATGGGACATGCACTCGTTCAGACGAACCGCCGTATCGGCACTGGTGAACGCTGGTGTAGCCCGAGAGGCAAGGAACCTTGCAGTCGGTCACTCCAACAAGGATGACATTGGTATCAGCGTCTACGCCAAGAGGGCAGAGTTGGACGATGTGATCCTGACAACCTTCAAGGCATTGTATGATGAACTCGGGGGCAGTCTCGTGTCGCCCTCGGTTCGACTTGAAGCACACTGAAATTAAACCCCAAGAAACCAATCGAGTAGAGAAGAAAAAGAAGATGACAATGAAAAGCCTAGAACGCTGTCGGTGGCTCAAGCACTCCATGAGCGGGTTATGTTGCACTATCTGATGCTGGTCGACCAGAAGAACGCTGATTTGATCGCAGGGTTGGAACTAAAAACCGGATGGGGGCTGAACAATCAGTATGACCGGGAAAGCCTCAAGAAGCGGCTGATGGACGTCACGCATGCTTACGAGCAGGTGACCGGGGAAGCACATCCAGTTGACGCTGAATTTGCTGCCTTAGTTTGCTAAGGCTTAGTGAAACTTCGCAAGCAAGGGGCTAGCAAAGGCGCTGGCCCCTTTCTTTGTCGGATAGACTAGTTTTCTTTGGTGCCAGAGAGGATTGCTTCCAACTGTGCAACGAAGTTTTCCCCTCTCGGTGTCAATCGCAGTTCTCGTTTGCGACGGTCATTTGGGTTGATGGAAACACTGATCAAATTGACACCCGAATTCGGCATGTCAGCAGTACCTTGGCCCCAGTAATTCGTGTTTCTACTAGCTGCCGCAGTACCCAAGCCGACCCAGTTTTGTATATCCGCGGTTGTTACGCCCTGAGGTCGATCCTGATGTCTGGCTATGTATAGGAGCGTTAGAGCCGTGCTCAACTGCATTTTAGTATCAAACTGTTCGAACCGCCGTAGAAACTCGATTCCGGGTTGGATTTGGTGGTGCATTTTTTACCTATTAGTTACGATACCGGAGAGAAGTCTTCATCAATGTTAAGGGGTAATTGTAATAATTACAATTAATTGAATATATCGCCTTTACAATCTCTCCGATAAAGGATAGAAACTTGGTTAAGTTGGTGGTGCGAGTCTGTTCTGCTGGCTGGTTGCTGAAAGGCGGCTACGCTCTTTGATAATTGAATATGAAGGTCATCACCCTAGACCAGTCGGACGGGACGTATCCGATGCGAGATTGCTAGGTCTCATGGTGGGGTTGCTAGAAGAGACAGACATGTCTTTTCGATGATGCGTAAATGATGATCTAAATCTCACTACCTCTGGGTAAAACTGATGAGGGACGTGTGTTTAACCATCGCGGCTTCGGGGTTTCCTCACAGCGTCTTGCGACGGGACACACAGAAGCCTGATGTTCACTTCCAGAAACCGTAACTCAACACACTAGATTACTTTTGTGCTGCCTCATTTAAGGGGTAGAGCAGCACTTTTCCTTGTGCTGGTGAAAAGGGTCTTATCAAAGGCTCTCTTTCGCTGGTTCGGGGAAAACTCCAAGTGGCGCAACGATTGATGCGCCCCTCGAAAGACCATTTTTCAAGGAAAATTCATATATGGACAACAACAGAAACGCCCGATGAGGCGTAAACAAATAGTACGGCCAGTTCACCTCTGATCAGATTGAGCAAATCAGAGGGAAGGAAGAGGACAGTCTTACGGTCCAAGCGGATATCACCGTGTCTACCGGGAGCAACATGGAGCTAACCCAGATGATCCTGGGTGGGCCGAGTGACAACATGATTTCCTGCCAGGATTTTTGGGCATTAAATTCCACTTGACAACTTCTCGGCGATCAACCGACGATAGCAAGTATTATTTTTGGAGATTGTTTTTATGTTTCGAAGAGACTTGTTTCTCGCGATTCCGATTGTGGCTTTGGCCAGCTGTGCTTCGGTCGATCCAACGGATTATGTAACAAAATGGGATGACATTCCGACAGGCTTCTCGCTGTCTTGCCAAGTGGTTGGTCAATCTGGCCCACCTGAAAGAGCTGCAAGTGCAATACCTGATACTGGAATTGAGCGTCTGAATCGCGTATTGGCAGAGCTATTTCAGACTCCAGTGGCTGTGACCGAATCTGCAGTGCCCGGCATGAGAACAATACGTTATGAATCTACTTCTAGAGCCGTTAATTCACGTCTTAGCAACTCCGATTTCAAGAAACTTGAAAAAGAGCTCCAGCAAGGTTTGGAATTCTATAATCAGGATGTCTTTGTCGGCGATGCGGAAAGCTCGGCCGCAAATGTCTCGCTATTCAAAACCTATTTTAGGGCGTTCTTAAACGATGGTTTCGTAACTAGGAAAGGGGACAAGTTAAAGCAACTAGAGCTGAGTCTTACCTACGGTTCAGAACGATTTGGAGCGGCGACACGTATCTTTGCAGAAGCCCTTGCCGATTCAATTCGCCCTGCTCCTGTTTTAACGCGTGGTTCTGGCACAAAACTAGAGTACTTACCTGGTGAAAACTCTAACAAACCAACCTCGGTATCGTTTGGCGCAGTCGAAACCGCTGGCTTGACCTCAGATCCGAAAGTTTGTGGCATTACTGAGTTGGAATACAAGGTCATGCGCACTATTTCTGCGGCCGCTTCTGAGCAGTCCACTCGAGCTGCTAGTCTAATTATCGAACAATTTGGTGGCGCAGAGCTGAGCTATGTTATTGGCGGGAAGCTATCGATTGGTGACACGGAGACGCTCCCGACAATCGTGCGAGCCTTTGTTGGGACAGTTGTCGAAGCCGCTCAGCATGCAGCAATGTATGAGTTTTTTTACAATCTTTCGTATGAAACAATCGGTGGCAGCGAGCGCAATGAAAATGCTGGCGGAACTTCAATCAGGTTCATTGGTGTAGGAACGAGGGGAGCTGGGACAGAGTCTCCGATTGGTCCAAACCCTTTCCCAAAACTCGCTGCTATGATGAGCGAACTAAGCCGACAATGATCCATACCGCCATCGTGGCAATTCCACTTTGGCGAAGCGTTTTTCAATGTGCGGCAGCACAGGTTATGGCTGACAGATATGATTTGAGTATTTTTCTTGTTTGTAACTTGAATGAAAGGAATTGAGTAATGCTAAGTAACCAAAAGCCAGTACTGTCCGCGTGTTCGATGGTTTTCTGTCTGACTTGGTCAAGCGCGGTATTATCCCAGGGAAAGACTTCGTTCCAAGTGGATGAAAATCCAGAGTCCTTCTCTATTTCGCCGGTCGAGTTGGGGTCGGCAGCCCAAGTTCCAACTGAGCTTTCTACATTGCTACTCGAAGCACTACGAAACCAACCTGAAGGCTCAGAGGTCAATGTCGACGAACTGAGCTTCTTCGTTGCGTCCAAACAAATTCCAGGTGCAAGCTGGACGCAGTTTGCTCTCGGTGAAGTCGAAATCGGTCCAAACAGTTTCATCGCGGTTCAATCCGCTACTGACGGCGAATTTCAAATATTCCGGCCTGGCGATTTACCTGAGGCTGGTTACACAGCTGCATTTAATGGAGACACCGTTTTTGTCTATACTGGAATTCATCCCGAGGATACCGATTTCGGCAACAGTATTGAAACCGAAGGTGTAGGTATCGACGGAGCTATTTGGGGTACCGAACCGGGAAGGGGCATTGAGACAGGGGGCGTACCATTAGGCGGTGAACAACTGGGCCCAGAGTCACAGTGTGGAGCGGAAGATAATCGCCAACTTTCGCAACACGCTTTTGTGGGCCGGATTATGCCAGTTGCCTGTACTGGCTGGCTCAGTTCGAACGGCAAAGTGTTTACTGCTGGTCATTGCGTTGAACCGGCTACGGGAATGATTCAGATTGAGTTCAATGTGCCTTCATCCACGGTTAACGGATTACTAAGACGGTCGAAAATTAGAGACCAATACGACATCGATCACTCTTCAATTGTCTACTCCAAGCCTTATAAGATTGGGAATGATTGGGCTGTATTCTCTATCTTACCAAACAAACAAACCGGTCGTACGGCATTCGATGTACAAGGTAGTGGATTTGAGTTGTCAAATGCCACTCCGCCTTCCGAGGTCACAGTAATTGGCTATGGTGCAGACTTCACGCCGATGACATCACATCATGTTCAACAAGTCGACAAGGGTGGCTTAATTGGAGAATACCGGCGCGGTCCAAACAACGTCGTGCTCAAACATAAGGTGGACACTGAAGGAGGTAATTCTGGCTCCCCAATTGTTTCAACTAGCGGGAAAGGAGTCGAAACTTCCTACGGAATCCACACGAACGCCGGTTGCTTAGGCAATGCTGGTTCTAACAATGGTACTGGCTTTAAAAACAAAGCTCTGTGGACGGCCGCAAATTAAACCCGCTTGCAGAGTAGAATTCCGGCGTCTGGTGCTGGCTCACGCAAGGGAGCGATTGAGCCGGTTCCGGTTCTCAAAATGGATGATTGCACTAAATTTTTTCCTGGAAAGGATTTCAAAAGGGCCCACGCAAATGCCGCAACTGAATATTTGGACAACCATTCGATAGTCTTTGCGGTACACAAGGGAAGCCGGGCATTCTTCGAGAGAACTCAGAGGAACCGTGAGAACGCTGAGGCTGCAATAGCTCTAGGGTTACAATAGGAGGAATTTGGCCTGGCTTTTTTGCCAGTCCCATTTGACAGCCTAGAATTGGTGCTTTGACAGAAACAGACTTATCCCGGTCTGCGTCTTTTTAGTTTATTGGCCGCTGCCCGAATACGAGCCTTTTGGGCTGCTTCGTCCAATCCTGCCAAGTCTCCAATGCTTCTGATAAACTCCTTCATTTCTCCGGGTGGAACTCTGTCGGTAATCCTCAAGCCGAAAAGCGTCGGCATTATCTCACGGTCATTCTTTTTGTTTGCCTTGATAAATTTTGGATCAAGAATGAAGTGGTTCATCAAAAACTGAGGGTGCATAACGACATCCGCTTTCTGCTCGTGCTTTCGTAGTGCCCGGAGAACTGCAGTTTCCTCGGTCAACCACCAAGTTTTGTAACCGTAAAGATTTGTCGACACTCTCTCTTGTCTAGAAGTTCTCTCAGAATTCACAAACAATGCCATCTGTGCGTCATTCATTGCTAGAATTCGAGACCCATCAGTCGCAGCGTCTCGCTGTTGGAGAATTTCGCCTGCAACCTTCTCAGCGAGAGAGGTGTCGATTTTCTCTATTATTTCATCTATTTCGACAAACTCGAGATTGAATTGTCTGACGTCAGCACCAATGGGGCAGTTTGAGTCGATTTGATAAGAGAGGGTTT